>JANNKH010000117.1:0-108279 GCA_031396205.1 Rhodoferax sp.
ATGCCGTACGCATCCTGGCTCGCGCCTGGTTGCGTGTCATCTGGCGCGCTTGGACTGACCGAAAAACCTACGACCCTGCCTTGCACCTGGGCTCGCTCAAAACAATTTCTTCGACAGGGGGTTGACACAGGATGTCTCATGGGCCGATGTCGGGCAGCGCCGAACTCGCGTCGCGCGTGTCGCGCCACAAGGCGAACTCCGTCGGGAATGCCGCGCGGTAGCGCGCCATATAGTAGGCCGCCTCTTCGCGACGGCCCAATACCACAGCGCTTTCGATCAGTTTTTCCACTACCCGCGCTTCCGGAGAGAAGTGCAGCAATTGACTGGCGGTGGTGAATACGCTCTCGGCGTTTCCTGGGTTGACCGTGGTCAACGTCAAGGCTGCAAACCGCGCCTGGTTGCGAAACAACCTGGAGCCCTGGATCTTTTCCAGCGTATCGTCCCGGTAGGCCGCTGAGCGTTGCGCCGCCGGCCGGTAGATCTGGCTGACGCGGTGGTAGTCCCAGGCGGCATAGACGACACCCGACAACAACATGCCTGCCAGCGCGGCTGTGGCGAGCCCACCGGCCACCGATGGCGCGGCCGGGGCCTGTTCGGGACTTGCGTGCTCCGCTGGCGACAGCAATGGCACGCATCTCGGCTTGCGGCACAGGATCCCCACTGCAAGCAAGGTCGCAATCTGAAACGGCCCGTACCACAACGGGTATTCCAGCATGCTGTGCAGACCGATCAGCGCCAGCATCGCCCATGCCAGTTGCCGGATGGCGCTGGTTTCGCGCCACGGCCTGGCACGTAGCACCAGCCACAGCAACACTCCACTGGCGCTTGCGGCAAGCGGAATCCCCAGCTCCACCGCCAGGTGCAACGGCAAGTTATGTGCGTTATCCAGGATCTCGCAGAACCGCGCCCCCGGATAGGGGGTAACGAAATGCGCGTAGTCCAGCTCGCCCCAGCCCCAGCCGGTCCACGGCTCCAGCGCGATCAGGTGCAACACGTTGGACCACAGCAGCAGCCGGCTGGTGCACGGGGCCGTGGCCGGTCCGAAACGCGAGGCGATGCCGTTGGCAAACGGATCCAGACCCACCAGCCAGGGCAGCAGGAACGAAGCCAGGACATAGGCCGGCAGCGCCATGAGGAGGACCCGCCAGGCCGTCGCGGGAACATGCGCTCGCCACACCCATGCCAGCACCAGCAGTAGCGGCAATTGCAGCAGCCCGGTCCGCGAACTGGTGGCGGCATTGCCGATCGCCAGCAACACGGCGGCGCCAAGGATCAAACCGGGCAAGGGCTTGCGAAAACCAGATCCCGGTGCCTCCGGCATGCGAATTACGCCTTTACCCGGATCGGACCAGACTCCCCAGGCCAGGGCGGCCAGCCCGAGGTTGGTCAGGGTTGCAAACTGGTTGCGCTGGCGCAGATTCGCAAACGCCTCGCCAATCGCGGTCACGTTGACCAACGGCCTGAGCGCAGGGCTGAGCCCAAAATACTGCAGCAATCCGATCACGCTGCTGACCAGTGCGGCGATCAGCCAGGCCAGTGTCGCCGCCCTACCGATATCGGCCGCGCTGGTTGCACCCATGGCCAGCAACAGGGCGAAACCGGCGCATGACACGAGCCAGGGCAAAGTCGCCGGTGAAGGCCCGCCAGCGAACGGCCACAACCAGGGCACGACCAAGGACGTGACAGCAGCCGCCATCAGCAGAAACGCGGAGCCGCGCGATGACCGGGGTGCGATCAATTCGGCGTTGGCGGTTGTGCTGGCCACGGTACCGCCGCCAGATGCTGTTCGTCGACGGAAAGCGCGCGCCAATGCGTCTGGACCGCGGCGCATTGGGCGACACTGGACATGTTGCACATGATGGATAACCAGCGCGCCGCCTGCTCAGGTTGCCCGTTGATCGCATGAGCAATCGCGGTGAGCTGGAAGAAGCCCGGGTACGGGTACAGGCCGGTCATATCCTGCGCCCACGCAATATCCGATGCTGCCAACGGCCCACCACCATCGCCGAGCGCGACCATCCGGAAGAAATCGCGCCACTGGGTCAGCAGCAACAACTCGGGCGGCTGGGTCGCCGGGGTCTTGATGCCGGCCCATTGAAAGCGCAGGTTCTGGTACGCCGGCTCCACCCGGGCGTAATCGCGCACGATCAGCCCCAGCAGCGCCGATGCCAATGCAATGGCGGCTGCGCTGACCCAGCGTGGCGCGCGCCAGAGGGGACGGATCGCCAGCCGCACTTCCAGCGCGCCCATCAGCATGCCCACCGGCAGCAGGAAATACGCATGGTGCAACGGCAGTTCGAGCATCGCATGGTTGCCGACGACCAGCAGCGCCATCACCAGCGTCGCGTCTTCGGCGCTGCGAACCCGCACGGCCCGGGATACAAACCAGTAGACCAGGAATGCGGACGCGGCGATACCGATTGGCCAACCGCACCAGATCACCAGGTCGAGAAACAGATTGTGGGCATGGGAAGAATACATGTGCAAGGGCGGGTGCGCCAGTGCCGCCGCGACGTTGGCCATCCCAGTTTGGCCCCATCCGTATCCCCACCAAGGACGCTGCATCGCCGCATCCAGGAACAAGGCCCAGATGGCCGGACGGGACTCGGTTCCGGCGCGCACGATATCGGCTATGTCGTAGCGCGTTCCGACCAGCAGGATTTGCGACAAGAGGTCGATTGAAAATGTGGCGCCAAAAAACACCAGCGTCAGACCCATGACCGCCCAAGGCATGCGCGGGGACGGCCAATAGCGCCGCCAGCACCAGACCGCCGCGTTCAGCATCATCACGGCCACCCAGGCCGTTCGCGACCCGGTCAATGCCAATCCAAACACAACGAACAACGCTGCCGCGACCGCAACGGCGGGACGAATACGTTCTCGCAGGATGCCCCACAACAGGCCCATCAAGCCCCAGAGCAGCAGCGTGCCCAGTTGGTTGGGCTGGCCCAGGTTCGCATACGGCCGGGCGCTTGAACCACCCATGGACCAGATATCGAGCCGGTCCAGTTGCAGCCACTGGTGTAGTTGCAGGCCAACAGAGAACAGGGCCGCCAGCCCAACCGCCAGCAATACGCCGTCGACCGCCTGTCCCCGGCGGACCGACTCCCAGCGGGCACCGGTTTGCCAAGCGATCAGCAGGCCCAGCAGATACGCACCGTTGACCCACGCCGTTCCGGCATGCACGATGAGGCCGGTCGCATACTGAAATCCGGGAACCGTGGCGATCGCCAACAGCAACCATTGTGCGGAGCTCCATGGTGTTCGCGCGTTCGAACATGCCGCAAGCCATACCGCCGGCACCAGCAGCGCACCTGCCGCCCAGGCATCCAGATGAAAGGTGCTCCAGGGCGGGTAGTGGTTCGGCAGCAGCCACGCCGGTGCCAGCATGGCGGCCCACAGCGACAACCACAGGGCCGACATCGGGGTTGCCGGGGGGACCGCCGCTTTCAGTTGATCGATACCCATCAGCTTGCCGAACACCCGGCCCCCGTTTCGGAATCAGCAACGAGAAAGGCCCCGCTGGGGCCTTTCTCCGGCCGGCAATCGCCAGCCATGGTCACGTTCGAATCCGATTATTTGCAGCTTGCCGGCAAATAGGCTGGATTCATCACTTGAGTAACGCTACCCGCTTGCGGTGCCGCAGTGCACGTCCAGAGGACTTGACCATTGCCCTGCAGCACTCCGGCGAACTGTACCCCGGCCCCGTTGATCTTGGTATCACCCTGACCAATCGCGGTAATCACACCATTACTTGCGTCTGTACCCGCATATCCAACCGACGCAACATACTTGGAGGCTTGCGTCGTAACGGCCAGACTGGCATTGTTCATGGCAACGCCGGACTGGGCAGCCTCCGCAATTGCGACCTTGCCAGAGGATGCGGCGAGCACCAGCTCGGAAACCTTGGCCCGAACCGTGTAGTCCTGGTACGCGGGCAGCGCTACCGCTGCCAAAATACCGATGATCGCAACAACGATCATCAACTCGATCAGGGTGAAACCCTTTTGCATGGAACGCTTCATATCGAAAACTCCTTGGATTGATAAAACCAACGTGACGGTAACCCTAGCCCATCACTATCAGCAGGATCTGTGCCAGGAGTCACCGTCCCGCCCAACATGTCTATTGGAGCGATACTTGGCAAGAAATGTCGCCGAAAAGATGATAATTTGACATTGTTAGCGATGTCATGACATTAATGTCATGACATTAATGTCACTTGATGCAGACCGACCTGACCATTTTGATGTCGGTAAGGCCCATCATGATCTTCTCCATGCCGTCCATCTTGAGGGTGCGCATGCCGCCTTCGACCGCCTGGGCAAACAGCTCTGCCACCCGAGCGCGCTCCTGGATGAGCTTTTTCACGCCGTCGTCGGCCACCAGCAATTCATGCAGGCCGATCCGGCCCTTGTAGCCGGTGCCGCCACATTTTTCGCAGCCGACGGCGCGGTACAACCTGAGCTGTCCGCCATTGCCATAAGTCTCGACCCAGCCGTTTACCAACTTTTGCATCTCGCCAGCATGATCGGTCTGCCAGGCCTTGGAGTGGCGCAACTCCTCTGCGTATTCGATTGCGAACAGCCGCAGCTCGTCGGCATCGGGCACATAGGCCTCTTTGCAGTCACACAACTTTTTGGCCAGTCGTTGCGCCAATATTCCGAGCAGCGCATCGGCAAAGTTGAACGGGTCCATGCCCATGTCCATCAGCCGGGTGATGGATTCAGGCGCCGAGTTGGTATGCAGGGTCGAAAAAACCAGGTGGCCGGTCAGTGACGCTTCGACACCCATCGACACGGTTTCCTTGTCGCGCGACTCGCCCACCATGATGATGTCCGGGTCGGCGCGCAGGAAGGCCCGCATGATCAACGCAAAGTCGATACCCGCCTTCTTGTTGATCTGTACCTGCCGCAAACCCTTTTGGGTGATCTCGACCGGGTCCTCGGCGGTCCATATCTTGGTGTCAGGCGTGTTCAGGAATTTCAGGATCGAATGCAGCGTGGTGGTCTTGCCGGAACCGGTCGGGCCGCAGACATAGAACAACCCGTAAGGCTTGGTGACAGTCTTCTCCAGCCGCGCCTTGTTGTGTGGAGTGAGGCCGAGTTTCTCCAGTGGAATGGGCTCGCCGGCAGCCAGGATCCGCATGACCACGTCTTCCACCCCTCCGGTGGACGGAATGGTGGCGACCCGCAACTCGATATCGAGCGGGCCGTACTTCTTGAACTTGATCTTGCCATCCTGCGGCTTGCGACGCTCGGAGATGTCCAGGTCGCACATGATCTTGAGGCGAGTGACCATCGCCTGGCGGAAATGCGCCGGCACCTCGATATAGGGCTGGAGCGTGCCATCGATGCGAAACCGGATACCGGTCTTGAGCTTGCCCGGCATCGGCTCGATATGGATGTCCGACACTTTTTGATGGTAGGCGTCGATGATCACCTTGTTGACAAACTTGACCAGTTCGTTGTCGGCAGCAGCCGACTCCAGCGAGTCGTCATTGCTGCCATCGTCGATCGGGCCACCGTCCATGTCGGCCAGCAACTGGTCGATCGAGCCACCTTCATTGCCGGCGCCATACAGCTGCGCCAGCGTTTCCTGGAATTCGGTCAGCGTGGTCACGCGGTAGGCAAACTTGCTGATGCGGGGGAAAACCTGCGGCACGACGCGCGCGCCCCGCACCGCCTCCGGGTCCACGCACATGATGACCAGTCCGTCGGGCGACTCCTCAAGGGGAATCCAGCCCTGTTCCTCGATGAACTCGCGCTTGAGTGGGCCATGCAGCGCCTCGGAGCGAATCCGACTCGCGTTGAACGGCTCGTAGGGAACACCGAAAAAGCGCGAAAGCGACGGCCCGATTTGCGCCGGCTTGACCTTGAACTTGGCGATCAGCACATGCTCGACGGCCTTGCCGGCGCTGCGCGCATCCAGCAGGCATTGCTCGAGTTCCGCCGACGAGACCACGCCATCGGCGACCAGGCCATCGAATTTTGTCGCTTTTTGGCGGGCCGCATCGCTGGCCTTTTGCATGCGCTGGCGAATAGCCGTGGCAAGCGTCTTGCACAACTGGGCGACGCCTTCGACCTCGAGCGCGCCAAAGGTCTGGTCGCTGTTGTTGTTGATGATCTGCAAGACGCCGTGCAGCACGTCGCCATTGAGGATGGGCGCGACCAGCATCTGGCGGGTCCGGTAACCCGAGCGCTTGTCGACCTCTTTAAGGAAGGTCAGCGCGGGATGGATCTGCTTGAGGGCTTCGTCATCGTAGACATCCGCCAAGTTGAGTTGCTGCTGGCTAAAAGCCACATACCCGGCCAGGCTCTGAGGCGAAATAGGCAATTTAAGGTCACGGCTGCTATTGAGGCCGGTCTTGACCTTGGACACGATCGCGGTCCGGTCTTCGTTGACGGCATACAGGGTCAGGCGATCCGCGTTGAGCAGCTTGCAGATGTCCTGGCTGGTGTCCAGCATGATCTGGTCCAGGTTTTCGGTATCGTGGATCCGCGCAGTCACATGGTGCAGCTGCTTGTAAAACAAGGCCTCGAAAGTGATGCCGCGCTTATCCGGTGGCAATTTTTGACTTTCGAAAAAAGCCTGCTCCGACGAACGCTCTCCCAGCGCGGGTTTCAGTACGGCACTCATCGACCCGCTCCGCAACAACGCAACGCGGCGCCGTCTACTGCCAAAACCGACCGCTGGATCACAGGTCAAACTCCTGCCCGGCGCGTAGCCAACGGATGTCATGGGTCACGTTAGGTCCCGAAATGGACGTTTCGTCGAATTTCTGGATCTCTGCCATGATGAGGTCGGTTTCTGCAGGCTTGGTGTGGGTGATGTAGATCGGGTAGCGATGGTCGTTGCGAATGTTGTCCAGTTCATCGGCCAGCACACCGGGCGACAGATGCAGACTGATCTTGGCCAGGTCCTTCTCGCGGTTGCTGAACGCAGTTTCAATCACCAGCATGGCAACATTGAGTTGGTTGATACGCTCCCAAAACGCAGGGTTGCGTTCGGTGTCCCCCGAGAAAACCCAGCAACCGCTGCCATCCGTCACAGCATACCCCACCGCGGGCACCGTGTGAACCGCTGGCAGCACTTCGATTAGTTTGCGGTTGATCTGCAGTGTCTGGCCGGTCTCGATCTCGTGGAAGGTGATGAAGGGGGCGTCCGGAGTCGGGATCCGGCTGAAATCGGGCCATATCACATCATTGAAGATGTGCGTCTTGAGCGCCTTGATGGTTCCAGCCAGGGCATGGATCTTGAGTGGCTGCTGGCGCCGGGCCGCAACGGCATCCACCATCAGCGGCAGCGCCGCCACATGGTCCAGATGGGAGTGGGTCAGGAATACATGGTCGACGCGACGCATTTCCTCGAGCGTGAGGTCGCCAACGCCCGTACCCGCGTCGATCAGGATGTCACTGTCGATCAGAAAAGACGTAGTCCGGCAGTCCTTGGCGATGGCGCCGGAACAGCCCAACACACGCACTTTCATGGCGGCCCTTATTTCGTTTCGAAATTTGTCGCACCGTCCCATTCAAGATCAAATGGAAGCAGCCGCATGGAGGCTACACGGTCAGAGTACAGGTGGTAAAGGTATTTTTTGGCATTCATGCGCAGCAAGTTCATCATCAGCAGATCGCATTGCTCCCAGTCCTGTGCCCGGTACGCTTTCAAGAACGAGGCCCATGTCTTGAGTTCCGACTCGGTTTCGGCTCCGATGCGATTGGTCGGCGCCACCGGCCAGAAAATCGCAACTGCCTGATCTTTGCCCTTGACCCGGACCCGGTCCAACTCCTGCCAACCGAACGCCGGCGCCAGCTTGCGTGCGGACTCGCTGACCACGGTGTCCACGCCATAGACCTTGGACAAGCCTTCGAGCCGCGAACCCAGGTTCACCGCATCACCGATGACGGTGTAACTCTTGCGAATATTGGAACCCATGTCGCCAACACACATATTACCCGTATTGACACCAATACCAATGCCGATTTCAGGTATGCCTTTGGCTCGGTGTTCCTCATTGATGCCCCGCACCGCACTGGCCATTTCCATCGCCGATTTCACTGCCAGGTGGGCGTGTTCCGTCGTTTCAACCGGTGCCCCCCAAAAGGCCATTACACAGTCGCCCATGTACTTGTCTATGGTGCCGCGGTTGGCACGGATGATACCGGTCAGCCGGGTGAACACACCGTTGAGCAAGGCCTGCAGCTGGATCGGCTCCATCTGCTCGGACATCTTGGTGAAACCCCGCATGTCGCAGAACATCACTGTCATTTCCCGATTGGTTGCCGCCATGCTATAGCTGTCCGGATCCTTGACCATTTCGTCCACCAGCTCCGGCGGAACATAGGTTCCAAACAGATGCGCGAGTTCGCGCTTGGAGCGGCTTTCGACAAAATAGCCGTAACTCATGTTGAGCGCGAATGCCGTGACGGCCATCACCATCGCCCCCCCCAGCGGCAGCACCAGGCCCGCACCCAGATACAGCCAGATATTGAGCGCGGCGACCGCCGCTATCACCAGCGCGCTCAGGATCACGGCCCGGGTCGCAGTAACCAGCGGCAAAGCGAACGCCAGAATCAACCCCGAGAAAAGCAGCACCACTACTTCGTAACCCACAGCGTAGTCCGGCTTGACCAGCGTCTTGCCGTCAAGCAGGCCCGAAATGACATTGGCATGGGCCTCGACCCCCGGATAGACCTCGCTTACCGGGGTCACCCGCAAATCCTGCAGGCCTGGCGCGGTCGTGCCGACCAGCACGATCTTGTCCTTGAGCGTCTCGGGTGGGATGGCCTTGGACAACAGGTCCGCTGCCGATACGTACCTGAACGATCCTCCCTTGGGACCACCGAAACCGCGAAACGGAATCAGCGCGGAGACCTGCTCATCAACCGGAATCGCCAGCACCTTGCCGCCGAGCTTGAGCTGGATGCTCTCCAGGCCCTGGTAGCTGCGCGCCAGCATACGCTCCTTGGGAAAACCCGGCGAGACCGTCGGCAGGCCGGCCAGCAAACGGAACATCGCCAAGGAAAGGGATTCGTAGTATGCGCCCTTGTAGTCTGCGATCAGCGGCAGCGAACGGACAACACCATCGCCTTCGGGTATCGGGTTGAAATGGCCCGCGATCGGAGCAGCCTTGGCGATCGCAGCGATATTGGAGCCAAACCCGTTCCAGGTCGTGAACTTGATCGGCCGACCCTGTAGCGCAGCCTTGTCCATCACCGGCTCGGGCAATACACCCGAAGTAAAGCCATCGCGGTCACCCGTCAGGTAGTAGCCCAGGACAACAGGCCGTCCTTGCAGTGATTTGGCAAACATGGCGTCGTAGTCCAAGGATGCCTGCAATTGACGGACCTTTTCTGCAAACCCCGGCTGGTCGCGCAGTTCGCGCTGCGCCAACTCGGTCAACCGCTTCAGGCCGGAGCTTTCGTCAGGCTCGGCAAACACGATGTCGAACCCCAGCAGCGCGACCTTCTGGCGCTCAAAAAGCTCATTGGTCAGTTCAGCGAGTCGGTTACGCCCCCAGGGCCAGCGTCCAATCTGGGCCAGGCTTTTTTCGTCGATATCGATGATGACGACACGCTCGTCCAACGTGCGCGGCATGGTTGCCCGCAAACGGGAGTCATAGATGATGTTGTCCAGCCGCTCCAGCACGCCGAGCCGGACTACGCCCGAGGCATGCAACAGCGCAAATACCAGCGGCAGCAGCGTGACAAGGATGCGAGGCCAGTGCCTGACGAGCGCTCGCATCGCAGCCCTACCCAACTGGCTTGAAAGCTGCCACGGAATTCAGCAACCGGCCTGGCAAATCAGCTTTGAACGAATTGCATCTGCGTCCCGGCCAGTTCGATAAGGTCGCCATTCTTCAGCGACACGGGATCGGTACCGATCGGTGCGCCATTGAGCGACGGATTGCCAGCCCCTTCGACATGGTGCACCACAAAACCATGCTGACGCTTGGTGATGGCCGCCACGGCCACACCCGGCTTGCCGATCGTGGTCACGACTTTGGTCAATGGAACTTCGCGGCCAGCCGCCGCACCGGACAATACCTTGATGGAGGCCTGCGCGGCGGCCCCGCCGGCCGTCGGTGCGAAAGCGGCAGCCGCCGGCCGCGCGACCATGCCTCCGGAAATTGATGCGGGTCCACCAGAGACACCAGCAGCCGCCATGCCACTCGAGCCCGACTTGACCATCATCGTCTTCTCGTAGCCATCACTCGCTGCTTCGCCGACGAACTTGATCTTGTACTTGCCAACTTCTACCGTGTCGCCATTTTGCAACTGCTGCTTCTTGGCCGCCTTGCCATTGACGTAAGTGCCATTGGTGCTGTTGAGGTCTTCGATAAAGACGTCGCTGCCCGCCATCTGGAACACCGCATGTTCGCCGCTGATTGCAAGATTGTCGATCACGACATCGTTGTACGGCCGACGGCCCAGGGTAGTCCGGTCCTTTGTCAACTGGACTTCCTTGATGACAACTCCATCGATCGATACGATCATTTTCGGCATGACCGACTCCTATTTCCGTGACAGATTTTCATATTACACATGAGATACCTATTTTCCCAACAGCCTGGAGATCAGGCCACGCTTCTCCGTCACTGGCTCCGCCTGGACCAGCAGTACTGAAATATTGTCGCGCCCGCCATGCTCGTTGGCGACCGCAACCAGGATGTCCGCTTTCTGGTCCATCGGCACAGGCCCCCCGAGGATACTGGCAATTTCGGCATCGTCAACCATGTCGGACAGGCCGTCTGAACACAAAAGATAGCAGTCTCCCGCTTCCACCTGGTGCTCATTGATCTCGAGCATGACCGCATCTTCCACGCCCAACGCCCGCGTCACAAGGTTTTTGATCGACGACCCGGCTGCCTGCTCCTGGGTGATCAAGCCGGCGTCGATCTGCTCCTGCAACAGGGAATGGTCTTTCGTGATCTGGCTCAACGCGCCAGCGCGCAAGCGATAGCAGCGCGAGTCGCCGATATGCCCAAGAACCAGTGTCGAGGCATGAAATACGCCAACGACCAGTGTCGTGCCCATGCCCGAATACTGAGGATTGGAGCCCGAAGCATTAAAAATTGAGCGATTGGCGTTGTCCACGCAGATCTCGAGCGCTCGCCGGATCTCCTTGACTTTGGCATGTTTACCGGTTTCGGACAGCCAGCGCGCCATCTCCGACTTGATGAATGCCGTCGCCATGCCGCTGGCGATCTCACCCGCGTTGTATCCGCCCATGCCATCGGCCAGCACACCAAACTGGGCCACCTCGTCGACCGCCACCGCGTCTTCGTTGTTGTCCCTGGCCCGGCCTGGATCGGTTCGAGAGTGAAACGTGTAATGCATCATGGTGTCGGGTCAGATTTCGACATCCGGCACCGTGGGACTGGCAGGACCCGGTTTCTCATCAACCTTCGTATGGTGCACAGCCGTTTTCTCGAAGGCTTCATTTCGACCGCTGGCCGGATTCACATGATGCACCGCGGTCTTCTGGAACGGATCATCCTGCCGGCCTCCTGAGGGGGCATGGTAGACGGCGGTCTTTTGGAACGTGTCGTCCTGCTGCGGCGCAGCGCGCGTGTTGTGCACCACGGTTTTCTCGAACTGCGCCGATGCCGCGACGGCGGCTGTGGCGATGACCGCCGTCTTTTCATGCCCTGGCGCAGCCGCAGTCACCGTGGCCTGGGTTCGCCCACTGGAAGCGGAAAGGGCCTGGGTGCCGCCGCCCAGTTCGGCCAGCACTCCGCGCAGGTCGTTGGCGAACTGCTCACCATCCTGGTACCGCGTCTCTGGTCGCTTGCTCATCGACAAAGCGACAAGGTTAGACAGGTTTTCGGGTACTTCACTGCGAATGGTACGCACATCAGGAGCCTCTTCGTTTGCGATCTTGTACATGAGCTCAGCCATCGAGTCACCGCGGAACGGCAAGACGCCGGACAACATCTGGAACAGCATGACACCCAAGGAATAAAGGTCTGATCGACCGTCCACCTTTTTGCCGGCCAGTTGTTCGGGGGACATGAAGCTTGGCGTACCGAGCACCAGGCCCGTCTTGGTCTTGCTCGAGTCAGTGATGCGCGCAATGCCGAAGTCGGTGACCTTCACCGTGTCGGTGTCATGCTCGTACATGATATTGGCGGGCTTTATGTCGCGGTGCACCACGTTTTGCTTGTGCGCATAGGCGAGCGCCTCCGCGACTCGCGCGACAATCGACAGCACCCGCGGGACCGGCAACAGGTTGCCGGCCTTGCAGTAGTCCAGCAGGTCCTTGCCCTTGAGGAACTCCATGGCGATATAGGCCAGGTCGTGTTCCTCGCCAGCATCGAAGATGGTGACGATATTCTGGTGCTGCAGTCGCCCAGCCGTTTCGGCTTCGCGGAAGAAGCGTTCGCGCGCATCGACCAGGTCATCGCCCGAGAACTCCTGGCTCAGCGCCATGGTCTTGATGGCCACGACACGACCGATCTTCGGATCCTTGCCCAGGTACACCACACCCATAGCGCCCTTGCCCAGTTCCTTGTCGACCTGGTAGCGACCCAGCATCGGCTTCTCGACTGAGCCACCGTCGAGCAACATGGTCCCGCCAGGGTGGGAGCCGCCGCCACCCAGCATCACGGTCTCGGACAGGTTCTTGGCCCGGTTGAGCTTGGCCTGCAGATCCTTGTAGTCCTTGTCGAACGTCGCCATGTGCTGATAGACCGCTTCCGCCTTGTTGAACTGGCGCTTGCGTTCGAAATCGAGTGCCAGACTGTACAGGTTGCCCATCACCGCATCGCCGAACGGAACCCGGCGAAAGCGGTCGAACGCCGCATCAAGTTGGCCCTGGCCCTGCAACGCCAGACCCATCATGCGGTTGGTTTCAGCGGACTCCTCGTCGGACTTGAGCTTGCCGGCCTCAGTGACCAGGAAGCGTTTGGTTGTGAGCGCCAGATGCCCGATCGCTAGAAGCATGGCCGGCAGGACCAGTTTGATCCACATGGCGCTACCCGACAACAATCCGAACTCGGCACCCAGCAATGCCACAAACAGGACCAGCGTCATGATGGCCGCGGTTCCCGCCGACAATTTGGGCAACACCGCGACGATGTAGGCCGCCACCAGCAGGAAAACCGCCAGCGTCGCCCATACACCCCAGCCGGGCTGGACGATGAAGTGCTCACCCAGAATGCTCGATGTGATGTGCGCAATGGTTTCGGCAGGCGATAGTCCCGCACTGCCCGGCACCGGAAACTGCACGCCTACGCCGGCCGCCGTGGCGCCGACGATGACGATCTTGTCGGCATATTTGGTCGCCGGGATCTTTCCGGTCAGCACATCGTAAAACGAGTCGACCGCGAACGCCGGACGCCCATCGCGCGCCTTGTAGAACTGCGGCAGCATCAGTGCGCCTTCGTCGGTCTTGACGCGCAATTTTCCGATCTGCACCGATTCGCCCACATTGAGCTTGACGTCCTCGGGCCCCAGGTTCAGGCTCTTGACGGCCGCCAGCAATGCCATCGAGGGCACCGCATTGCCGTAATAGTTCACCAGCAGCGGCTCCTGGCGCACCGAGCCGTCCACATCCTGGATCTGGTTCAGGTGGGCGACGCCGGCCGCGGCTGCGCCGATCTCCTCAATGGGCACCTGGCCGCTGATCGCCGGAATGCCAAAACCTTCCTGCGCCTTGATCGCGCTCTTGAGCACAAAACCAGGCAACGGCTTGTCCGGATTGCCTTGCGGCTCGCCCAACAGGAACACCGATGGCACCAATACATTGCCGGCGCTTTTCATGCTGGCCGCCAGAACCGCGTCCGTATCCAGCGCCTTTTCGGCCTCGGCAATCACCTTGCCCAGTTCACCCTTGCTCGCCTCCGAACCCGAACCCAACAGGGACTTCATCTTGCGGATGTAACTCAGGCCGCGGTCCACCTGGGGTTCGATGAAGAACACTGTCTCGACAATGGTCTTGGCCTTCGCCGCCGCGAGCTGGTCGATCAGCTTGGCATGGATATCGCGCGACCATGGCCAGCGCCCGATGTTGGCAATGCTCTGGTCGTCAATGGCGATGATGGCGATGCGGTCGGATGGCAACCGGGAGGTGCTGGTACTGCCAAAGTCATAGAACCTGCGCTCCAGGGTTCCAATCAGGTCGGTGATCTGGTTCAGTAGCAATACTGCGATGACAATGGCGACCCCTGCAAACCAATCGGCGCGCCAGAACTGAGCATTTTTCGAAGATGATTTTATTGCCACGTTCCAACCCACCCGAATAATTGGTTCGACTTTGCACGGCGCACGAGAGCCGGAAATAGCCCCAGTCGCCCACATCCCCGATGCGAGGAGACTACGTTAGCAGACCACGCCGTTGCAGACAAGAGACAAGTTGACGCCCGCTTGTCGTTTTTTTGCACTGCCGCCGGCCGCGATGCGCGGCCCCGTGGAGCGTTCTGCGCGACCGTCGCAAACGCTGTCAGCTCGCCGGCCTGGATCGGGCACGCAACGCCAGCCCCGCACCATACACCAATAGCGCACCGGCAATACCCATGCCATAGTTCCACACAGTTGCCTGCGGCAACCAGTCGCGCATCGCCGGGTCGGTGTGGGCCATGGTCCCGGCGATCCATCCGAGCAACATTCCACCCACCGTAATGATGATCGGAAACCGGTCCATCAATTTGAGCACCAACTGGCTGCCCCAGATGATGATGGGAACGCTGACCAGCAGACCGAATATGACCAGCGGCAGCTGGTGCTTTTCGCCAGCGCCGGTGGCAGCGCCGGCGATGGCAATCACGTTGTCAACGCTCATCACCAGGTCGGCGACGATGACCGTCTTGACGGCCGACCACAGGCGGTCACTGCCCTGGATGTTGGCGTGTTCATCCTCGTCCTGCGGCGCCAGCAGCTTGATGCCGATCCAGACCAGCAACACGGCACCCACCAGTTTCAGGTACGGCACCGCCAACAACGTCAACGCAAAGGCGATCAGCACCACGCGCAAGATGATGGCGCCGGCAGTGCCCCACAAGATTCCTTTGGTGCGCTGCTCGGGCGGCAACTTGCGGCAGGCCAGCGCAATGACGACCGCGTTGTCGCCACCGAGCAGTATGTCGATCATGATGATCTGACCGACGGCAATCCAGAAATGGGCGGTGAGAAATTCTTCCACGATAGACCTTCAATTCCCCGCTAGTCAGACGATCAATTCGCCCGTGTGGACGGCGGCTCTGACAGCCCGACGGTTGCCGCAGCGCGCCAGACAAAAGACGAAACTACAAGACAGACTTGAGCAGCTTGCCCATTTCGGAGGGATTGCGGGTGATCTTGAAACCGGATTCCTCCATGATGGCCAACTTGGCATTGGCGGTATCGTCACCGCCGGAGATCAGCGCGCCGGCATGGCCCATGCGCTTGCCGGCCGGCGCCGTCACGCCTGCGATGAACCCGACCACCGGCTTTTTCATGTTGGCTTTGCACCAGCGCGCGGCCTCGGCTTCGTCGGGGCCGCCGATCTCGCCGATCATGATCACCGCGTCGGTGTCCGGGTCGTCGTTGAATGCCTGCATCACGTCGATGTGCTTGAGACCATTGATCGGGTCGCCGCCGATTCCGACCGCGCTGGACTGGCCCAACCCGATGTCGGTCAACTGCGCGACGGCTTCATACGTCAAGGTGCCGGAGCGCGACACCACGCCGATGCGCCCCTTGCGGTGAATATGCCCGGGCATGATGCCGATCTTGATTTCCTCCGGCGTGATCAAGCCGGGGCAGTTCGGGCCCAGCAGCAGGGTGTTCTTGCCGCCGGCGGCGACCCGGGCGCGCATCTTGTTGCGCACTTCCAGCATGTCACGCACCGGGATGCCTTCGGTGATACAGATTGCCAGGTCCAATTCGGCTTCGACCGCTTCCCATATGGCCGCCGCAGCGCCGGCGGGCGGCACGTAGATCACCGAGACGGTGGCCCCGGTCTTGGCTGCGGCGTCCCTGACAGAGCCAAAAATCGGGATCCCGAAGATCGACTCACCGGCCTTCTTGGGGTGCACACCGGCCACGAAGCAGTTCTTGCCGTTCGCGTATTCCTGGCATTTCTCGGTATGGAACTGCCCGGTCTTGCCGGTAATGCCCTGCGTGATGACCTTGGTGTCTTTGTTGATCAGAATGCTCACTGGAACTCCTTGGCCTAGGGTTGCGCGGCCGCCAGCTGGTAGCCTGGTGCTGCGCCGCCCCGGATTCTCGATGGTTGCCCGGTTGGGGCACTATTTGACAGCCGCGACGACTTTTTCAGCCGCCTCAGCCATCGTGTCGGCACTGATGATCGGCAGACCCGACTCGGCCAGCATTTTCTTGCCCAATTGTTCATTGGTGCCCTTCATGCGCACCACCAGGGGAACGCTGAGGTTGGTGGCTCGGCAAGCGGTGATGATGCCGGTGGCAATCGTGTCGCATTTCATGATGCCACCGAAGATGTTGACCAGGATCGCCTTCACCTTGTCGTTCTTGAGCATGATCTTGAAGGCTTCGGTGACCTTCTCCGGCGTCGCACCACCACCCACGTCCAGGAAGTTGGCCGGCTCGGCACCATACAGCTTGATGGTGTCCATGGTGGCCATCGCAAGCCCGGCGCCGTTGACCAGGCAGCCGATCGTGCCGTCCAGGCTGATGTAGGCCAGGTCGAACTTGCTGGCCTCGACCTCGGCCGGGTCCTCCTCGTCCAGGTCCCGGTAGGCGACGATCTCCTGTTGCCGAAACAGCGCGTTGGCGTCGAAGTTGAACTTGGCGTCGAGCGCCTTGATGCCGCCGCCGGCTTCCAGGATCAGCGGATTGATCTCGACCAGCGACGCGTCGGTATCCATGTAGCATTGATAGAGTTTTTGCAGCACGTCGACGCACTGCGCGACAGAGCCTGGCGGCACGCCCATGCCGGCGGCCAGTTCCTTGGCCTGTGCCTCGGTGAGGCCGACGGCCGGATCGACAAAAACCTTGAGGATTTTCTCGGGCGTGTCATGAGCCACCTGCTCGATGTCCATGCCGCCCTCGGATGACGCCATCAGCGCCACCCTCTGGGAGCCGCGGTCGGTCACCACCGAAACATAGTATTCCTTCTGGATGTCGGCGCCGTCTTCGATCAGCAGGCGCCGCACCTTCTGGCCCAGGGGGCCGGTTTGGTGGGTGACCAACTGCATGCCCAGGATCTCCCCGGCCAGAGCCTTGACTTCGTCGATGGAACGCGCCAGCTTGACGCCGCCGCCCTTGCCACGCCCGCCCGCGTGGATCTGCGCCTTGACCACCCATACCGGGCCACCGAGCTTTTGTGCAGCCTCGACCGCCTCTTGAACGGTAAAAGCCGCAATGCCGCGCGGCACCGGGACTCCGAACTTGCGCAAGATTTCCTTGCCTTGGTACTCGTGAATCTTCATGAGGTTTCTCTCGGGATAGGAACAAACCCACGGCGCTGGCAGACATGGCCGCAAGCCAGCCCAACGGGGACACCGAAAGCGCCAAATGTATCATGCTGCAATGCGGCAAATCCTGTGACAGTCGCGTATCAGGACGCACCAGGCTTGCACCGTCTGCAGGAAATCGAGAAAGGAGCCCGCGATGGCGAAAGTGTTTATTGATGGCGAAGCCGGCACCACCGGGCTGCAGATCCGCGAGCGACTGCAGCTGCTCGATGGCGTCGAGATGGTGCGCATCGCGCCGGAACTGCGCAAGGACGCCGCCGCCAAACGCGCGCTGATGGCGCAGGTCGACATGGTGATCCTGTGCCTGCACGACGACGCCGCGCGCGATTCGGTGGCGATGATCGACGCCATGATGAAGGAAACCGGCACGCCGGGCCCACGCATCATCGATGCCTCCACCGCGCACCGTACCGCCCCGGATTGGGTGTTCGGTTTTGCGGAGCTGGCTGCCGGCCAGCGGGCTGCGGTTGCCGCCGCGCGCCGGGTCAGCAACCCGGGTTGCTATGCCACCGGCGCCATTGCGCTGATCCGGCCCTTGATCGACGCTGACCTGATTCCGGTCGACTGTCCGCTGTGTCTGCCATCGGTCAGCGGATATTCAGGGGGCGGTCGCACGATGATCGAAGCGTACGAGAGCGGCGCAGCGCCCGCGTACGAGGCCTATGGCCTGGGCTTGAAACACAAGCATGTGCCGGAAATCATGCGCCATTCCGGCTTGCAGCGACGTCCCTTGTTCATTCCGGCGGTTGCCAATTTCCGGCAGGGAATGCTGGTCCAGCTGCCATTGCATCTGGACACCTTGCCGGGCAAACCGCGCGTGGCCGACTTGCACGATGCTCTCACCAAACATTATGCCGGCAGCGAATGGGTGACGGTCGAGTCCGCCACCGAGGACGGGAAGCTGGATGCGCTGGCGCTGGTGGACACCGACAAGATGGAATTGCGGGTATTTGGCAACGATGCCGACAAGGACGGTTTCAGCCACGCGGTGCTGATCGCGCGACTGGACAACCTGGGCAAGGGCGCCAGCGGCGCGGCGGTACAAAATCTCAAGTTGATGCTGGGACTATAGTCGGCAGACTGCCACCCCTGGCATCTACTGTCGGAAGCCAGGCAAGCCAACGCTTCGGTCGCTGCTCAATCCGGCGCCGGCTCATCCCGTATGTCTTCGGCACCGGCAACCACGCGGTATAGGGTGTCGCCAACAAATCCCCTGGAGGCCAGAAATCGCATTTGGCGTGCCCGCTCGGCTGGGTCCAGCGACGTAGGGGGGCCCGACACGCCAGCTGCGGGGCGATTGCCAAACTTCTTGCGCCAGACTTGCCGCGCGCGTTCGAGTTCGGACTCCTGCAAGGCTGCCAGTGCTGCTTGGGCGACGTCCCCGGTAATCCCCTTATGCTGGAGTTCTTGCCGGATCCGTGCCACGCCCAGCTTGCTCGCGCGCTGGTGAACGACAGAATCAACAACACGCTGCGCGTCGATGAATCCTTTTGCCTGCAATTCGTCGAGCACCTTGCACAGCTGCCCGGGTTCGGCTTCGTAGCGTCGCAGTTTGCGTTCGAGTTCCAGCCGCGATTGCTCCCGTGTCGCCAACTGGCGCAACACGCGGCCTTTGAGGGACGGAGGTGGAAGCGGCATGACGGGTCCGGGCTGGCTGCAAAACGGGTATGACCGACCTGCCGGCCCTGCACCGGGAATGCGCGGGCCTGTCCGGCGCCCAGGACGTCGATCGTCAGTCGGCCTTCTTGCCGCCGCCCTTGGCCTTGGCAGCCGCGCCATCGGCTCTTTCGGGCAGCAGAGGAATACCCAGCGACTCACGCACCTTGTTTTCGATCTCGCGCGACAGTTCCGGGTTCTCGCGCAGGAACTCGCGCGCGTTGTCGCGTCCCTGGCCGATCTTCTCGCCGTTGTAGGCGTACCAGGCGCCGGACTTGTCCAGGATCTGTGCATTCACGCCCATGTCGATGATCTCGCCATGGCGGCTGATCCCTTCGCCGAACAGGATGTCGAATTCGGCGGTCTTGAATGGTGACGCCACCTTGTTCTTGACCACCTTGACCTTGGTTTCGTTGCCAATCGCCTCGTCACCCTTCTTGATCGTGCCGGTGCGGCGGATGTCAAGCCGCACCGAGGCGTAAAACTTCAGCGCATTGCCGCCGGTGGTGGTTTCGGGGCTGCCGAACATGACGCCGATCTTCATGCGGATCTGGTTGATGAATATCACCATGCAATTGGTCTTCTTGATATGGGCGGTCAGCTTGCGCAGCGCCTGGCTCATCAACCTGGCCTGCAGGCCAGGCAGCGAGTCGCCCATTTCGCCTTCGAGTTCGGCCTTGGGCGTGAGCGCAGCCACCGAGTCGATGACGATCAGGTCGACCGCGCCGGAGCGCACCAGCGAGTCGACAATCTCCAGCGCCTGTTCGCCGGTGTCGGGCTGGCTGATCAGCAGGTCCTGCAGATTGACCCCCAACTTCTGCGCGTACTGGATGTCCAGCGCATGTTCTGCGTCAACAAAGGCGCACTGGCCGCCGGTCTTTTGCATCTCGGCAATCGCCTGCAATGTCAAGGTGGTCTTGCCCGATGACTCCGGACCGTAGATCTCGATCACCCGGCCGCGTGGCAGGCCGCCGACGCCCAGCGCGATATCGAGTCCCAGCGAGCCGGTCGAGACGACCTGGATATCGTCGATCACCTCGCCTTCGCCCAGGCGCATGATGGTGCCCTTGCCGAACTGCTTTTCGATCTGGGCCAAGGCCACCTGCAGAGCTTTGGCTTTTTCGCTATTGGCGGGGGAGAGGTTCTTGACTGCGGCGTCCATGGAAATATCCTTTTAAAACAAGGGATTGGAATGAATTAGCATCTGGTTTTAACGACAGGCTGGATGCTTGAACAGTAGTTTAAACGGGTTAGTTATATTTCAGTAAGTCATTTTTTAGTCAATTTGATTTACGATTTATCTGATGGCCCCATTCCTTGCCGATGCCGCCTGGCGCCACACCCACCTGGGTCGCCTGGCCGATCTGGCCCGCCAGCGATTCGACACCCGGGTGCTCGCGTTGATGGCCCGCAACGACGAACTGACGCTGTCACTGTCGCATCTTGCCGCCCGGGGCAAGCTTGGCGCATCCCACATTCAGATTACGCGCCACCTTGCGCCCGCAGGCTGCCGGTTGACCGAACTCGCCCTTCTGGCAGGCATCACCAAGCAGGCGATGGGCAAGCTGGTCGACCAATGCAGCGCCTGGGGCCTGGTCGAACGCCGGTCCGATCCGCGCGATGCGCGGGCGATCCAGATCGCCTTCACGCCGGTGGGCCTGCAGTGGCTGGCGGCCTACCGGCAGGCGGTCGAGCACGCCGAATCGGAGTTCCGCAAGGCCGTTGGCAACGATGTGGCGACGGTCGTACACCTGGGCTTGGAGGCCTACATCACATGACGGCAGTGCCGGCCACCGCCATGCGGTCCGCCCGGCTAGGCATCAGCCAGGGTGGCGCCTAGAATCACCAGCGCTACGAAGCGGATCGGGAACAGATCGCGGCGCGACCCGCAAGAGGAGACATCCATGCGCATCTTGATCGCCGAAGACGATAGCGTGCTGGCAGACGGCCTGTTGCGCGCACTGCGCGGCACCGGCGCTGCGGTGGACCATGTTGCCAGCGGCAGCGAAGCAGACGCCGCGTTGAGGACGAACAAGGAATTCGACCTGTTGATCCTGGATCTTGGACTGCCCAAGCTGCACGGCCTGGAGGTGCTGCGCAAGCTGCGCGCCCGCGGCTCGAACCTGCCGGTACTGATCCTCACTGCGGCCGACAGCGTCGAGGAGCGCGTCAAGGGACTGGACTACGGCGCAGACGACTACATGGCCAAGCCGTTCAGCCTGCAGGAGCTGGAAGCCCGGGTGCGCGCCCTGCTGCGCCGGCGCATGGGCGGCGCTAGCGACCAGATTCGCCACGGGCCGCTGGTCTTTGACCAGGCCGGAAGGGTGGCGATGATCGACGGTCAGATGATCGACCTGTCGGCGCGCGAACTGGGCCTGCTCGAGGTGCTGCTGCAGCGCGCCGGTCGCATGGTCAGCAAGGACCAACTGGTGGAGCGCCTGTGCGAATGGGGCGATGAGGTCAGCAACAACGCGATCGAGGTCTATGTACATCGGTTGCGCAAGAAGATCGAAAAAGGCCCGATCCGGATCGCCACGGTGCGTGGCCTGGGCTATTGCCTCAAGCTGCTGCCCGACGAGTTGGCACAGGCCCAGGCGAGCCCTACGACGACGACGTGAAGCTATTCCAGCGCGAGCAACGCTCGCTGTTCGGCGAAATCCTGGACTGGATGCTGACGCCGCTGCTGCTGCTGTGGCCAATCAGCCTGGTCCTTACCTGGTTCGTGGCCCAGAGCGCCGCCGGCAAGCCGTTCGACGAGGCGCTGGAGATCAATGTCGGTGAACTCGCCGCACTGGTCAAGGTACAAGAAGGTCAGCTGGAATTTACGATGCCGATGCCCGCTCGCACATTGTTGCGCGCCAGCGAACCGGTAACTGTCTACTACCAGGTACTGGGCGCGCGTGGCGAATTCGTCAGCGGCGAGCGCAACTTGCCGTTGCCGCCACTGGAGGAGGAACCTTTATTTGGCCAGGTGCGGTTGCGCGACGATCACTTCATGGGCGACAGCATTCGGGTGGCCTACAAATGGCTGGAGGTTGACCTGCCAATGGCTCGCCCGGTCCTGGTACAGGTGGCCGAAACGCTGGACAAGCGCGCGCTGCTGGCCACCGAGATTGTCAAGGGCGTGATGCTGCAGCAGTTCGTCATCCTGCCATTGGCGGTATTGCTGGTATGGCTCGGGCTGGCCTATGCGATCAAGCCACTGAACAAGCTCGAGGAGCGCATCCGCGCCCGCAAGCCGGACGACCTCAGCCCCCTGGACGACCGTTCAGTGCCGCAGGAGGTCGCCCCGCTGGTGTCGTCGGTCAACGACCTGCTGCAACGCCTCACCAAGTCGATCGAGTACCAGAAGCGCTTCCTGGCCGACGCCGCGCACCAGCTCAAGACACCGCTGGCCGGCCTGCGCATGCAGGCCGATCTGGCCCAGCGCGAGGGCGTGAGCGCCGAAGAGTTCAAGCTCTCGCTGCGCCAGATCGGCAATGCCAGCGTGCGCGCGACCCATACCGTGAACCAGTTGCTCGCGCTGGCCCGCGCGGAAGGCAGCAGCTCGGCTATGGATCTCCAGGACTGCGACCTGGCCGCGCTGACCGTGGCCGTGGTGCAGGACTGCCTGCCCCGAGCCATTGAAAAGGCCATCGACCTGGGTTACGAAGGCGAGGCCCCTGGTGCCAAGGGCGTGACATTCGATGGTAATCCAACGCTGCTGGCCGAGTTGATCCGCAACCTGTTGGTCAACGCGATCAACTACACCCCGTCCAGCCCGAAACACCCCGGCGTGGTCACGGCGCGGGTGCTGGCCGACCCGTTTGGCAAGGTCGTGCTGCTACAGGTCGAAGACTCCGGCCCGGGCATTGCGCAGGCAGAGCGCGAAATGGTGTTCAAGCCGTTCTACCGCGTATTGGGCAGCGGCGTCGATGGTTCCGGCCTGGGCTTGCGGATCGTGCAGGAAATCGCCCAATTGCACCACGCCGGCGTGAGCATCGAGGACGGTGACTCCCGCAAGGATCCGCCGGGTTGCCGCTTTGTCGTTCGGTTTGACACCTCCGCCGGCCAGGCAGACGCCAGTGGCGCCGGGTAAGACCTCGGCAAGACGGCGGTCATAAGGTGTTGCAAGCAAGGCGATGGCACCCTACCGGGAATTGGCGTTGACACCGACCGCGCGCTGCTACACGATCGACCAGGAGGCAGCATGCACAAGACACCAGGCAACCAACGACTTCTTGCACTGTTTTTTGCCGCGCTGTTGGCACTGAACTATCCGCTGCTGTCGTTGTGGAGTCCTCAGACAACGGTCTTTGGCCTGCCGTTGTTTCCGACCGCGCTGTTTGGACTGTGGGCGATCCTGATCGCGGTGCTGGCCGCCGTGCTGGAAAACGCGGCAGACTGACCCAGAACTGCGGTCGAACCACAGCATGTTGTCTGCCCCCGTCGTTGTCGGCGCCTCGTTCGCCTACCTGCTGCTGCTGTTTGTCGTGGCCAGCATCGGCGACCGCCGCGCCGCGCAAGGTCGCTCCGTGATCGGCAATGCCTGGGTCTACGCCCTGTCGATGGCGGTGTACTGCACCGCCTGGACCTACTTTGGCAGCGTCGGGCGTGCGGCTACCGCCGGCATCTGGTTCCTGCCGATCTACCTGGGGCCGACGCTGGCCATGGTGCTGGCCTGGATGGTCGTGCGCAAGATGCTGCGCATCGCCAAGAGTTACCGCATCACCTCGATCGCCGACTTCATTGGCAGCCGGTACGGCAAGAGCCCGATGCTGGCCGGTCTGGTCACGCTGATCACGGTGGTAGGCATCGTTCCCTACATCGCACTGCAGCTCAAGGCCGTATCGGTCGGCTACGCGGTCATGACGACCGCGCCGGGCGCGCAGGACGCAGGACAAGGCGCCTGGTGGAGCGACAACACGCTGTATTTCGCGCTCGCGCTGGCCGGCTTCACGGTGGTGTTCGGAACGCGCCGGCTGGACAGTTCCGAACGCCATGAAGGCATGGTGGCGGCGATTGCGTTCGAGTCCCTGGTCAAGCTGGTGGCCTTCCTCGCGGTGGGCGGCTTTGTCACCTACGGCCTGTTCGATGGCGTGGTCGACATCTTTGAACGTGCCAGCGCCGTGCCCGAGCTCGCGCGACTGCTGGTCATCGATCCTCCGTTTGGTTATGGCCAGTGGTTTTCGCTCACCGTGCTGGCCATGTTGTCGGTGGTGCTGCTGCCGCGCCAGTTCCAGATCATGGTGGTGGAGAACGTCAACGAGCGCCACCTGCGCCGTGCGGCCTGGGTATTTCCGGCCTACCTGCTGCTGATCAATCTGTTCGTGCTACCGGTGGCGCTGGGCGGCCAGTTGCTGTTTGGCACCGGCACGATGGACCCGGAGGCGTTCATCCTGTCGCTGCCGTTGGCGCATGGCCAATCGGCGCTGGCGCTGCTCGCTTTCCTGGGCGGCCTGTCGGCGGCCACCGGCATGGTGATCGTGGAGACGATCGCGGTATCGAGCATGGTCTGCAACGATCTGGTGATGCCGCTGCTGCTGCGCACCCGGCGCTTCGGCGCGCGGGCCGGCGGCGAGCTGACCGGAATGCTGCTGCGTATCCGACGCGCCGCGATCTTTGTCGTGATGCTGCTGGGATATACCTATTTCCATCTCGCCGGGGAAGCCTACGCGTTGGTCAGCATCGGCCTGATCAGCTTTGCCGCGGTGGCCCAGTTCGCACCAGCGCTGTTCGGTGGCATGTACTGGCGCGGCGGCACCCGGCTCGGTGCGATGGCGGGGCTGCTGCTGGGGTTCGGCTTGTGGGCCTACACGCTGATGCTGCCCTCGATCGCCAAATCAGGCTGGTGGTCGACCGATTTCCTGCAGTACGGCCCGTGGGGCATCACCTGGCTCAAGCCCGAACAACTGCTCGGCCTGACTGGCATGGACAACCTGACCCATTCCCTGTTCTGGAGCCTGACTGCCAACCTGGCGGCATATGTGGGACTGTCGTTGTGGCGCGGGCCGTCACCCGCGGAGACCAGCCAGGCCCTGCTGTTTGTCGAGGTGTTCGAGCGTCACCGCAGTACCGAGCTGGTATTTTGGCGTGGGCGCGCCCGGGTGCAGGACCTGGTCGCGCTGGCGGCGCGCTTCATGGGAACGACGCGGGCACAGCATCTATTCGAGGACTATGCGGCGCGGGTCGGTGCGGACCGCATCGAGCAAATTGTGCCCGATGCGCAACTCGTGCGCCATGTCGAGATCGCGTTGGCCGGCACCATCGGCAGTGCGTCGGCCCGCGTGATGGTGGCGTCGGTCGCGGACGAGGATGCGCTGGTGCTGGACGACGTGCTGCAGATCCTGGATGAAGCGACCCAGCTGCGCGCCCATTCGATTGAACTGGAGCAAAAATCGGCGTCCCTGGAACGCGCCACGTCCGAGCTGCGCGCGGCCAACGCCCAGTTGCAGAGCCTGGACCGGCTCAAGGACGACTTCATGTCGTCGGTGACGCACGAACTGCGCACCCCGCTGACCTCGATCCGGGCCTTGGCCGAACTGATGGCGGACGACCCGGACATGCCGACGTCCCAGCGCCAACAGTTCACCCGCATCATCGTGACCGAAACCGAGCGCTTGAGCCGCCTGGTCAACCAGGTGCTGGACCTGGCCAAGATCGAATCGGGCCACGCCCAATGGCACAGCAGCGACGTCGACCTGGCGCAGCTGCTGGAACAGGCGGTGCAGACTACGGCAGAGATGTTCCACGAACGCGGCGCCCTGGTGCAGCTGTCCTTGCCCCCGCAGCCAGTGGTGCTGCGGGTCGACCCGGACCGGCTGACCCAGGTGGTGCTGAACCTGCTGTCCAATGCCGCCAAGTTCATGCCGGCCATGGGCGGCCGGGTACAGGTGCAGGTGACGCCGCTCGCGCAGGCAGTGCGTGTATCGATCCAGGACAACGGCCCAGGGGTACCGGCGTCCCAGCGAATCCTGATCTTCGAGCGCTTTCATCAGGGCCAGAACGGTGGCAATCGACCGCAGGGCACTGGTCTGGGCTTGCCGATCAGCCGACAGATCGTCGAACATTTCGGTGGCCGCATCTGGGTCGACAACAACACCGGCTCCGGTGCCTGCTTTGTATTTGAACTGCCGTGGCATACGATGGCATCGGCCGACCCGGCTGCCGCGATGACCACGCAAACACCGCGCAACCGGCTGGACCCCGAACCGCATTGAGGGAACGCGCCATGCCACACAAGATCCTGATCGTCGATGACGAACCCAACATCCTGGTTTCGCTGGAGTACCTGATGCAGCGCGAGGGCTTTGATGTCAGCGTGGCGCGCGATGGCCTGCAGGCGATCGCGGCGATCGAACGCAACCCTCCTGATATCGTATTGCTCGATGTGATGATGCCCGGCAAGACCGGGCTCGAGGTCTGCCAGCATATCCGCGCCAAGGACCAGTTCCGCGCCATGCGCATTGTCATGCTCACCGCCAAGGGACGCGAAACCGATGTCGCCAAGGGTCTGGCGCTTGGCGCCAACACCTACATCACCAAACCATTTTCCACCCGCGACCTGGTGGCGCAGGTACGTGCCCTGCTGACTCCATCGGCGCCATGATTGCAAGAGTCACGGGCGAACGCAGACCCCTGCCGCTGAAGTCGCGGCGCATTGTGGCCACACTCGCGCCAGGCCTGATGCTGGGGATCTGGACGGCATTGCTGGCCACCACGGTATGGACTGCCTTGTCTCAGGAGCAACGCGCCATGCTGGCGCCATCGCAGCAATCATTGCTGGCGTTGCTGGTGTTGACCTGGCTGATCGGCAGCGTGCTGCTGGCGCGCTGGATGGCGCGTCTGTTCCATGACCATGTCGAACAGCTGGCGCGCATGGAAGAGCACACCCGCATCCGCATTGCCGGCCAGACGCGCGAGGCCCTGTTGGGCACAGGCAGCGCAGAAGCGCGGTCGCTGGCCGCGGCCATCACCGATCTGGCAGCACAGCGCAACCAGCTGCGCGATGACTTCGACTGCCAAGTGCGCGAAGCCAGCCGCGATATCGACCGGGAACGCCGCCGGTTGGCCGCACTGATGGCCGAGTTGCACCAAAGCGTGGTGGTGTGCAACCTGGACGGGCGCATCCTGCTGTACAACAACCGCGCCCGGCTGCAATACCAGGCCCTGGCCGCGCGACCGGCGCTGGCCGATGGCGCTGGCGCGATCGGCCTGGGGCGATCCATCTACACCGTATTCGACCCCAGACTGGTGGCCCATGCGCTGGACACAATCACTCGCAAGCTGGAGCGAGGCGCCACCAACGCGTCGGCCCAGTTCATCACCACGACCCCCTCCGGACAGTTGCTGCGAGTGCAAGTGGCCGCGGTCCTGGACGATCCCGGCGATGGCACAAACCCGGGCCATGACCATGACGCAGACGCGCCGTTGGACCGGGGTGCGCCCCTGAACGGATTCGTGCTGCTGCTGGAGAACCTCACCCACGATTTCGAGCAACAGTCGCTGCGCGACCAACTGCTGCACACCATGACCGAGGGCAGCCGCAGCGCACTGGGCAACCTGCAGGCCGCCCTTGAAATGCTGGAGTACCCAGACCTCGATGCCGCCATGCGTGAGCGTTTTCTGGCGGTGGTGCGGGAGGAGTCGAGCGCGATGAGCAAGCGTGTCCAGACGCTGGCGCAAACCGTCTCCAGCAGCCTGAAGACGCGTTGGCCGATGGAGGACATGCTGGGTTCCGATCTGGTCGCCGCCGTCGTGCGCCGGGTCCAGGACCAAGACGGCATGCACATATCTGCCGACGAGGTGGACCCTGGTCTGTGGTTGCGGGTGGAAAGCTTCTCGCTGATGCAGGCTCTGGCCTATCTGGCGGCCCGCCTGGCCCAGGAGTTCTCCGTGCACCAGTTCGCGATGCGCCTGTCGGGCGCTGGAGGGCATGCGCATCTGGATCTGGTCTGGCAGGGGACCGTCATGAGCACCGAAACCGTGATGTCCTGGGAGCTCGATCCGATCCGCATCGGAGGCGAATCCATGCCGTTGACGGTGCGTGACGTGGTGGAGCGCCATGGCGGCGCGTTCTGGTTCGAGCGCGAACGCGCACGCCACGAAGCATGGTTCCGGTTCCTGCTGCCGCTGGCCGGCGCCAATGCCCCTGAGGTGCATGCCGCGCTGCCAGGTGCATCGCACGAGATTCGGCCGATGTTCTACGACTTCGACCTGTTCAAGATCTCCGACAGCGCGCGCGACCTGCAGGACCGCCGGCTCGACAGCCTGTCCTATACCGTCTTCGACACCGAAACCACCGGCCTGGACCCATCAAGGGGCGATGAGATCATCCAGATCGGGGCGACCCGGATCATCAACGGCAAGTTGCTGCACCACGAAGGCTTCGAGCAGTTGATCGACCCCAAGCGCACCTTGCCCGAAGCCTCGACCCGGATCCACGGCATCACGCCGCAGATGCTGCAGGGGCAGCCGGACATCGTGGCGGTGCTGGCTGCTTTTCACGCCTACGCGCACGACAGCGTGCTGGTGGCGCACAACGCTGCGTTCGACATGCGCTTCCTGCAGCTCAAGGAGACCCGCAGTGGCGTCGTGTTCGACCAGCCGGTGCTGGACACTTTATTGCTGTCCGACCTGGCGCATCCGCAGCAGGAGTCGCATGGACTCGAAGCGCTGGCGCAGCGCCTGGGTGTGCCGGTGGTGGGCCGTCACACCGCATTGGGCGACGCCATCGTGACGGCCGAGGTGTTTCTCAAGTTGTTGCCGCTGCTGGCGGACAAGGGCATTCTCACACTGGGGCAGGCACGCGCGGCGGCGCAAAAAAGCCGCTATGCGCGGGTGCAATACTGATCCGGCCGACCACGGCCCGCTCAGGAGCAGGGTCGCAGGCTCTTGCCCGCAAGCGCGGGCTTGAGCTCGTCGAGCCGGGCGCGCAGGGTTTCGTCCACGGGCGTGATCCGCAACATGCTGGCGCGCGTCTCTTGCTTTTCCTGCACCACCTGGGCGGTTCGCACGCCGCGCTTGACCAGCGCCGCCAGTTCGGCGACAGCACGCTCCTGCGATTCGAATCCCCCCAACGAGAGGCCGGGCACAAGGGCCGGATTCGCCGGCGACTCGACGCGCACTTGCAAGGCCACCAATTCGGCACGTTTCTTAGCCAGCGTTTGGGCATCGGTGTACTTGCCCATGTAGACGATCCAACGCGACGGCACCAGCACCTCGTTCAGCGACCAGGCAGCGGCAGGCAATATCGCCTCCGCACCCTGGCGCAACACCAACGCCTGGGCTTCGTTGAACAGGCCCGCCTGCAGGCAGGTCACGGCCACATCGGCGGCCTGCGTCCGCGTCTGCGCCTCCATCTGGCGCGCCTCGTCGGCAGACAGGATGACCAGCAACTCCGGCCGCATCTGCTGCATCAGGCGTTCGGGTTCGGCCTGGCGCAACGGGCCAAATCCATAGGCCCGCAGCATGTCGTGCGACCAGGCGAAATAAGCCGCGTTGAGCAGCACCAGCAGAAAAACCAGCAGGCGCAACACCGGCGGGATTCAGTTTCAGTGCCGGTCGGCGCGCTCGCCCACCGGCCGCACGCTGACTTCAGCACTGGTTACGATTTTCATACCGCTGGAAGTATGCACCAGCAGGGCGCCACGTTCGTTCACGCCGACCGCGCTGCCGGTG
Source organism: Rhodoferax sp. (assembly GCA_031396205.1). GTDB lineage: Bacteria > Pseudomonadota > Gammaproteobacteria > Burkholderiales > Burkholderiaceae_C > CAISIP01. Next base: position 29,753 of record JANNKH010000117.1, read on the forward strand.
ACACCGTCGCTCAGCAGGACGGTGCGATCGCGCAGCAGGTCGCGTTGCGCATACGCGGTGCGAAACGCGGAAAAACCGTGCACCTCGAACACCCGCAAGGCTTGCAACAGCGCGGGCGCAACTCGCATCAACGCGTCAGGGGCATCGCAATCGGGCAGCACCTCCTGCAACCATGCGGGAGCCCTGGACAGGCCGGCAGCTTGCAGCGGTGCAATGTTGATACCCACACCGACCACGGCATACCGCTGATCACCCACGCTGGCGGTCTCGATCAGGATACCTGCCAGCTTGCGTTCCCGCAGCCAGATGTCGTTGGGCCATTTGAGGGCCAGATGCGGATGCAAGGCGCGCGCCACGCTGACGCCCACCGCCAGCGACAGGCCCGACCAATCCAGCGGCGCCAACGGCAGGCCGATGGAGAACGTCAACGCAGGCAGGGCTTGGGCCGCGTCGCCAGCCGCGCCATGGCCCTCAGCGGTGGCGCTGATCCAGACCCGTCCGAGCCGACCTCGACCCGCGGTCTGATGTTCGGCCACCAACAGCGTGGGCGCGATCTGGCCGGCACGGGCGCGGCGCATCAGCTCGGAATTGGTCGACGCAATGCGGGTCGCCACTTCCACGAGGCAACCTGGCGCAACGGCGTGCAGGGCCTGGGTCAGCGCCTCGATCGGCCAGGCCTCCGCGGTCGGGTTGCCATGGGAACGGTCTGTGCTCACGCTACGCTGACGAGCGCGTCGCCGGTTGATCTCAGCGCCCGCGCCGCTTGGGCGCCAGCAGGGTACCGCGGCACCGTTGTGTGCCGCACCAACAGGGATACTCGGCCTTGAGCTTGGGTGTATAGCGCTCATCGATGATCAGGCCGTAGTCGTAGCTGAGTTCTTCGCCGGCCTTGATGTTGCGCAAGGCCTTGATGAAAACCCGGCCTTCCTCTTGGTCGGCCTCGCAATTGGGATCGCAGGAGTGGTTGATCCAGCGTGAGGAGTTGCCCCCGTACAGCGCGTCGATGACCCGGGCCTCGTCGATGTGGAAATAGAAGGTATGGTTGGGATCGTTCGGATCGTGTGGATGACGCCGCTGTGCCTCCGGCCAGCTGATGATGGCCCCCATATATTCGATGACAGTCTCTCCCTCGGCCAGGTCCTGTACGGCAAACACGCCCTTACCATGCACTCCGGATCGGCGGGTCTGAATGCGGCGCAGGCCGCCAATAGGCTTGATTTTGGACACGTCGAAAAAATTTGTTAATGTGAACTCGTATGGGCGCGCGCATGTGTGCGCCCGCATGGGTGTGCGCGTGTGCGCACGCGAGGACTGTGGATTGTAGTCAGATGAAAACACTCGTTATTGCCGAAAAACCATCCGTCGCCCAGGACATCGTGCGTGCACTCACGCCGGTGGCCGGCAAATTCGAAAAACGCGAGGACCATTTCGAGAGCGAAAAGTATGTCGTAACCAGCGCTGTCGGCCACCTGGTGGAAATCCATGCGCCCGAAGAGTTCGACGTCAAACGCGGTAAGTGGAGCTTTGCCAACCTGCCGGTGATCCCGCCGCATTTCGACATCAAGCCGATGGACAAGACCAAGAGCCGGCTCAACGCCATTGTCAAGATGGCCAAGCGCAAGGATGTGGACGCCTTCATCAACGCCTGCGACGCCGGGCGCGAGGGCGAGCTGATCTTCCGGCTCATCCAGCAATACAGCAAAGTCAAGCACCCGGTGCGCCGACTGTGGCTGCAGTCGATGACGCCCCAGGCCATCCGAGACGGCTTTGCCGACCTGCGCAGCGACGCGCAGATGCTGCCGCTGGCCGATGCCGCGCGCTGCCGCTCCGAGGCCGATTGGCTGGTGGGCATCAACGGCACCCGGGCCATGACCGCGTTCAACTCGCGCGACGGCGGGTTCTTCCTGACCACGGTCGGGCGGGTGCAGACACCGACACTATCGGTGGTGGTCGAGCGGGAAGAAAAAATCCGCAAGTTCGTCAGCCGCAATTACTGGGAGATCCACGCCCGCTTTCAGGCCCAGGCCGGCAGTTACGACGCCAGGTGGTTCGATCCGACCTGGAAAAAGGCAGCAGCCAACCTGGCTGCAGGAAATGGGGACGAAGCCGACCCAGAGCTCAGGGGCGACCGGTTATGGTCGCAGGCCGAGGCCCAGGCCGTCGCCGACGCAGTGCGCGGCAAGCGCGCCACCGTCACCGAGGAAAGCAAACCGACCACGCAGGCGAGCCCGCTGCTGTTTGACCTGACGTCGCTGCAACGCGAGGCCAATGGCAAGTTCGGCTACAGCGCCAAGACGACACTGTCGATCGCGCAAAGCCTGTACGAACGCCACAAGGCGCTGACCTATCCCCGGACCGACTCGCGCGCGCTGCCCGAGGACTACCTGCCTGTGGTGCGCGAGACCTTCGAGATGCTGGCCAAGAGCCCGATGAAGCACCTGGCGCCGCATGCGGCAACCGCGCTCAAGGGCAACTACATCAAGCCCAGCAAGCGCATTTTCGACAACGCCAAGGTGAGCGACCACTTTGCGATCATCCCAACACTTCAGCCAGCCCATGGCCTGAGCGAAGCCGAGCAAAAGATCTACGACCTGGTGGTGCGCCGCTTCATGGCGGTGTTTTTCCCAAGCGCCGAATACCAGGTAACGACCCGCATATCCCTGGTCGAGCGCCATAGCTTCAAGACCGAGGGCAAGGTGCTGGTGCGGCCGGGCTGGCTTGCCATCTACGGCAAGGAAGCGCAGGACGAAGCACTGCCAGGCGACGAGAAGAACTCCGCCAACCTGGTGCCGGTGCAGCCGGGCGAGCAGGTCATGACCGAACGCGCCGACGCCAAGGGCCTGCAGACCCGGCCGCCGGCGCGGTATTCGGAAGCGACGCTGCTGGGCGCCATGGAAGGCGCCGGCAAGACCATCGAGGACGACGAACTGCGCGCCGCCATGCACGAGAAAGGCCTGGGCACGCCAGCCACGCGCTCCAGCATCATCGAGGGCCTGATCGTCGAAAAGTACATGCTGCGCGAAGGCCGCGAGCTGATCCCCACGGCCAAGGCATTCCAGCTGATGACGCTGCTGCGTGGCCTGGGCGTGGAGGAACTCTCGCGCGCCGACCTGACCGGCGAGTGGGAATACAAGCTGGCCCAGATGGAACACGGCAAGCTCAGCCGCAAGAACTTCATGGCCGAGATTGCGGCCATGACCGAACGCATGGTCCAGAAGGCCAAGGAATACGACCGCGACACGATCCCCGGCGACTACGCCACCTTGACCGCACCCTGCCCCAACTGTGGCGGCATCGTCAAGGAGAATTACCGGCGCTACACCTGCACCGGCAAGCCGGGCGCCGGCGAAGGCTGTGGTTTTTCGTTCGGCAAGACGCCGGCCGGGCGCACCTTCGAGGTGGCCGAAGTGGAAGCCTTTTTGCGCGACCGCAAGATAGGCCCGCTGGAGGGCTTCCGCTCCAAGGCCGGCTGGCCATTCACCGCCGAGATGGTTATCAAGTTCGACGAGGAAACGAAGAACTACAAGCTCGAATTCGACTTTGGCGACGACCGCAAGGGCGAGGAAAGCGGCGAGATCATCGACTTTGCCGGCAAGGAATCCCTCGGCGCCTGCCCCAAGTGCGGCGCTGCGGTAGTCGACCATGGCAAGAGTTACGTATGCGTGAAGTCGGTCCCCACCGCGGCGCAACCTACACCGAGCTGCGACTTCAAGAGCGGCCAGGTCATCCTGCAGCAACCGGTTGCGCGCGAGCAGATGGCCAAGCTCTTGCAAGACGGCAAGACCGACCTGCTGGACAAGTTCGTCTCGATGCGCACGCGCAGGCCGTTCAAGGCCATGCTGGCCTGGGACAAGGAGGCGGGCAAGGTGGGGTTCGAATTCGCGCCATCGAAATTCCCGCCACGCAAGACGGCTGCGGCGGGCGCAGTTGCAGCCAGCCGGCCGGCACCGGCCGCCAAGTCGGCCAGCGCGCCGGCGAAGAAGCTTGCTGCAAAGAAAGCACCCGCGAAAAAGGCCGCGGCCAAGAAAACCCCTGTCAAAAAGAGCGCGGCGGGCGTCGCCGCCAAGGCACCCAAGGTCGGAACCCTGCGCCCCAGCGCAGCGCTGTCGGCCGTGATCGGCAACGCACTGGTGGCCCGCACCGAGGTAGTCAAGAAACTATGGGACTACATCAAGGCCAACGGGCTGCAGGACTCGGCGAACAAGCGGGCAATCAATGCGGATGCCAAGCTGCTACCGGTTTTTGGCAAAGCACAAATCACGATGTTCGAGATGGCGGGGTTAATTGGCAAGCACTTGAGTTGAAGAATGCCGGCGACACTGATGTTCGCTGGCACTGGTTTTTAAGTTGGCCTCATTTCGCGAACCCCTTATTGTTCCTAAAGACTGTGTGCTGACAATGCCGCAAGGCCGATCAATGTGAAATTGAAGTCGGCCGGCTTCTTGTTCAATACCGACTACCGCCGCAACAGACATGTGTCGCTACGAATTGCCACTGAAACATGCGAGCAGTTGTTCGGAAATGAGGATATGACCAAAACCAAGAACTACGGCAAGCTGCTATGGCATGGGGCTGCCGCAACGAACCAGAGCAGCTTGGGCTAACAGCCGCCAACTCAGTATGTCAAGCCACGTGCGAAATCTGCCGGTTTTCTGGTTCACCCTGGTAGGTGCGAGGAATTGCCAAGCTCATTCCCGATGGCAAATTAAGTCAGCTGTTCGAACTTTCGGAGAGCGTTGCGGCGCATCTTGCGCGCCACTACGCACAACCCAGCCATTATCAGCACCCACGTCTCAGGCTCGGGCACTGGAGCAATGTATGGAACAGCCGAGATCACCGCAAGGAAATTCGTGCCGCTTGCGTTGGAGCCATTCATAATGAACGAGTAGGTTCCAGCAGTGGGCGCGATCCCAATTGCGCGGAATCCATCAGAGCCATCACTGTCACCGGCGATGAACGAGCTTTCAGGAGGGGCAATGTTGCCGTTCTGCAACACGACGCTACTAATGGGCATGTTGTTGCCCTCCAAGATTTCGCCATTAATTATGGATGCGCCACTTACCGTGAAAAAGACGGCCCCGATAAACTGCTGACGAAAAATGTGGAACGGACTTCCAAAAACAATCACTGCCTTGTTATCTGCATCAAATGTCGAGGAATTTGGAAAAGGGCCTACTATTTCAAGTGCTCGTGCAGGCAGAAATGACCCTAGTGAAAATGCGATTACCACTAGCAGTTTCGACAATTGCACGGCTGGCTCCCAAAGAGTTGACGCAGCTGAAATAGTACCGAGATTTGGGGTCATCTGCAACTCTGATTCGGTTGGAATTTACCTTCAGCATCATGTCCTCGAAGGACATCGCGTCGGTGGCACCCTTTTTCTCAATTCATGCCCGGGTGCGTCAAAAATTGATATTTTTGACAAAGTGACTAACCGGCACCCGCCCGGCGCTACACCGCAAATCTCAAGACGGCAGATCGGCATTGCAGCTAAGGATTTGCTGAAAAAGGTCCACGAAAAGCTGTCCTGATCCGTTGAGTCAAGGGGAAACAACAGACCCATGCCATGGCCGCCGACCAGAACTCTGGATTTGAACAGTTTCGCAAGCCCACGCGGCGCGACGAATTTCTTAGCACCATGAACACCATCGTGCCGTGTTTGACATGTGCTCGGTGATTGAGCAGTTTTATCCCAAGCGCGTGGGCGGCCGACCGCCGATCGGGTTGGAGCGCATGCTGCGCATTCACTTTGTCCAGCATTGATTCAACCTCGCTGACCTGGCGTGCGAGGAGGCGCTGTACGACAGCGCGAGCCTGCGCCGATTCGTCGGCATCGATCTGGGCAAGGAGCCGGTTCCTGACGCCACGACGATGTTGAAGTTCCGCCGCTTGCTCAATGAAAACAAACTGGGCGAGCAGTTGTTTGCCAAGGTCGGTCAGGTGCTGCAAGCCAGTGGTTTCAAACTCAAGACCGGAACCACCGTGGACGCCACCATCATCGGCGCGCCCAGTTCGACCAAGAACAAGGAGCGCAAACGCGACCCCGAGATGCATCCGTCCAGGAAGGGCCCGCAGTAGTACTTCGGCAGGAAGCTGCACACCGAAGTCGATAGTCAGAGCGGCCTGGCGCACCACGCCGTGGTCACGGCAGCCAATGTTCACGACAAACACCCGTTGCTTGACCTGCTGCATGGCAATGAGAGGCGCGCGTGTACAGAGACAGCGCCTATGCCAGCCAGAAGGACCTGATCGCCAGCAAGGCGCCCCAGGCGAAGGACTTCACCATTGATCGGGTGCGCAACCACATGGGTGAAGTTGACGAGGCCAAGCGATCGAGAAATCGCGATAAGTCCCGGATTCGCGCCCGCGTCGAACATGTCTTTGGCGTCGTCAAGCGGCTGTGGGGATTCGACAAGGCGCGATACCGTGGCTTGGCCAAGAACGCCACTCGGGCGTTCACGGCACTTGCGCTGGCCAATATCTATCTTGTGCGAGGACCTCTGATGGCACAGGTGCGCCCATGAGGGCGAAATCTGGGCCATCAGGCCCCAAAACGCGGGCCACCGACCCGCTGAATTGGCCAAAAGTTGGGCTTGAACTCTAATCTGCGGCCGCAAGTCGTATGGTGATCCAAAAAACAGGCGCTACTTCAGCGCATCCTTAGCTTCAGGGCTATGTCAATGCGACGTTTCTATCGCAAAAGCACATTCAAGCCCGGACGAAGGTCTGCTTCTTCGATATAGCCAATGGCACCCGGCGTCGACGTGACGAAACGAATGACCTCGCTACTCTTGGCAAGTTCTCGCGGCGAAGCCCCCTTGCCGATGTAGCGCCGGACGGTCCAGTAGGCCGTGTACTTGTCTTCGTCTTGATTCAGAAAGGCTTGAAGGAAGCGAGCTCGAACGTCGCTGCCTATGTTGGCGTTAATCGCAGTGACCGGAACTCCGTCGACTTCAATCACCTTGCCCGTATAGATTCTGGCCACCGTCAGCACGTCAAGTCGCTTGACGTTGGCGTGCCCAATGACCACGACGCCATCGCCTGCACGAACATCCACTGATACTGTGGCCAACGCTAGCATCAGAAAAGTGGCTTGTTTGTGTAGGTTGACCATTAGCGAAACCGTCAGAATACAACGCTGTAAGAGAGTGAGATCACGTTGATGCTTTGATTGCGAATGTTGCCACCAGATGGTGTATCGACCAGACTTGACACCTTGCCAATCCGAACGTGCATCAACTCGGCTTTGATTTTGCTTGTTGTTGATAAGGCATACGAGGTCCCGATCGAAAGAGAACGCTGATCAAACGCCAGGATCTGATCCGCCCCAATGCGCTGAGAGGCATTTATCAGACTTGCCCCAGGCACAACCGCTGGCACTGAACTATTGTTGATTTTCTCGAACAGGTTCAGCGGGCGGGAATGCGACCGCAAGAAAGCATAGGTGATGTATGGCGTCCACCGGTCCGCGCGCTTGAGCAATGACGCGTAACCTCGGACAGACTGAGTCGACAAGTCGGTTTGCGGCACTAGCGTATGAGCAAACTCCCCGACAATTCGATAGCCAGACGATACATCGACATCCGCACCAACGATGATGGAAGTAATTCTGATGAGGTTGACATTCGGAATTCCAGGGCCCGGCAAAGCGTTGTCAACCTGGTAATAGCCAACCCCAGGAAATGGAGTGCCAACGAACGGGAAGGTAGTCGGAATTGGATCGCCGCCTCGTCGTCTTACCATTACGGAGCCATAAGCTAACCGGTAAATGTCGTCATAACGCCTGTGCGAAAGCACTAGACCGCCGCCCTCAACCGATAGTCTTCGAAAAAATGCACCTTGATTCTGAAGTGGCGGGACGTTGTCACGCGCCCAGAGGCGTACATCAGCGTTTGTTTTTCCCCAGAACGCATCTAGTGTCGTCTCGCCAATTTCATGTGTCCAGTTTTTTGTGACTGACAACCCATCAATTTCGTTGTTCGGCGATATTGAGTACATCTCCGTTGGCAGACGAGCAAAATCATATGTGGCTCCAACGTCGAAGTTCGCAGAGTGTAGGTAAAGTGGCATTCGCTGGCGACCAGCCCGAATCAGCCAGTCATTGGTGGGCCTGTATGAAACAAACGCCCATCCGACGGACGCCCGATACCGCTTGTCGTCCGTGCTTGATGGCGATGCCCTTAGCTGGACGGTTGCACCGACACCACTGCCAAACTGAACATCAGCCTGCAAACCAATGATCGAGTCACGCCGTAACGTACCTCGATCGTTAATAAATCGATCGTAAACGAATTCTCGATCAGAACGCGTATACCCGACGGTGCCGAAGCCAGACAGTGAAATCTCGGTTGAAGACGCCGGATACGCCGCTAGAACCCCAATGATCGAGACAGCAAAACCAGCCGCGCGAACATTGGAAAGACAAATCACCAGACGATCACTGGTCCGACCAATTCCATCGCGCGATCGGCTCCGCAGCCAAAGCCAAGCGGCGCTCAGGAATTTGGGCAGAGGAAGAATTCGCACAATGTAGTTTTACCGGTGATGATCGATTGCCCGTGAACCAACGCCAGTCCGAATGTTACTGAAGCCCGCCGAAGGGCGGTCACGGATACACTTAAAGTCGGTGGAAAAGTACTTCGCTTCTGCTTCTGAATTAAGCGGTTACCAATCTATTCTTGCGGAGTCCACTAAACACGGATACGTCTGAAAAGTCAAAAACTACAGGGGGGAAATGGACCACCAAGTACTGAGACTGGCGTCCACTACCTTTGAATTGGAGACCCGTTCAAGGTTACGTGCATGATGATAGCCAACGAAGTAACGGAGCGCATCGGCTTTGTGGGGTAGAGTGTTGTTTTTTTATCGGTCCCGCCCAGAGTTATCTTCAATCGACGTTGGATCAACTCCCGTCGCCAATAGTCGCAACGCCGCATCATAATCAAACGCCTCAATCGCAATCGAAAGCCGCTCGGCTATGTAAAGTGGCAGTGAGTTACAGATTCCGGTCTTGCGCGCCTCCCAGAACGCACTAGAGTCGGTATCCCCTTGCTCCAATAAGTCCTTGAGTTTGAGCCGCCATTCCGCATTTGGAATCGGAGGGCCGTTTGGTTGATGTATCGAAACGATCGGCCACTTCGTCTGTGAGTATTCGGGCAAAGCCAGATTGGCATGGCCCAAAACCTCATTGATCGCATCAAGCAGTATTGGTAAGGCCGCCCCAACTCGTTCCAAATGCTGTCGCGCCAAATCGCGTTCTCTGTCTTGCACTGCCTTTTCGAGTGCGGCCACCATTTTGCGGACTTCATATGCACCTAACGTTGCGCAAAGCCCCTTTAGCGTATGTACGCGACGCAGTGCATCATCCCAACCACCGGACTCAATCATGGATCCAACGTCTACTATGAATCCTGAAAAATCATTGGCAAAGCTTCGCAGCAGCTTGCAGTAGAGACTCATATTTCCGTTGGCGTGGTGCAGGCCGGCGGCAATGTCGAGCCCCGCGATCAATGACAGTTCAACCGGGGCGTCGGCAGTTGTCGGCGTCGGGCGATTGATCACGGAAGTCACAGGACCCGGTCGGTCGGAGGAGGGCATTGCCATAAATTGGGCCAATGTCGCATACAGGGCATCAGGATCAATTGGCTTGCTGATATGCGTGTTCATACCCAGCACCTGGCACCGCTCGCGCTCCTCGGCCATTGCATGCGCCGTCATGGCGATGATGGGAAGGTTGACGTGACGCTCGTCCAGGCGTAGTTGTCGCGTGGCTTCATAGCCGTCCATCACAGGCATCTGCAAGTCCATCAGCACCACTTGGTAATGCCCCGGTTGGTGGGCGTTTATCCGATCGATGCCCACCTGGCCATTTGCAGCAACGTCGACTTCCATGCCCCGCGCCTGCAGCAGTTCCACTGCCAGTTGCTGGTTGATCGAGTTGTCCTCGACCAGCAGTACCCGCAACCCTGAGAGGTCGGCGGCGGACGCCGAGGGCGCTGGCGCAGGCGGCACATTGCCTTCGCTTCCGACCAGCCACTTGATCAGGTCGCGCAGCGACTCCGGCAACACCGGTTTGGGCAGGAAATGCTGAACACCCAGCGCGCTGGCGGTGTCATGCAACAGATCTGAATCGTAGGCGGAAACAACGACCGGAAGTGGTATCTTCGCACGGCCATGGCGTGCCTGCAGTGCCGTCAATACAGCCGCGCCATCGAGCCGTGGCATGACCCAGTCGATCAGCAACAGGTCGTAGGGCCGTTGCTCCGCTTGCGCCTGCTCGACCATGGCCAACGCGGTATCGCCGTCATCGGCCTGTTCGATGCCGCCGGGAAGCGCAGTGCCAACGCCAAGGGCACCCAGCAGGTCCACCAACGCCCCGCGCGCGTCGGGTTGGTCATCTGCCACCAGTACGCGCATCGCGTCGGCACGCGGCATCGGTATCGCCGGCGGGGCCGGCGGCCTGGTCAGCGAAAACCGCGCCGTGAAGTTGAAGCTGGACCCGCGCGACGGCTCGCTATTGACCCAAATGGTGCCGCCCATCAGCTCGACGATGCGCTTGGATATTGTCAAGCCCAGTCCCGTGCCGCCATACCTGCGGGTGGTCGAGCCGTCAGCCTGGGTGAACTCCTGGAATAGACGTGCAATCTGCTCCTGTGTCATGCCGATGCCGGTATCGCGTACAGTGAACTGCAGCGTGACACCTTGTACATCGGCTTCGTTGATCTGGATCATCAGCTTCACGTGCCCCTGATGCGTGAATTTCACCGCATTCGACAGCAGGTTCGTCAGAACCTGGCCCAGGCGCATCGCGTCGCCCATCAGGGCGCCGCTTTCGCCAAGCAGTCGAGACTCGGTCACATCGAAAAGCAATTCGATGTCCTTTTCGTGCGCACGCTGGCGCAGCAGCGACAAGGATTGTCCCGCGACATCTTCGATCCTGAATCGCCCCTCCTCCAGTTCGAGTTTTCCCGCCTCGACCTTCGAGAAGTCAAGAATGTCATTGATGATGCCCAGCAACGACCGGGCAGCGTCGTGGATCTTGCTCACGTAGTCGTGCTGGCGCGGACTGAGCTTGGTTTTCAAGGCCAGGTAGGCCATTCCCAGGATGGCATTCATCGGGGTGCGAATCTCATGGCTCATGTTGGCCAGGAACATCGACTTCGCGCGAGTCGCGTCTTCCGCCTGCTTGCGCGCAATCTCCAGTTCCTGCTGCACGATGCGCCGGTGCCCGATGTCGTCTTCAATCGCCTGTGCCATGGTATCGACGGTGCGCCCCAGTGCAGTCAGTTCGTCAAATCCGTGCAATGCGCCGGTGCGCGTCGCATAGTCTCCCTCCGCAAGCCGATCGGCGCTCTTGCCCAGACGATGGATCGGCACCAGCACGTTGCGCCGGATCACGCGCAAGGCCAGCACGGCCATGATGATGGTGGCCGCCATACTGACCAACGACAACAGGATCCAACGCTCCAGCGCCATACCGGTCTGGGCCACCTCGGCGCTGGTCCGTCGGTCGGTCAGCACCACCAGGCTGCTGACGGCCTGCGACAGGTTCGCCTTGAGGGCGTTGTATTCGGCACTGTGCGCCAATTGGCTGGCGAAATCCAGGCGCGGCTGACCGTCCGACACAAACTCCCGGGTTTCCGGGTTGTACAAACCTTGCGTCGCGGCGAAAGCGGTCTGCTCGACCTTGTTCATCGCCGCTGTCGCCGCGAAAACATGATCGAGTGCCGTCAGTTCCGACTCGCCAAAGCCCTGGGACTTCATCAGATCGACGACCGAGCGCTTGACACCATCGGGCGGTATCGCGTGCTTGACACGGCCGGCAATGACGGCGTCCCAGTACGACGTGGGATTGGCTTGCGCCGGCGGCGCCTTGTCGCCTTCACGCACAGCAAGGATATCGTAGTAGTACAGCAGGTAGCGCGCCTCACCCGTACTGGTGTAGGCACGTACCAGTCGCGCCAATTGTTCGGTTTCCTGCTGCAGTTCGCTGGCCAATCGTAGTGAACTCTGGCGATGCTCCTGCGCGATCGCAACCGTATCGTAGGCACGCTTGATAAGCACCAGAAACATGGCGTTGGCGCCCAGTGCAAACAGCACGATCCCAAAAAACCACATGGACACCCGGCGTAGCTTCATCGGACTGCCTTCACGTGGCGTCGTTGATGGCCGATCCCACCCGCCCCTGTACGGAGAACGCCGGCACCGGTCGGTGAAAACCCTTGAGCTCCAGCTCGCCTATGTGTTCGGTGATCGCGAAGTCCGCGACGAAGCCATGTACGCGCTGCGATACCAGGATCTGCCCGCCACGCGCTTCGGCGCACAACCGCGCCGCGAGATTGGTCACGTTGCCGATGACCCCATAATCGCGCCGACCCTCGAACCCGATTGCGCCGATCGTTGCAAATCCCTGGGCCACCCCGATGCCCATCGACAACGCATATCCGCGTCGTTGCCATCCCTGGGCCAGCGATGCAAATCGGCGTTGCATACCGATCGCCATGTCCACCGCGACCAGGGCCGGGTTCTCAATCTCGACTGGATCATTGAAGTAGATCATCATGCCGTCGCCGGCGAAATGCTCAAGCGTGCCGCCGTGCGACATCACCAACGCCCCCATGGCATCGTGGTATTGGTGGATCACATGCATCACGTCTTCCGGATCGGATGTCTCGGTGAAAGCAGTGAATCCGCGCAGGTCGACAAAAACCGCAGCCACTTCGCGTCGGTGGCTCTTGAGCGGGTCGTCGGTCGCGCCGGACAGCATCAATTCCACGACAGACGGCGAAAAAAACCGTTTGAGCTTGCCGAGTCTTTCGAGTTGGGCCACACCGTCCGCTATGCGCTGCTCAAGCGTGCGGTTGAGCTCCGAGAGCTCGGCCGCCTGGTGCTCCAGCCGCGCCACCAGCCGCTCGAGTTCGCGCGCCTGGTGGGCCACCGCCAGGTGGGTCCGGATCCGCGCCTTGACGATGGCAGGGCTGATGGGCTTGGTCACATAGTCCACACCGCCCAGGCCCAGGCCCTTGGTCTCGTCCTCGATCTCGCCCATGGCCGAGATGAAGATGATGGGAATGTTGCGGGTTTGTGGCGTCGCCTTGATGCGCCTGCAGACCTCATATCCGTTGAGGCCGGGCATCATGATGTCCAGCAGGATCAGGTCTGGCGGGTCTGCACTGATGGCCAGTTCCAGCGCCTTTTCGCCGTTGATGGCAACCTTGGTGCGGTACTCCGGTCGCAGGATTTCAACCATCAACGCCAGGTTGGTAGGGGTGTCGTCAACGATCAGGATCGTCGCAATCTCAGTCGAGGTCGGCACGCAACTCCCCTTGTGATGCAATGATGGTGTCCCGAGCGTCAGGTCGCCCTGAACGCTACGACCGAACGGGTTTTGTTGTTGCGCTCGCTGCATTCGAGCGGCTGCATCATGACGTCTGCGGCTCTATTGGGCGCATGCCGGTCGCACGTCCGCTCGCGGGTACACCGGCGCCTTGGCTGGCCGCACCGCAAGCGCCTGTTGAGAACACCCGCGTTTCACCTGCCGAGTCGTCATGCCGGGCGCGCCCTGATGCGCTGGAAGATACCGGTATCGCGGCACCGGCGCGCACAAACAGCGGCAACACCGACCAGGGAGCTTCGATCGGTTGGACCTGCCCGGCCGCAAAGGATCGCCCCGTGTGAAAGTCGATCCATTGACCGGGCCCGGCCGGCAGATAGACACTGCGGCTGGTGGCGCCTTTCTCCACTACCGGCGCCACCAGAAGATCCGCACCCAGCATGAAGTCGTCGCCATCCTCGAAGCAGCGCTCATCGTCGGGAAAATCATAGAACGTTGGCCGGATGATCGGTTCATGGTCGCTGCTCGCCCGTTCGAACAGCGACCACAGGTAGGGCATCAGCGTGTAGCGCAGTTTGATCGCTGCCGCCACGTGCTCGGTCACCTCGGGGTGCAGCCAGGGCACATTGTTCGTGCCGTCCGCCTTCCACGAATTCATCACCATGCGCGGGTTCAGGCTGCAGGCCTGTACCCAGCGCAGGAACAGTTCGGGATCGGGCGACGGTCCGGCAAAGCCGCCCACGTCGTGGCCGACATTGAACAGGCCCGACAGCGACATCTGCAAGCCGGTGCGGATGTTCCAGCGCAGGCTTTCCCAGCTGGTGGTGTTGTCGCCGCTCCAGGTCTGCGCATAGCGCTGGATGCCGGGCGGGCCGGCGCGGCTGACGCTGAACACCGGCTCTGCGGGTTTATGCCGGGCCTGGGCTTCGAAGCTGGCACGGGTCATCAGCAGCCCGTGTAGCGGTCGGGCGCGATGCATCGGTATCGGTGTGCCGAAGCCGTCGCACTGCGCGTCGTCATCCAGGATGGCGTATTCATTGTTGTCGTTCCAGCCCACGTCGATGCCGTAGTCCAGCACTTGCTCTTGCAGGTTCTGCTGCCACCACGCAACCGTGGCGGTGTTGGTGAAATCGAGATGCGCGCCCATGCCATCCCAGAAGGGTTCCAGCACCGGTTGTAGTCCTTGCGCGTCGTGGATGAAGCCGCGCTGCGCTGCCACCTGCGCATAGGCCGGGTGGTCGTCGAGCAGGCAGGGCTTGATATTGGCCACTACCTGCATGCCCGATGCGTGGAAACGCGCGTTGAGGGTTTTCGGGTCCGGAAACTTGCTTCTGTTCCAGGTGAAGACATAACGCCGCTTGCCGCGCGACGAATAGCCCGAACCATAGTGGAACGCCGAACAGGGAATGCCTTCCTGTTCGATGCGACTGATGAAGCTGTCCAGTTGCTTCTGCGCATCGGGCGCGTCGGCCAGGCCCATCGCCGTTTGTGCATAGCCGAGCGACCAGCGGGGTGGCAGATGGGTGCCGCCGATCAGGCGCACGAAGCGCGCAATCACCGCGGCGGGCGTGGCGCCGGCGATGACGTAATAGTCCAGGTCGCCGTCGTCGATTTCCACATGCCGGTACAGGCCGTGGTAGTTGTCGTGTTCGCAGCCCAGATCGAACGTGCAAGGCGCCAGTGTGTCGTAGTAGATGCCGCACCAGGCGCCACCGCTGCTTCGGCTCAGCACGAACGGCCAGTGCTTGTACAGCGGGTCGCCGCTGCGCGGGTCGTAGCCCAGCGCGTCCATCGCCAGTGTGCGCAGGCGCCGGCCATGCAGGTTCAGCGGGCCGGTCTTGTCGCCCAGGCCGTAGTAACGGTCCCCGGGCTCGCGTTGCAGATAGTGCCGGATCGCGCCGGTGCGGTGGCTGGCCATGTAGGCGGCGCTGGCGCGATCTTGCAGCAGCAGGCGGCCCCGGCTGTCGGTCCAGCGCAGTGCCAGTGGTTCCGTGCGCAATGTGAGTGACAAGTCAGCTGTCTGCAGCGTGATGGCGCCATCGACCTGTGACACCCGTGCCGCAGGGCACGCAAAGCCACTGCGATCGTCGCGCGCGCGGCCGGACCATGCGACATCTTTGCCCGCCAGCGGCGCGATGGCCCAGGTGCGGGGCTCGCGGTAACCCGGGGCGGGCTTGATGCGCACCCGCGCGATGTCACTCTCCAGTATCTCGACCGCCAGTTGGGCGCCGCCGCCGAGTGCCAGCGTGATGCCGTGGCCATCGGCTTGCGCGGCACCGGTCGCACACAACGCCTTCATGCGCGCTTCGTGCCGACGGGCTCCAGGCGCAAACCTTGGGCGTCGAACCAATGCAGGTGTTCCACCGGCATGCCGATGCCCACGCTGTCGCCGCCGCGGATCGCGGTCTGGCCGTTGCACACCATCTCGAACGGCGTGTCGGTGCCCACATGGCCATGCAGCAAACTGGTGGAACCGAGTTGTTCGACCTGGTCGACATGGATCCGGATCGGGCCGTGGTTGGCAATCACCGCATGTTCGGGACGCAATCCGATCGTGTGCGCGCCTGCGGGCGGCACCGGTGCTCCGTGCGGATGGTCGGCGCGCGCAATCAGTTCGGCGGGTAAAAAATTCATGCGCGGGCTGCCAATGAAGCCGGCGACAAAGGTGTTGACGGGATGGTTGTAGAGCTCCAGCGGCGCACCCACCTGTTCGACCTTGCCGGCGCGCAGCACGACAATCTTGTCGGCCATCGTCATCGCCTCGACCTGGTCGTGCGTCACATAGACCATCGTCGCCTTGAGCCGCGCATGCAAATCGCGGATCTCGGCGCGCATCGATACGCGCAGCTCGGCGTCCAGATTGGACAGCGGCTCGTCGAACAAGAACAGCTTGGGTTCGCGCACGATGGCGCGCCCGATCGCAACCCGCTGGCGCTGGCCGCCCGAGAGCTGCGTCGGCTTGCGCTGCAGCAGTTCATTGAGCCGCAGCAGATTCGCCGCCGCCTGGACCTTGCTCTGGATCTGCGCAGGCGGCTCGCCGGCATTCTCCAGCCCGAAGGCCATGTTGTCATAGACGCTCATGTGCGGGTACAGGGCATACGACTGGAACACCATCGCACAACCGCGGTGCGCCGCCGATACATGGTTGACCGATTTCCCGTCGATCTGTACCTCGCCGCTGGTCGGCTCTTCGAGCCCGGCAATGACCCGCAGCAAGGTCGACTTGCCGCAACCCGAGGGGCCGACGAAGACGACGAACTGGCCATCCTCCACTTGCAGGTCAATGCCATGCAAGATGGTGGTCTGGTCAAACGACTTGACGATACGGGCGAGTTCGAGGGTGGCCACGTGGTGTTCCTGAATCGGGTGTCAAAGGATGGCGGAGCAGTGCTACTTGACGCCGGCACTGGCAATTCCGGTGGTGATGTACTTCTGCAAAAAGGCAAACACCAGCGTGATCGGGATCAACGTGATCACCGTCATCGCCAGCAGGTAGTGCCACTGGGTATTGAGCTCGCCCTGGAACGCGTTGAGCGCCAGCTGCAGCGTGAAGAATTCCGAGCGTGAGAGCACGATCAGGGGCAACAAAAAGTCGTTCCAGCGCCACATCACCGAGAAGATCGCCAACACCGCCAGCGCCGGCGCGGCCAGCGGCAGGATGATCTTCCAGTAGATGCGCCATTCGCTGGCATGGTCCATTCGCGCGGCCTCCAGCAACTCGTCCGGAATCGTCAGCATGTACTGGCGCAGCAGGAACACGCCGGTGGGCGTGGCAATGGCCGGCAGTATCACGCCCCACAGGCTGTTGAGCAGGCCCACCGTGTTGATGACCAGGAACACCGGCACCAGGATGATGGTGGGCGGGATCATCAGCGTGGCGATGATCAGCAGGAACACCGCCTTCTGACCGCGGAACTTGTACTTGGACAGCGCAAACGCAGCCATCGAATTGATCAGCAGCGTGAGCAGAGTGGCCACGACGGTAATGAACACGCTGTTCCACAGATACAGGCCGAAGCTGAACTTGGCGAAGATCTCGGTGTAGTTGGAAAACGCAAACTGCAGTTCGTTGACCGGCGTTCGGTCGTTGATGTTGACCCGAATCTGCTGCGCGGGGTTCGCAGGGTCGACCATCGTGGCCATGATGCCGATGCGGCGCACCTGGGCCATCGTGCGCAGCTCGCCCTTGTCGTCGCGTGTCAGATAAAGCGGCAGCGGCTTGTCGTGACCGGCCACCTGCACCGACTTCTGGGTGTAGGGCAAAAAGGTGGGCGGAAACTGGCTGATCGCGCTCTCGGTCTTGAACGACGACATGACCAGCCACAGCACCGGCGCGAACATCGTGAACAGGCCGATCATCAGGTAGATGTAGCTGAGCCAGTCGGTCCAGTCCATCCGGCTGCGACCACGGGTTCGGGTGAGAAAGCCGGTCATCTCAGTATCCGCAGGCCTGATGGGGGTTCGCCGACGGTCCCCGATTGACGCAAAGGCGAAACAGGCGCGGCGCGTGACGGACCATCATCTGGCTCTTTGCCCTGCATCGGACGCACGCGTCAGCCGCAGCTGAACCAGCGTCAGCAATACCAGCCCCAGTGCCAGCACCAGCGAAGCGGCAGCGGCAAGCCCGTACAGGTGGATCTGCTCGGCAAACCCGGTCTGGTAGATGAATTGCACGATGAAGGTTGTCGCCGATCCCGGGCCGCCACCCGTGAGCACGAACACCTCGTCAAAGATCTGTACTGCGCGGATCATTGCCAGCACAAGCACCACGATCAGATTGGGCATCAACAATGGCAGGGTGATGCGCCGCAGAGTGCGCCAGGGCGAGGCGCCGTCCATCTCGGCGGCCTCGTACATGTCCTTCGGGATCGCCTGCAGGCCGGCCAGCAGGATCAGCGTATAAAACCCCATGTGGGCCCAGATCGACACGAACACGGTCCAGAAAAACGCCCAGGAAGCGGTTGTCAACCATTCGACCGGTGAAGCCCCGATACCCACCAGCACGGCGTTGAATACGCCCTGGCTTTGCAGCAGCCATTTCCAGATCAGCGCCACAACCACCGGCGACAACAGCACCGGATAAAAAAATACGCCACGCCAGAAACCGCGCCCGATGATCTTGCGGTTAAGTACCAGCGCGGTGACGAGCGAGAGCAACACCATCAGTACCACCTGGATCAGGCTGAACTGCACCGTGTTGAAGATGGCGCGCCAGAACACGTCCTTGCGGCAGCTCTGGATGTCGAAATAGTCGCGGCATTCGAACAGGATGCCGAAGTTCTCAGCACCGGTAAACGGCCGATCGAATGGCATCAGGTTGACACCGCCGGTGCTCGCGTAGACCAGGTTGATGGCGATCGGCAGGAATGTGAACAGGCCGAACACGACCAGGTTCGGCGCGACGAACAACCAGCCCAGCCGCGCCAGCCCCAGCCGGCGCTGCGCCAGCCGGAACAAGGGCTCGAACAGGTTGAAGAACAGGCCCACGATGCGCGTCAACAGTGGCACGAAGGGCCCTTTGCCGGTCAGGCGCCTACTTCGTCGCCTGCTTGACCGCGTCAGCCATGTCGGCTGCGATCTTGGTCATGGCTTCGTCCGCGCTCATCTCGCCAACGATGGCCTGGGTCACCCGGGTCACGGTCGGCAACATCACGGCCCGGTTGTATTTGTAGCCCTGGAACTGGTAGGCCACCGGCGACAGACTGGCCACGCCGGAGCTGAATACGCCCAGCGCAGCCTGCGCCACAGGGGTCGCGCCCGGATACTTAACGCCCTTCTTGGCCAATCCGGCATGGGCCGGGATGTTGTTGGTCTTGCCGGTGAACTCGGCGTAATTGGCTTCCTGCGCCATGAAGTCCAGGAACATGCCGACATCCTTGGGCGACTTGGACGTCTTCAGCGCCACCCAGGCCGCACCGCCGGGAATGCCGGAGCAAGCCGCCGGGCCGCAGGGGTTGGGCACGGCGACCCAGTCGAATGCGGTGCCGATGTCCTTCTGCAGCCGGTTGATCTGCCAGGAGCCCGACAACACCATCGCAACGCGCGCATTCTTGAATTCGCCGATCGAGTCGGCATAACTGGAGCCGCCGGTGCCGCCCCAGACCTCCTTGAGCATCGCGCCGTCCTTGTGCCAGCCGACGAACTTGGTGACCGCGGTCTTGTAGCCGTCGTCCATCACCAGATCGCCCTTGGCATCAAAAATCTTCGCGCCGTAGCTGATCGCCGGACCGGCAAACCGGTGGCCGGAGCGGTCCCATGCCAGCGCGGCTGGCAACTGGTTGGCCTTGGCGACCTTGCGGGCGGCATCGACCCACTCGTCCCAGGTCGCCTTTGGCCCGGGCATCGGCACCTTGGCCTGTTCGAACAGCGTCTTGTTGACATACGGACCGGTCATCGTCAGTTGCGACATGAAACCGTAGATGCCCTTGTCGCCGGCACTCGGGCGCAACCAGGGCAGGGTGGCGCCAAAATTGGCCTCCCAGTAGCCCTTGTCCTTGACATGCGCGCTGACGTCCATGTAGTACTTGGACAAGCCCCCCAGGTCGGTCACGCGGGCGATATCCGGGCCCTGGCCGGCGGCCAGTTGCACCGGCAGCTGCTCGACGATGCTTTTATAGGGAACGACATCGATCACGACTTTGGTGCCGGCATTCTGGGCTTCGAAGCGTTTGGCCTGTTCGGTCACGACATCGCATTCGATGCCATCCTGGTAACACATAACGCGGATTTCGGCGCTGTGCACAGCGGCGGGCAGAACGAACAGGGCAGCGACGAGCGCGCCAAGGGGATGGTTCAGGACACGGGTTACCATGATGGACGCTTTCATGAAAGTGGTTGGATCCGGTCGCCATCGTAGGTCATAACCGCGAAAGGGGACCTATCGTTTTTACCGACCCAGTCATATAGATAACCTGCTTGACACGATGGTGACTGCACCTGGTGCGGATTGGCCCGATCCATTGCGAACCCTGGCCGGACATCGGGTTGCCGATGCCGGCCAATGGCCGACGCGGCGCCTGGAGATCATGGAGCTGATGCTGCCGCTGATCTACGGGTGTTTACCCGACCGGCCCATGGCAACGCGCATCGCGCGTCTGCACTCCACCGTTCTGCGGCGCCTGGGCGGCGCGCGCTTGTTGAGCTGCCGCATCGAGCCCCAAGCCATGGCACCATTTCAGTTGCGGCTGTTCATACCCGAAGGCTCCGGGCCGTTCCCGGTCATCATCAGCGGCGATGGCTGCTGGCACTATGCCGACCACGCCGCGCTGGGCGCGATGCTGGCGCGCGGCTATGTATTCGCCCAATTCAACCGGGTCGAGATCGCACCCGATCCGGGCGGCCCTGCGACCGGCGTGACGCTGTCGCAAGCCTCGGCGCAGCCCCGCACCTTGGCGGCATGGGCCTGGGCCTACCACCGGGTGGTGGATGCCCTGCTCCCGCTGGACTGGATCGACACAGCGTCCATTGCCGTGGTCGGGCACTCCCGTGGCGGCAAGGCCGCGCTACTGGCCGGCGCAACCGACTTGCGCATCGCTTTGACCAGCGCCAACAATTCCGGCGCCGGCGGTGCGGGCAGTTTTCGCCACCAGGGTCCGGGGTCAGAGACCCTGACCGAGCTGCTGCGCCATTTCGGGTATTGGTTTGATCCACAACTGCAGGCCTATGCCGGCCAAGAGCACACGCTGCCGTTCGACCAGCATTTCCTGAAGGCGCTCGTTGCCCCGCGTGCATTGCTGACGACCGAGGCCCTGGACGACCATTGGGCCAACCCGCAAGGCGCCTGGCAGACCCATCGGGCCGCCCGCTGTGTGTTCGAGTTGCTGGGCGCAGCACACAGGCAGGCGATCGTGTTTCGAGGCGGCGGGCACGACCACCTGCTAGCCGATTGGCATTGCCTGTTGGACTTTGCCGACGCAGCGCTGCGCGGCATCCCTGTGCAGCGACCGCCCGAAGTGGATCCGTTTCCGGGACTTCCATTGCCGGCGCGCTGGATGACTTCGCGCCCGGGATGAGCGCCTATGTCAGCGCCGGTCTCGGCGGTCGAACTGCTGGCTTTGCACAGTCTTTGCGCAGTCTTTGCACTACGATAGCGCCATGCCCCAATTCGCCGCCAATCTATCCTGGTTGTACACCGACCTGCCGTTCGCCGATCGCTTCCTGGCCGCCGCGCGTGACGGATTCAAAGCCGTCGAATGCATGTTTCCCTACGAGCTGCCGAAACAAGAGATCGCCGCGCGACTGCGCGACAACGGCCTGTCCATGGTGTTGTTCAACGGACCGCCCGGCACGGCTGCGCAGGCTATGCCCGGTGGTACTCCGGACCCTGGCGCAAAGGGAACTGCTGCCTGGCCCGGGCGCGAGGCGGACTTCCGTGCCGGCGTGGCGCTGGCGCTGGAGTATGCTGCGGCGCTGCAATGCCCGCGCGTGCACCTGATGGCCGGCCTGGTACCCAGCGCAGCGGCGCAGGAAGCCATGCACCGGACCTATGTCGAGAACCTGCGCTGGGCCGCCGCGCAGGCGGCACCTGCCGAGGTGCAGATACTGATCGAGCCCATCAACCTGCGCGACAATCCGGGTTATTACCTGCACCGACAAGACCGTGCGCATGCGGTGGTGCAGCAGGTGGGCGCTGACAACCTCAAGGTGCAGATGGACCTGTACCACTGCCAGATTACCGAAGGTGATGTGTCGTCGATGTTGCGCCAGTACCTTCCCGGCGGCCGGGTTGGCCACCTGCAGTTGGCCGGCGTACCTGAACGCCATGAGCCCGATAGCGGCGAACTGCATTACCCCTATCTGTTTTCGCTGCTCGATGCGCTCGGCTACCCAGGCTGGGTCGGCTGTGAATACCGGCCGCGCGACAAGTCGCCGGGCGGCACCTCGCGCGGCTTGCAGTGGGTGCGGCCCTGGCTGAAGGCCGGTTGACCCTGTGCGTTGGCGGGTCGGCGCCCGTGTCCCAGGGTGCCGGACGGACCACTACCGCCTAAGCACGCCCAGCTGCCAGTTCGGCCTGCAAGGACATCACGCGTTCGACCTAAATCTCGCTTCGCGCAGCTGGTGGACATCGAGTGCGCGCAGAGGGCTGCGTCTGACCGCGCTGCCGAACAGGCCTTCACGCTGGCGCAGGCGCTTGAAGAAGCGGATGCTGACGTCGACGTGCTGGTTCGAAGACGCCAGCACCGGCGCGCGCTTTTCGTGCAGGGCCCGGTTGCCCGCCACATCGCCTGCCGCAAAGCGACAGTGGAAGTTGCGCGCCAGCGGTCGCTGCGGCTCAGACGGTGGCAAGCGGCGCACCGATGGCGCGATAGGCAGCGCGTACCGCCCGTTCCTCGTTCTGGTCCAGCGGGCACAGCGGCGCACGAACGTTGAGCCAGGCATCATCGCCGGTCTGCTCTGCCAGCATGGTCTTGTAGACATTGACGAACTGCATGCCGGGGCGCAGCGACAACACGGCCAGCAGGTCCAGCACCAGCTTTTCGTCCGCCGGCGCAACTAGCTGCGGACTGGCGACGATGCGTGCCATCAGCGCCGGTGCGATATTGGCCAGGCCATTGATCGAGCCGCTGCCGCCGGCGACCATGACCTGCGCCACATATTGCTCGGCGCCGCTGAGGATGGCCAACTGCGGAAACGCCCTGGCCAGCGCCAGGCCATTTTCCAGACTGCCGCTGCTGTCCTTGACACCGATCACCTGGCCGGCATGCCGCTCGGCCAGTATGCGCACGCTGTCGGGGCTGAAGACCACGCTGGACAGGCCGGGAATATGGTAGAGCAGCATCTTGAGCCGCGGGTCGTCGATGCCCTCCACCACGGTGGACACCGCTGCCATGATGCCCGCGTCGCGCGGCTGGCGGAAATAGAACGGCGGCATGTACAGCTGGCGGAAACAACCCTTGGCAATCGCATGCCGGCCCAGGTCGATCGCGTCAGCCAATGCGCTGCAGCTGGTCGTCACCACGATCTGGTCCGGTCGCACGCCGCCAGCGAGCAAGGTATCGAGCAATCCCTTGCGCTCGGTATTGGTAAACGCCGGTCCTTCACTGGTGGTGCCAAAAATGGTTACGCCGTCGCAGCCCCTGGCAAGCAGGTGTTTGACGTGGGTTAGCACCCGGCCATTGTCCAGCCGTCCATCGGCAGTGACGGGGGTGAGAATGGCCGGCCAGAGGCCGGAAATATCCTGGTTCAAGTGCTTGTCCTTCAGCTTGGCGTGGATTGGGGACGGCGCAACGGCGTCCGAGTTGCGCCAGCAGAGGTGCTGGCCAGTTCCAGTGGCGCCGACAACACGCGATCGCGGGCGCTGCGGATATGCGCGTCCAGCAGTTCGGTTGCGAGCGTCGCGTCGCGCTGGCGCAATGCGGCAATGAAGTGCATATGCTCCTGCATCGCGGGAATCAGCCGCGCCGGCGTGATGACGCTGTGCTCGAGCTTGATCAGGCGGATGCGCAGGCTGTTCACGCGGTAGATCTCGGACACGATCTCGTTACCCAGCGCGTCGACCATGCGGTCATGCAGGCCCCAGTCCAGCGCCTGCGCATCGTCGAGCAGATGGCCATCGACCGGTGTTGCGCTGGCGCGGCGCAGGATGTCGCGGTGGCTCGCTTCGATCTGTTCGAGCTGCGCGTCGCTGGCTGAGTGCACGAAATGACGGATCGCCTCTTGCTCGATCATCGAGCGCACCTGGAATGCGTTGCGAATCAACTTGAGGTCGACATGCGCGATCTGCAACCCGCGCTGGGGCACCGTCTTGATCAGCCCGGCCGCTTCGAGCCGCGGAATCATCTCGCGCACTGCTCCGAGTGGCATGTCCAGCAAGGTCATCAACTCGCGCTGCGAGATGAACTGCCCGCTGCGAATGCCGCCGCTGAGAATCTGCTGGGTGAAGCCCTGGTAGGCGCGGGCGCGCTGGCTGGTGCCTTCCGACGCTGGCGCAGCCGCGACCGGCGCCATGGCCTTGCGTTGCGTGGTCATGGGCGCACAACGCCTTTCTTGAGCAGGATGTTGCCGTAGCCACGGCGCTCGCCAGTCGCAACGATGGCGAATGCGGCGGCAGCACGTTGGTAGAACGCAAACCGTTCAAGTGCAGACGAGGGCTTGCAGCCATGCCGCTGCAAGGTGGCGTTGAAAGCCTGCACCACCTCGGGTACGCAGGACGGCTCGGCGACCACCTGCATCGTGTGCGCGGCCTGTTCCACGAAGTCATCCAGCGGCAGGACGCACAGGACTGCGTCCAGCACCTGTGGCGCATCGGCGCCGGACAGCTGCACCAGGCGCCGGGCGTGGGTCGCAGCGGGAAAGTTGGCATCGGCCAGCACGATTTCGTCGCCATGGCCCATGCTGGCGAGCACATGCAGCAAATCGGGCGACAGCAGCGGCGACAGGCCTTTGAGCATGGCGGCGGGTTCAGCGCACACCGCGCATGGCAAGGACGTGTTGACGGACTGACATGTTAGCAATACTATCAGAACTCGGATACCGGCGTCAATGCCGGCTTGCCTGTTATTTGGCCTGCCCAGGCTGCTCCAGCCATGCAATCTACAGCCCATGTCGCCGGCGAACCGGTGCCGGATTTCCTGCTCGGGCCGCTCACTGACGTTGCCGATTGGTGCGGCGCGCGCGCCCAGCTGCCGCAACAACTCGCCCATGATGACTATCGGCTGTTGCGCGGCGCGGTCGAGCGTGATCAGGTGCAGCAGGCACGCCATGACGTCCTCGAGCGGCTGTCGTGTGCCGTGCGCGCTGGCAGGCGGCACACCGTCGCGGCCTTCCCGGCGCAACCGTATCGCGGTCCCGGCCAGGCGCTAGCGGACATGCCTACGCTGTTGGCGCGCCACGGCATCCGATCGGACCAGGCAAAGGATAGGACTTCGTCACGACAGTGTCATCGCATCTGCAGACCATGTGCCGATACCTCCCAAAGCTGAACAGCTTGCGGGGTATCGACCCTTGCCTTCGCTTGCCATCAACCTTTCTCAGGAGAAATCCCATGATTCGACTACATCCCGTCGCAGCAGCTGTTTCGCTGGCTGTCGCAACCCAGTTCGCGGCGGCCGCGCCGACCGCGTTCAGCAACTTCACGCCGCTTTCGGCTTCGGTACCCGCAGGCTCCTTGCCTGAAAGCGCGCCGTTTCTGCTCAGCAGCCCGAACTTTTCCCAGGTCTCGATCGCGGATCGTACGACCCAGCTGGCCAACGGCCAGTTCAACAGCGGCAACTGGGACATGATCGACACCAACCGCACTGGGCCGGATGCGGGTCGGTACCTGTACACGGTGTTCGAGACCGGCCAGGCCGGCATCCAGCGGCACGACCGCCAGAGCGGCAACACCATCACGATGTGGGCCGCACCGGCCGCAGCACCGGCACTTAACAGTGCGGTTGCTTTCGATGCATCGCGCTGGACACCCTTTGGCACCTACCTGACGGCCGAGGAGTCCTGGGGTAGCCAGCCGCAGCCGTATGGCCGGCTGTTCGAGCTGACCAACCCGACCCAGGCCAATGGCATCGGCAACGTGGTGCACCGCAACGCGGTGGCCCGCGTTTCGCACGAAGGCCTGGCGTTCGACAAAAATAACAACATGTACTACATCGACGAGCTCAATGGCGGCAGCATCTACCGCTACAGTTCGGCCACGCCGGGCAGCGGTGCGACCTACTTCAACGGCGGTGTAAATTCCGTGCTGCGTGTGGGCGACGGCAATACACCCAACGCGACGGGATCGTTCAGCTGGGTCGCGTTCACCGATGCCACTGGCGCCGGCCTGGCCGGTGCGGTGACCATAACTGATCCGAACGGCGTAATGTCCGTGGACGGGCGCGCCACGACCAATGTAGCGGCGTACAAGGGAACCGACTACCAGCGCCCCGAAGACCTGGAAATCCAGACCCTGACCAACGGCGACCAGATCCTGTACGTGGCCACGACCACGACGGACGAGGTGTACTCGATGAATCTTGCCACTGGAATGATGAACACCTTTGTCAGCGGCAGCACCATCGACCTGGCCACCGGAGTGGCGGTCGGCGGCGTCTTCAACAACCCGGACAACCTGGCTATCGATGCCGCCGGCAACATCTACATCATCGAAGACCAGCCAGGCGGTGCGGCAGACATCTGGTTTGCCAACGACGCAAATCGCGATGGCATTGCCGAGTCGGTCGCCCGCTGGGCCACCCTGTCAACGGTCGGCGCCGAGCCCACGGGCCTGTACTTCGATGTGACCAATCCCAACATCGCGTTCGTCAACGTGCAGCACCCCACCAGTGGTGTAGACCGCATGATCCAGATCACCGCGGTGCCCGAGCCTGAAACCTACGCGATGATGCTGGCGGGTCTGGGCCTGCTGGGTACGATCGCGCGCCGTCGCCGTCCCAAGTAAGCAGTTCATCTCACCACCCCGACAGCGGCCCGGTTTCGGGCCGTTGTCGTTTGCGCGGCAGGCTGCGGTTGCGGTTGCGGTTGCGGCATGGCCTAAGATGCGCATTTTTTGAGGAGACACCCATGAAAATCGAAACCATCGCTGTCCATGGCGGCTATACACCTGACCCGACCACGAAGGCGGTCGCAGTGCCGATCTATCAGACGGTTGCCTACGCCTTTGACAACACCCAGCATGGCGCCGACCTGTTCGACCTGAAGGTGGCAGGCAACATCTACAGCCGTATCATGAACCCGACCAATGCCGTTCTGGAGGCGCGTGTGGCGGCCATGGAGGGTGGTGTCGGCGGCCTGGCGGTGGCCTCGGGCATGGCGGCCATCACCTACGCGATCCAGACAATCGCAGAGGCTGGTGACAACATCGTTTCGGCATCCACGCTGTACGGCGGCACCTACAACCTGCTGGCCCACACGCTTCCGCAGATGGGCATCGAAACCCGTTTCGCCGACTACCGCGACCCGGCTTCGTTCGCCAAGTTGATCGACCGAAGAACCAAGGCCGTTTTCTGCGAGTCGGTCGGCAACCCCCTGGGCAATATCACCGACCTGGCCGCGCTGGCCAAGGTGGCGCATGCCGCCGGCGTTCCGCTGATCGTCGACAACACGGTTCCCAGCCCCTACCTGTGCCGACCGTTCGAACATGGCGCCGATATCGTCGTGCATTCAATGACCAAATACCTGGGCGGGCACGGCACCACGATCGGCGGCATGATCGTCGACTCCGGCAAGTTTCCGTGGGCCGAACACAAGACGCGCTTCAAACGGCTCAATGAACCCGATGTGAGCTACCACGGCGTGGTGTACACCGAGGCACTCGGCCCGGCGGCCTACATCGGTCGCGCCCGCGTCGTGCCGCTGCGCAACATGGGCGCGGCGCTGAGTCCGATGAACGCATTCCAGATCCTGCAGGGCATCGAGACGCTGGCGGTGCGCATGGACCGCATCTGCGACAACGCGCTGAGTGTGGCCCGATTCCTGAAATCCCATGCCAAGGTCGGCTGGGTCAACTACGCCGGCCTGCGGGATCATCCCGACCATGCGCTGGTCAAGACCTACATGGGTGGACGTGCCTCCGGCATCATCAGCTTCGGACTCAAGGCCAAGGACAGCCGTGCGGCTGGTGCCCGGTTCCAGGATGCGCTCAAGCTGTTCACCCGGCTGGTCAACATCGGCGACGCCAAGTCCCTGGCATGCCATCCAGCATCGACGACGCATCGACAGCTCGGCGCGGACGAACTGGCCAAGGCGGGGGTGCAGGAGGACATGGTGCGCCTGTCGGTGGGTATCGAACATATTGACGACCTGCTCGAGGATCTGACCCAGGCGCTGGCCAACACCTGAGCACCTTGCCATAGGACCCGCGTTTGCGGCGCATGAATTTTCCTGCCAGCGATGCGGGAGGCCGGGCAAGGAGTGCGCTGGCAGACCCGCCGAATCGGAAAAAAAATGTGCATCCAGAACGCCGCCGCGTGCGTAGTATGGTCTGCCGCAATCCTTTTCGGGAGGGCGGTGCGATCCAGCCATTCCGGCCGGAAGCGACCTTTTTCAACCACAAGGGATGCTCACCATGACTTCTTCAAATGCATTGCGCAAGTTGCTCGTGCCCGCCGCGGCGTTATTGGGTGCGGGTTTGCTGGCTGCAAACCCCGCACAAGCGGAAACGATTGTGGGACTGACCTCCACCAACGCGCTGGTCCTGTTCGACAGCGCCGCGCCGACCCTGGCCGGCCCCGCCATGACGATCACCGGACTAACCGGTGCCGGCGAAAGCATCCTGGGCATCGACTTGCGACCATCGAACGGTCTGCTATATGGTCTGGGCAGCCTGGGCAACCTGTACACCCTCAATGCGCAGACCGGAGCAGCGACCTTTGTTTCCGTCCTGTCGACGGGCCTGAGTGGTATCTCGTTTGGCGTCGACTTCAATCCAGCCGCAGACCGCCTGCGTGTCACCAGCAATGCCGGCCAGAACCTGCGCATCAATGTAAATACGGGTGCGGCCACCGTCGATGGCGCGCTCAACGGCGCGGTCACGAACATCTCTGCGTCCGCCTACACCAACAACGACAACAATCCAGCCACCGGCACTGCGCTGTTCGGCATCAACAGCGTGAACGACAGGCTGTATAGCCAGAACCCGCCCAACGCCGGAACCCAGGTCGAGATTGGCGCGCTGGGAGTCGACACCAGCGCCGCGGCTGGCTTTGACATCAGCGGCGCAACTGGAATCGCGTTCGCATCCCTCACCAATGGCGACACCGCCAAGAGCAGCTTCTACACCATCAATCTAGCTACCGGCGCCGCAAGCCTCACCGGTGCGTTCGGCATCGGCGGCAACACGGTCGTCGCGCCCGCCCTGCTGGACATCACTGTGGCCGCGATACCCGAGCCATCGACCTATGCGATGCTGCTGGCGGGCCTGGCTCTGCTGGGCACTATCACCAAGCGCCGCAGGAACCGCTAAGGCAAAGGGGTGGGTCGCGCGCGTTCGGTACGCGCGTGTGAACCAACCCGCGCCCTGGTTGTCGGGTATGCTGGTGCCGCATTGAATCGCTGATCACACACATGGCATGGCACGGGCCTCTCCTTATTCCTGAAACGCGGCCCTTGATCGCGTGCGTCGGTCATTGCGCGATTGATCATGTTTTCCAGGTCGAGCGGTTTCCGGACCGGGCAACCAAGACTCCGGCGCACCGTTACCGCAGTGTTGGCGGCGGCATGGCGGCCAACGCGGCGCTGGCCTGCGCCCGGCTGGGAGCCCGGGTACGGTTCGTCGGTGCGGTCGGGCCGGACGACGCCGGGCGGATGGTACGCCAGCAACTTGCCGCCGAGGGCATCGACCTGTCCCACCTGCAGGAGGTGCCCGACGCCCATACGTCTGCCTCGGCCATCATTGTCGACAGCCAGGGCGAGCGTCATATCTTCAACCACCGGGGCAACGCGCTGGCCGGCGCCCGGTTGCCCGGCGACGAGGTGTTTGCCGGGTGCGACGCAGTATTGGTCGACCCGCGCTGGCCAGCGGGCGCCCAAGCGGCTTTGACGTGGGCACGCGTCCATGGCCGCCTGTCCGTCTTCGACGCCGACGTCGCGCCTCAACACGATCTGACGACACTGGTGCCATTGGCGCAATGGGTGGTGTTTTCCGAACCCGGCCTGGCGGTCTGGTCAGGCGCGGTCGCGCAGGAGGCGGCATTGCTGCGCGCGATCTATCTCGGCGCCCGACGTGCTGCCGTCACGCTGGGTGCAAACGGCGTGATGTTGGTGGCCCAGTCGCGCTTGCACCGGATTTCACCGTTTCCGGTGGTGAGCGTTGACTCAACGGGTGCCGGTGACGTATTCCACGGCGCCCTGACACTGGCACTGGCCAGTGGCCTGGGAGACGTCGACGCGTGCACCTATGCCAGCGCTGCAGCGGCGCTCAAGTGCACCCACGCCGATGGCATCAGCGGTGCGCCGACCGCCGACGCCGTGCAAGCCTTTTTGCTGCAGCGGAGCTGATAACCCGGCCGCGGTGCAACGGGCGCTCCGTGACAATTTGTTGCACTACTAACATGTCAGTGCTATCATCATCGCCGCAACACCCCACCTGGCTGCCTTCCCTGATGCGATGATCTTTGCGCCGACCACCGACGGACTGCACCTGGGTCTGGGCGGTGCGCCGCTGGGCAACCTGTTCACGGCGATCAGCAACGATGCGGCCAAGGCGCTGGTGCAAACGGCCTGGGCCTCGGGTTGCCGCAGCTTCGATACCGCGCCGCATTATGGCAATGGGCTCAGCGAGCACCGGCTGGGAATGGCGTTACGCGACCATGATCGCGCAAGCTACACCCTGTCCACCAAGGTCGGTCGACTGCTGGTTCCAGAGCCGTCTGCGCCGCGCGCGCAAAACGGCTATGTCGATGTATTGCCATTCGTGCAGGCCTGGGACTATTCGACGCGCGGTGTTCGCCGCAGCGTCGAGGACAGCCTGCAGCGCCTGGGACTGGCCACAGTGGATGCAGCCTTTGTGCACGACTGCGACGCCGGAGTGCATGGCCAGGACTATCCCCGTGTGCTGCGCCAGGTGCTGGACGAGGCTCTGCCCGAGTTGCGCCGCATGCGCGGCGAAGGCTTGCTGCGCCATGTCGGCCTGGGCGTCAACGATGTGCAGGTGTGCCTGGACGTGTTGCGCCAGGCCGATCTGGACTGCCTGCTGCTGGCCGGTCGCTACAGCCTGGTGGATCACAGCGCGCTGGCGCAACTGCTGCCTCTTTGCGAGCAACGCGGCGTGCGCATTGCCGTGGGTGGCGTGTTCAATTCCGGCATCCTGGCCACCGGCGTGCACGCCAGCGGGACCACGCCGGTGCGATTCAACTATACGCAGGCACCTCAGGCTTGGATCGACCGGGTGGCCGCCGTGGAGGAGGTCTGTGACCGGCACTCGGTCCCGCTGCGCGCCGCGGCCCTGCAATTCCCGCTGGCCCATCCGGCGGTCGAGATCGTGCTGCTCGGGCCCCAGGACCGTTCCCAGTGGGAGGACGGCATGGTGATGCTGCGCCATCGCATACCCGCTGCGTTCTGGCAGGAATTGCGGGCCAGGGCTCTGGTACCGGCAGCCGCGCCGCTGCCAAACAGCAAGCGCGCATGATCGACGCGCATTTCCATATCTGGCAGTTGTCGCGTGGCGATTACGGCTGGCTGAACTCCGCGATGGGCAGCATCTATCGGGATATCACACTGGACGATTGGCGCCGCGAGAGCCGTCCCCGGGGAGTGAATGCGGGCGTGCTGGTGCAGGCTGCGCCAACCGAGGCGGAAACCTGTTTCCTGTTGCAGCAGGCCCAGCACGCCGCCGATGTGCTGGGCGTCGTCGGCTGGGTCGATCTATTGGCGCCGCTGGCGCCGGCTCGCATCGCTGCGCTGGCCGCGCAACCCGGCAAACTCAAGGCCCTACGCCCGATGCTGCAGGACATCGCCGATCCCGACTGGATCCTGCAAGAGGCCTTGCAACCGGCGTTCGAAGCCATGTTGGCTTGTGACCTCGCGTTCGATGCGCTGGTCAAGCCGGCACATCTGCCGCGCATCGCGGTTATCGCGCGTCGTTACCCGACTCTGCGCATCGTGATCGACCACGCGGCCAAGCCCGACATCGCGCACGGCCAATGGGCGCACTGGGCTGACGGCCTGGCCCTGCTGGCGCCCCAGTCGCAGGTGGCGTGCAAACTGTCGGGCCTGTGGACCGAAGCGGCACCCGACACGCCTGTAGCTGCGCTGGCGCCGTATGTGCGCTACGTACTGGACTGTTTTGGGGCCTCGCGGGTCTTGTGGGGCAGCGACTGGCCGGTACTCGAGCGCGCGGGGGACTATGCCGCCTGGAATGCGGCGGCGACCGGCACGTTGAGCGCGGCGCAGCATGCCGAGGTAACGGACGCAGTCGCCCGACGGGTTTATCGGTTGTAGCCTTTTTACCAGTCTCTGTCCCGCCGGAGCGCGGACTTGATACGATGGGGGAAATTCCAGAAAGCCTTCCCATGAATGCCCCCCTGCACAAGGAACTGTCGCGCAATGTGTTGAACGATGCCCTGGCTCTGGAGCATGCCGACGCCAAGTGGGACGGCGATATCGTCGGCCAGCTGATGGACTACATCCAGGTGCCGGCCAAGTCGCCCGGATTCGATGCGGCCTGGGCAGAGCATGGCCACATCGAAACCGTGTTGCGCTCGGCTGCGACTTGGGTCGAGGCGCAAAGGATCGACGGCCTGCAGCTGGAGATCGTGCGCATCGAAGGCCGCACGCCGGTGCTGTTCTTCGAGCTCGACGCAACGCGGGTGGACTCCGCCCAAACGGTGCTGATGTACGGCCACCTGGACAAGCAACCCGAATTTACCGGCTGGCGCAACGACCTTGGCCCCTGGACGCCGAAATATGAAGATGGCAAGCTGTATGGGCGCGGCGGCGCCGACGATGGCTATGCGGTCTACGCCAGCATCGCGGCAATACAGGCACTCAAAGCCCAAGGTGTGCCCCATCCGCGCATCGTGGGCCTGGTGGAGACCTGCGAAGAGAGCGGTTCCTACGATCTGCTGCCCTATGTCGATGCACTGCGTCCGCGCCTGGGCGACGTGGCGCTGGTCATCTGCCTGGACTCGGGCGCCGGCAATTACGACCAGTTGTGGCTGACCACCAGCCTGCGCGGCATGGCCAGCGGCACGCTCAAAGTCGAGGTGCTGACCGAAGGCATCCATTCGGGCGACGCCTCCGGCCTGGTGCCGTCGAGTTTTCGCATCATGCGCCAGGTGCTGGACCGGCTTGAAGACAGCGCGACCGGCCGACTGCTGCCGGCCAGCTTCCATTGCGAGGTGCCATCGGATCGGCTCGCCCAGGCCCGGGCCACGGCAGCGATCCTGGGCGATGAGGTAACCCGGCGTTTTCCGTGGGCGCATTACGACTGCGAGGGCGCGCGCAGCTTCGTGCTGCCCACCACATCCGACCCGGTGCAGGCCTTGATCAACCGCACCTGGACACCAACACTCAGCGTCACCGGGGCCGAGGGCTTTCCGGCCTTGGCTGACGCCGGCAACGTATTGCGCCCCTACACCGCGTTCAAGCTCAGCTTGCGCTTGCCGCCCTTGGTGGATGCCGCTCATGCGGTGCAAGAAATGAAGGCCTTGCTCGAGGACGACGCGCCCTACCAGGCGCGCGTTACGTTTGAGTGCAAGGGCGGCGCAACGGGTTGGAACGCGCCGCCCATGGTGCCGTGGTTCGAGCAGGCGCTCCATGCGGCGTCGACGGCACATTTCGACGCTCCCTGCGGATATATCGGGCAGGGCGGAACCATTCCACTGATGAACATGCTCGAACGCGGCTTTCCCAAGGCGCAGATGATGGTGTGCGGGGTGCTGGGCCCCAAAAGCAATGCCCATGGACCGAATGAGTTCCTGCATGTGCCCTACGCCAAGAAGCTGACTGCTGCTGTTGCCCGGGTCATCGTCAGTTTGCCATGAGCCCGGCGCCCATGCGTTCGATGGCGGCGCCCTGTGTTGCCGCCTCTGCCCTGTTTCGGGCGTACCGCGTCGCGATGCGCGATGCGGAAAGCCTCGATGGCTGAAACCAATTTCAGCCCGCTGACCGCGCGCGACGGCACCAATCTGGTGGTGATGGACTGGCCGCTGGTGAAAGCGCCGGTGCGTGGCGTGGTGCTGATCGTGCATGGTCTGGGCGAACATGCCTGGCGCTACGACCATGTGGCCAAACAGCTGAACAACTGGGGCTTTGCGGTCAGGGCCTACGACCAATATGGACATGGCGAGTCCATGGGCCAGCGTGGCGCCTTGCCTGCAAGCGACCGGCTGCTGCACGATCTGGCCGAGGTGGTGGACGAATCACGTGCACGCATGCATGCCGAGACGCCGCTGATCGTGCTGGGGCACAGCATGGGCGGACTGGTGGCAGCGCGCTTTGTATCGCTCAAACTGCGCAAGATCGAGGCTTTGGTGCTGTCGTCACCGGCACTCGACCCGGGACTCAGCGGTTTGCAGAAGCTGCTGCTGGCGGTGTTGCCCAGGATTGCTCCGAATCTGCGCGTTGGCAACGGACTCGATGCGAACTATCTGTCCCACGACCCGGCCGTCGTAGCGCGTTACAAGGCCGATCCGCTCGTGCACGACCGCGTCTGCGCCCGATTGGCGGCCTTCATTGCCGAGAACGGTCCGGCCGTCGTCAGCGACGCACCAAACTGGAACCTGCCAACGCTGCTGTTGTATGCCGGCTCGGACAAACTGGTGAATCCGGCTGGCAGTCGCGCCTTTGCCAGCGCCGCACCGCCTTCGATGGTGACCTCACATTGCTTCGAGTCGCTTTACCATGAGATATTCAACGAGACAGCGCCGGACGACGAACGGGTATTCGCACATCTCAAGGCCTGGCTCGACGCGCGCTTCTAGCTATGAGGCAGCGGCTGGCCTGCGGCTCACCACTTGCCGAGCAAGCTGCCCTACATCCCCGACAGCGTGCCGATCAAGGCTCCGAGGCCACCGCTCCGCTGGCTGCCGCATTGTCCTGGCCGCCCATGGCGCCCATCACCGATTCAAGCAGCCCCATGCCGTATTTCCATAGCTTTGGAACGCAAGGTCTTTCGTATTACACCGGGGCCTCTTGCTGGGCGGCTATGCGCCATGCGAGCCAGCCCAGCGCGAGCGCCGTCAAGGCAATGGGAAACAGCGAGCCCAGATTGAGCAGATACCAGCCCTGGGTAGTGACCAGCGCGCCCGAGGCGAACGAGGTCACGGCCATGACCGCGAAGACACAAAAATTGATCGCCGCCTGGGCCTGGTCTTTCTCTTCCGCACGGTAGGCCTTGAGTGACAGGTTCGTGCTGCCGGTGAACAGAAAATTCCAGCCAACGCCCAGCAGGAACAGCGCCACCACGAACTGGTGCAGTTCGACACCGGACAACGCGATCGCGATGCACACGACATTGAGCGCCACGCCCACCGCCATGATCGGCAGCGTTCCGAAGCGCCGGATCAGGTGGCCGGTAAAAAATCCCGGTGCGAACATCCCGATCACATGCCACTGCAGCACCAGTGCGGTATCCTCGAACGGCAGCTGGCACACCTGCATCGCCAATGGCGTGGCCGCCATCAGCAAGTTCATCACACCATAGCCCAGCGCGGCGCCCAGTGTCGACACAATGAAGATCGGCTGGCGCATGATCTGCGCCAGTGGCCGGCCCATGGGGCCGTCCTTGCGCTTGGGCGGCACTGGCGGAAACCGAAGCATTGCCATGATGGCCATCGCGAGCAATGCCACGACGGCCAGCGCCAGATAGGCGCCGACAAATGGAGTCGCCGTCAATGCCTTGGTGCGCGTGGCGATGTTGGGTCCGATGACCGCACCGGCCAGGCCGCCGGCCAGCACTAGGGAAATCGCCTTTTCACGGTACGTGGGGGCAGCAAGTTCGGCAGCGGCAAACCGGTACAACTGACCGTTGGCGTTGTAGTAACCGGCAACGACCGTAGCGGCCACCAACAGCCAGAAGCTGTGTGCCATCACCGCATACGCGCAGGCCAAAGCAGAAACAAGGGCCACGGCCAGCCCGATCTGGAACGACACCTTGCGGCCCCAGGCCATCTGGGTACGGGCCACCAGTGGCGTGCTCAACGCACCGCCCACCACATACGCCATGACGGGCAGCGTGGCCATCCAACCCAGTGGGGCCAGGCTCAGGCCGATCAGGCCATTGATGGCGATGAAGATGATGTTATTGGTCAGCAGCAAGCCTTGGCAGGCAGCCAAAAGCACAAGATTTCGGTTCATGCCAGCAGTGTAAGCGCCGCTATCGCCGCTGTCTCCGAGCGCAGCACGCGGGCTCCCATGGACACGGGACGATGGCCCGCCGCGATGGCCAGCGCCTCTTCTGCAGGACTGAGCCCTCCTTCGGGACCGCACAGGAACGTGATGCTGCGCTTGTCGCCACTCTTGCCGGCACACCATTGCGTGAGCGCGCTTGCCTGCGGCTGCAGGGACAGGATCAACAAGGCGCCAGCCGCAGCGCCAGGAACAGGTTCGCGCCGCAGCCATTGGGTCAGCGTCACCGCGGGGCCGATCTGCGGCACTCGATTGCGGCCGCATTGCTCGCAGGCCGCGACCGCAATGCTCTGCCAATGCGCCAGCTTTTTGAGCCCGCGTTGCGCGTCCAGCCGAATAATGCTGCGTTCCGTCATCAACGGCTGGATCGATCCGACACCGAGCTCGGTCGCTTTCTCAACCAGCCAGTCCATGCGTTCATTGGCCGGAATGCCGATGGCCAGATGCAGGGGGTGGGCCAATTCGCGTTCGACGGGGTCATGGGCACCGACCAGTACCTGTACCATCTGGCGGCCCATGGCGGTCACGGTAGCAGCATATTCTCCGCCCGACGCTGCGCTGTCTGCAGAATGGCCAAAAAGGGTGATGGCGGCTCCCGGTTGCAGCCGCAGCACCTGCACATGGCGCGCCGCCGCAGCAGGCAACTCCAGTGCCATCGCGGTAGCCAGCGGCAGCGGGCAATAAAAGCGTGGGCCGGTGGCCATATCGATCCATCGCGCGAGTGCCGCGCCCTACATCCGTCCGTAGGCAAAACCGCTTTGCTCGACAAGGCCCTCGACCTGATCGACCAGGCGCAACAAGGGTTTGAGTTCGCGATAACGCGCAGCAGTGCTGCGGATGTAGTGGATGAAACGCGGGGTGTCGGCCAGATACTGGGGCTTGCCATCGCGTAGCGTCAGCCGCGCAAAAATGCCGGCAACCTTGAGGTGGCGTTGCAGCCCCATCCACTCCACGCCCCGATAAAAGGCACCAAAATCCGCACCGACGGCAAGGCCGGCTGCGCGCGCCTTTTCCCAGTACCGGATCGTTACATCGAGCACGAAGTCCTCATCCCAGCTCAGGAACGCATCGCGCATCAGACTGGCAATGTCATAGGTGATGGGCCCGATAACGGCATCCTGGAAGTCGAGTACGCCCAGTACGGCGGCCGGTGCCATTGCGGCATCACCGGGCATGGGCATCATCAGGTTGCGTGGCATGAAATCACGATGCACATAGACGCTGGGCCAGGCCAGGTTGTCCCGCACAAGCAGCGCAAAACACGCCGCCAGCGTCTCCTGCATCCGCGTGTCGAGCGTGAAGGCCCGGTGCTGCTTCACATACCATTGCGGGAACAACTCGAGCTCACGCCCAAGCAAAGTCTCGTCATACGCCGGCAAGGCGCCCGGCCGGGACGCCAATTGCCAGGCAATCAGCGCATCCACCGCATGCAAGTACAGGGGCAGATTGGCCTGCGGATCGCCCTGGTCGATCGCCTGCATCATGGTCTGGCGGCCCAGGTCACTGAGCAGCAGGAATCCGTGCGGACGATCCCAGGCCAGTACCTGCGGCACGCGAAGACCCGCCTGGGCCATCAGGTCGGCGATGCGTACGAACGGCTCGCTGTCCTCCTTGTCCGGTGGCGCATCCATGATGATGCAAGTCTGCTCCCTGCCGTTGACGCGCAGGTAGCGGCGAAAGCTGGCGTCGGCCGACGCCAGTTGCAGGGATGCGCCGTCGAGTCCGTGTGCTGGTCTGATGCCGCTTAACCACTGCTCGAAAGCAAGCCTACGCTGCGGGTCGGACCAGATGATCGAATCAGGGCTAACTGGCGTGGGTGCGCAGCCGGGCAGGCCGGCGGGAGTGGCGGTGTCGCTCATGGATAATCCATTCTACAAACCCGCCGAGCGCGGGCTTCGACCTGTGACCCGTTTCCCGTACTGCTTGATTCCAACGACCGCCTTGCCCATGCGCCTAGCATCGCCCGATACCGAACCCTTGGCCAATAGCCATGCGCCGGTCTGGGCACGTTGGCCCCTATGGGTCATCGGCGCCTGCGCGGGCCTGGGCGGGCCGTCCACCTGGGCTCAGGCGCAGCCGGAACCGCCTTTCCTGCAACTCAAAAGCAGCCGCATATTGCGCGATGCGATACCGCGCGCGGATCGCGACGGCCAGCCATCCTTCGTGTACGGAGACCGGATGGCATCACGTACCGACCTGGAGACGGTTGTCGAAGGTCAGGCGGTATTGCGGCGCGGAGACATGGTGATTCGCGCCGACCGGTTGGAGTACTACCAGCCCGACGACCTGGCCAAGGCACGCGGCAACGTCCGCATCAACCGCGCCGGGGATGTCTACGAGGGCCCGGAACTCGAACTCAAGGTGGAGGCGTTTGAAGGGTTTTTTCGCAACCCCCGTTACCAGCTGTTGAAGAACCAGGGCCATGGTGAGGCCGAACGCGTCGACTTTATCGACGAGAAGCGCGCCATCGTGCGCAATGCCAGCTTTACCACCTGCCCACGGCGCCCCGGACCGAGCTGGATGCCGGATTGGATCATCCGCGCGGCCAGTATCAGCATTGACAACGAAGAGGATGTTGGCTCGGCGGAATCGGCAGTCCTTAGTTTCAAGGGTGTACCCTTGTTGCCGGTACCCGCGTTCACGTTTCCGCTGAGCAATCGGCGTAAATCGGGTGTCTTGCCACTCACGTTCGGGATCGACAACGTGAATGGCATCGAAGTGACGACGCCGTATTACTGGAACATTGCGCCCAACCGGGACGCAACCCTGACACCATCGCTGATGACCAAGCGCGGTGTCGATCTAGGCGCAGAGTTCCGCTACCTGGAATCGGACTACCGGGGTGAGCTCAAGGCGAACTACATGCCGGACGACAAGCTGCGCAATGCCACACGCTGGGGCTATTCGCTGACCCATAGCGGATCGCTGGCAAGCGGCTTGCGCTCGGTCGGAAATGTGGGCGTCGCGCTGTCGCTCAACCGCGTGAGTGACGACAACTACTGGCGCGACTTCAGCCGGGTCAGTCCCGGATTGACGCAGCGCCTGCTGCCCAACGACCTGAATGTGACATGGTCCAGTGGCAACTTCTCGTCCAGCCTGCGCGTACTCAAGTGGCAGACGTTGCAGGACGTGGACTCGCCCATCACGCCGCCGTATGACCGTCTGCCGCAACTGACGATGCGCTATGCCCGAGCAAATTTGAACGGATTCGATCTGTCGCTCGACGCCGACGCAACGCAGTTCGAGTCCGACCGCACGCTGACGAATCAACCGAACGCCCGTCGGATGTTCTCGCAGCTGGAAGTGGCCAGGCCCTGGGTCTCGCCGTCGGGGTACATCACGCCCAAGTTGCGGCTGCACGCGACCAATTACCAGTTTGACAGCGCATTGGTCAACGGCAAGACGTCGGCCAGCCGCATTGTTCCCACTTTCAGCCTGGATGGCGGACTGGTATTCGAACGCGATACCAGCCTGTTCGGTCGGGCATTTCGACAAACACTGGAACCACGCGCCTTCTACGTATTCACACCCTACCGTGACCAGAGCGCGCTGCCCAATTACGATAGTGGCGTGAACGATTTCAATTTCGCCAGTATCTATACCGACAACGCGTTTGTCGGCAACGACCGCATATCGGACAGCAAGCTGTTGACCGTGGGTGTGTCCACGCGCTTGCTCGACCCGGCCACGGGCGCTGAAGCGGCGCGATTCGGTATTGCCCAACGCCTGCGGTTCAAGGACCAGCGGGTGGCACTGCCCGGTGGCGCCACCGTGGCCAAGGGCTTCAGCGATGTACTGGTCGGGGCGGCGCTGAACCTGGATCCGCGCTGGTCGTTGGACTCGACCGTGCAATTCGACCCGGACACCCGGCGTTCGATTCGATCGACCATCGGCGGGCGCTACAGCCCGGGCAACTACCGGGTGATCAGCGCCGCGTATCGCTTGCAGCGCGGCTCGAGTGAGCAGTTGGATGTCGCCTGGCAATGGCCGGTCAACGACTTGTGGGGCGACCGGGGCGAGGAACTGGGCAGCGGGCAGGGGCAAGGGCCAGGTCGCTGGTACGCCGTGGGCCGCATGAACTTCAGCTTGCGCGATG
This sequence comes from Rhodoferax sp., assembly GCA_031396205.1. Classification (GTDB taxonomy): domain Bacteria; phylum Pseudomonadota; class Gammaproteobacteria; order Burkholderiales; family Burkholderiaceae_C; genus CAISIP01. The sequence continues at coordinate 69,964 of JANNKH010000117.1, forward strand.
GCAAATTGGTCGATTCAGTGCTCGGCTTTGAATACGACGGTGGATGCTGGCTGGGTCGCGTTGTTCTGGACCGCCTGCAGACCGGCACCACCACTGCCAGCAACCGCATACTGTTCCAACTGGAGTTTGTCGGCTTCTCCCGGCTGGGATCCAACCCGCTCGATACACTCAAACGCAGCATTCCTCGCTACCAGTATCTGCGTGAAACCACAACCAGCCCGAGCCGCTTCAGCAACTACGATTGAACCACGATGACATCTGGCTTTTCGCGCATCTTCTGGGCAGTCCTTGTCGGCTGCAGCGTCCTCTCGGTGCAAGCCCAAGGCATTCGGCTGCCGGGAGCCATCGGCGGAGCAGGCACCGCCGACACCGGTAGTGTCGGTGCACAGCGCGCGTCCGATTACATCGTGGCAGTCGTCAATACCGACCCGATCACCAATATGCAGGTGCGACAGGAAATGCAACGCATGGGGCAACAACTGGCGCTACAACAACAGCCCATACCTGCGCCGGCCCTGCTGGCCGAGCAGGCGTTGGAGCGACTTATCACCGAGCGCAGCCAGATCCAGTATGCACGTGATGTGGGCATCAAGATCGAAGACTTTGCGCTAGACGAGGCCGAGCGGGCGGTAGCGCGGCAAAACCAGGTGGAACTGGAGGAGCTGCATCGGCGCCTGAAAGCCGACGGAATCTCACGCAACCAGTTTCGAAGTTCGCTACGAGAGCAGATGTTGTTGTCCCGCGTACGCGAACGCGAAGTCGGGTTGCGGGTCAAGGTGTCGGAACTCGACATCGACCAATACCTGATGGAGCAGCGGCGCGACGCCAGCACAGCGCTTTCCGAGGTGAACATCGCGCATATCCTGTTGGCGTTGCCAGAAGCTGCCAGTTCGGCGCAGATTGCGCAGAGTCAGGCACAGGCTGATCAGATCATGGCGCGCGCACGCGCTGGCGAAGACTTCTCGGCACTGGCGCGCGCGCTGTCCAAGGCGCCTGACGCTGAGGTCGGCGGGCTCTTCGGCATGCGACCGGTGGAGCGATATCCGCAGCTCTTTGTCGATGCCGTGCGCACGCTGGAGCCTGGGGCCATGACCACGGTTCGTTCGGACGCCGGACTGCATGTACTTCGACTGGTCGAAAAGCGTGCCGCAGGCGCCCCCGCTAGCAGCGTAGTGCAGACCCGCGCTGGTCACATACTGCTGCGCCCTACCGCTGCAATGGGTGAAGAGGCCGCAGTCGCCAAACTGGAAGACTTGCGCAAGCGCATATTGGCGGGGCAGTCGAGTTTCGAAGCACTGGCGGGCGAGCACTCGCAAGATGGCAGCGCAGCCCAGGGTGGGGATCTGGGTTGGTCGACCCCCGGGCGTTTTGTGCCGGAGTTCGAATCCGCCTTGGCATCGCTTGCACCTGGTGAGATTGGCCCGCCCTTGGTATCGCGCTTCGGGGTGCACCTGATCCGCGTGACCGAGCGAAAGTCCACGCCACTGAACGCGCGTGAGCAACGCGACGCCGTACGGGCATTGCTGCGCGAGAAGAAACTCGACGAGGCCTTCCTCGGCTGGAGCCTCGACCTGCGCGCGCGCGCCTACGTCGACCTGCGCCAGCCACCGAGTTGACACGGACGATGGCACGCCAGACCAAGCCGTCATCCGCCGACGCGTCTGGGTCGGTCGCGAGGACCGGAACGCAGCACCATCGCCTCGGCGCGCATGCGCCGCGCAAGCGCTTTGGGCAGCATTTCCTGGTTGACAGCACCATCATCGATGCCATCGTGCGCACGGTGGCGCCAAAGGCTGGTGAATTGTTGGTGGAGATCGGCCCCGGGTTGGGCGCCCTGACACAACCCCTGGTGGAACGGCTGGGCCATCTGGCGGTAATCGAACTCGACCGCGACCTCGCCGCACGGTTGCAGGGGCGGCCCGACCTGACCGTTGTGCAGGCCGACGTGCTCAACGTGGACTTCGCGCAATTGCTGCACACCCTGGACGCGTCGGGCAAATTTACGCGGCCTGGCGACAGCGCGCTGCGATTGCGCGTGGTCGGCAATCTGCCCTACAACATTTCGACGCCGATCCTGTTCCATCTTCTGGACCATGCCGATTTGGTCCTGGATCAGCACTTCATGTTGCAAAAAGAAGTCGTCGACCGCATGGTCGCCGCACCGGATACGTCTGCCTACGGACGGCTGAGTGTGATGCTGCAGTGGCGTTATGCCTTGGACAGTTTCCTGCATGTGCCGCCCGGCAGTTTTGCGCCACCGCCGCGGGTTGACAGTGCGGTGGTGCGCATGCTGTCACGGCCCGATGCACAACCGGTGGACGTTGACAGGCTCAGCACAATCGTCCAGGTCGCCTTCAGCCAGCGGCGCAAACTTTTGAGGCACACCCTGGGCCATTGGCTCGATGAACAGGCCTGGCCGGGAGACTTTGATCTGCAGCGCCGTGCGCAGGAGGTTCCGGTAGAAGAATTCGTGGCGTTGGCCAACCGGGCATGAAAAAGCCCGTCGCACGGACGGGCTTTCGGGAAAACACCGGGAACGGCTCGATCAGGCGGTCGCCAGCCAGTACTCGGCGTTGAACGGGCTGCTCATTCGCAGCGCCAATGGGGACACATCCAACAACTTGTCGGTTGGCATTTTCTCGCCGGTTTCGGTCGTCAGGTTGATGCCGGACAGCGATTGATTCGCCTGGACATCGCTCTTTGCCTCGTTCGCCCGTTCTGCTTGGCTGGTGTGTGCAGAACGGGCTACAGAAAAGAATAGAAACATCGGAACGGGACCTTACGGTCGCTCCAATAGTCGGCGGCGTCGCGGAAAATGTCGAGCAGTTGCTCGCGCGCCTCTTTGTCGAATTTCGCATTGGCGGGAATATGTTCCAGCACTGCAACAAAACCTGGTTGCGGCCCGGATTTATGCACCGGGTCAGTCATGCTGTCATACAGCGCGTCGAAATTCTTGCCCACATGCGAGGGCAGCGTGAATTGCTGGCCGATCATGTCCAGCACCTCCTGCTTGGACTGCGCATTTGCCAGGTTGGCGTACAGGAAGTGGTGGCCCAGGCCTTGGGCGGCATCCTGCAAATCCTGAACCCTGAAGGCCCGGATCGACTGCACGATATTGCTGCGCACCCCCCGAAGCGGCGCCTCGGTTTCCTGACGAGTTGGCATATCCGTCCCCGTTTCACTCTCGATATAAGACATATAAGTATTTCCAACAAAAACCTATGGCACGATCCTGCGAAAACTTGCATAGTGATCGGCCGTGTAATAACAAGCGTCCGGCTCCCTCGTTTTACCGCCACACACAATCCGTCGGACACCACGGTGGCTCAGCCCCGGTGTGGTTACGGTGTACTCCCGGTAATAACCCCGGATCTTGATCGGAAGCAAGCGCTCACGATTTCCAAAAACCGTTCCATCTTTCTCATAGGGAAACGGGCCTCCGCGGGATATCAGCGCGTAGGTCTGACCACCCTGTGCCGGTATATCGGCAATTGAAATCGTTGCTGTATCACTGGGCGGGACTACCGGCACCCTTGCACACACAAGGCCTGTTACAGATGCTGCAGCAAGTAATAAGCCAGTAAGTACTAACTTGAATCCTTTGACAGCCGCCATGCAATCACGCTCCGAAACCGCGGGTTTACCCGTAAATCTTTCGACGCCCAGTGTCGCTGATCCCTCCGCAAAAAGCAAGAGCCTGCACAAAAAATGGGCATCTTTTGCGGCGCAGCAAGAAAACGAAAGTCAGTGCATGCTTTTGGCTGCGCGTTTATCGATTGGCGTTAGCATCGGCGACGGTGAGTGCCGTCATATTCACGATTCGCCGTACGGTGGTGCTGGCGGTCAGCACATGGACCGGACTGGCAGCCCCGAGCAACACCGGGCCGATGGCAATATTGCCGCCGGCCGCAGTCTTGAGCAGGTTATAGGCGATGTTGGCGGCATCGATGTTGGGCAAGACCAACAGGTTCGCGTTTCCGGACAAGGTGCTGTTGGGCATCAGGCGCGCCCTCGCCGCGCCGTCGAGTGCAAGGTCACCGTGCATTTCGCCGTCTACTTCCAGCCATGGAGCCTCGGCGCGCAGGATTTCCAGCGTGAGCCGCATCTTGACCGCGCTGGGCAGGTTGCTACTGCCAAAATTGGAATGCGACACCAGCGCCACCTTGGGCTGGAGCCCGAACCGCACCATTTCCTCGGCCGCCATGACCGTGATTTCGGATAGTTCCTGCGGACTTGGGTCTGCATTGACGTGGGTGTCGACCAGAAATATCAGCCGATCGGGCAACATCAGGCCGTTCATGCAGGCATAGATCGGCACATCCTGGGGCGTACTCGGACTGCCGCCCTTGCGCTTGCCTATCACCTGGTCGATGTACGTCAGGTGCATTGCCGTCGTGCCCCAGGTACCGCAGATCATGCCATCCACATCGCCCTTGTGCAACAGCATCGCGCCGATCAGAGTCAAGCGACGGCGCATTTCGATCTTGGCCATCTGCTCGGTGCCGCCCATGCGCTCGGTCATGCGATGGTAGGTCTGCCAGAAGTCGCGGTAACGCGCATCGTGCTCGACATTCACCACGTCGTAATCGAGTTCCTCGCGCAGCCTCAGGCCGAATTTTTCAATCCGCTGGGCAATGATGGCGGGTCGCCCGATCAGCGTCGGTCGCGCTAGTCCGTCGTCGACGACGATCTGGCATGCGCGCAAAACGCGCTCCTCTTCGCCCTCGCAATAAGCCACCCGCTTGCGCGTCGCGCTCTTGGCCGCAGCAAAAATGGGCCGCATGGTGTTACCCGACGCGTAGACAAAACTTTGTAGACGCTCGCGGTACGCCTGCATGTCGGCGATCGGACGCAGCGCAACCCCGCTATCGGCGGCCGCCTGAGCCACCGCTGGCGCGATTTTCATCATCAGGCGGGGGTCGAACGGCTTGGGAATCAGGTACTCGGGCCCGAAGGCCAGCTTTTGGCCCGCATAGGCCGCTGCCACCACTTCGCTTTGCTCGGCCCGTGCCAGGTCCGCGATCGCCCGCACGGCGGCGATTTCCATTTCATCGGTAATCGTCGACGCGCCGGCGTCAAGGGCACCGCGAAAGATGTAGGGGAAACACAGGACGTTATTGACCTGGTTGGGATAGTCGGTGCGACCGGTGGCCATGATGGCGTCGTCGCGCACCAGTTTGACGTCTTCCGGCGAGATCTCCGGGTTGGGGTTGGCCAGTGCGAAAATCAGTGGCCTGGCGGCCATCGTGCGCACCATATCGGGCTTGAGCACGCCGCCCGCCGAAAGCCCCAGAAATATGTCCGCGCCCTCGATCACCTCGGCCAGTGTGCGGGCGGCGGTTCTTTGTGCAAACACGATCTTGTCATCGTCCATCAACTCGGTACGGCCCTCGTACACCACGCCGGCCAGGTCGGTCACGAAAATATTCTCTCGCGGCATGCCGAGTTTGAGCAACAGGTTCAGGCAAGCCAGCGCGGCCGCCCCCGCACCAGAGGAAACCAGTTTGACCGCATGGAGTTCCTTGCCTACAACCTTCAACCCGTTGAGCATTGCGGCGCCTACAACGATCGCTGTGCCATGCTGGTCATCATGGAACACCGGGATTTTCATCCGGGCACGCAGTTTGCGCTCGACATAGAAGCAGTCGGGCGCCTTGATGTCCTCCAGATTGATGCCGCCGAACGTGGGCTCGAGCGACGCAATAATATCTACCAGCTTGTCCAGGTCCTGCTTCTCGTTCACCTCGATGTCGAATACATCAATGCCGGCGAACTTCTTGAAAAGTACGGCCTTGCCTTCCATCACCGGCTTGGCTGCCAGTGGCCCGATATCACCCAGACCCAGCACCGCCGTGCCATTGGTGATGACCGCCACCAGGTTGCCACGGCTGGTGTATCGAAACGCGTTGTTCGGGTCGGAAACGATCTCCTCGCAGGCGGCGGCCACACCCGGTGAATACGCCATGGACAGGTCGTGCTGGTTCGCCAGCTGTTTGGTCGCGGCGATAGCGATTTTTCCCGGCGTCGGAAACTCATGGTATTCCAGTGCCAACTTGCGCAACTGGGCGCGTTTGTCATCGGTATTGGGGGTGTTTTCGGGCACGTGTTGTCTCCTGCCGCGTACGGCGTAGCGCGGCCGATGCGGCGCTGCACCGGTCCCGTTGTTGGCTGCGAAATTGTAGGCTGCGGCTACAACAGGGGCGTTGTCTGGTGCATCGGCTGCGGGCGACCGTACAGGAATCCCTGCACGATGTCGCAAGACTGCGCGGCCAGAAACGCGCTTTGCTGCTGGTTCTCGACACCTTCGGCGATGACCAGGATTCCCAGTTCATGCGCCAGCGCGATCGTCGCCCGCACGATGGCGGCGTCGTCCGGGTTGGTAGCAACGTCCTGCACAAAGGAACGATCGATTTTCAGTTCGTCGATGGGGAAACGCTTGAGCCATCGGCCAACATGACAATGGCATCGCCATGCGCGGCCAGTACCCGTACCTGCGTTGCCTGCAGTTTGAGCCACTGCGCCGGAATCCGCAGTTCGGTCCCAGGCACAACGGTCCGGTCATTCGCAATGCGGTTCATACGGGTCAGGCGCAGTGCGAACGATGTGTCCTTCAGATAGCGCTGCGCGATATTCCAGGGGTGGTCACCCACCTGCACCGTGTAGATGAACTCTTCGGCCGCCTGGCTTGCGCCAGCCATGGCAACCAGCCAGGCGAAGGCGAGTCGTTTCAGGCGCATGGCGTGCCGGATCCTTCCAGAGTGGACTACGACTGGGACACGATGAAGCCACGCGGCGGCAGCGACGCGGACCGCTGCAGCCAGTTACCCGGCGCATAGCGGGTGCGGGCATCGGTGGCGTGCAGCGTATAGGCATGGCGCGATTGCGCCGAACGATTGGGCCCGCTGTAATGGGGCAGCAGGCCATGGAACACGACCAGCGTGCCGGCACTGACCTCCAGTGGCGCCGCCTCGTGAAGTTCTGGCCAGGGTGTGCCGTCGAGCGGTTCGATGGCTGCCGTGGCGCCGGAGCGCACAAATTGCTCGCGCAGCGGCCCACGATGGCCGCCCGGCTGTACCCACAGGCAACCATTGCCCCGATGCGCATCTTCCAGCGCAAACCAGAACGTGGTCACACTGATGGGCGTGGTGACGAAAAAGCTGGCGTCCTGGTGCCAGCGCACTTCGCCGCCGATGCCGGGTTGCTTGAAGATGTACATCGACTGCCAGACCAACGGCTGCTCCAGGCCGACATCGCGGGCGAGGGCGTTCAGCTCGGGTCCATGCGAGAACAGCTCGAACACCGGATCCAGGTCATGCAGGGCGTGGCCGATCTTGTTGACTGACAGCGTCTTGTCCTGCTTCAACCGCCCACCTTGGTCCATGGCCTCCTCCTCAAGGAAGCACCGTATCGTGTCGGCAGAGCCAAGGAAATAGTCATTCACCCGGCGCTGCTGCTCCTGGGTACTGAAAACGGCCTGCTCGCCGCCCGGATCGAATGCCTGTGTCAGTTCAAGCGCGCGTGCGCGGACGGCCGCGATCTGGGCGGACGTCTTGAAACCCGGCAACACCGCATAGCCCCGTTCAGTGAACTGGTGCTGCAGGGTGTCGGACATGCCAGGTTCCAGTTGGGTTGACGGTCAGCCGCGCATCAATGCTTCGATCTCTGTCGGGGCGACCGGCACAGCACGACTGATCAGCTCGCAGCCATCGGCCGTCACGATTGCGTCATCTTCGATCCGGATACCGATGTTGTGGAACTGCTCGGGCACCCCCGTTGCGGGACGTACATAAATGCCGGGCTCGATGGTCAGCACCATGCCGGGGCGCAACACGCGGGCCGGGCGGTTGACGATGGTCTCGCCGCTCAGTGCATCCTTGCGTTCACTGGTCTGCCCCAGCTCGCTCGGCTCCAGATAGGCGCCACAATCATGTACGTCCATGCCCAGCCAATGCCCGGTGCGATGCATATAGAACTGGAAATAGCTGCGCTTGTCGATCACATCCTGCAACGTGCCGACCGTGTTGCGATCCAAAAGTCCCAGATCCAGCATGCCCTGGGCCAGCACCTGCACACTGGCCTCGTGCGGATCGGTGAATCGGGCGCCGGCGCGGGTGGCAGCCACAGCGGCGTCCTGGCTGGCCAGCACCAGGTCGTACAGCGCGCGTTGTGGCCCGCTGAACCGGCCATTGGCCGGAAAGGTGCGGGTGATGTCGCTGGCGTAGCCGTCGAGTTCGCAGCCCGCGTCGATCAGCACCAGCTCGCCATCGCGGATGGCTGCGGTATCGGCGCGGTAATGCAGCACACAGGCGTTGGCGCCGGCAGCCACGATTGAGCCGTAGGCCGGGTATTGGGAACCGTGGCGGCGAAATTCGTGCAACAGCTCGGCGTCCAGATGGTATTCGCGCACATCCTGTCCTGCGCGCAGCATGCGTGCCGACAGCTGCATCGCCCGGATATGCGCTCCGGCGCTGATGCGCGCCGCGCGGCGCATGGTGTCCTGCTCGCCCGCATCCTTGACCAGACGCATCTCGTCCAGCAGGCTGCACAGGTCGCGCTGCTGGTCCGGGCACAAGGCGCCGAACCGGACCCGCGCGCGCAGACCCGCCAGCCAGCCATCCACGCGCGACTCCAGGCCAGGATGGATGCCAAACGGATACCAGACGACATCACGGCCGTCGATCAGCCGCGGCAACTGCACATCGAGTTCAGCCACCGAGAACGCGGCATCCAGGCCCAGGCGCATCGGCGCATCGGCTGGGCCGAGCCGGTAACCGTCCCAGATTTCGCGCTCCATGTCCTTGGGTTGGCAGAACAACGTTGTCTTGCCGTCGCTGGTGATGACCAGCCATGCCTGCGGCTCCGTGAAACCGCTGAGGTAATGGAAATAACTGTCGTGCCGGTACAGATAGTCGCTGTCGCGGTTGCGAGGGCGCTCGGGCGCGGTCGGAATGATGGCGATGCCCCGGCCGCCCAGTTGTTGTGCAAGTAGGGCGCGGCGGCTGGCGTGCGGTGAGCTGGTCATAGGGGTCTTCATGGTTTCAGGAAGCGCTCGGAGTCTGCAGTTGGGCTAGGCGTTCGGGAGTGCCGACATCCGTCCAGGGCCCAGTGTATAGCTGTGCACTGACCCGGCCACGCGCCGTCGCCGCGCGCAGCAGGGGAGCCAGCGCGGCTTTCGTACCCTGTGGGTTTCCGGTCGGGATAGCGCAGAACGGTGGCGCAAACAATGCATGCCGGTACAGTCCGATCGCGCTGTAGGTGTAGCGCGCCAACCCTTCGTTGTGGGCCATGCCGTCTTGCGACAGCGCGAAATCACCGTTTGGATGGTGTGCCGGATTGGGTACCAACCAGATGTGCGCCAGTTTTCCGCTGCCCTCGAATGTTTGCAGTGCAGATTCAAAAAAAACGAACTCCGGTACGAACACATCCCCGGCCAGCAGCCAAAAGGGATCGGCCAGTTGGGGCAATACCCGAACAATGCCCCCGGCCGTCTCCAGCGCGCCGCCAAAATCTCGGCCCTCATGCGAAAAGGCCAACCGGACCGGGTTCCCGCTCACAGCGCCAGCCGGGTGATCGCAGCTCGCCGACACCAGGGTCCGATTCGGGTCTGAGAAACAGGCCTCGATCTGATCACCCATCCAGGCCGTGTTGACCATGATGCTGCGCACGCCAGCGCATACCAATGCCTCCATGGGCCATTGCATCAAGGGCTTGCCGCGTACTGGCAACAGCGACTTGGGACAGTGGTCCGTCAACGGTCGCATGCGCTCGCCGCGCCCGGCAGCCAGCACCATCGCACCGCACAGCGGCGGATACGATGCTGCACTCATGAATCACATACCCCTGAGCAACGATAGGTCATCCCATGACTGTAGCCCCAATGGCGATCCACTTCGCCAAACCGCGGCGCTGTGCGGTGTCGCGGCAAGCACAGCACTTGGAGCCTGTATCGGGCGCTTGGCGCTACCTGGCGCGGGCAGTCCCGGTCAAACGATAAAATCAGGGGCTGCCGGCCCTTCTGGCCCGGCGTCCTCTTCGACAATTCCCTTTATGACCACTCCTCAGACAATGGCCAACGCGATTCGCGCGCTGGCAATGGACGCCGTGCAGCAAGCCAATTCCGGGCACCCGGGCGCGCCCATGGGCATGGCGGAAATGGCGGTCGCACTGTGGGGCCCCCAGATCGCGGACGATCTACCCGCCGGCCATTTCAAACACAATCCCGCCAACCCGCTTTGGTTCGACCGCGACCGCTTCGTTTTGTCCAACGGACATGCATCGATGCTGCTATATGCGCTGCTGCACTTGAGCGGATACGACTTGCCGATGGCCGAGTTGAAAAACTTTCGCCAGTTGCACAGCAAGACACCGGGTCATCCTGAAACGGGCCTGACCCCCGGCGTGGAGACCACGACCGGCCCGCTGGGCCAGGGATTCGCCAATGCCGTGGGCATGGCGTTGGCCGAAAAAATGCTGGCCGCCGAATTCAACCGCGAGAACCATGCGATCGTCGACCATCACACCTATGTGTTCATGGGTGACGGCTGCATGATGGAGGGCATCAGCCACGAGGCCGCGGCCCTGGCCGGCGCCTGGAAGCTCGACAAGCTGGTGGCGATGTATGACGACAACGGTATTTCCATCGACGGCCAGGTCACGCCCTGGTTCGTCGACAACACCGCCCTGCGCTTCGTCGCCTATGGCTGGAACGTGATCGGCCCGCTCGACGGCCATGAGGCGGCTGGCGTGTCCAAGGCGATTGCCGATGCACGTGCGCAAGGCGAGCGCCCGACCCTGATCATCTGCAAGACGCGCATCGGCCAGGGCAGCCCGAACCGCAGCAATACCGCCAAGGCGCATGGCGAGCCGCTGGGTGCCGACGAAGTTGCGCTGACGCGCGCGGCGCTTGGTTGGAGCGAACCACCATTTGCCATACCAGCGAGCGTTTATGCCGCCTGGGATGCAAAGGCTCCCGGCAAGATCGCCGAGTCGGCATGGGACAAACGATTTGCCGCCTACACGGCAGCGTATCCTGAACTCGCTGGCGAACTGGCGCGGCGCATGCGCGGTGAGCTGCCGCGCGGGTTCGCACAAACAGCGGTTGACGCGGTGATCGGCGCGCACCACAAGGCGGAAACAGTTGCCAGCCGCAAGGCGTCCCAGCTCGCCCTGGAAGCGTTTACGGCGGCGCTGCCGGAAATGCTGGGCGGGTCCGCCGACCTGACCGGCTCGAACCTGACCAACACCAAGAATACGCCCAGCCTGAGATTCGACCTGGAAGGCAAGGTCGTACAAACGCCCGACGCGGATGGCGCGCTGCATGGCGGTCGCCACATCAACTATGGCGTACGCGAATTCGGTATGGCTGCGGTGATGAACGGCATTGCGCTGCACGGCGGCCATATTCCTTACGGTGGCACCTTCCTGACCTTCAGCGATTACAGCCGCAATGCGATCCGCATGGCGGCGTTGATGAAGCTGCGCGTAGTACATGTGTTCACCCACGACAGTATCGGCCTGGGCGAGGACGGCCCGACCCACCAGTCGGTCGAACACGCGGCCGCGTTGCGCCTGATTCCCAACCTGGATGTCTGGCGTCCGGGTGATACCGCCGAGACCGCGGTGGCCTGGGCTGTGGCATTGCAAAACCGCAGCAAGCCCACCGCCTTGTTGCTGAGCCGCCAGAACATCAGTTATGCGCCCAAGGGGCACTGTCCGGCGGCCCCGGATGCGGCCGGCCTGGATGCGATCAACAAGGGGGCCTATGTGCTGGCAGAACCCTCGGAAGTAGGCTTGCGCCGACGCGCGCAGGCGGTGATCATCGCCACCGGCTCCGAGGTGCAACTGGCGCTCAAGGCGCAGGAGCTGCTGGCCAAGCGCAAGATCGCGGTGCGGGTGGTGTCCATGCCCAGCACGACTACATTCGACCGGCAGTCAACTACCTACAAGAATCAGGTGTTGCCGGCGGGCCTGCCGCGGATCGCGGTGGAAATGGGTGTCACCGACGGCTGGTGGAAATACGGCTGCGCAGCCGTCGTGGGCATCGACAGCTATGGCGAGTCGGCGCCAGCGCCGGTGTTGTTCAAGCACTTTGGCTTTACGCCGGAGAACGTCGCCGACACGGTGCAAAAGGCGCTGTCCAAACGCTGAACGGCAAGCAGAGAGGCGATCGAGTTTCAATCAAAGGAGGTACAGGATATGGCTATCAAGATCGGTATCAACGGCTTCGGCCGGATTGGGCGCATGGTGTTTCGTGCGGCCGTGCAGAACTTCGAGGACATCGAGGTCGTCGGCATCAACGACCTGCTCGAGCCCGACTACCTGGCCTACATGCTGACGCACGATTCGGTACATGGCCGCTTCAAGGGCGACGTGTCGGTGGACGGCAACACGCTGGTGGTCAATGGCCGCAGGATCCGCCTGACCGCAGTCAAGGATCCGGCCGAGCTCAAGTGGGGCGAGGTGGGGGCCGAGGTGGTCATCGAATCGACCGGCCTGTTCCTGACCAAGGAAACGGCGCAGAAGCACATCGACGCCGGCGCGAAAAAAGTGATCATGTCTGCGCCCAGCAAGGACGACACCCCGATGTTCGTCTACGGCGTCAACGACAAGACCTACAAGGGCGAGGCGATCATCTCCAACGCCTCGTGCACCACCAATTGCCTGGCACCGGTGGCCAAGGTACTGCACGACAACTGGGGCGTCAAGCGTGGCCTGATGACCACGGTGCATGCAGCGACAGCGACCCAGAAAACCGTCGACGGACCGTCGAACAAGGACTGGCGTGGCGGCCGCGGCATTCTGGAGAACATCATACCGTCGAGCACGGGCGCGGCCAAGGCCGTTGGGGTTGTCATTCCGGAGCTGAACAAGAAACTCACCGGCATGTCGTTCAGGGTGCCGACCTCGGACGTGTCGGTGGTGGACCTGACCGTCGAGTTGTCCAGGGAGGCAACCTACGCCGAGATTTGCGCCGCCATGAAGAAGGCCTCCGAGGGCAGCATGAAAGGCGTGATGGGTTACACCGAGGACAAGGTGGTGTCGACCGATTTCCGCGGCGAGAGCTGCACGTCGGTGTTCGATGCTGACGCGGGCATGGCACTGGACAGCACCTTCGTCAAGGTGGTGTCCTGGTACGACAACGAATGGGGCTATTCCTGCAAGGTGCTCGAGATGGCGCGGGTGATCGCCGCCAAGTAGCACCCGACGCCACGCACGACGCGGACGCGGGTCGTGCGCGTGCGTCGCGCGTCGCGCGGGCTTGCGCATGCGAGACACACGGGGTCGCAATCGGGCCCGCTCGCCGCGGGTAATGCAACCGCACAATACAGCGAACAACGGGCGCTCGCCACTCCATCGTGAACCCAGCCGATCCTGTCCGCGGAATCTGGTTCCTGTGCGCGGGTGTGTTCGTCTTTTCCCTGCAAGATGCGGTTGTCAAGCAGGTCAGCGGTGACTATCCGCTGACGCAGGTGGTCTGCATCCGGTCCCTTGTGGCGATTCCGATCCTGCTGGTGATGGTGCAGTTCGAAGCCGGGTGGCGCAGCATTTTTTCCAGCGAGTTCCGCTTGCTGACGGCGCGCGCCGGCATCATGTTTGCGTCCTATACCGCCTACTACATGGCGTTTCCGGCGATGAACCTGGCGTATGCAGTTGCGCTGTATTTCACAGTGCCGCTGTTCGTGACCTCGCTGGCTGGGCCTGTGCTGGGCGAGCGCATCAGCGTCAAGGCATGGGCGGCGCTGGGGGTTGGATTCGGCGGAGTGCTGGTGATCCTGCAGCCCGGCAGCGGACTGTTCGAGTGGGCCGCGCTGCTGTCATTGCTGGCGGCGCTGATGTACGCGACGTCGATGCTGATGGCCCGGCGCATCGGTACCGCACAGCCGGCCTCGGTGATGGCGTTCTACCAGAACTGGGTGTTCCTGGCCGGCGCATCGGTCATTGCCGCGTGCACACATTGGCTGGACATCGAAGACGCCGGCCACCCCAGCGTGTCCTTCCTGGTGCGGCCATGGGTATGGCCCAGCGCCGCAGACGCGCTGCTGATCGCCTCCTGCGGCGTCATCGCATCGGCTGGCATGTTGTTGTTGACCAACGCCTACCGCATCAGTCCGGCCAATCGGGTCACCCCGTTCGAATACACGGGTATCGTGTGGGCGCCACTGTGGGGGTTTCTGTTTTTCGGCGAAGTTCCACGGTGGACCACCGTAGCGGGTGCATTACTGATTACCGCAGCGGGGATGTTTACGCTGCGGGAGGCGCGCAAATAGCGTCACGCTGCCCGGCCACCAGGGCATCAGCGCGTTTGGGCGTTTGGGCGTTTGGGCGTTTGGGCGTTTGGGCGTTTGGGCAAGGCTGATACATTGGCTGGATTGGTCCACGGCGGGAGCGCTTTTCGTTGCCAAGCGAGCCAGGCGTGCCAATCGGCCAGGACAACGGAATGAACACCATGAACGTGATGAACGACATCCGCGCGGCTTTCGCCCGGCGCGGACACGAGGAATATGGAGAAGGCGTGAGCCAGCTGGAACACGCCATCCAGTGCGCCGCATTCGCGCAGCGCGACGGCGCAAGCCCGTCGTTGGTGGCGGCAGCCTACCTGCACGATATCGGCCATTTGCTGCACGACCTGCCGCAGGACATTGCCGACTCTGGCGTGGACACGCAGCACGAGTCCACCGGCTCGGCCTGGCTGTCGCAGTTTTTTGCCCCAGAGGTCTCCGAGCCGGTGCGCATGCATGTGGCGGCCAAGCGCTACCTGGCGGCGACCGAGATCGGCTATCTCGACCTACTGTCGGACGCATCCAAGCTGTCGCTCCGGCTACAGGGTGGTCCGATGACACCCGTCCAAGTCCGCGCCTTCGAAGCCGAAGCCCATTTCACCGATGCGATCCGGCTGCGGCGTTGGGACGAGGAAGGCAAGATCGTTGGCTACCAGGGGCCGTCGGCCGCGCATTTTGAGGCCATCGTGCTGACTTGCCTGGGCTCGGATCAAGTGTGACGCTAACCTGGCCGATTGACGCACCGGCCGATTTGTCCAGCACTGCGAGGTCTGCATCGTGACGGAATCTTCCCGTTTCAAACCCGCAACCCGGAGACACGCTCTGTCGTAGCCTGTCGCTCTGCATCATCCAGGAAGTGCGTATTCTTGATGCGCAGCGCCAGTGTCGGCAAAGTCATCATGCCGGCGCCGATTCCGGCGCGCACCCAGCGCAGATCACGCGGCTCACCGCGGGCCAGTTTGGAAATGGCCGCATCGTGCGGTTCCAGAAAATGCGCACGCAGGCCATCGTGCTCGACCGCGATGAGTCGGCTTTCCCAGCCATCTGGCAGCGTCGGCAGCTTGGGCGAAACCGGATCCAGGTAGATACCATGTTGCATGTGGAATGGGCTTCCCTCTCCCAATTCGCATTGCAAGTCGAATACTCGCGGTGGATCGGCGCGCGTGTAGCAGTCAGCGTCGATCGACATGGTCATGTCGGTCGGAAGCACCGTCACCTGTTCCATACCCAGAATGGACAGGCTGCCCACCACTACATACTCGGTGTCGCCGCAAGCGACGCGGGCCGCCTCCAACAGTGTCCACAGCGTGGCAATGTTCACGCGCTGTCCAGGTTTGCGGCGCTGCCACGAAAAGGCGAGTTTTGTCGCATGGCATTGCCCCAACCGTCCGCGTCGCCACACATCGCTTGCGCGAGTTCCCGCACGTCGAGTGCGAGCCATTGGCGCCAACGATCGACGTAGCCCTTGCTGCACAGATTCTGGTCCTGCCAGCGCTGTACTACGGCTTCGGCGCGGGCCAACACTTCAACGCGGCCAGCATCTTCCATGCACAACAGATCGATGGCCAGCCGCTGGTGCCACATCAGTCGACGTTGCTCCGTCTGGGCTTGGGCAAGACGCGCGGCCCGGCGCTCATCGTGCTGTGCCAGCACGTCCAGCAGCTTTGGCGACACCAGGCCGGCAACTGTCTTGCGGTGCCGCTCGATCCGCACCGGCCCCTGGGCACACAAGGCCAAGGCCTCGCCGAAGCTTTGTTTCGCGAACGATGCGGAGATGGATTGCATTCGCGAATTTTAGACAATAATTATAAAATAGACAATATTTTCGCTCTCAAATTCTGACCGACTGAGAGCGGCTGCGGGAGCAATGTCTGCGCTGGCGGATGTCGTCGCTTGCTCACCGCAGCAGGGTATCGGCGTTGACATAGTCGTATCCCAAATCCCGAGCAACCGCCTCGTAGGTTACCTTGCCTTGCGCCACGTTCAAACCGCGACGCAGGTGTTCGTCGTCTTTCAACGCCTGTTTCCAGCCCTTGTCAGCTAGCGCCAGCGCATGCCCGATCGTTGCGTTGTTCAGTGCAAATGTCGAGGTGCGTGCCACGGCGCCAGGCATATTGGCCACGCAGTAATGCACCACGCCATCGACGACAAAAGTGGGATCGTCATGGGTCGTGGCATGCGACGTCTCGAAGCAACCGCCCTGGTCGATCGCCACGTCGACCACGACGGCACCCTTTTTCATCGCGCCAATCATCTGGCGTGTCACCAGTTTCGGCGCGGCAGCGCCCGGGATCAGCACGCCGCCCACCACCAGTTCCGCGTCCAGCACCGCATCCTCGAGGTTCTGGGCGTTGGAATACAGGGTATGGATGCGGTTGCCGAACACCAGATCGAGTTGGCGCAACCGGTCGACGTTCTTGTCGAGCACGGTAACCCGGGCCCCCATGCCCACGGCGACCTGCAGTGCGTGGGAGCCCACTACACCAGCACCAATGATGACCACGTGCGCCGCCGGCACGCCGGGAACGCCACCGAGCAATACGCCCATGCCACCCTTGGATTTTTCCAGATGCGCCGCGCCGGCCTGCACAGCCATACGGCCGGCTACTTCACTCATCGGTGCCAGCAGTGGCAGTCCGCCGGCCGGGCCGGTAATGGTTTCGAAGGCAATGCAGACGGCGCCGGACTTGACCAGGGCGGCCGTCTGCTGCGGATCTGGCGCCAGATGCAGATAGGTATAGAGGATCTGGCCGGGTCGCAACATCGCACACTCCTGCGGCTGCGGCTCCTTGACCTTGACGATCATGTCGGACCTGGCAAAGACAGTTGCCGCGTCCGAGACCAATGTCGCGCCTGCCCTCTGATACCGTTCGTCATACAGGCCGATTGCCATTCCGGCTCCGGCTTGCACGAGTATCGCGTGCCCTCGTGACGTCAACTCTCGCACGCTCGCCGGAGTCAAACCGACCCGATACTCGTGATTCTTGATTTCCTTGGGTAATCCGATGCGCATGGCTAGCTTCTCCGCTTGTATCTGGCAGTGCCGCCAGTGTGAGCCAAGTTGGCTTGGGCAGCACTGTCATTAACTAAAATCGAAGTGCATCTATTTTTCTTATGGAGTCGCAACTTAAATATGACCGGACGCCTGCAATACCCGAACACAACTCGCCAGAATTCATTGCGGGGTTGACTAGCGGCGGGCCGCTCTCGGGCAAGGCCCTGGAGCGAGAATGTCGGTGTTTTTTACATGAGTTCACATTTCAGTTCTGCTAAATACGCCAAGCTATTGAACTCTAAAGACTTTTCTGAACTGGCACCTAATTTGCTTAGCGTGTTGGGTGTCACCCGATACCGGGCTGAAAATCGAATCGAAAGGGCTATCCATGAAGAAGCAAAATCCGCTGCGTCTGGCAATATTGGCGATTGCACTAGGCCTAGGTACCGTTGGAGCTGCTCAGGCCGCACCGTCCTGGCAATTTACTGATAGTGGCTTAGATACCTCAGGCCCGGTAAACAATATTGCGACTTCAAGCTACAGCAATTCCGCGACGACCCTGAATATCAGTGGTGCGTACGCATCGACCATTTCCAGCAACTGGAATACGACCACATCCAACACCGGACAGTCCGCGACACTCAATTTTTACAGTGGCGGTGGACTGGGAATGAACTCCGATGGCGACACCCAACCTAACCATGCAATAGACAACAACGGAAAGACCGAGGCGGTCTTGCTTAGTTTCGGGAAGAGTGTGAAGCTGACCAGCATTGGCCTTGGCTATGTCGGCGGTGACGCAGACATTTCGCTGTTTCGTTACATTGGAACCAGCGTCCCGCCGGCCAATCTGAATACGGTGGGCGCATCATTGGCTTCGATGACAAGCGCGAGCGCTGGTTGGAGTCTGGTAGGTAATTATGCGGACCTTACCGCGGACACCAGCAACCCGTTCAACCTGGTGAACGCAAGCGGTCTGGCTTCCAGTTGGTGGCTGATCAGTGCGTACAACTCAGCCTATGGCACTACGTCCTCAAACGGCGGCGTTTTGACCAACGCCAATGACTATTTCAAGATCTATGCGGTAGCAGCGAATTGCGCCACCACCAATGCGAATGGAACCTGCGGTGGTGGCGGCACACCAGGAACCGGTGTACCGGAGCCTGCGTCACTCGCGCTGGTATCACTGGGAATGCTGGGAATCGCAGGCGTGCGCCGTCGCCGCTCTGGCCCGACGGTCTGATACCGAAGCACTCGGATCAATAGAAGAAGCCGGCAGCTGCCGGCTTTTTCTATTGTGCGTGGGTTTTACTACGCTGTTGGCCCAACGAAGCCCGTAAACCCAATGCCCGCGCGGGTTTCCAGAGGTTTTGGAATGCCCGCAACAGACTGCTATGCACATCTCTCCATAGCAGTCTCTATGCTCAGGTCGAAACTATGCGCAGATGATTGGGCGCGTGTGAGTCGGGCTCGTCTGGCGACGAGACTTTGGGCTCAAGAAAGTCTGCGCATAGTTGCGGCGTCTGAACGGTTCGCGTGAATGTTCCCGATGCCATGCAGTTTCCCACTATCGTATTGGGTGTTACTGTGAGGTGGACGGTGATGCCGCCCATTGCCAAGTCCTGAACAGAGAGCGCTGAAGGCGTCGACCGAGAAACTATGTCCAGATCTGAACTCAGCTACCTCGCTGTGGGCCGCACAACGCCTGCCTCAGAGCGATCACTGAGAAGCCACCTGCACATAGTTTCGTCCTGAGAATAGAGACTGCCAGGCGACGTTCGACTTTCGGAACGGCCCGCCCCAGACCGGTCGTTCAGCGATACGTTGCTAGATCGGAAATGTGTCGCCAGTTTCGCCAACTCGATCGCCCGCACCCGGCCAAGAGCGGTCCTACATGTTGACCACAGCAAGCCGACACTCGCGGTCGTGTGAATAGGTACAGTCCCATCCGGCGCGGTAGCTGATGCAGTTGTTGTACCGAGAACGCTCATGAAGTATCGGCGTCGTTCAATCGCTTTAGCGTTCGCGGTCGAAGGTCGCCTGCGCTTCTCCCCTGCTCAACGGGCGTCCAGTTGCGGACCGAGCCGCCGAAGCAGCAGGGCGTGCGCCCAGTCCATGAAGGCCTGTACCCGTGCCGCGCGCCTACGGATGGTAGCCGTCACCAAATGCAGCGGAAGTGACGGGCATTGCCAGCCGGGCAGGACACGCACCAGAGTGCCGCTGGTCAGGTAGTGGTTGGCGACGAACTCCGCAAGCACGATGACGCCCAGCCCGTCCAGGCCCGCGCTCAAGGCGGCTGCGCTGTCGGTCGTGACAAAGCGCGCCGGCAAGTCGAACTCCACCTTGCGGCCGTCGCGCATCAAGGTCACGGGCCGCACCTTTCCGGTGGATGCAAGCACGAACCCGATCTGATTGTGGCAGGCCACGTCCTCGGCCGTTTCGGGCAAACCATGCTTTTCGATGTAATGCGGCGCGGCACACAGCACGAAGCGCAGGTCGCCGACGCGACGGGCTGACAGCCGCGACTCCGGCAACTGCCCGCCGCGCAACGCACAGTCCACTCCTTCCTGCACCAGGTCAACGGCCCGGTCGGTGCAACCCAGCTCGATCGTGATCTTCGGGTAGCGCTCGAGAAAGCTGCGGATCTCCGGCGCAAACACCAGTCGACCCATGGCCACCGGCACGTCTACGCGAAGGTGCCCCGCAGGTGCGTTTGCGCCCTTTCGCAGCGTGGACTCCACCTCGTCTACCTGCTGCAGGATGGTGCACGCATGCCGGTAGTAGGTCAGCCCCTCCGCTGTGGGAGCTACCGAGCGTGTCGTCCGTGTGAGCAACCGTGTGCCGAGCTTTTCTTCGAGCTGCTGGATCTGCTGGCTGACAGTGGCTTTGTGCAGATTCAGCAGTAACGCAGCTTTGGTGTAACTGCCGCTTTCCACAACCTGAGCGAATGCGCGCATGGCATCGAATCTGTCCATGAGAAGTCCCTTCAGTACGCTTTCGATTGTCTGCTTTCGCCAAACAGTGTGTCGCCCGTTTCAGGCTATCGGCTTCCCAGCTCGGCTCCTAACATGCGGTCAATACCAACGTAAGAAGCACACACCATGCTGAATCTGCGCCCGCTCGACCCCGCCTTTTCCATCGAACAGCAACTGCAGAGCACGCCTGACCAAGTCGTCCCTGTCGTCTTGGTCAACCTTTTCATGGTCGATGAGGCCGACATTCCGGCGCTGATGGTCGCATGGGAGAAGGACGCTACGTGGATGAAGCTGCAGCCCGGGTTTCTCTCGACACAACTGCATCGCGCTATCGGCGACAGCCACATGTTCATGAACTATGCCGTGTGGGACTCCGTGGCGCTGTTCCGCGCGGCGTTTACGCACCCTGACTTCGTGAGTGCGCTGGGTGCCTACCCGTCGAGCGCGATCGCGCAGCCGCATCTGTTTGCCAAGGTCGCAGTGCCGAATCTTTGTGCGGCCTGAACACGCATTCTTGAATAGACACAATGCCCAAGCGCGCCCACCTCATCGCGGGAATCCTCTCCTCGCTGTGTATCACGACCTTCTTCCTGTCCACCATCCTCGCCGAGTTGTTCGGTTCGCACGCGGCGGTGGCACAGTTGAAATCCCTGATCGTGACGCCAGGCTTGTGGATCATGGTTCCGCTGATGGCAGCTGCCGGCGGTAGCGGCATGTTCCTCGCCAAGTCGCGCACGGGCCGGCTGGTCGACGCCAAGAAGAAGCGCATGCCATTCATCGCTGCCAACGGGCTGCTGGTGCTGGTGCCGTGCGCGATCGTGCTCAACCGCTGGGCTGCGGCGGGTTCGTTCGACACCAGCTTTTACCTGGTTCAGGCCATCGAGCTGATCGCTGGTGCGACCAACCTCACGCTGATGGGGCTGAACGCGCGCGACGGAATGCGCATGACCGGGCGGCTGCGCAATCGCTCGCCGGCAGCGACCCAAGCTTTCTGATCCAACGCGCCTTACACACAGAAAAAACCTCTGGTCAAATTTCTAGGACATTCAAGATGGTTCCGCAAAAGCCCTTCGATACCGCCTTTGGTTCTGCACCCCAACCGGTCGTCACTTTCAGTCCAGTCGTGCTGTCAGTTCCTGGTCGACAAGTCGATCTGCAAATCAAGGTTTCAGCGCCCACCAGGGGAAGCAATCTCCCCATCATTCTTTTTTCTCACGGTCATGGGCGTTCGAATTTTCTCTCCTCGTTGCATGGCTACGGTCCACTTGTCGACTTCTACGCCGCTCACGGCTTCGTCGTGATTCAGCCGACCCACCAGAGTTCGAAGACGTTGAACCTCGATCCAGACGGTCCGGAGGGCGCGTTGTTCTGGCGTTCCAGGGCGACGGACATGCACTTCATACTCGATCACCTTGACCAGATTGAGGCGACGGTTCCTGGCCTTGCTGGACGCCTGGATCGCAATCGGATCGCCGCTGTTGGGCACTCCATGGGTGGGCACACCGTCGGCATGCTCGCTGGCATGCGCGTCACCGATCCGCACGATGGCCAGCAAGCGAATTTGGCTGAACCCCGGATCAAGGCGGGTGTGCTGATTGGCGCACCTGGAAAAGGCGCCGATGCTGCAGCCTTCGTGGCTGAGCACTACCCAGTCCTGCGCAACAACAGTTTCGCCGAGATGACGATGCCGGCGCTGGTCGTTGCGGGCGACAAAGACATGAACATCAACTTTTCCGAACGCGATGACTGGCGCGCTGATGCGTACCACCTGAGTCCTGGCCCGAAGTCCCTGGTGACGATCCTGGGAGGCGAGCACATCCTCGGCGGCATCTCTGGGTACGATGCGGCGGAAACGACTGATGACAGTCCTGAACGCGTGGCGCTGGTACAAAAGCTGACCCTTGCCTACCTCCAAACTGCGCTCTATCCAGGCGATTCCAGCTGGGCCGATGCACAAAGGGCGCTGCGGGACGATGCCAATCCAAAGGCAAGGATCGAGTGCAAGTAACCCTGCGCGCGCAAGAAGTTCATTGGCCTGCCGTGCCAGCCGCTTCTGTAAGCATGGCTGGGCGGCTGCGCCAGACCCTGCCGGCTTCGGCTAAGGCTCGGTGACATTCAGAGCCCAGAACGGCTGCAGCGTGGGCGTCCTCCCTGGGTCGATTGCCGAACTCCGCGAAAGGCATCAGACTGGAGTCGAACTGGGCAATCGGAAAGCTGCCAGTCGTGACCGACTGGACTCGCTGCCTTGCCGACGACCAGCGCTTTTGGCAGTTCGATCAAACGAGTGAAGAGCTGGACTTACACATCTTGGGCCAACAGCGTAGTAAAACCCTTGTGCGTCACCGGATGCCACACATGACATGGGCCGGCGGATCGCGCTTCGGCATCGGAACCACCGTCTCGCTGTCCGGTATTGGCATGGGTGTACGGTGTTGGCCTGCGCGCCGCCAGAACATGGAGGCAAATCGTGCTGCATCAATGCTTATTGTGGACCGAATGTCTAGCGCCGCAAGCCGATTGAACCAGCAGCCAATACAACAGCCGGTCGGTCAATTCAGGGCAGGGTCGTGCGCAGCTTGCGCGCCTCCGCACTGCTTTCAAAATCGCCGCCGAGCTTCAGGGCCGCGTCCAGCTCATCACGCGCTTCATTCTTGCGCCCGGTATGGGCCAGCACTGCGGCAAGGTGGTATCGGATCTCCGGATTGCCTGGCTGGCGCAATCGCGCATCGCGCAGCAATTGCAGTGCGCGTTCGGACTGGCCGTTCTGGAACAATGCCCAGGCCAGGGTATCGGTGATCGCGGCATTACCCGGCGCGCTAATCAGCGCGGCTTCGGCTGTCTTGATGGCCCCAGGATCCTTCAGTCGTAGCTGCACATTCGCCAGGTTGTTGAGCGCTTCTGCGTCGCCCGGCTTCAGTTTGAGTGCCGCCAGGTAGGCGCCCTTGGCAGCGGAGAAATTGCCTGCGCGCGCCTCACCGTCGGCCAACGCCTTGTGAACCTGCAAATCCCCAGGGTTCTTCTTTAGCCATTGTTCCGCTAACTGCAAAGCCGGCTTGCCGCCATCCTGCCCGGCCAACGCACGAAACAACCGCAGCACAGTTGCGGTAACAGGTTCGGTTTGATACGCGCGCCGGTAAGATTCGATTGCAGTCGGCGCCTGACCCCTGGCCATGGCGACATCGCCCAGCAAGGTATGGCCCACAGCCAGCTTGGGGTTCAACGCAAGGATATCTCTGGCACGCTTTTCAGCCTTCGCAGTTTCGCCCTGGAGCAACTCTACCTCGGCCATCAGCGCAAGCGCTGGAAGGAATCCCGGTCGGCTCGACAGCGCTTTCTCCAGGCTATAGGCGGCCCCAGCAAGGTTCTTTGCGGACAGCTGCAAACCGGCAATCTGAACTTGCATCGGGGCGTCGTATTCCGCATACCGGGTCGCGCTGGTGAGCGTACTTTTGGCGCCGACGGTATCCCCATTGGCGAGCGCGGCGCGGCTGTAGGCCAGCAATACCCGCAGATCATCCGGCGTCTTGGCCGACGCGGCTTTTGCGGCATCCAGTGCGGGACCGGGCTCGCCATACCGCAAATGAAAATCCACCAGTTCCAGATCCCAGCGCTGATCCCGCGGACCGGCGCTGTCGCGGGCCTTCTCCAGCCACCGCTGTGCCTCGATTTTCTTGCCGTTGCGATCGGCCATGATCGCCAGCTCGACCATGGCCTCTCCGCTCTTGGCATCCAGCTTGAGCAGCCCTTCCAGCCGCTTCGCCGCAGCGTCATACGACTTGGTCGCAATCTCCAACCGCGCCATGTTCAGTTTTGCCTGTACCAGCTTGTCATCGAGCGCAATGGCTTTCTCGAACGCACCACGCGCCGCTGCGATATTGCCCGACTGACCCAGTGCCATACCCAGCATGTTGTGATACTGCGCGCTCTTGGGATACGTCTTGACCAGATGCTCTGCCACCGGCACCGCCAGGCGCGCCTGTGTGCCGCGCAAGTACAGCTGCACCAGGGCAATCGCAGCGTGGATTTGCTGCGGATCCTTCTTGAACGCCGCTTCCAGTTCCGCCTGCCCACTTGCCGCCTGTCCGTCACCAACCAGGCTCAGACCCAGTGCGGTACGAAACTCCGGCTTGTCCTGGGTCTTTAGCGCCTCCTGCATCAGCGCAGTCGCTTTGGCATTGCGTCCTTGCGCCATGTGTGCGGCGGCCATCAGCGTGAGCGCCTGACCGTCCCCCGGTTGCACCTTGAGATAGGGGTCCAGCACACTGACCGCCTGCGCTGCATTGCCATCGGTCAAATAAATACGCGCTAACAGCTTGGATACGGGGCTGTTGTTTTGCACCCGATGAAACGCTTCAAGATACTGCTTGGCCTTTTCATTTTGATTCAGACCAAAATGAGACAGTCCGTTAAGCATCAGCAGTTGAGGACGAAACCGGATGAAGTCGATCGGTACAGGATCGAGCAATTCCGTCACTCGCTTGAGCGAAGCCAATGACGTAGCCATGTCACCATCGCGCTCGGCCAGCAGGGCCTTCATGTAGGCGCCGCGTGGTTCATTGGGCGCCACTGTATTTAGTTCGGCCACATCCTTGGCGGCATCGGTGAAGCGGCCTTGGTCCAGCGCAATGCCGATTCGTGCCACCCTCGCTTCGACGTGAGTCTTGTCTGCCTGCAACGCGCGGTCGTATGCCGCACCAGCCGCCCGCAGGTCACCTTGCACATGTGCGATGGCGCCTTTTTGATAGAGGGCCTCTGCCGAGCCGGGCATCAAGCGCAGCGCGGTGTCTGCAGCAATATGGGCTTCCTTGAGCTGTCGTGCCCGGATACGCACGGGGATTTCGGTCAGCCAGACCCCCACATTGCGGCTGTCGATTGCCCTGGCCTCATCAATGGACCGCAACGCCAGCGCAGGATCACCCAAGTCCGTATGCACCTTTGCCCGAAGCAGGTGCAAATCCAGTTGAATTCCTGGCGGCAGGCCGGCAGACAGGAAAGCCTTGTTCTCAAGTACCAGCCTGTGCTTACCTTGCGCCACATAGGCCTGCCCCAACTGCACCACGACCTCAGCCCGATTGACTCCCAGCCGCAACGCTTCATTGAAGGCTACCTCGGCTGCCGCGACTTCGCCGTTGAGCATCAGGGCTTTGCCAAGAAGCAACTGCACCGGCAAATTGTTCGGATCGATCTGCAGCGCATTCTTCAGCTGGATGATCGCTCCCGGAATATCTTTCTTTTCATACCGGGTCAGCGCATCTTCATAATAGCCGGAGGCCTTGTTGCCGCTTTGTGCCAGCACGGGCAACCCGGTCAGGCCGATAACACAGCCCAACAGGGACGGCAGCAAATAGCGATGCATGCAGAGGGTCGAATGCTTTGTCTTCATGGAGCAGGGAAACTGTGGCAATGGAACTTCACATCCTAGCCCAAGCTGCAGGCTGGCGAAAAAAACGTAGCCCTTGTCCGCCCTCAAATCGGGCAAATTGCAACAGATCATGAGTTCCACCCCGATGCCGATTACCGAAACGCGACCGAACGAATGCGTGTCTCGCCAATATTCCCAGTTGATGCGCAATGCCACCAGCCCATGACAACCATTGACCCCCATGCCCTGGAATGCCTGGTCGCGATCGTCGAAGAGGGCGGCTTCGAGAAGGCGGCGGTGCGCCTGTCGATCACGCAGTCAGCGATCTCCCAGCGGCTGAGAACACTGGAAGCCCAGGTCGGGACCGTGTTGATCGTGCGCAACCGACCCCTCAAACCCACCAGCGCCGGTCTACTACTGCTCAAACATGCCTTGCAACTGCGCTTGCTGCGGGTCGACCTCGAACGCGACCTGCATGATCTGGCGCCGGGCGCACACGCCGCCCATGAACTCGAGCGCATCTCCATCGCGATCAACGCCGACAGCATCGCCACCTGGGCGCTGCCTGCCTTGTCCAGCCTGGTCATCGACGGGTTGCCGCTGGAGATCATTGCCGACGACCAGGACTTCACCCATGTCTGGTTACGTGAAGGCCACGTGCTGGGCTGCGTGACAACGCTGGATCAACCGCTGCGCGGCTGCAAGATGGCCTCCCTCGGCGTGATGCGCTATGTGGCCGTGGCAAGCCCGTCATTTGCGCAAGCGCATTGTCCTCACGGCCTGACCGAGCACAACTTCCGGCAAATGCCATTCGTCGCCTTCAACCGCAAGGACGATTTGCAGGCGCAATTCGTCCAGCGCGCCTGCGGCCTGAAACACGTGGCGCTACGGCAGCGGTTCGTGCCGAGTTCGCAGGGCCAGATACGTGCGGTGCTGGCAGGTTGGGGCGCAAGCGTGGTACCTGAACTGCATGTGCGGCATCAGCTCGCCAGCGGTGAACTGGTCAACCTGGCGCCGTCCAAGGCGCTGCCAGTCAAGTTGTACTGGCATTGCTGGAACCTGGCTTCGGACCTGCTCGACGCGCTGAGCCAGGCCCTGACCCGCGCAGCGGCCCAGACGCTGGACGGCACCGGCGAGGCGCGAACGATTGCAATTGCCGGCGGCCCAATGATCAACGGTTGCTCGGAAAGCTGAACACCGCCCCCTCCCGCACCCCCGCGGACGGCCAGCGCTGCGTAATCGTCTTGCGCTTGGTATAAAACCGCACCGCATCCGGCCCATACGCGTGCAGATCCCCGAATAACGAACGTTTCCAGCCACCGAATGAGTGGTAGGCCACCGGCACCGGCAGTGGCACGTTGACGCCAACCATGCCCACCAGGATGTTGTCGCTGAAGTAGCGTGCCGCCTCGCCGTCGCGGGTGAAGATGCAGGTACCGTTGCCGTATTCGTGCCTGTCGATCAGGTCCATCGCCTCCTGCAGGGTCTTGACGCGCACGATGCCGAGCACCGGGCCGTAGATCTACTCCTGGTAGATCGACATGCCGGGTTTGACATCGTCGAACAGGCAGGGACCGAGGAAGTAACCCTCTTCATGGCCGGCAGGCACCTTGACGCCGCGGCCGTCAACCAAGAGTTTGGCGCCTTCCTTGACGCCCTGCTCCACATAGCCCATTACCTTTTCGAAGTGCGGCTTGGTGACCAAGGGGCCCATGTCATTGGACGCGTCCTTGCCGGGGCCGACCTTCATCTTGGCGATCTCGGTCTTCAGGCCGGCGATCATCGCGTCGGCGGTCGCGTCCCCCACCGCCACAATCAGCGGCACGGCCATGCAGCGCTCGCCACAGGAGCCGTACGCCGCGCCCATCATCGCGCTGACGGCGTTGGGCACGTCTGCGTCGGGCATCACGACCGCGTGGTTCTTCGCGCCGCCTAGTGCTTGCACCCGCTTGCCGTTGGCGCAGCCCGTGGCATAGACATACTCGGCGATCGGCGTGGAGCCGACAAAGCTGATGGCGGCAATGCGTTTGTCGCTCAGCAGCGCGTCAACGGCCTCCTTGTCGCCATTGACGACATTGAGTACGCCGGGCGGCAGGCCGGCTTCCAACGCCAACTGCGCGACCATCAACGCGCTGGACGGATCGCGCTCGGAAGGCTTCAAGATAAAGCAGTTGCCGCAGACCACGGCCATCGGCCACATCCACAGCGGTACCATGATCGGAAAATTGAATGGCGTGATGCCGGCCGTCACGCCAAGCGGCTGGAATTCGCTCCATGAATCGATCGAGGGGCCGACGTTCTTGCTGTGTTCGCCCTTGAGCAGCTGGGGTGCGTAGCTGGCGAACTCGACGTTCTCGATGCCGCGCTGCAGCTCGCCCATCGCATCGCCGACCACCTTGCCGTGCTCGGCGGTGAGCAAGGCACACAGCTGATCGGCGTTTTCTTCCAGCAACTGCTTGAGCTTGGACATCACGCGGGCGCGCTTGAGCGGCGGTGTGGCTCGCCAGGCCGGATACGCAGCCTGGCTTGAGGCGATCGCCAGCTCCAGCGTGGCGGCGTCGGCCAGCAGCAGGCGTTTTTCAGCTTTGCCGGTGGCCGGGTTGAACACGTCCTGGGAGCGGCTGCCGCCTGCCACTAGTTTGCCATCGATCAGATGGCCGATGGTGGGCATGGTGGTGGCATTGGTGCCGGACATTTGCAGGAAGGGGTCGTTGTACATGGTGGGTCCCGTGGTTGGCTAGGTTTCTGGATGGTCACAGCGCCGATCCGGTCGTGCGCACGAAAGGGCGATTTGCCCCGTCGATGCGCCTGGCACAGGCCAGGCTCAGCGTGAACGATGCGTAGTGCGTGGCGATCGTGCCGGTATGGTTCGGATCAAGGCAATGGTCGAGCGTCAGGCCGTCTCGCGTAGCGCATCGCCCAGCGCGTTGATCAGGCTGTCGATCTCGGATTTCTCGATGATGAACGGCGGTGCGAGCTGGATCGTGTCGCCACCGTAGCGCACATAGAAACCTTTTTCCAGGCATTTCATCGCGATCTGGTACGGACGCTTGCCGGGCTCACCGGGCACTGCGTCGATGGTGAAACCTGCCGCCAGGCCGTAGTTGCGGATGTCGGTGACGTACTTCACGCCCTTGAGGCTGTGCACCGCCTGCTCGAAATACGGCGCCAGGCCCTTGACGCGGCCGATCATGTCTTCCTTCACCAGCACGTCCAGCGCGGCCACTCCGGCGGCGCAGGCCACAGGGTGCGCGGAGTAGGTGTAGCCGTGGACGAACTCCAGCATGTAGTCGGGGCCACCGGCCGCCATGAAGGTGTCATAGATATCCTTCTTGGCCACCACCGCACCCAGCGGCTGGGCGCCGTTGGTCACCTGTTTGGCAATGTTCAGGATGTCGGGCGTGACGCCAAAAGCTTCGGAACCGGTGTAGGCGCCGGCGCGGCCAAAGCCGGTGATGACCTCATCGAATATCAGCAGGATGTTGTTGGCCGTGCAGATCTCGCGCAAGCGCTGCAGATAGCCCACCGGCGGGATGATGACGCCGGCTGAACCCGAGAACGGCTCGACGATGACCGCCGCGATATTGGATGCATCGTGCAGCGCAATCACCTTGAGCAATTCGTTCGCCAGTTCGACGCCGGTAGCGGGCATGCCGCGGGAGAACTCGTTGCCTGCCAGCAGGGTGTGCGGCAGGTGGTCGGCCTCGATCGCCTGACCAAAGGCCTTGCGGTTGGCCACGATGCCGCCCACCGAGATGCCGCCGAAGTTCACGCCGTGATAACCCTTCTCGCGCCCGATGAAGCGGGTTTTGCTGGCCTGGCCCTTGGTGCGCCAGTAGGCGCGCGCCATCTTGAGCGAGGTATCGGCGCTCTCCGAACCCGATCCGGTAAAGAACACATAGTCCAGCCCCTCGGGCGTGAGTTCCTTGATCTTGTTGGCCAGCTCGAACGACAGCGGGTGGCCATACTGGAATGCCGGCGAATAGTCCAGCGTCGCGACCTGGCGGCTTACCGCCTCGATGATCTCGCGCCGCGCGTGGCCTAGGCCGCAGCACCACAGGCCCGACAGGCCATCCAGGATCTTGCGGCCATTGCTGTCAGTGTAATAACAGCCTTCGGCACTGACGATCATGCGCGGGTTGGACTTGAAATTGCGGTTGCCGGTATAGGGCATCCAGTGCGGCTCCAGCCAGGCGGCATCAAGGCGCACGGCGGGCGACAGATGGTGGGCGTCGTTCAGGTTCATGGTGGTTTCTCCGGCGGTTGGCAGACACGAAACGGTGGGGAAAAGCGGATTGTGGCCCCTCTGTTACTCTTATGAATGCCTAAATATCACCATTCAGTTGCCAGCATATGCAAGTAAAGAGCCACGCAGTCCTGGGCCAGTTCGGCGACATGGACCTGCGCCTGCTACGGGTGTTCAAGACGGTTGTGGACTGCGGCGGCATGGCGGCGGCCGAACTCGAGCTCAATATCGGTACGTCGACCATCAGCCGCCATGTCAAGGACCTCGAAGTGCGGCTGGCCATGACGCTGTGCCGGCGCGGTCGTGGTGGTTTCTCGCTCACCGCCGAAGGTGAGCAAATCTACGCCGAGACCCTGCGCCTGTTGGCGTCGACCGAGGCTTTTCGTGCCAGCGTGGACGGGATCCATCGGCGCCTGGGCGGGGAACTCCACGTGGCAGTGTTCGACAAGACCGCGACCAATCCCGAAGCCCATATCGGCGCGGCGATTGCGCTGTTCTGCGACCAGGCGCCCGATGTTGCGCTGAACCTGCATGTGGCGCCCATCAACGCGATCGAGCGCGGTGTCATCGATGGCCGGTTTCAGGTCGGCGTCATTCCGGGCCACCGCAGCTCGGACAGCCTGGTCTATGACACGCTGTTCGACGAAACCATGCTGCTGTATTGCGGCGCCACGCACGCGCTGTTTGGCGACGACGACAGCGGCCTGGACTGGGATGCGCTGGCACCGCACCGATTCGCCGGCCTGGGCTACCACTCACCCAACATGGAAATCAGCCAGCAGATGCGGCTGACCCGCCAGGCCACCGCTTTCGACCAGGAAGCCATTGCGACCCTGGTCTTGTCGGGACGCTTCCTGGGTTTTCTGCCGGACCACTACGCGGCCGGATTTGTGCGACGGCAGCTCATGCGCCCGCTGCAACCCGCGCTTTTTCGTTACCTATGCCAGTTCCTGGCCATCGTACGGCGATCGCCGGAGCCCTCGCGCGCCGCGCGGGTGTTTCAGGCCTGCCTGCAGCAGGCGCACAAGGGAAAAACGCAGTAACAGCCAACGCGGGTCTACGGGTAAATCCTGCCTGCGGCCCGCGCGCACGCGCGTATGCTGATGGCGCGACAAGCGCAGTCGACTGTCGTTGGCGACCCGTGTAAACTGTTTTTTGTAAATTGTTGACAATCTGTTTTAACGGCCTGACACTGACCCTGGGGCGGATTGTGTAACGCCCTTGTCACCGACTGTTCATACAGTGTGTAACCCGTGCCGGCTTGCCCGGGAACCATCGATCCAACTGGAAAAGGAGTTCTCACCATGTTCAAACCCACCGTCCGCAAGTTGCTGCAAGGCGCGGCGGCTATTGCGGTTACCGCGCTCTTGGCCGTTCCTGCACTGGCCCAGAAAACCAAACTCACGGTCTACACCGCGCTCGAGAATGACCAGTTGGGCTCCTACAAACAGGCGTTCGAAGCGGCCCATAACGACGTCGAGATCGCCTGGGTACGCGACTCCACCGGTGTCATCACCGCACGCCTGCTGGCTGAAAAGGACAATCCCCGCGCCGACGTGATCTGGGGCCTGGGTGCATCGAGCATCGCCTTGTTTGACTCAATGGGCATGCTGCAGGGCTACACCCCCAAGGGGGCGGACCAGATCAAGCCCGCGTTCAGGAGCGACAAGAACCCGGCCATGTGGACCGGCATGGATGCCTGGCTGGCGGTGATGTGTTTCAACACGATCGAAGGCGGCAAGAAAAATCTGCCCAAGCCGGCGTCCTGGTCCGACCTGACCAACCCGGTGTACAAAGATGCGATCGTGATGCCGAATCCGGCATCCTCGGGCACGGGTTACCAGGCGGTCTATGCATGGCTGCAGATCATGGGGGAAAAAGCCGGCTGGGAGTTCATGGACAAGCTGCACCAGAACGTCGCGGTCTACACCCATTCCGGCTCGGCTCCGTGCGTGCAGGCCGCCAAGGGCGAGCGCGTGATCGGCATCGGCTTTGACATGCGCGGCGCGAAAGAAAAAACCGGCGGCGCGCCGATCGACATCATCCTGGCCAAGGAGGGCGCACCGTGGGACATGGAAGCCACGGCCATCGTCAAGGGCACCAAGAGCATGGCAGCAGCGCAGAAGCTGGCCGACTTTGCAATCAGCAAGGGCGCCTATGAGATGTACGGCAAGCACTACGCCATCGTCGGATACCCCGGCATGAATCCGGCGCCGCCAAACTATCCGCCTAGCGCAGACGCGGCGATGGTGAAGATCGACCTGTCCAAGATGGGTGCCGACCGCGCCAGGATCCTGGCCGAATGGACCAAGCGCTACGACGGCAAGTCAGCTCCAAAAAGCTGAGCCCTCCGCCTATCGAAACCTAACCCGACAGGTGCAACGCCCGGTCGTACCGGGCGTTGCAGTCCGAGCGCGACCATGAAACCTCCAGCCACCGAAACGGCAGTATCGCCTTACCTGCGGATCGAGCGGCTCAAGAAGCAGTTCGGCAATTTCTGGGCTCTCAAGGACATCTCGCTGGAGGTCTTTCCCGGCGAGTTCGTCTGCTTCCTGGGCCCCTCCGGCTGTGGCAAGACCACCTTGCTGCGCGCCGTTGCCGGGCTCGACATCCAGACCTCGGGCCGGATCTTCCAGGCCGACAAGGAAATATCCAATCTGCCGGCGTCGCAGCGCGATTTCGGCATCGTGTTCCAGTCCTATGCGCTGTTTCCCAATCTGACGGTCGCCGACAACGTCGGATACGGGCTGGTCAGCCGGCGCCTGCCCAAGGTCGAGATCGCCACCCGCGTGGCGGACCTGCTGCGCCTGGTCGGCCTGCCCGATTCCGGCCCCAAATACCCGGCCCAACTATCGGGCGGCATGCAGCAACGCGTGGCGCTGGCGCGGGCGCTGGCCCTGTCCCCGGGCCTGTTGCTGCTCGACGAGCCACTCAGTGCACTGGACGCGCGGGTGCGCGCCTACCTGCGGCTGGAAATTCGCCATCTGCACAAGCGCCTGGGCGTGACCACCATCATGGTCACGCACGACCAGGAAGAAGCACTGACCATGGCAGATCGCATCGTGGTCATGAACCAAGGTGTGATCGAACAGGTCGGCACGCCGCTGGAGGTCTATCGCACGCCCAGCAGCGCGTTTGTTGCCGATTTCGTCGGCAAAACCAACCTGCTGCACGGTGTGGTCGTCAGGCCGGGCCTGGTACGCTACGGCGCGATGGACCTGAGTTGCGACCTCGATATCAAGCCCGGACCGGGCAGCGACGTCACCCTGGCCATCCGCCCGGAAGACGTGGTGGTGCGCAACGTCGACGCCAAGGCTGAAAATACCTTTGCAGTACGGGTGACCGAGATGGAATTCCTGGGGTCGTTCTGCCGGGTCGGCCTGGCCCTCAACGGCAATGACAAGCCGGCACTGCTGGCCGATTTCTCCATCAACACGGTACGCGACCTGGCCATCGCCGAAGGGATGGAAATGCTGGTCGGCCTGCCCAGCGAGCGCATCCGGGTGTTCCCGGGCGCGCCCAAACAGCCGTGACACAGGCGCTTGCAAGCGCGGCGGCCAACATCCCGCCCACCCGGCGTCGGCTCGACCGCGACGATTGGCTGATGCGTGGCGGCATCTGCCTGATGATCGGCTGGCTGAGCCTGACATTGATACTGCCGTTGTGGTGGCTGCTGTCCAAGAGTTTCCAGAACCAGAACGGCGATTTTGTCGGTCTGGCGAACTACATCCAGTACTTCTCGACGCCCGCGCTGTTCGCCTCGGTCTGGAACAGCCTGTTCATCGCGCTGCTGTCCACCGCCATTGTGCTGCCGTTGGCCTTCACCTATGCGTACGCGCTGCAGCGCAGTTGCATGCGCTGGAAGGGCATGTTCCAGGCGCTGGCGCTGATCCCGATCCTGGCGCCCTCGCTGTTGCCGGCGATCTCGCTGATCTACCTTTTCGGCAACCAGGGCTTCCTCAAGGAATGGATGTTGGGCGCCCAGATCTACGGTCCGATCGGCATCGTGATCTCACAGGTGTTCTACTGCTTCCCGCACGCGCTGATGATCCTGCTGGCGGCCTTGTCGCTGGCCGATTCGCGGCTGTACGAGGCCGCTGATGCACTGGGCGCATCCAAGACGCGGGTGTTTTTTACCGTCACGTTGCCGGGAGCCAAGTACGGTGTCATCAGCGCCGGCTTTGTGGTGTTCACGCTGGTGATGACCGACTTCGGTATCGCCAAGGTGATTGGCGGGCGCTTCAACGTGCTGGCCACCGACATCTTCAAGCAGGTGATCGGGCAGCAGAATTTCGAGATGGGCGCGGTGGTTGGCTTTGTGCTGCTGATCCCGGCTGTTGTCGCCTTCATGGCCGATCGCATCATCCAGCGGCGCCAGGTGGCCCTGCTGTCGGCCCGTGCCGTGCCGCTGATCCCCAAGCCCGATAGGGGTCGCGATAACGGCTTGCTCATTTTTTGCGCAGTCATCGGCGGCCTGATCTTCGTATTGCTGGCCATGGCGGTATGGGCCTCTTTTGTCACGCGCTGGCCATACAACCTGGCGCTCACGCTCAAGAACTACGCCTTTGGCGAATTCGATACCGATGGCTGGTCGGCCTACACCAACTCGGTCCAGATGGCAGCCTGGACCGCGGCCATAGGCACACTGGTCATTTTTGTCGGCGCCTACCTGCTCGAGAAGACACGCACTTTCGCCTTCGGCCGCGCGATTGCGCAGTTCATGGCCATGCTGCCAATGGCGGTTCCCGGTCTGGTGCTGGGCCTGGCCTACATCTTCTTCTTCAACGCCAAGGGCAACCCGTTAGGATTCATCTATGCCACGATGGCGATCCTGGTGGTCAACTCGGTCACCCACTTCTACACCGTCAGCCACCTGACTGCGACCACTGCGCTCAAGCAATTGGACCATGAATTCGAGGCGGTGTCGGCCTCGCTCAGGGTGTCGCTGTTGCGCACCATGACCCGCGTCTCGATACCGGTATGCCTGCCGGCGGTGCTCGACATCAGCATCTACCTGTTCGTCAACGCCATGACCACCGTATCGGCGGTGATCTTCCTGTACTCCACCGACACCAAGCTGGCTGCCGTGACCATCATCAACATGGACGAGTCCGGCTTCACCGCCGCAGCGGCGGCGATGGCAGTGGCCATCGTTGCCACGTCAGCCAGCGTGAAGATCGCGCACCTGCTGATCACCCGCAGGCTGGAGCGCCGGACACAGGCTTGGCGCCGGCGCTGAACGGTAATCGGGGCGGCGGCCTTGCCATGCCGCCGCACGCCCGACCCAAGGCCGGGGACGCCGCGGCGGCAAAGGGTCCTACCCGCGACCGGCCGTTGCTCCTGCGGCGATGCCGAATACCGATGGCATCATGGCTGCTTTCCCACGAACCGTCCATGCCATGCTGAACCTGCGACCCGCCAACGCCTGCCGCCCGGCAAGTCAGCCATGAACACTGCCGCGGTTGCGCTGCAACAGGCGCAGCTGACGCCGCACGGCATGGCCATGTTGGGGTTTGCGGTCACGGTTTTCGCGGTGTTCATCTGGGACCGCTGGCCGGTTGCGACGGTGAGCCTGGCCGTGCTGGCGCTCATTCCGCTGGGGTTCGTGCTGGCGCCGCTGGCCGGCGTGGACGGGCTGGTCGACCCGTTGCGGTTCTTAGCCGGGCTGGGCCATCCCGCTTTGGTGGCGATCTGTGCGCTGATGGTACTGGGCAATGCGCTGGTGGTGACCGGCGCTTTGGAGCCCGCTGCGCGACGCTTGTCGGGCTGGGTGACACAAAGGCCCAGGCTCGCACTGCTGGCGGTACTGCTGGGCGCAGCCGGTGTCAGCGGCCTGATCAACGACACCCCGTTGGTGGTGTTGCTGATCCCGTTGATCCTGGCGGCGGCCGCGCGGGCGCGGGTGTCGGCCGGCGCGATGCTGTTGCCGATGAACTACGCGGTACTGATCGGCGGCATGGCCACGACGATCGGCACCTCGACCAACCTGATCGTGGTGGCGCTGGCCGCCGGCCTGGGCGTTACCGGTCTGGGCATGTTCAGCTTCACCGGCATCGTTGCGGCGGCCGCGGTGCCGGCATTGTTGTACCTGTGGCTGGCCGCGCCACGGCTGTTGGCGCATGTACAGCCGCGCTCGGAGGAGCTGTCGGAGCAGGTGTTCGACGCCGAACTCAGCATCACCGAAGGAAGTTTGTTCGAGGGTCAGACGCTCAGCGAGGCCTTTGGCGCCAGCGCGCACCGGCTGCAACTGGTCGAGTTGCGGCGCAACAGGCTGGCCATCGTCAAGCTGCCCTCGGTCACGCTGCGGGCCGGCGACACGCTCGTGGTACAGGGAACCGCGCGCGACCTCAAGGACCTGGAGGCGACCCTCGACGCGCCATTGCACAGCCTGCGCGAGGATGCCGTGCAGGGCCGGTCGCCCGGCAAAGCCAAGATCGAGAACGACGGCGGGGGCAGCAACAGGGACAGAGACATGGAAACCTCCGCAAAGCCTGCCGAAGCCGTCCCATCGGCGGTTGTGGCACAGCTGGTGGTCGTCAACGAATCGCCGCTGGTGCGTCGCACGGTGCGCCAGGAGCGGCTGGCCGAGCACTATGGTGTCATCGTCGTGGGCTTGCGCCCGCGCACCAAACCCGGTACCTGGGAGCGCCAGAGCCTGGCCGACCGCACCATCCGCGGCGGCGACATCCTGTTGCTGCAGGGCAAAAACGAGGACATCGCCAAGGTTCAGCGCGACGGGTATGGCCTGTTGCTGGACGCACGTTACATGCTGCCGCGTCAGGACAAGGCCTGGATCGCGCTGGTCGTGATGGCCGCGGTGGTGCTGCTGGCCGCAACCAAGGCGCTGCCGATCGCACTGGCCGCGCTGGCCGGTGTGTTCGTGCTGTTGTTGGCGCGTTGCCTGTCGTGGGAGGACGTGTCGCATTCGCTATCGGTCAAAGTCATCTTGCTGGTGGCGTCGAGTCTGGCGCTGGGTGATGCGCTGAGCGTGACCGGCGCAACCGCGTGGGCCGCGCACCAGTTGGCCGGCTTGTCGGGTGCGCTGGGCCCGACCTGGCTGCTGGTGCTGTTGATGGGTCTGATGGGGCTGCTGACGAATTTCGTGTCCAACAATGCCGCGGCGGCGATCGGCACCCCGCTCGGGGTGGAGCTGGCGCGCTCGCTGGGCGTGCCGGCCGAGCCGTTCGTGCTGGCCGTGTTGTTCGGCTGCAACCTGTGCTACGTCACGCCGATGGGTTACCAGACCAACCTGCTGGTGATGAACGCCGGTGGTTACCGCTTCACTGACTTCGTGCGGGTTGGCACGCCGCTGTTCCTGTTAATGTGGGCCAGCCTGTCGTATGGCCTGATCTGGCAATACGGCCTGTAGCGATCGTGTGTCGCCGGCACACTGCCGCTCGGCATCACAGCTCGAACAGCCTTGCTCCTATCTGCTCACCCCAGAGTTCGACCTGGGCCGGAACGCCGTGCAGTTCCAGCTGCGCAGCCTCGCCCCGTACATAGCCCAGGCCCACGCAGGCAGCAGCCCGAGGGCTCCACCCGACCGACGACAGCTCTCCGACGGATCGACCGTCCAGAAGAATCGGCTCGCCACCCCATGCATACGCCGCCGCGTCGTCCAACACGACGCGCACCAGCTTCTTGCGTAGCGGCTGTCGTAGTTGCCGGCATAGCGCCTGTTGGCCGATGAAAGGAGTCGCCTTGTCCAGCCTGACGGCGAACATCATGCCGGCCTCGAATGGCGTTTCGTCCGGGCCGATCTCGGCGCCCCAGGCCCGCCGGTTCATCTCGATGCGCAGGGCGTCCAGCGCGTAATAGCCGGCATCGACCAGGCCCAGATCGGCGCCTGCCTGCCGCAGGCTTTGATACACATGGCGTGTCATTTCGACCGGCACGTACAACTCATAGCCGGGACCGCCAACATAGCTCATGCGGGCGGCGCGCACCCGGGCAAAGCCGAGGTCGATCAAGCGGGTCCACGAGAACGGCAATGGATTGGCGCCAAACGCGTCGCCGCTGACGCGGGCCAGCAGCGCATCGGCATTCGGGCCCATGATCGACAGCACGCAGTACAGCGCCGACAGGTCGGTCAGGATGGCGTGTTCGGTCGGCTCGATATGGCGCGAGATCCAGTCGAAGTCGCGGGTCGTCTGGCCTGAGCCGGTGACGATCAGGAAGCGGTCGCCAAAGCGATCGGGCTTCTGGCGGATGATGGTCAGGTCGCTTTCGAAGCCGCCGCGTTCGTTGAGCATCGCGGTGTAGACCATCTTGTCGACAGGTATGTCGATCTCATTGGCACACAGGCGCTGCAGCACCGCCAGCGCGCCGTGGCCCTGCAACTGCAGCTTGGAAAATGAACTCAGGTCGTACAGCGCAACCGTTTCGCGCGTGGCGCGCTGTTCCTCGATCACCCATGGCAACCAGTGCGGTTTGCCCAGCGTGTGCGCGGGCGTGGTGGC
>JANNKH010000067.1:0-9910 GCA_031396205.1 Rhodoferax sp.
CCAGTCGCTCCTGCGCGACCCGCGGCAGCCATTCGTCGCACAACAGCTCGACAAAGTCCGAACGGCGCGAGCGGTAGTCCTCGGGGAACTCGTGCGCGCCCAGGAATGTCGGCGCGAGATCGACGGTCCCCGCGGCACGCGCGGCGGCGAGCACGCGCAGCGACTTCAGCTCGGCCTCCAGCGACAGACCGTAGCCGCTCTTGGCTTCCACGGTCGTGGTGCCCAGGTCGACGAAGCGCTCCAGACGCGCGAGCAGCAGATCCAGCAGCCGCTCGGCCGACGCAGCACGCACGCCGCGCACGCTGGCCAGGATCCCGCCGCCTGATGCGGCGATCTCCACGTAGCTCTTGCCCTGGGTGCGCAGCTCGAACTCGTCCTCGCGACCGCCGGCGAAAACCGGGTGCGTGTGGGCGGGCAAGGGCGAGGGTCTGATCTTCTCCGACACCGGTGAAGTGCAGCGCGCCTTTGATGCGGGCGAGGTCGAGCTGACTGCGCGTATCAACGTGCGCCTGACGGAATATGCCAAGGACAAGGAGACCGGCGAGCTGGTGCCCTCGACCAAGCTGTGGGAAACCACCGCGGGCCGCGCCTTGCTGTCGGAAATCCTGCCCAAGGGTCTGCCGTTCGCGAACATCAACAAGGCCCTGAAGAAGAAGGAAATCTCCAAGCTGATCAACGTGTCGTTCCGCAAGTGTGGTCTCAAGGAGACCGTCATCTTCGCCGACAAGCTGCTGCAGTATGGTTTCCGCCTTGCGACCAAGGCCGGCATCTCGATCTGCATCGACGACATGCTGGTGCCCAAGGAGAAGCACGGCATCATCGAACGCGCCGAGAAGGAGGTCAAGGAGATTGGCCAGCAATACGCCTCCGGCCTGGTGACCTCCGGTGAGCGCTACAACAAGGTGGTGGACATCTGGGGCAAGGCCGGCGACGAAGTATCCAAGGTCATGATGGCCCAGTTGGCCAAGGAAAAGACCATCGACCGCCATGGCAATGAAGTCGACCAGGAGTCGTTCAACTCGATCTACATGATGGCCGACTCCGGCGCCCGCGGTTCTGCGGCCCAGATTCGCCAGCTGGCCGGAATGCGGGGCCTGATGGCCAAGCCCGACGGCTCGATCATCGAGACACCGATCACGGCGAACTTCCGCGAAGGCCTGAACGTGTTGCAGTACTTCATCTCGACCCACGGCGCACGAAAAGGCCTGGCCGACACCGCGCTCAAGACCGCCAACTCGGGTTACCTCACCCGCCGCCTGGTGGACGTGACGCAGGATCTGGTCGTCACCGAGCTCGACTGCGGCACCCAGGATGGCTCATTCATGCGCGCCATCGTCGAGGGTGGCGAGGTCATCGAGTCGCTGCGTGACCGCATCCTGGGTCGTGTTGCGGCCGAGGATATCGTGCATCCGGAGAATCGTTCGGTCCTGGTCAATGCCGGCGGCATGCTGGACGAAGACGTGATCGACGAGCTGGAACTGGTCGGCGTGGACGAAGTCAAGGTCCGCACTGCGCTGACCTGTGAGACCCGTTTCGGCATCTGCGCCAAGTGCTACGGCCGCGACCTGGGTCGTGGCGGGCTGATCAACCATGGCGAAGCAGTCGGTGTGATTGCCGCGCAGTCGATCGGCGAACCCGGCACGCAGCTGACGATGCGCACCTTCCACATCGGTGGTGCAGCCTCGCGTGCGGCAATTGCATCGAGCGTCGAAGCCAAGTCCAACGGCTCGATCGGCTTCAACGCCACGATGCGTTACGTCACCAACAACAAGAAGGAGCTGGTGGTCATTGCGCGGTCCGGCGAAATCGTCATTCATGACGAACACGGCCGCGAGCGCGAGCGCCACAAGGTGCCGTATGGTGCGATCCTGGCCGTGAAGGCCGATCAGACCGTCAAGGCCGGCACCATCCTGGCCAACTGGGATCCGTTGACCCGACCCATCATCACCGAGTTTGCCGGCAAGGCGGCGTTCGAGAATGTGGAAGAAGGCCTCACGGTCGCCAAGCAACTCGACGAGGTCACTGGTCTGTCGACGTTGGTGGTCATCGATCCGAAACGCCGTGGCTCGGCCAAGGTGGTGCGCCCGCAGGTCAAGCTGATCGACGCCAACGGTAGCGAGGTCAAGATCCCCGGCACCGACCACTCGGTGACGATCGGCTTCCCGGTCGGTTCGCTGATCCAGGTGCGCGACGGCCAGGACGTGGGCCCTGGTGAGGTGTTGGCCCGGATCCCGATCGAAGGCCAGAAGACCCGTGACATCACCGGCGGTCTGCCGCGGGTGGCCGAGCTGTTCGAGGCACGTTCCCCGAAAGACAAGGGCTTGCTGGCCGAGATGACCGGCACCGTGTCGTACGGCAAGGAAACCAAGGGCAAGATCCGGCTGCAGATCACCGATCCGGAGGGCAAGGTCTGGGAAGAGCTGGTGCCCAAGGAAAAAAACATGCTGGTGCACGAGGGCCAGGTGGTCAACAAGGGCGAGAGCGTCGTCGACGGCCCGGCCGATCCGCAGGACATCCTGCGCCTGCTGGGCTCCGAGGAACTGGCACGTTACATCGTCGACGAGGTGCAGGATGTGTACCGCCTGCAGGGTGTGAAGATCAACGACAAGCACATCGAGGTGATCGTGCGCCAGATGCTGCGCCGTGTCGTGGTCGACAACCCGGGCGATTCGAACTACATCGGCGGCGAGCAGGTGGAGCGCTCGGAGATGCTCAACACCAACGACGCGCTGCGCGGCGATGGCAAGATCCCCGCGACCTTCACCAATCTGCTGCTGGGCATCACCAAGGCGTCGTTGTCCACCGACAGCTTCATCAGCGCCGCGTCGTTCCAGGAAACGACCCGTGTGCTGACGGAAGCCGCCATCATGGGCAAGCGCGACGAACTGCGTGGCCTGAAAGAGAACGTCATAGTCGGGCGCCTGATTCCGGCCGGTACCGGCATGGCGTACCACGAGGCACGCAAGGTCCGCGAGAACATGGACGACGCCGAGCGCCGTGCCATCGCCGAAGCGGAAGCAGCCGAACTCGCGGGCGAGACCGAAGAAGTCACCACGGCCGAGGGCGATTCTGCCGAAGGCGAAGCGTCTTCGGGCGCGGGAACCGTGACCGAGTAAGACTCGGCCGTGTTGCACCCCCTCGCCCCAGGTCCCGTCAATCGGTGCCTGGGGCGTTTCTTTTTGTTACTCCGCCATGACGGGCGCGGCCATAAGGCCGGCATACAGCCCGGGGGTGGGCCATGACTACCAGCATCGTGCTCTGGCTGGTGGTGGCAGTGGTGGTGTGCTGGTTGCTGGGGGCCTACAACCGCCTGGTGCGTTTGCGCGCGCAGGTCATCAGCGTGTTTGCTGCGGTGGACCATCGCATGACACAGTCATTGGTGCTTATGGGCGAAGCGGTGGCGCAGTCACAATCGCAACTGCCGGCGGAGCCCGACGCAACCTCTGGCGCAGCGGGCAGCGCAAACCGTGCCGCGTTGCAGGCGGCAGCCATCCAGTTCGAGGTGGCGTTGCGGGTCGCTGGCAAGCATCCACTGGATGCCAATGGGGTAGCTGCATTGCAGACGGCGTATGCAACCGCGCATGCGGTGTGGGAGCGCTACCTGGGTGATGCGGCTGACAACGCGTCCGCGGCTCAGGCGAGTGTCCGTCGCACCTGGGAAGACAACACCCAGGCGGTTCGTGATGCCGAGGCCGGGTACAACGTGGCCATGCTGGCCTACAACGCGGCCATTGCCCAGTTTCCGGCATCGATCCTGGCCTATCTGTTTGGTTTTACGCCGGGCGCGCGGCTGTGAATCCCGTCCCATTCGCGCTGCCAGCGCTGCCCCTATGACCTCGGCGCCGACTCCTGCCGCCGCGATTCCCTTGTGGCGCCTCTTGCAAGTGACAGCGGCATGCCTGCTGGCACTGCGCGGTGGGCGCTCCGGCACTGCGGCGCTGGAACAGGTCGAGCCCGCGCTGCGTCCGGCGGTGCAGGCTTTGTCGTTCCAGGTCTGGCGATCGCTGGCGCGCGCCGACAACCTGCGCCGCCAGCTGGCGGCGCGGCCGCCGCCGCCACCGGCGGATGCGCTGCTCTGCGTGGTGCTGGCACTGGCGTGGAATCCGGGCAACGCGCCGTATGAACCGTTCACGCTGGTCAACCAGGCAGTCGAAGCTGCCAAACGCCAACCATCGACGAAGGCGCAGGCCGGTTTCATCAACGCCTGCCTGCGCCGCTTCCTGCGCGAGCGTGACGCATTGGTCGAGAACGGCGATCGCGACCCGGTGGCGCAGTGGAACCACCCCGATTGGTGGATCGCCCGGGTTCGCCACGACCATCCGCTGCAGTGGCAGGAGGTGTTGCGGGCCGACGGTGCGCATGCGCCGATGACCCTGCGCGTCAACATCCGCCGCACCAGCCGCACGGACTACCTGGCGTCGCTGGCGCAACAGGGCATCGAGGCCATCGCCGTGGGCGAGGTGGGTGTGCAGCTTGCGCGTCCCATGCCGGTACCGCGCGTTCCCGGTTTCGATGCCGGCCTGGTGTCGGTGCAGGATGCCGCCGCGCAGATGGCGGCGCCCCTGTTATTGCGGGACCTGCCCAGCGTCGGGCCGTTGCGGGTGCTGGACGCCTGCGCGGCACCGGGCGGCAAGACCGCGCATCTGCTCGAGCATGCCGATTGCCAGGTGACCGCGCTGGAAATCGACTCCGCGCGTTGCACCCGTATCCGCCAGACACTGGAACGGCTGGGCCTGCAGGCCGAAGTCGTCGTGGCCGACGCAGCCCGGCCGCAGACCTGGTGGCAGTCAGAGGCTTTCGATGCCATCTTGCTCGATGCTCCCTGCACTGCGTCGGGCATCGTGCGGCGCCATCCGGACGTGCCGTGGTTACGCCGCGCCTCCGATATGGACCAGCTCGCGGCGCTGCAGGCCCGACTTCTGGCGAGCCTGTGGCCACTGTTGCGGGTTGGTGGCCGTTTGCTGTATTGCACCTGTTCGGTGTTCCGGGTTGAAGGCGACATCCAGATACAAACGTTTGTTGAACACAACACCGATGCCGCTTTGCTGGCTTCTCCCGGTCATTTGCTGCCCCGATTGCCGGCAAACGGCGTGGCTGTCCCGGACAATCAGGTCGGTGACCATGACGGATTCTTTTACGCACTGCTGGAGAAGCGCCAGACTTGACGCGCTGGCCTTATGGCTCGCAGCCTGTTGTCTGTTCGTGTCACCGGCACACGCGGTCGATGTGCCAGCCGATACCGAAGTGGTGCAGTTGCGGCTGGAGCGTTCGCCCGAGGGCATCGTGCTGTTCGCCAATGTGCGTCTGGAGTTGCCCGATGCCGTTCAAGACGCGCTGGGCAAGGGCATAGCCATGGTATTCCTGGCCGAGGCTGACGTGGTGCGCCACCGCTGGTACTGGGCCGACAAGAAGGTGGCTACTGCCC
Source organism: Rhodoferax sp. (assembly GCA_031396205.1). GTDB lineage: Bacteria > Pseudomonadota > Gammaproteobacteria > Burkholderiales > Burkholderiaceae_C > CAISIP01. The sequence continues at coordinate 5,426 of JANNKH010000067.1, forward strand.
AGCGCCATATGCGTCTTGCCTACCAGCCGCTCACGCGCCGCTGGAGGCTTAATGTCGCGTCGGGGCCTTTGACGCCCAACAGCCTGGGCCTGGCATTGAACCTCAGCTTTGATTCGATGCAGGAAGCGCTCACCACGATCCTGCGTATTTCGAGTTGGAAGATCGCCGATGCCAGCGTTGTCGAGGCCGATGCAACGCACCGGGTGGAATTTCGCTTCGGGCTGGACATGAGCCAGCTGCCGCGCCCGTTCCAGATCGGTGCTTTCGGCCAGTCCGACTGGAAGGTGGGCGTTACCGCCAGCCAGCAACTCGGGCCTGAAGGCAGCCGATGAGCGGCCCCGACCCGCTGGCCGGCAACGCGCCGCACGCGCAGCCGCACAAGTCACGCGGCCTGCCCTGGACGGTCGGCGTGGCTATTGCCGCGATGGCAGCCATCGGCCTGGTATTGCTGTTCCTGCTGACACAGGCCACCAATAACCGGGAGTTGTATGAACGCAATTACGCGCTGCTGTTCGGGCTCAACGTCGTCGTGGCTGGCGTCCTGCTGCTGGTCATTGCCTGGATTGGGCTGCGATTGGCGGTGCGACTGCGCAAGCGGCGCTTTGGCAGCCGGCTACTGGTCAAGCTGGCGGCGGTGTTTGCGCTGGCGGGGCTTGCGCCGGGCATGCTGATCTATGTCGTGTCCTACCAGTTCGTGTCGCGCTCGATCGAATCCTGGTTCGACGTCAAGGTCGAAGGCGCGCTGGACGCCGGGCTGAACCTGGGGCGGGTGTCGCTGGAGACCTTGTCGGGCGACCTGACCAACAAGGGCCGCCTGGCGGCGCCGCAGTTGGCCGGCGTGTCGGATGCGGCGATCACCTTGCCGCTGGAGCGCCTGCGCGATCAGCTCGGCGCCAGCGACATCGGATTGTTCTCGGCTTCCGGCCAGTTGATCACGGCAGCCAGCCAGTCGCGTTTCAAGCTCACCTCCGAGCGTCCGACGGCGCAGCAGTTCCGCACCGCCCGCGGAGCGCGCTCGGTGACCTGGGTCGAGGGCCTGGACGAGGCCACGACCGCGACCGTGGGCGACGCACGCATCAAGGTACTGGTGCTGGTGCCCAATCCGGGATTTGCGCTGCTGGCCGAACCGCGCTTCCTGCTGGTTACGCAGCCGTTGCCCGCCGCCTTGGTCTCCAACGCGCTGGCCGTGACCCAGGCCTACCGCGAATACCAAGAGCGTTCGCTGGCGCGCGAAGGACTCAAGCGCATGTATATCGGCACCCTGACATTGAGCCTGTTCCTGGCGGTGTTTGGCGCGGTGCTGCTGGCCGTAGTGCTGGGCAACCAGATCGTGCGACCGCTGCTGCTGCTGGCCGATGGCGTGAGCAAGGTCGCCGCGGGCGACCTGACGCCCAAGGTCGCGCTGGCCGCCAAAGATGAACTGGGCGGCCTGACGCGCGACTTCGCCAACATGACGCAGCAACTGGCCGACGCGCGGCAGGCGGTGAGTACCAGCATGGACCAGGTCGATGCCGCCCGCGCCAATCTGCAAACCATCCTGGACAACCTGACGGCAGGCGTGATCGTGCTCAGCGTCGAAGGCGTTATCCGTTCGTCCAACCCCGGTGCGACCCGGATCCTGCGCCTGCCGCTGGCGGCGTTTGAAGGGCAGCGGCTGGACGCGGTGCCCGGTCTGGCCGAATTTGCGCTGCAGGTCCAGTCGCGCTTTGACGCGTTCCTGGGTGAGCGCAGCGCCGATGGGCTGGACCACTGGCAGCAGTCGTTCGAACTGGGCGCCCATGCCAATGCCGGGGCGCCGGCCAACCACCTGAACGACAACACCATCGTGTTGGTGGCGCGTGGCGCCAAACTGCCCGGCACCGACCGCTTGCTGGTGTTCGACGACATCTCCGAGATCGTCTCTGCGCAGCGCGCCCAGGCTTGGGGCGAGGTGGCGCGGCGTCTGGCGCACGAAATCAAGAACCCGCTGACGCCGATCCAGCTCTCGGCCGAGCGGCTGGAGATGAAGTTGTCGGGCAAGGTCGGCGCGCCAGAGCAGGCGGTACTGACCAAATCGGTCAAGACCATCGTCGACCAGGTCGACGCGATGAAACGCCTGGTCAACGAGTTCCGCGACTATGCGCGTCTGCCCGCCGCCGAACTCAAGCCACTTGACCTCAACGCGCTGCTGACCGACATCGGGCAACTCTACGAGGGCGACAACGCGCGGGTACCGGTGCAGCTGGAACTCGATGCGCGCTGCCCGCGCATCCTGGGCGACGCGCAGCAGCTGCGTCAGGTCGTGCATAACCTGGTCCAGAATGCGCAGGATGCCACCACCGCAGTGCTGCCAGAGCCTGGCATGCAGCAGCGGGCAGTCGCACTGCGCACGGTCTGGGTACCGACCAGCCGGCGGGTGCGGCTGGTGGTGCAGGACCAGGGCGCCGGATTCCCGGACAACATCCTCAAGCGCGCCTTCGAGCCCTATGTGACGACCAAGGCCAAGGGCACCGGCCTGGGGCTGGCAGTGGTCAAGAAAATTGCCGACGAACACGGCTCGCGCATCGACATCGCGAACCGGGTCGAGGACGGCAAAGTGCTGGGCGCGCAAGTATCGTTATCATTCGCCGTGGACAACACAGATCCGGACAGCGGCCCAGCCTGAGGCGGCGTGGCCGGCACAGGCAAGGGACAACAGCGCAATCCTATGGCAAACATTCTGGTAGTCGATGACGAACTGGGTATCCGCGACCTGCTACAGGAGATACTCAACGACGAAGGCCATACGGTCGAAGTAGCCGAAAACGCGCAGCAGGCCAGAGAAGCCCGCCAGCGCGACCGACCCGACCTGGTGCTGCTCGATATCTGGATGCCCGACACCGATGGCGTGACGCTGCTCAAGGAATGGTCGTCCGCCGGCGCGCTGACGATGCCGGTCATCATGATGAGCGGCCATGCCACCATCGACACGGCGGTGGAAGCCACCAAGATCGGCGCACTGGCGTTCCTGGAAAAACCGATCACGATGCAAAAGCTGCTCAAAGCCGTCGAGCAGGGGCTCACCCGTGGCACGGTACGCCAGCTGCAGACACCCGCGTTCGTCCCGATCGCCGCATCCTCGTCGATTGAACTGGTGGTTGAATCCGGTGCCAATGGCGCACCGATGGTCGAAAACGGCCTGCTACCGCGCCAGAGCTTTGGCCTGGACAAGCCGCTGCGCGAAGCGCGCGACGAGTTCGAAAAGGCGTACTTCGAATACCACCTGGCGAAAGAGAACGGCTCCATGACCCGCGTGGCCGAAAAAACCGGCCTGGAACGCACCCACCTGTACCGCAAGCTCAAGCAACTGGGCGTGGACCTGACCCGCGGCAAACGCAACGCGGCCTGAATTTTCAGGCGATTTTGCCGGCTTGGGCGCTGGTATACTTTGCCGCTCTGGCCCGGTAGCTCAGTCGGTAGAGCAGAGGATTGAAAATCCTTGTGTCGGTGGTTCGATTCCGCCCCAGGCCACCAGTACCCAAAAAACCAACCCCGAAGTGGTTGGTTTTTTTACGTCCATTGCGAGCTTAAGTAGTAGAAAAGTCATTTCAAATCAACTACTTATTGGCTGCTTGGGACGGTACTCACGCAAGTGAGGTCGTCCGGTGGGATGCAGTAACTTCCTTCAGTTTCCGGCCGATAGTGCAGTAACTTTTACAGTAACTCGGGTTTTGGGGCCTGTCCGGCCAAAAAGTTACTGTATTTCGGATGTGGTTCCTGTTGACCATTTCAGGCTGTTGACCCTCTCGATCCCAGGGAGAGTGGCGGATCTTTCGCTGCTGCCGTACGCCCAAACCACCCTTGCTGTTCTTGCTGTTCCTGCGGTTCAACGAGCGCATGAGCGGCACCTTCCGGTTGAAAACAGCAAGAACAGCAAGAACAGCAAGGCCCCCGAGCCGGCAGAGTGGCGGTGCCCGGGGTGCTGGTTCAACCGACCAGCCTTCGCAAAATGCCGTTTTCTGACTTCGAGACCGCGGTTTTGCAGACAGCGCCTGGCGTCGTCAGCCCGGGATGCCGATTGCAAGGCAGTCATTCCAGACGGCTTCGCTTTCGACGACCTCAACAAATCGTCTGAAGTTGAAACCGCCCGGGTAGAGCGTCACCTGACGCGCCAAATCGTACGATTCGCCGCGCTCCCCCAGGCCTTTCGCATTCCCCAATAGTTGCGCCGGGTCGTTCAGCAATCCGTGATCGTCGCGAAGTGCAATCAGAACCTCCTCCAGAGACACCTTGAGATGGCCACTGAAGCGCTGGTGGTCATGTTCGATCGACGTGTCAACGATCCAGCCGATCGTGGAAGCGCCACTGGCGCCCAGGTCAAGACCGAGCAAGTTCGCCAAATCGGAACTGCTGGCCAACGCGCGGTTCACTGCTGCGACCTTTCGCTGAACCTGCCGTCCAAGGCCGGTGGGTTGACCGCCGCCGCTGAGCGGCGAGGCGGAGAAGTCGCGACAGCCTTCGCCGACG
>JANNKH010000081.1:0-32248 GCA_031396205.1 Rhodoferax sp.
CCCGGTCCACCGCCGCCACGCTGCTCGTGCCATAGCGTTTGGTGACCTGGTCGAAAACGACCCGGGCCGGGCCCTTGCGGGTCGATGTGTTCATGCGCCTCCTGCAAGTATGGAAGAGTCCTGGTTCATGTCGCGCCGTCCCAGACGGCGCTGGCCGACCAGCCACTGGAACAGCCCGATGGCCGACAGCATCACCAGAATAAGCACCGTGGAATAGGCGATCGCCACGCCGTACTCGTTGTTCTCCACCCGCCCGATGATGTAGCTGGTAGCCATGTCGTGTCTGGCGCTGACCAGGAAGATCACCGCGCTGATGGCTGTCATGCTGCGCACAAAGCTGTACACCAGCGCCGACAGGATGGCCGGACGAATCAACGGCAAGGTGATGCGTCTAAAGGTGGTCGCGGAGCTGGCGCCCAGCGTGAGCGAGGCTTCGTCCAGGCTCTTGTCGATCTGCGACAGAGACGCAATGCCCGAACGCACGCCGACCGGCATGTTGCGGAACACAAAGCAGATCACCAATATGGCGGCAGTGCCGGTGAGTTCGATCGGCGGCACGTTGAACGCGATGATGTAGCTCACGCCAATCACCGTGCCGGGAATCGCGAAGCTCAGCATGGTGCCAAACTCGAACGCCTGCTTGCCGCGGAATTCCTGGCGCGTCAGCAGCCAGGCGGTGATCAGGCCCACGGCAGCCGTTAGCGGCGCCGAAAGGGTGGCGATCTGGATCGTGGTCCAGAAACTGTTCCAGGCGGTGCCGTCCCAGCGCAGCCCGAACTCGCCGTAGACGACCTTGAAGGCCTGCACGTAGTGCTTGACGGTGAGTGTATTGTCCAGTCCCCACAGCTGCACGAAACTGCCATAGACGATCATCAGGTAGACGACGACCGTGAACACACCCCAGATCACGGTGACCACGGTGATCGGCCAGGCGATGCGGCGCGGCAGCGGCGGATGCATGCCGCCGTCGCCCTTGCCGCTGACCGAGGTGTAGGAGCGCCGCCCGAGCCAGCGCTGCTGCAGGTAGAACGCGCCAATGGTGTACAGCAGCAGGATGATCGCCAGCACGGCGGCACGCCCCTGGTCGTTCTGCGAACCCACCACCGCGAAAAATACCTCGGTCGACAACACATTGAAGTTGCCGCCCAGCACCAGCGGGTTGCCGAAATCGGCCATGCTTTCGATGAAGCCGAGCAGGAAGGCATTGGCCAGCCCCGGGCGCATCAATGGCCAGGTGACGCTCTTGAAGGTCTGCCAGCGACTGGCACGCAGCGTCTGCGCTGCCTCCTCCAGCGACGGGCTTATCGCCTCGACCACGCCGATCAATACCAGGAACGCGATCGGCGTGAACGACAGCAGCTGGGCCATCAGCACGCCGGTAAAGCCGTAGACCCAGCGCGTCGGCTCCACGCCCAACTGCGCCGCGACAAATTGGGTGACATTGCCCGACAGTCCGAACAACAGGATGATCGCCAGGCCGATCACAAACGGCGGGGTGATGATTGGCAACAGCGACAGAGACTTGAACGCCGAACGAAACCGCACGCCGGTGCGCGTCAGCACCAACGCGAACGCCAGCCCGAGCAGCGTCGACAACACGCCGACGCTGACCGCCAGCAGCAGCGAATTCCACGCCACACCGCAGGTGGACAGCGAATAGAAGCAGCCCATGCGCCAGATCTTCGGATCGGTCAGGCGATCGAAAAACGGTGCCAGCGCCCAGCCACCGTCGGCGTCGCGGAACGGGATGATGAGCATCTGCATTACCGGCAGGCCGATGAACAGCAGCGTCAGCGCGATGACAAGGCCCAGCGAACCGGCGACGAAGGTGTCGCCCCCCACCATCCCGCGCAGCGCCAGTCCACGGGTCAGCAGGAACAGGAAGCCGGTGCCCGCGACGATCGCGCCATATCCCATGCCGAACTGGCGCTGGTCGGTCTCGCCCATCCACTGCGCCAGCCAGGCCAGGTTCCAGCCGCGCAAGCCGAACAGGAAGCCCTGCGCCAGCATGTAGCCGATGCCGACAATACCAATAGTCGTCAGCAGCCGCGCCTGCAGTTGCTGGGGGAACCCGCGCAGGCCCGCAAACAGGGCGGCCAAGCCCAGTACACCGACCGGCAACAGCCACAGGTTGCGCCCCTGCAGCCACAGGAACAGCGCCGGCGCCGAGTCACCGGACAACGGATAACTACCCAGCCAGCCGGTGCTCCAGAAACCGTCCTGGATCGCGTACCAGGGCAATAGGGCAACGCCCAGCACCACGCAAAGCGCGATGCTGGCGGCCTGGCGGTCCAGGCGGGTCGTCTTCACGGGAAAGGGTGTTAACGAACCAGGTTCGTCGACTTAGCGTGGCAACGAACCGATTTCGTCATCCCATTTCTTGAGTAGACGCTTGCGCTCTGCGGATGAACCGTACTTGACGAAGTCATAGTCGATCAGCTTGATCTTCTTCAGGTCGGGCGCCTTGGGCGATGTCTTGGCCGCCTTGTTCGACGGCACCTGGAACGACTTGACCTCTTGTGCCTTGCTCTGGAAATCGGCATCCAGCGCGAAGTCATAAAACTTCTTGGCGTTCTCCAGATTGCGCGAGCCTTGAACGATGCTCATTGAGCCGATCTCATAGCCCGTGCCCTCGCACGGAATGACCGTCTTGACAGGAAACCCGGCTTCGGCCACCGCCACTGCGTCGTGCGCGAACACGATGCCGATAACCGTCTCGCCGGCACCGGCCGCCTTGATCGGCGCCGAACCCGATTTGGTGTACTGGTTGATGTTGCCGTTCATCGTCTTGAGGAACTTGAACGCCTCGTCTTCGCCGAACAGCTGCACCAGGGTCGCCAGCAATGTATACGCGGTACCGGACGAATTCGGGTTGGCCACCTGGATCTTGCCCTTGTAGGCCGGATTGAGCAGGTCCTTCCAGCACTTGGGCTCGGGCAGGCCCTGCTTCTTCAACAGCTCGGTGTTGTAGCCATAGCCCAAGGCACCGGAGTAAATGCCCACGGTGCGCACCTTGGAGGCAAGCGCCTGGCGATTGGCCCAGTCGTGCAGCTGGGTGCGCATGGGCGATGCATAGGCCTGCGTCAAACCCTCTTCGGCGGCCTGCAAATGCGGGTCGCCGGTGCCACCCCACCAGATATCGCCCTTGGGATTGGACGACTCGGCCTTGATCTGGGCATAGGTCTCACCCGAGCTCTTGCGCGTCATGTCAACCGAGATGCCGGTCTTTTTCTCGAACTCGGTCTTGGCCTGCTGGCACCACGCGGCGTCGGAGCTGCAGTACAGGGTCAGCCGACCTTGGGCGAAAGCCGAAGCTGCTGAAAGACCCAGCAACAAGGTCAGCAAAGCGGGAACGGGTCTAAAGCGCATGAAAAGCCTCCTAGGACACCATGCTGAAAAAAATTCAGCGACGGTTTTGACACAAAAATGTCACCATATTGAAACTTTCAAGCCCGGTCAATGCGTGTAAACGCCGATGCAGACGATGAAAAAATTCCCGGTCCGAAGCTCGGCGCAACGCCGCCAATGGCCTCATCGGCCCGCGGGAGCCGTCAGCTACGCGCCTTGCTGGCAGCAATCAGCTGTTCCAGCTTTACCTTGGCCAAGCCGGACTCGACCGCTGCCCGGGCCTTGGTGACGCCGGCGGCAATCGAATCGGTCACATTGGCGGCATACAGCGCCGCACCGGCGTTGAGGATCACGATGTCGCGCGGCGCTCCCGGCTGGTTGTCCAGCACGCCGAGCAGCATTGCCCTGGATTCCTCGGCGGTTTCCACTCTGAGCGCCCGGTTGCTGGCCATGACCATGCCGAAGTCTTCCGGATGTATCTCGTATTCGACGATCTCGCCGTCGCGCAACTCACCCACCATGGTGGCGGCACCCAGGCTGACCTCGTCCATGCCGTCGCGGCCGTACACCACCACGGCGTGTTCGGCTCCCAGTCGCTGCAGGGCCCGCACCTGGATACCGACCAGGTCCGGATGAAACACGCCCATCAGGATATTGGGCGCGCTGGCCGGGTTGGTCAGCGGGCCCAGCAGGTTGAAGATGGTCTTGATGCCCAGTTCCTTGCGTACCGGCGCCACATTTTTCATGGCCGGATGGTGGTTGGGTGCGAACATGAAACCGATGCCGACGGTCTCGATGCATTGGGCGATCGCGTCGGGAGACAGGTTGATATTGACACCCAGCGCCTCCATCACATCGGCGCTGCCGCTCTTGCTGCTGACGCTGCGCCCGCCATGTTTGCTGACCTTGGCGCCGGCCGCCGCGGCGACGAACATCGCGCAGGTCGAGATGTTGAAGGTGTGCGATCCGTCACCGCCCGTGCCGACGATGTCCACCAGATGCCTCTTGTCGTTGACATGCACCTTGGTCGAGAACTCACGCATCACCTGGGCCGCCGCGGTGATTTCGCCAATGGTCTCCTTTTTCACGCGCAGCCCGGTGATCAGCGCCGCCATCATCACCGGCGTGAGATTGCCGCCCATGATCTGGCGCACGATGTGCAGCATCTCGTCGTGGAATATCTCGCGGTGCTCGATGGTGCGCACCAGGGCTTCCTGGGCGCTGATCTTGATGGTGTTGGGCATGCGGGTGTCTCCTCGAATAAATGGTTTGCAACTCAATCCGTGCTGGCCAGCCGGACGCAACAATCGGCACCGATGCCCAGCGCAGGCGCCACACCGGCGCGTGCGCCGCCGAGCAGGCGGCTGCGCACGATGAACAACACATCGGGGCCCGGCGTCAGGTTGAGCACAAGCCCGGCAATGATGAAAAGACCCAGTTGGTCGATTCCGGCGAACATGGTGTGGACGCTCTCGCGATGGACAGTTTATGTTGAGCGCCGTCAATCCGCGCAGAACGCGGTCATCGCGGCGATCGCTCGTTGCACGCCTGCAGCATCCACGTCGAGATGGGTGACGAATCGCAGTTTGTACAGGCCGGAGGCCAACACACCGCGGTTTTTCAGGAAGGGGATCACTGCGTCGGCGCGCGCACGCGCTGCGCCCACCAGGTCCACGAAAACGATATTGGTATGCGGCATGTCGACCTGCAGGCCATCGATCAGCTGCAGACCCCGGGCCAGTTGCATTGCCAGTGCATGGTCCTGCGCCATTCTGTCGACATGGTGGTCCAGTGCATGGATGCCGGCCGCGGCCAGGATGCCCGCCTGGCGCATGCCACCGCCGGCCATCTTGCGAATCCGCAGGGCGCGTCGCACCAGTGCGTGGCTGCCACACAATACCGACCCGACGGGAGCGCCGAGTCCCTTGCTCAGGCATACCGATACGCTGTCGAAACACTGCGCGATACGCCGCGCCTGCGTGCGCGGGTCCGAGCCACTGGCGGCTGCTTGCGCAACCGCGGCGTTGAACAGGCGTGCGCCGTCCAGATGGCGCACCAGGCCTTTGGACAGCGCGAGCGCACTGGCCTGCCGCAGGTAGTCGAACGGCAACACCTTGCCGCCCCAGGTGTTTTCCAGCGCCAGCAGGCGCGTCACAGCGTAATGGTTGTCATCGGGCTTGACGGCGGCCGCGATGTCGTCCAGCGCCAGCGTGCCGTCGGCCTGGTTCGACAACGGCTGCGGCTGCACGCTGCCAAATACCGCCGCACCGCCGCCCTCCCAGCGATAACAATGGGCCATCTGCCCCACGATGTATTCGTCGCCGCGCTGGCAATGGCCCAGGATGGCACACAGGTTGCCCTGGGTTCCGGTGGCCACGAACAGGGCCGCCTCGAAGCCCAGCATCGCGGCCAGCTTGTCCTGCAGCGCGTTGACCGTCGGGTCTTCGCCATACACATCGTCACCCAATGGCGCAGCCATCATCGCCTCGCGCATGGCGGGCGTGGGTTGGGTCACCGTGTCACTGCGCAGATCGACAATCGGACTCATGCTGGTTCTCCATTGTGGTGGCTAGCGCTGGCAGCGCAAGGGATTGGCGGACCGGCGCCAGGCAGGCACGGTGGTCATGACAGGAAGTTGCGCAGCAGCGCATGGCCATGCTCGGTCAGGATGGACTCTGGATGAAACTGTACGCCTTCGACCCGCACCTGCGGCCCCAGCCCGGTATGGCGCACACCCATGATTTCGCCGTCATCGGTCCAGGCGGTGATCTCCAGCTCGGCCGGACAACCGGCGCGCGCTATCGACAGCGAGTGGTACCGGTTGACGGTGAATTGTCGGGGCAGGCCTGCGAACACCCCGACCTGGGTCGTCGTGATGACCGAGGTCTTGCCATGCATCAACTGCTTTGCACGCACGATGGTCCCACCCAGCGCGGCGCCGATGCTCTGGTGCCCCAGGCACACGCCCAGAATCGGCAGCTTGCCCATGAAATGCCGGATCGCGTCCACCGAAATACCCGCCTGTGCCGGCGAACACGGACCCGGCGACACCACCAGCCGGTCCGGCGCACGCTCGGCAATGCCCGCCAGCGTGATCGCGTCATTTCTAAACACCTCGACCTGCGCGCCCAGTTCGCCGAAATACTGGACGATGTTGTAGGTGAAGCTGTCGTAGTTGTCGATCATCAATATCTTGACCTGCTTTGCGCTGTTCATTCCAGCCCCTCCTCGACCAGCTCGGCGGCACGCAACAACGCGCGCGCCTTGGCTTCGGTCTCCTGCCACTCGAGTTCGGGCACGGAATCGGCCACAACCCCCGCGGCGGCCTGCACATACAGGTGGCCGCCCTTGACGATGCCGGTGCGGATCGCGATCGCAACGTCCATGTCGCCGGCATAGCTGAGATAGCCGCAGGCGCCGCCGTACAGGCCGCGCTTGTTGGGCTCCAACTGGTCGATCACCTCCATCGCATGCACCTTGGGCGCGCCGGTCAGCGTGCCGGCGGGAAAGCTGGCGCGCAGCACGTCCATGCTGGTCATGCCATCGTTCAGGATGCCTTCGACATTGCTCACGATATGCATCACATGGCTGTAGCGCTCGACCGCAAAGGCTTCGGTCACTTTCACGGTGCCGGTCTTGGCAATGCGCCCGATGTCGTTGCGCGCCAGGTCGATCAGCATCACATGCTCGGCCCGTTCCTTGGGGTCGTTCACCAGCTCCTGCTCGACAGCCCTGTCGCGCTCCGGCGTCGCGCCGCGTGGTCGGGTTCCCGCCAGCGGCCGGATCGTGATCTTCTGGCCCAGGTCGGTGTTTTCCTGCCGCACCAAAATCTCGGGACTGGCGCCCACCACGTGAAAGTCGCCGAAATGGTAGTAGTACATGTAGGGGCTGGGGTTCAGCGACCGCAATGCCCGGTACAACGACAACGGCGACTCGGTATAACGCTTGCGAATACGCTGGCCGACCTGCACCTGCATGAAGTCACCCGCCTCGATCATCTGCTTGGCCCGCTCCACGGCACGCAGATAGTCCGCCTTGGCGAACTCGCGCTCTGCAGGATAGGACTGGGTTGCCTTGACTACTGGCGCGCTGACCGAGTACTTGAGCTGTTCCTTGAGCGCGCGCAGGCGCCGGCGCGCGTTGGCGTAGGCTTCGTTCTGGCCCGGGTCGGCATACACGATCAGGTACAGCTTGCCCGACAGGTTGTCGATGACTGCCAGTTCCTCGCACTGCAGCAGCAGTATGTCAGGGCAACCCAGCGTATCGGGCGGGCAGCTCGACACCAGTTTCCTTTCGATGTGGCGCACCGTGTCATAGCCAAAATATCCCGCCAGTCCACCACAAAAGCGCGGCAGGCCGGGACGCAACGCGACCTTGAAGCGCTTCTGGTAGTTGGCGATGAAGTCCAGCGGGTTGTCGTGGCTGGCTTCGACCACAACCCCATCGGTAACGACCTCGGTCCGGGCCTCGGCTCCGAAACCGGTGGCGCGCAACAACGTGCTTGCCGGCAAGCCGATGAAGCTGTAGCGCCCGAACCGCTCGCCGCCGACGACCGACTCGAGCAGGAAACTGTAGGCGCCATCGCCCTTGGAGAACGCCAGTTTCAGGTATAGAGACAGGGGCGTTTCCAGATCCGCAAACGCCTCCACCATCAGCGGGATGCGGTTATAGCCCTGGGCCGTCAGGCTCTTGAATTCAAGTTCGGTAATCACGCAATAGACCTTTCGATACGGCACCGCCGCTTCTCGCTCGGATGCTCGTCGGATGCAGTCAATTCAGCGCCCGGGATCCGGGCAGTGGGGGTGTACGCACCGGCTGCAACAGCCTGCGCCGGCGACACCAGGTGCCCGTCGATGCTGCGGACCTGGAGTTCAGTCGGCGCGCGGCGTCAGCCAGGCGGGCCATGCAGGTGAGACACGCCAGGGCCAGGCTCCCCGGTCGCTGCAACCTGTGATGCTGATGCGGTGGATGAACATAGAGGCGCAGTGTATCAAAGCCGGCTGGCCCGGCAACGCGGCATCAGGCACCGGGAAACTGGCCATGGATCCATTCCACCAGCGCATCACGCTGCAGCGGCCAGCTGAACAGGTAGCCCTGACCCTTGCCACAACCCAGGGTCTGCATCAGCGTGGCCTGGGTGTCGGTTTCGATGCCTTCGGCCAGGGTACCCATGCCCAGCGTGCGGGCCATCAGCACGGTGGCCTCGATCAGCACGCGGTGGTAGTCGCTGGTTGGGGCCAGGCTGACGAAACTGCGGTCGATCTTGACCACGTCGATCGGCAACTCATGCAGGCAGGACAACGAAGAATAGCCGGTGCCAAAATCGTCCAGAGCCAACGTGACGCCAAGCGCCTTGATCTCATGCAGGCGCGCCTGCATGGCCGGGTCCTGCGCAGCCAGGCTCTCGGTGACCTCCAGTTGCAGCTGCCCCGCACTCAAACCGTGGGCCCGCAAGGCCTCCAGAATGTCCGAAGCCAGCGACGGCTCGCATAGTTGGGCGCGCGACAGGTTGACCGACACCGTCCCGGGCGCCGAGACACCCAGATTGGCGTGCAACCAGGCGAAATCGCGGCAGGCCGTGTGCAGCACCATGGCACCGAGCCTGCCGATCAGCCCAACCGACTCGGCAATCGGAATAAACTCTATCGGCGAGACCAATCCCCGCTGCGGATGGTTCCATCGCACCAGAGCTTCCATGCCGGTCATGCGCCTGGACACCAGATCCAACAGCGGCTGGTACACGACGAACAACTCACCCTCGGTCAATGCGCGTCGCAAGTCATTCTCCAGCGCCACGTCATCGCGCACCCGCCGATGCATGGCCGGCTCGAACATCACGTACCGCCCGCGCCCGGTGCGCTTGGCTTCGTACATCGCGATGTCGGCGTCGCGCAATATCGCATCCACATCGCTGGCGGCATGGGTGGCGGTAACGATCCCGATGCTGACGCTGGAGTTCACCGTGTGTTCGCCGATCACGTAGGGCATGGCCAGCAGGTCGAGCAGGCGCCCGGCCACCACCTCGGCGTCCAGGTCGCCGCGGATATCGTCCAGCAAGACGACGAACTCGTCGCCGCCGATGCGCGCGGCCATTTGGACGAAATCGCTGGTGCGCACGAAGGTGTCGCTTTCACGCAGCCCGTCGCGCAGACGATCCGCAATCTGGCGCAGCAACGCATCGCCCACGCCATGACCCAGCGTATCGTTGACCTGCTTGAAGCGGTCAAAGTCCATGAACAGCACCGCGAAGTGGTAGCCGGGCTGGGCCAGGTGGCGTGTCAACGCCGCGCCGATCTGGTCGGTCACCACCACCCGGTTGGGCAACGATGTCAGGCTATCGGTGCGGGCGCTGTCACGCAGGGTCTGCTCCAGCATCTTCTGGGCGGAAACATCGACCACGCACAAGACCGCGCCCTGGATCTGGCCGCGGTCGTCCAGCAAGGGTTCGGCATTGACCAGGGTCCAGAAATATCCGCCCCTTTCGCGCTTGTAACCAACCAATGCGTTGCGGATCTGAACGCCATAGCGCAGGCATCGCGCCACCGGCCGTTCGCTCTCCGGCCACTCTGACAGGTCATCACGCAGTGGGCGCCCGAGCCGCTCAAGCTCTGCCTGGACCAGGTCATACCGGTCCATCTGGTCCCGGGGCAAGGACAGCATGTCCAAGAGGGCCCGGTTGCAGTCGACAACCTTCGCATCCTTGGAGTAGACCAGAACCCCGGTTGGCAACGCCTCGAACAGTGCCCGCCGCTGCTGGCGCGATTGCACGCGCTCGTCGATATTCGATGCCACGACGACCCAGGACAACACCTTGCCATGCGCATCGTGTGAAGGTTGAATGTCGACCATCGTCCAGAGACGAAGTCCCTCCTTGGTCACAATCTGGATTTCGCCGCCAGCGGGCAGGCCCCTGGCCATGTTGGCGCGGTAGGTCGCGGACTCGCGCGTTGCGCGTTCCTGCAACTGCAGGAGCGGCCCGAGGAATTTTCCCCGTACCTCCTCCAGGGAATAGCCCGTCAGTGCGACGAAACTGGGATTCACCCACTCGACGCGTCGGCGCGCATCGAGCACCACGACTCCGTTGGCCGTATGTTCGGCAACCAGTGCCAGGCGTCGCATCTGGGTCGCCTGTGCCTGCACCGTACCGACCTGGCGTGTCACGAATCGCGCGGTGGGCTCGACCACGGCCAGCGCCAGCAGCACCATCAGCCCGAGCACCAGCGCCGTGGCGCCCAGCATCGCGCGCGCCGCCTTGCTGTTGTGCGCCTGGGCCGAGAGTCGCGCCTGCTCCGACAAGGCCAGCGCAAATGCGAAATAGTCGGGCGCTTGGGCCTGAATCGCCTTGAGACTGGATTGCACCTGGGCCTCATCGGATGCGGCCCGTGCCTGGATCAGTGCATCCACATCATCGAAAAACAGCCCGCGCGCCGAGCGCCAGCCGCGCGCGGTCGCGGACGCGCGGCTAGACTCGCTCGAGCCACGCACTTCCTGCTCCGCCAGCAGATCCTCCAGGCGCTGCGCCTGGCTGCGCGCCTCTGCCAGGGTCTGCGTCAGTTGCAGTGGCGCCGCATCACTGGCATTTTGTGTCGCCAGCAATGTCAGGCGCTGGCTGAACAGGCGCTGCGCACCGGCCAACGCAATGATCTCGCCATCGGTGGAGCGCAGTTGTTCGTTGTGCCAGCTCTGCCAGGCCTGGGCGGCCAGCAGCAGCGCGATCAGGACCAGCACACCCAGCATCGCCAGCCGCACCCGCAGGCCCGCCTTGGCGCCTACCCGCAATGCGTCAGGATCAAGCTCGATAGGGTCTGTCGGTGGTCGTTGCACGCCAGTGGGGGTCAGCGCAAAGCGCTGCGCATCCGATCCATGACGACCCGGTAGTCGGGCTGCCCGAAAATCGCGCTGCCTGCCACGAAGGTGTCCGCGCCGGCATCGGCCGCACGACGGATATTGTCGACCTTGATGCCGCCGTCGACTTCCAGCCGGATGTCCCTGCCACAGGCATCGATGCGCCGACGCACATCAGCGATCTTGCGCAGTGCCGAGTCGATGAATCCCTGCCCGCCAAAACCGGGGTTGACGCTCATGATCAATACCAGGTCGATGTCCTCGATCACCCAGTCCAGCACGTCCAGCGGCTGCGCCGGGTTGAACACCAGCCCGGCCTTGCAACCGGCGGCGGTGATTGCCTGGATGCTGCGATGCACATGGCCGCTGGCGTCCGGATGAAAGCTGATCAGGTCCGCGCCGGCCTGGGCGAACGCAGCGGCCAACGCGTCGACGGGCTGCACCATCAGATGCACATCGATCGGCACTGGCACGCCCTGGGGCGTGCGGGCATGGGGTTTGAGCGCGGAGCAGATCATCGGCCCGAAAGTCAGATTGGGCACGTAATGGTTATCCATCACATCGAAATGGATCCAGTCGGCGCCGGCCGCGATGACGGCGCCGACTTCGACTCCCAGGCGGGCGAAATCGGCAGACAGGATGGAAGGGGCGATGCGGTACGTCATGGCGTGTGGTCTTGTGGCGCAGGATGGTTCCACGGGGCATTTTCGCAGTTAGCATAGCGCTATGCCCAAGTACCAGATCAAGGTCGACGTGCAACCGCGATACCTTCCCGAGCAATCGGCTCCACAACAAGGGCATTATATTTTTGCCTACACCATCACCATCGCCAATGCTGGCGACATCGCGGCCCAGCTGATTTCGCGCAGCTGGAACGTCAACGATGCCGGCGGCCATACTGAAAAAGTCCGCGGCCTGGGCGTTGTGGGGCAGCAACCCCTGTTGCAACCGGGCGAAAAGTTCGAACACACCAGCGGAACCCGCTTGCGCACGCCCACCGGCACCATGCATGGTAGCTACTTCTTCGTTGCCGAAGATGGCGAGCGTTTTGAGGTCGACATTCCGATGTTCGTACTCGACGCGCTGAGTGCCAGTGGCGGCAGACCGACCTTGCACTGAGGGCGTCGCAACCGATTGCGCTGCGATCATGGCCCGCCATTGCCACGACTCCTGCCAGCGCAGCCCCGACCGCGGCCGCCGCCCATGGGCGAATTCGACCTGATCGCGCGTTACTTCCAGCGTCCGGTGCGCCGCGCCGCGCTGGGTGTCGGCGACGACTGCGCGTTGCTGCGGGTGGCGCCCGGCCATTTGCTGGCAGTGTCGTGCGACATGCTGGTGCAAGGTCGCCATTTCCTGCCCGATGCCGATCCCCTCGATCTGGGCCACAAGGCACTGGCGGTCAATCTGAGCGATCTGGCAGCCTGCGGAGCGCAGCCACTGGCGTTCACGCTGGCACTGGCATTGCCCGAGGCCTGCCCCCGGTGGCTCGATCCGTTCGCCCGCGGCCTGCTGGCGCTGGCACGGCAACACGACTGCGAACTGGTCGGTGGCGATACGACCAGCGGCCCGCTCACCATCTGCATCACCGTGTTTGGCGAAGTGCCTGCCAGCGGTGCAACAGGCCAGGCGCTGTTGCGCAGCGGCGCCCGCGCGGGCGACGACCTGTATGTAAGCGGAACCCTTGGCGACGCGCGGCTGGCGCTCGAAACCCTGCGCGGCCAATGGGCGCTGCCGTCCGCCTTGCGGGACATGGCCACGCCACGCATGCACCGGCCAACGCCCCGCGTCGCGCTCGGGCGGGCCCTGCGCGTCGTGGCCAGCGCGGCCATCGACATCAGCGATGGCCTGCTCGGTGACCTGGGCCATGTTCTCAAGGCCTCGGGCGTCGGCGCCACCGTGCATGCTGACGCGCTCGGCTCGCTGATGGCCTGCCATGGCGACGCCCTGGACGATGTCGTGCCGCGCGCGCATCAGCTGACCTGCATACTGGCCGGCGGAGACGACTACGAACTGGCCTTCACCGCTGCGGCGTCGCAGCGCGTCGCCGTTGCAGCGGCCGCCGCAACCAGCGCAACACCCGTTACCCGCATCGGTACGATCGATGCGTTGACTGGAACGCGCGTCATCAATGCCCAGGGCGAGCCGATATGCGGCGACTGGCAAGCGTTCGACCATTTCCGTTGAAGCGCATCACGCGCACGAGGACCGGCCATGCCAGCCCAGAACACCCATGAGGACATGCTGGACCAGGCAATTGCAGCCGCGCGCCACAGCCCGAACCAGGTGCGCCGGGTCGGCGCCGTGTTGGCGCCGCTCGACGGGGGTCGGCCACTGCTGGCCTGTAACACCTTCCCCGATGGTGTCGCCAACACCGATCAGCGGCATCTGGGCGATGGGCGGCTGGTCTGGATGGAACATGCTGAACGTAACGCGATATTCGCGGCGGCGCGGGCCGGCCGGTGCACCGCGGGCGCAAGCCTGGCCAGCAGCTATTTTCCCTGCACCGATTGCGCGCGCGCCATCATCCAGGCGGGTATCCGCCATCTGGTGTCGCTGCCACCCGATCTGAACGATCCGGTCTGGGGCGCGTCGTTCGGGCCGGCGCTCACCATGCTGCAGGAAGCGGGCGTCCAGCTTCATCTGTCGCAGCGTGATGCCGCACAGACCCACGCCAGCACGATGTTGCCGCTGCATCCGATCGGTTGACGCCCCTGCCACCTGCAAACTGCTGCATTCCCTGCAAGCTGACGATCGCTCCGCCCGGTTGTCAGTCTGTACAGCAACGTCGTTGTGCCCTGCGGAGCGGCCCGGCGGCTTAGGGGGGAACCGTCACGGTCGTGACCTTTTCCTTGCGCAGAAGGTACAGACCGCTGGCGATGATGATCGCGCCGCCGATCAGCGTATAGCGATCGGGCACGATCCGCCACAGTGACCAGTCCAGCGCAATGCCCCAGGCCAGCGCGGTGTATTCGAATGGCGCAACGGCCGACGCCTGCCCATGGCGAAACGCCTCGGTAATCGCCAGTTGTCCGACAAATCCGGTGACCGCCAGCGCGGCCAGGATCCACCCGTGGGACGTATCGATCGCCACCCAGATCGGCAATGCCAGCACACCCGCGCCAACCGACAAGGACACCGTGGTCCAGAACACCAGCGTCACGCTGGCATCGGTGCGGCTGAGAACGCGACCGGCGATGGCCGATACCGCATAGCAGGCAGCCGCCGCCAGCACGGCCAGCGCGCCCCAGGAAAAGAACGCCTCGCCGTCAGGGCGCAGCGCGATCAAGACCCCGGCCATGCCGAAGGCGATCGCCAGCCAGTGGATGGGCGCGACCCGCTCGCGCAATACCGGAATCGACAGAATCGTGATCAGCAGCGGTGCAATGAAAAAGATGGTGTAGGCCTCGGCCAACCCCAATTGGCGCAGCGCAAAGCTGAACAGTGTCAGCATCACGATGCCGATCACACCACGTAACAGGTGCAGCTTCCAGCGGACGCGCAGCAACAGACCCGCCTCGCGGCGCCACAGCACATAGGCACACACCAGCGGCATCGCTGCCAGGCCGCGCAACGCGGCCACCTGCAAAGCGGGATAGCTGCCGGCCAGCGTCTTGAGCACCGCATCCATCAACGAGAACGCGCCCACGGCGATCAGCATCGCGACGATGCTGCGCTGGTTGCTGCTCATGATGCTGCTTTGGCTTTGGCGCGGAAGTCTCCCACGTCGGCGGCCCGATCGTTGCACCTGCCAATGGCGCCAGACCCGAGGCTAGCGCGCATAGCGCTGTTCGAGGTAGTCGATGATGTCGCCCGACTCGAACATCGCCACGCCACTGTTGGCATCCTCCAGATACGGCAGTTGGACCCTTCCCCAACGCGCCAGCAACTCGGCACGCCGGCCGCCAGGTCGCGGCTGGTAGGGTCCGGGTCGCAAGCGCCATGCGGCCGGACCCAGGTCGCTTGCCTGCTCCTTGCCCACGTTGTGCAGCGTGTAGGCCAGTTCCAGCTCGGTCAGCCGCTCCCGCACCAGGCGCGAATACGGGCTGGACTCGAAACTCCACACCTCCAGCAGGCGCCGGGGCCGGCGTGCCGGCCGCGCCTGCAGGCCGCGCTCGCCGCGCAGGCCGGCAGCAAGGCCGGCCAAGCGCGCGGTCAACGGCCCGCTCTGGTAGGCCCGTGGCGGTGCACGATCGGCATAGGTGCGAAACAGGTAGTCGATGATGGCCGTGGCGTCGGTCAGCGTGCTGCCGGTGTTCGCGTCCACCAGCAGTGGAAAGCCAGCCTCACCCGCCAACGCCTGGACCTTGAGACGGTAGCGCTGGCCGCCAACCGGGCACGGGTAGATATCCGCGTCCAGACCCAGTGCGGTCAGCGCCTCGCGCACCTGGCGGCAGGCAGGGTCACCCTCCAGATCGTACAGGCGCAATCGCTTCTTCGGTTGCTGCGCGGCATGGACCAGCATGGTGCCGCGCCACAGGTCCAGCGTCGACACCAGGGTCGACGACACAAGCTGGGCCTTGCGGCTCAGCTTGCCGGGCATGTCACGGGAAGTTCGACTCAAGGCTTGCGCTGCTCCAGTACCAGACCAGCGGCCGAGCGTGCCGGAAAGCCCTTCCAATAGGTGTGGTCGGCCTTGAACGTACCGTTCTCCTCGGCAGAGAACTTGCCGTCCTTGGACTTTTCGACCAGGTTCAGGTAGGCCTCCATGCCGGCGTCGTTCTTGAGGTATTTGCCCAGAAACGCGGTCGCGAAATGCTGCGAAATATTGTTCATGCGCGCGTTGTCCCAAACCGCATCGATGTAATGCTCGGCCGGGACGAACTTCAGGTTCGGCGCCGGCTTCCAGCTCTCGACCGGCGCTGGCATCGGCGCGCCGGCATTGTGGTTGGCGTTCTCGAAGGTCAGCAGGTAACGCGGCGCGTTGACGCTGGCCTCGTAGATATTGCGCACGCCCGGCGCGTAACCGGAGACGTCGTCCACGCTCCCGGCGACGAAAAACACCGGCGTCTTGATACCAGCCAGGCCGGCCGCATCCCAGAACCCGCGGTTCCAGCCCCAGGGCGCGAACGCCACAGCGGCCTTGATACGCTTGTCCATCGATGCCGCATAGTCGGCATTGCCCGCCTGGCGCACCGCCAGCGAACCCTGCGGCGCACCCCACGGAAACGCGACGCTGGCAGCCGTGAATCCGCCGCCGATGGTATTGACCACGCCATAGCCACCCATCGAGTATCCGATGAGGCCGGTATTGTCGGCATTGATCATGCCCTTGAGCGTGCCCGACGGATCTGCGGCGTTGAGCCGCGCCATCTCGTTGAGAACGAATAGCTGGTCCAGCGGACGGTTCAGCAAGGTGCTGCCGAATGCGGCCTGATCGCTGTAGGTGCTGTCGGTGTGGTCAATGGAGGTGACCACGTAGCCCTTGCTGGCCAGGTTCTCGGCCAGGTGGCTGAGCAGGAAGCGATTGCCGGGATAGCCGTGCGAGATGATCAGCAACGGGAACGGGCCGGCGCTGGAATCAGCCGGCGCATCGCGCACGGCCTTGCCGCGCAGCGTGACCTCGGTCTTGCCGTCACGCACGAATACGCCGCGGTACTCACCGTCACCGGGCTTGGCCGCACCGGGCTTGGCCGGGTACCAGACTTCGACCGTCAGCGGCCGGTCGTAGCTGGGAATCGGCTCACCCGCCTTGGCCTTGAGGATGTCGAGTTGCTTGGCATGACTGAGCGAAAGCGTCTTCACGCCTACGGCATGTTGGCCGTAGGCCGCCAGCGCCGGCGCGTCAGGGCGAATGGTGTCGATGCGATTGTCCTGTGCCATGGCGGGTGCCGCGGCACACAGCGAGGCTGAAATGAGCGTGGTCACGAATGCCTGCTTGAACATGCGTTTGTCTCCATGGGTGGGGTAGGTAGGTAGGAAATGAATTGCAAGAAAAACGCAGGCGGTCAGTGCATTGGGCCACGGGTCCTGCGCGCAACAAGACCGACGATCGTACCTGTCATTGGCCGTTTCCGCTTGTCGCCAACGGCACTCCTCCATAATCAACGCGATGCCCGATTCCGATGCAACCATGCCGAGCCCGACGGGCTCTGCAGCGCCGATCACCCGACCGGGCGTGCGTTTCATGCTGGCCCATCCTGCACACTGCATCGCAATGGGCTTCGGCTCCGGCCTGAGCCGCTGGGCACCGGGCTCGGTCGGCACATTGTGGGGCTGGATCGGCTTCCTGGCGATCCAGCAGTGGCTGACTCCGTGGCAGCTGGGCTGGGCGGTAGGCCTGGCGTTTCCGCTGGGCTGGTGGGCCTGTTCGGTCTGCGCCCGGGACATGCAGGTGCTCGATCCCGGCAGCATCGTGTGGGACGAGATCGCCGCCTTCTGGCTCGTGCTGTGGCTGGTGATGCCGGCGGGATTGCTGGGGCAGCTGGTTGCGTTCGGACTGTTTCGGTACTTCGACGCCGCCAAGCCGGGGCCGGTGGGCTGGGCCGACCGTTTGTTCCACGGCGTCGATGTGGCCGCAGACCCGATGGCATGGAACAAGACCGGCCTGGGCATCATGCTGGACGACCTGGTGGCGGCGTTCTGCACGCTGCTGGTCATCGCCGCCTGGAGATGGTGGTGACCGGCGCCCAATCCAACCGGGCGTTACGAAACCGCGCCGCCTTGTGCCGCGCGGTCGCCGATGCGATGCTGGCCAGAGGCTGGATGTTGGCCACCGCCGAAAGTTGCACCGGCGGAATGATCGCCGCAGCCTGCACCGACCTCAGCGGCTCGAGCAATTGGTTCGAACGCGGTTTCGTGACCTATTCGAACCAGGCCAAGATGGACCTGCTCGGCGTCCCGGCCCAATTGCTGGAGCGCGATGGCGCTGTCAGTGAAACCGTGGCGCGCGCCATGGCGCTGGGCGCATTGCGCCAGGCGCCGGTCCAGGCCGCCGTCGCGGTTACCGGTGTGGCCGGGCCTACCGGCGGC
The DNA here is from genome assembly GCA_031396205.1 of Rhodoferax sp. GTDB lineage: Bacteria > Pseudomonadota > Gammaproteobacteria > Burkholderiales > Burkholderiaceae_C > CAISIP01. The sequence continues at coordinate 18,163 of JANNKH010000081.1, forward strand.
AGCGCGTCCAAGCCGGTGGGCACGGTCTGGTTTGGCTGGAACATCGGCGGCGTGGTGTCAACCGAGATGCGCCGCTTCGATGGCGATCGCGCGGCGGTGCGTGCGGCCACCGTCACCCATGCGCTGGTGCACCTGCTCGCGCTGCTGGACGCCCAGAGCCGCTCGGACGAGGCATGACATCGAACGATGCCGGGCGTGCGCGCGGGGCGGCGGGCCCGCACAACGGCAGCACGTCACGCACCGCGGCGCGCAAGCAATCGGGGTCGTTCGATCGGCCACCTGCGCCGACCCGCCCGCCGCGCAACCAGCACTACCATGTCTACGTCGTCGAACTGGACGACGCAGTATGGAACATTGCACGGTTTCGCAAGGCCAACCCAGACTATGCGTTGGGCAAGCCGTTTGTCTATGTCGGCATGACCGGCCTGGATCCGGATGTGCGCCTGGACAAGCACAAGGCCGGCATCCAGGCCAACAGCTATGTGCGCCGCTTTGGCCTGCGGTTGCTGCCCGGCCTGTATGCGATGTATAACCCGATGCCGTATGAGGGTGCGCGCGACATGGAGGTCGAACTCGGCATTGCACTGCGCGAAGCGGGTTACGGCGTCTGGCAGGCCTGACGCGGGGCTGGCTTTGCCCTGTGGCTGCAGCCAGCCCGATCACACGACGTTGATCTCCCGCATCGGACGCCCGTCCAGTACCCGCTGCCAGCCGAAGTCGGACAAGTCCAGGGTCTCGAAACGCCGCGCCACCACCAGCTCGGCTAGCGCGCGCCCGACCGCAGGCGACTGCTGCAGGCCATGGCCGCTGAAGCCGTTGGCAAACAGCAGGTTGTCCAGCGCCGGATGCGCGCCCAGGATCAGGTTGTGGTCCAGCGTATTGACGTCGTAGTGCCCGGCCCAGGCGTTGCCGACACGGGCCGCCTCGAAACCCGGCACTCGATGCGCCAACGCCGGCCACAAAACCGTATCGAACAATTCATGCTGCACCTGGAAGTCGAAACACTCCGGATCCTGCTCTTCGGGCAGCGCCACCCCGCACAGGAAGCCGCTGCCCTCGGGTCGGAAATACACGCCATGGGTGTCGATCACCAGCGGGCAGTCCGGCGTTTGCTGCGGCGAGTGGAATTGGAACACGCACCGTTTGCGCGACTGCACCGGCAGGTCGATGCCCGCTGAGCGTGCCAGCGCTGCGGCACCGGTGCCGGCCGCATTGATGACGGTGCCGCAGGCTACCGTGCTGCCATCGCCCAGGGTGAGCGCCGTCACCGTGGAGCCGACCCGTTGCAGGCCCGTCGCGCGTGTCGCGCGGTACACCACTCCCTGGGCCACGGCCTTGCGTCGAAACGCGTGCATCAGGCTGTGCGCGTCCAGCCAACCCTCGCCCGACAGACCGAGCGACGCCCCTGCCAGGTCATCAACCCGCAACCAGGGGAACCGTTGTGCGAGCGCATCCGGTGCCAGCAGGGCCACGTCGACACCGCAGGCCTTTTGCACCGCATGGTTGGCCTGCAGCGTCACAAGCCCCTGCCTGCCGGCCAGGAACAGGTAGCCCGCCTCGCGGAACCCGACATCGGGCGCCGCGCCGTCGACCGCCAGGTGGTCTGCGATGCCACGAATGAAGTCGGTCGCGAACTGCGACATCCGGATATTGCCAGGTGTCGAGAACTGGTGCCGGACCGACGCCAGCGAACGCGTCGTCGCACACCAGGCGTAGCTCGGATCGGGCTCGAGCACCAGCACCGAACCGGTAAAGCCAGGATGCGCCGACAGGAAATACGCCGCCGCACTGCCAACTGCGGCGCCGCCGACGATCACGACATCAATATGTTCCATGTAATCAGGTCGCTGATGCGCCGATCCGCTCAGCCGAACCGCAGGTTCAGCGTCGACAGCGGCGCGTCGAACGCGGCACTCCAGCGCTCGCCCGCCGCCACCGGCCAGGCATCGGTCCAGGTGCCGGTCGTCACCACGTCGCCAGCCAGCAGATCGGGCGCGCCCGGGCACTGGCGCAGTTCGACCAGGAAATGCTGCAATGCCCGCAGCGGACTATCCAGTACGTTGCTGCCGACGCCGCGCTCGACCTCACGGTCGCCACAGCGCAGGACCAGCCGGGTATCGGCCAGCAACGCATCGAGTTGTGCTGCGCTGTCGGCAACGCCGCGCACCGCAACGCTGCGCCCGACCAGCAAGCGCGCATGCAAGGCGCCGTCCAGCACCGCGTCGGGAAGGCTGAACTTCCATTCGGGCAAATGCGATTGCACGATCTCGAATCCGGGCGCCATCCATTCGATCGCATCGAACAGGTCCTCTGGCGCCGCATCGGCCTTCGGGCTTGCGCGCATACCGAACACGATCTCGGGTTCAATGCGCGGCTGGCATACATGCTGCAAGGACACTTCGCCCTGGTCCTGGCACATCGACAGCGTGGTGTCCCAGACCGTGCCCCAGATTGGCGCACAGACGTTGTAGCGCGGCCATAGGCTGCGATTGGTAAAACCGATCTTGAAGCCCTGCGGCAACTCACCGCGCTCCAGTCGCAATTGGCGCAGCGCCAGCGCGCCCTGGTAGGCCAGCGCGACGTCCAGCGCGGCATCGCCGCCGGGCGCCTGGCTCCAGAATTGGCCGTTGTCGTAGTGCTCGAGCACAGTTGCCGGGGTCATCGGTGTTTCCTGGTTTGTGAGCGGCCGGCTGTCGCAACAACCGACCCAGGCCGATGGTACCGAACCCGCGCGTCGGCGCAATCGATGAACCTGCACACCAGCCGTCAGTCCACGACCAGAAACGGACGCCCGCCCATGGCCTGGACAAAAGTCCAGACACTCACCAAGGCGTAGCCCACGCCCAAAGCCCATACCCACAAGACCGGTGTGCGCGAGCGCACGGCCACTTCAGTTTCCCGGGGCGCGGCCGACCTTGAGAAACGGTCCACCAGCCAGCCAAAAATCAGCATCGCATGCACCGCATGCACGCCAAAGAAATGCGCCACCCGCAGGTCGCCACCGCTGCGCGACCATCCGGTCAGCAGCATGCCGCCAGAGTCCAATCCGTTGCCGCCAACGCTATGCCCGGTTTGCGATGACATGTAGGCACCGAACGTGGTACCCAGCACGAAGGTCATGAGCAATCCCCATCCCATTGCAACATGCAAGGCGGTGGACAGGCCGGCGGGACGGCTGCGCAGGACCATCACCCCCAGCACCAGGGACGTGCTGGTCAACAGCACCGCACCCACCCCCATCAGCGCGTACATTGTGGCGTCCAGCGGCGTGGCTACGTTGAAATGGGAAGCTTTGCCCCATGCCGCCTGCCAACTGATGTAAGCCACCTCGAAAATCGCGCTGGCAATGGCCACCCAGGCCACATAGCGTGCGGCCCACGAATGGCGCTGGCGCGGCGACAACCAGATCAGAACCCAGGCCAGCGTCAGCAGATAGGTACCGGTGGACAGCTGGAATTTCCAGGGTTTGACCCAGACGCTGACACCCAGCAACTGCCGCGGGTCCAACAGCATCAGCAGCAGGGTCGGAACCGTCGCAAGCAACAAAGCGCAGGCCGTCCAGAACAACGGCGGGTGCACCCGGACCATCCGCGTCGCCATCGGACGTAGCGACCACAAGGCGCCAACGGTTGGAACCCCGCCGCCGGCTACGCCGCCCCGCTCCAACCCGCTCATGCCGCCACCGCCATTGGACGTGCCAGCCGACGCGTGGCAGCTTGCAACAGCAAGTACAGCAACAGGCCCGCAGGCCCGAACATCAGCGTGGCGGCAAGGCAGGGCACGGTGAACCAGCGCAATAGCGGGGGCGACCCGGCTGCCTGGGTCTGGTCCACCTGCCAGCGGCCCACCAGCAGGTCGAACGCGAGGTAATGGATCCATCCGGCCAGTAGCAGGCCGCGCACACCAAACAGCTGTGCCAGCGCGTCGAGCGATGCGAAGCCACCTTCGGAACCACCCCACCAGCGCAACAGGCACGCTGCGTAGGCCGCACTGAGCAGCAACGGAACGACCCGCCCGCCCAGCAGCAGGCAGCCTGCCGACCAGCGCCGCGGCAGAAAAAGGCCGATTGCCAGCAGCAGCCAACCCAGCATCGCAACCCGGCCGGCCAGCTGAAACAAGATATCAGGGGTCATGGTTTGATTTTCATCGGGAATTGCCGATATTGTCGAAACCGCCGGACCAAACCACAATATGCCAACCCAGAGACCCAGAAATACAGAAATGCATACCAAGCCCGATCGAACCTGCCCGTCGCCACGATGAAGCAGGACTTCGACTGGAGCTTGGTACGATCGTTCCTGGCAGCCTTCGACTGCGGCAGCTTGCTGGGTGCGTCCAAGGCGCTGGGAACCAGCCAGCCAACGATTGGACGCCATATTTCCGAACTGGAATCGCAGCTCGGCGTGGTGTTGTTCGAGCGTACCGGTCGCGGCCTGTTGCCCTCGGACACCGCATTGCGACTGGCCGAGTCGGCGCGCCATATGGAAAGCGGCGCCTTGCAACTGAGCCGCAAGGTGTCACTGGCCAAGACCCGTGTCACCGGTACGGTGCGCTTGACGGCGAGCCAGCCGGTCGCCTGTTACCTGCTGCCACCGATACTGGTCCAGATGCGCGAATCCCTGCCCGACATCCAGATCGAACTGGTCGTCAGCAACGGCGTCAGCAACCTGCTGCGCCGGGAGGCCGACATTGCGCTGCGCATGGTGCAGCCCGACCAGTCGACGCTGGTTGCCCGGCGCATCGGCAAGGTGACATTGGGTGCTTACGCGCACCGCGATTATCTGCGTCGCCGTGGCACGCCGCTACTGCTGCCCGAGTTGCTCGACCACACGCTGGTGGGCAATGACCGCGACGACAGTATCCTGCGCGGATTTGCGGCCAACGGATATCCCATCTCCGCCGAGCTGTTCGTATTGCGCACCGACGATCTGATTGCCTATTGGGAAGCGGTACGGGCCGGGATGGGTATCGGATTCCTGGCCGACTATGTGGCACGCGGCGACCGGTCCATGGTACCGATCTTGCCGATGCTCAAGATACCGCCCATTCCGATGTGGCTGGCGGTGCACCGGGAAATCCGCACCAATCCGCGCATCCGCGCGGTGTTCGACCACCTGGGCGAAGCCGTGCCCGCTGCGCTGGGCGAGCGCGGCACCGCGACCGAGACCCGCTGAGCCAGGCCACCCATCCGATAACTCCCCAATGACAACGCCACCCTGGACCATCGCCACATGCTGCACCGCCTGAATGAACTCTTTCCGGTCCGCTACACTGTTTTTGGCCTGTGCGTGCTCGCCTTGCTGGGCAGTTTGTTCAGCCTTGCGATCTGGGGGACGGGAATCGGCTGGGCCCTGGTGTTCCTGTCGCTGGTGGCGCTGGGCGTCTACGACCTGACGCAGTCCAAGCGCTCGATCCTGCGCAACTACCCGATCATCGGCAATATCCGCTACATGCTGGAGTTCGTGCGCCCGGAGATGCGCCAGTATTTTCTGGAAGGCGACAACGACGCCGCGCCATTCTCACGTGCCATGCGTTCGCTGGTGTACCAGCGCGCCAAGGGCGACTCCGACAAGCGTCCGTTCGGCACCTTGCTCGACGTAAGGGCCGAAGGCTACGAATGGGTCAACCACGCCATGGTTCCCAGCACCATTGCCTCGCATGATTTCCGGGTCTGGATCGGCGGCACGCCCGAACAGGCCGTCGGCCGCAGCGACGACAGCGGGCTGTGCACCCAGCCCTACCATGCCAGCGTATTCAACATCTCGGCCATGAGTTTTGGTTCGCTCAGCGCCAATGCGATCCTGTCACTCAACGCCGGCGCCAAGCGCGGCGGCTTTGCGCATGACACCGGCGAGGGTTCGATCTCGGTCCACCACCGGCGCCACGGCGGCGATCTGATCTGGGAGATCGGCTCGGGCTATTTTGGTTGCCGCAATGACGATGGCAGCTTCAACGCGGACAAATTTGCAGTCAACGCCTGCGATCCGCAGGTCAAGATGATCGAGATCAAGCTCTCCCAGGGCGCCAAGCCGGGACACGGCGGCGTGCTGCCGGGCCCCAAGGTCACGCCGGAGATATCCGCCGCGCGGGGTGTTCCCGAAGGCGTGGACTGCGTGTCGCCAGCGGCCCATGGTGCATTCTCGACGCCGATCGAGCTGCTGCAGTTCGTCTCCCGGTTACGCACGTTATCCGGCGGCAAGCCTACCGGCTTCAAGCTGTGCATCGGCCATCCCTGGGAATGGTTCGCCATCGTCAAGGCCATGCTGCAGACCGGCGTCACGCCGGATTTCATCGTTGTCGATGGCGCCGAGGGCGGCACCGGCGCGGCGCCGGTCGAATTCACCAACCATGTCGGCTCGCCATTGCAGGAAGGCCTGCTGCTGGTGCACAACACCTTGCGCGGTGTCGGGCTGCGCGATCGGGTGCGCATTGGTTGCGCCGGCAAGGTGGTCAGCGCCTTCGACATCACCCGCATGATGGCGCTGGGCGCCGACTGGTGCAACAGCGCGCGCGGCTTCATGTTCGCGCTGGGCTGCGTCCAGGCCCAGACCTGCCACACCGGCCACTGCCCGACGGGTGTGACCACGCAGGACCCGCAGCGCCAGAAGTCGCTGGTCGTGCTGGACAAGACCCAGCGCGTCTACAACTACCACGACATGACCCTGCAGGCGCTCAAGGAGCTGGTGCAGGCCGCCGGACAGACGCACCCCGGCGGCATTACCGCACACCACATCGTGCGCCGTTCGTCCGACGGCAAGGTGCGCTCGCTCGCGCAGTCGGTGCTGACGCAGATGAACGACGGCGCCTTGCTGCAGGCCGAGCTGACCGGTCTGCCGCTGATCTACCGCCAGTCCTGGCCGCAGGCACGCGCCGAGAGTTTCACGCTGCAGGTCTGAAAGCCGACTGTACGGGCACCGCGCATTGCGCCAGGCGCCGGCGCAAGCGCAGCACCGCCTTGTCCTTGCTCAGCAGCCAGGCGCGGTGCGCAACCGCCAGGTCGATGAACAACTGGTCATCCCGATCACTGCAGCGTATGGCGCACGCAGGCGCGACCAATTGCAGCTGGCATGCCGCATCGAACCGTGCCAGCACCTGCGCAGCCTGCAGCCCGCGCGTCGCCATCGGCTGTTGCAGGGCCGGATAGGCCAGCACCCGCTGCAGTTCGTCGCGCATGGCGCCGGTTGCCAGCCATGCGACCTGCCCGGAATCGAGCGCCGTACGCAAGGGTTGGACCGATGGATCGGCAAACAACAGCAGGTCCAGCACGACGTTGGTGTCGAGCACCACCGCGCGCGGCGGTGGCGGGTTTGCGCCCACCGTCATCAGAGCGCCGGATCGTGGGGCTTGGTGGCCCGTGCCGATCCCTGCACCATGTCGAACCGGAACATGCGGCATTCGATCGGACCGTTCCACATCGGCACCCGGCGGGTGGCCTTCAGACGCATGGTGCCGGGCAGTTTCAGGTCGGGCGTGAGCAGCCAGACAGTCCAACCGGCGTAGTTCTTCTTCCAGTGCGCAGCCAGCTGCACGAAAAAATCGCCGCCGTTGTCGGTCTGCGCCGTCTCGCGCATGCCGCGCGCCGACGCTGGTGCGTCGTCGTACCCGTCGTGCGCATCGCGACGCTGTGATGCGGCACCGGCAAAGCCTGCTGTCGCTATGCGTTCGCCGTATGGCGGGTTGACCAGCATGACGGCCGGTCCGTCGCACGGTGGCATGCGCTGCAACGCGTCGCCACCGCGAAACTCGATCGCATCGGCGACGCCCGCGCGCTGGGCATTGCGTTGCGCAAAATCCACCATGCGGTGCGCCACATCGCTGCCGAAGATGGTCGGCTTGTGTCCGGGCAAGGGCAGGCGCTGCGCGCGATGTGCCTCGTCGAGCACCGCATCCCAGACATGCGGCTGGAACGGCAGCATCTTTTCGAACGCAAAATCGCGCATCGCGCCGGGCGGAATGTTGCAGGCGATCTGCGCCGCCTCGATCGCGATGGTGCCGCTGCCGCAACACGGGTCGTACAGCGGCAGCTCCGGCGTGTCCGTCCAGCCGCTGGCGGCCAGCATCGCGGCGGCCAGGGTTTCCTTCAGCGGCGCCTCGCCTTTGTCCTCGCGCCAGCCGCGCTTGAACAAGGCCTCGCCCGACGTGTCGATATAGAGCGACACGGTGTCGGTGGTCAGATGGGCGTAGATGCGGATGTCCGGCGATTGGGTGTTCACATCGGGCCGCACGCCGCCGGCCTTGGCGCGGAACCGGTCGCACACCGCGTCCTTGATCTTCAGTGCTGCAAAGTTCAGGCTGGTCAGCGGGCTATGCTGCGCCGTGACCTCGATCTTGATCGACTGGCGCGGCGTGAACCAGATTTCCCAGGCCACCGCACCGGCGGCACGGTACAGATCCTGCTCATTGCGGTACTGTGCATGAAATACCTGCACCAGCACACGCTGGGCCAGCCGGCTGTGCAGGTTGAGCAGCATCGCGTCGCGCCAGGATGCTTGTTGCAGCAGCACACCGGCGCGCCATTTTTGGATCTGCTGCAAGGCCTGTGCGGTGATGCGCGCCGCCTCCGCCGCGAGATAGTCCTCCACACCGGCGGCACAGGGCAGAAACAATTGGAGCTGGTTCATGGGCGCTTGGCTTCGGTGGCGCGGGCTGCGGCGCTGCTCACAGTGTCCGACGCAGACTGGCCGTTGCGATCCGCAGACCTTCGCGGTACTTGGCGACAGTGCGGCGCGCACAGGCGATACCCTGCTCCTTGAGCATCTCGGACAGCTGGTTGTCGCTCAGCGGCTTGCTGGCGGACTCGGCATCGATGAATTGCTTGATCAGCGCGCGTACCGCCGTGCTCGATGCATTGCCACCCGACTCGGTACCCAGCGAAGAGCCGAAAAAATACTTCAACTCGAAGGTACCCAACGGCGTGGCCATGAATTTGGCGGTCGTGACCCGGCTGATGGTCGACTCGTGCAGGCCCAGTTCGTCTGCGATCTCGCGCAGCACCAGCGGACGCATGGCGAGCACGCCATGCAGGAAGAAATTCTTCTGCCGCTCGACGATGGCGGTGCTTACCCGCAAAATGGTGTCAAAGCGCTGCTGGATGTTCTTGATGAACCAGCGCGCCTCCTGCAGCCGCTGCTGCAGGGCCGCGTAGTTCGACGCGTCGCTGCCATTGCCGCGGTGCTGGCGCAACGCATTGGCATAGATGTTATGCACCCGCAGCCGTGGCATGACCTGCGGATTGATCTGAGCCCGGAACCGCAGGTTCGCGCCGTTGCCGACCTGTAGCACCAGCACGTCGGGCACGATGATATTGCGCTCGACATTGACAAAGCGACGGCCCGGCTTGGGCTCGAGCCGGCCGATCAGCCCGATCGCCTCCTTGATCGCGGTATCGTTGGCGCCGCACAGTTGCGACAGCTTGCGCACATCACGCCGCGCCAGCAGGTCGATCGGGTGCGAGCAGATCCGCGCCGCGACCGCCAGCACCGCCTGCTGCCCAGCCTGTGGCGGCAGCGCGCGCTGCATGGCGCGCAACTGCAGACTCAGGCACTCGCCCAGATCACTTGCGCCAACACCGACCGGATCGAAACCCTGCAAGGTACGCAACGCCACCCGGAAATGGTGCTGCAGCTGTTCCATTTCCTCCTCGTCGGCCGGCGCCAGTCCAGTGGCAAGTTCCTCCAGGGTGTCCTCCAGATAACCGTCGTCGTTGAGCGATTCGATCAGAAAGCGCAGGGCCACCCGGTCCTCTTCGCCCAGGCGGGACGACAGGGCCTGCGCGTGCAGGTGCGCCGGCAATGTTTCATGGGTCCGGGCCAGTTCGCCGGAATCCACGTCGTCGCCGCTGGACAGGTTGTTGCCGTGCGCCTTGGCATCGCCGCCCCACTCGCCGTCGTCCGGTGCCATCTCCTGGGTGCCATCGCCGTCCCAACTCTGGCCGTCCTCGGCCGACAGCGGTGTCACTGCGTCGTCATTGGAGGGTGTGTCCGGCACCGATACATACTCCGGCACCATGGACGGCGCCAGTTCGGCCTCACGGTCACCCGCCGGTACCGGCGCGTCACTGTGGTCCAGGCCGAACTCCTCGCGCGGGCTGTGGTCCTCCGACAACTCCAGGAACGGGTTGTCGTCCAGCATCTGGCTGATTTCCTGGCTCAACTCCAGCGTCGAGAGCTGCAGCAGACGGATCGACTGCTGCAGCTGCGGTGTCAGTGCCAGGTGCTGTGAGACCCGTAGCGATAATCCCGGCTTCATCTACATCCGGAAGTGCTCGCCCAGGTAGACCCGGCGCACTTCGGCATTGTCGACAATCTCGGCCGGCGTGCCCTGCGCCAGCACGTTGCCGTCACTGATGATGTAGGCATGGTCGCAGATGCCCAGCGTCTCGCGCACATTGTGGTCGGTGATCAGCACGCCGATGCCGCGCGATTTGAGGAAGCTGATGATGCGCTGGATCTCGATCACGGCGATTGGATCGATGCCGGCGAACGGCTCATCGAGCAAAATGAACCGGGGCTGCGTGGCAAGCGCCCGCGCTATCTCGACCCGGCGCCGCTCGCCGCCCGACAAGGACAGCGCCGACGACTTGCGCAGGTGCTCGACCCGCAGATCGCGCAACAGACCGGTCAACCTTTCCTCGACGAGCACCTCAGACAGCGGGTGCCCGGAACCATCGGTCTGCAGTTGCAACACCGCCCGCACATTGTCTTCCACATTGAGCTTGCGAAAAATCGAGGCTTCCTGCGGCAGGTAGCTCAGGCCCAGACGGGCCCGCCGGTGGATTGGCAGATGGGCTACCGATCGTCCGTCGATCAGGATTTCACCGGCACTGGCCCGCACCAGGCCGACCAGAATGTAGAACGAGGTGGTCTTGCCGGCCCCATTGGGGCCCAGCAAACCCACCACTTCGCCTTCGCCAACCACCAGCGAGATATCCTTGACCACCATCCGGCTGCCATAGGATTTCTGCAGATGCCGTGCCTCCAGCCGGATACCGGTCGCGGACCCGGGATCGGATGCGCGGGTGGTCTCCGCCTGCACGACAGGCATGTCACTGACCCGCGCATCCATCACTTCTTGTCGCCTCCCAGCGTGGTCGAGCGCCGCAACGCCGGGACGACCGCCGGAGCGGTCGCGCCCGGCGCCGCGGCACCGGCTCGGTTGTCGTCATTGCGTGGCGTGAGAACCGCCCGCACCCGCCCCGAACTGCCGCCGGGACCCGGTTTGGCCACTCCGCCATCCACCGTCAGCACACTGGTGGTGTTGTCGTACACGATCACATCACCGGTGATCTCGTCATTGAGCTTGGAGCCGACAAAGCGGCGCAGAATCGAGCGGCGCTGGAAGGTGACCGCATCGGCCTTGCCGTCGTAGTTGATCAGCTCCGCTTCGCCTTCCATGAATTCGTCCGGATCGCCAGCGCGTGTATCGCGCTTCTGGCGAAAGAACGCCAGCTTGCCTGGCTCGGCCTTGACGATGCCGTACTGGTTTCCATCGGTATCTTGCCGAATGTCCATCTGCGCGCCGCGGATCAGCATCGTGCCCTTGCTCAGCACGACCTTGCCGGTGAAGACACTGGTCTGCTTGGCGTCGTCGTAGCGCAGGTTGTCCGCCTCGACATTCATCGGCTTGTCGCGGTCGGCCCGCTCCGCCATCGCGGCGCCAAACGGCAACAGCGATGCCAGCAACAGTGTGTAAGGTAGGAAGGTGGGCTTCATAAGGCACGAATCTTGCAGTCAAACCTGCAAATTCATTGTAGCCTCCGGGGGTTAGGCCCATAGGTCGCACAGTGGCGAAAACAACAGCGCGGCAAAGCGACGCGGTCACAAGTCAGGTATCGCGCCCAAGACGGCACGGCGCGTCGGCGGTTTGCGCCCCGCCTGGCCGTCCGAAACCGCCAGATGCGTCAGCGGCCGGCGCGCACCTCGGCCACCAGGTAATCGACGATCTGCAGCGCACGTTGCATGCTGCTGGCCATCGCGCCATCGGTGTAAAACCGGCCAGCCACGCCCAGCGCCGGGACGCCCTCGACGCTGTAGGCGTCCTGCAACTGGGTCGCGCGGCCGGCGGCGGCATGCATCTGCGGCGAGGCAAACAGCTCCGCGAAGCGGGTCTTGTCGACGCCTTGTTGGCCGACCCATTCGGTGATGGCGGCGCCACGCGACAGATCGAGCTTCTCGTTGTGGATCGCGGAAAACACCTTGGCGTGGAGCTTGTCCACGATACCCATGGCGCTCAGGGTGTAGAAAAGCCGCTGTTGGGGTACGAACGCGTCCCGGAACCCCACCGGAACCCGGCGCACCACAATGTCCTTGGGCAAGCGCGCTATCCAGGCCTCCAGGGTCGGTTCGAAGGCATGGCAATGCGGGCAGCCGTACCAGAAAAAGTCGACCACCTCGATCGAGCCCGCCGGTGCCTCCACCGCGGCTGCTTTTCGCAGCGTCTGGTAGTCGAATCCGGACTCCGGCTTGCGGGCTTGGGCCCGGGCCGGCGACAACAGCGTCTGCCCGGTGACAACCGTGGCGACAGCGGCGGCTGAAAATGCGCGACGTTTCATGCGTGTGTGCTCCTGCAATGCGTTCGTAACTGGGACTGCGCTGCGACCGATAGGTTCAACGCTGGACCCGCACCAGCGCGGCCTCCATGCCCAGGCCTTCGAGCTTTTCCTTGGTCAGATCGGCGTCCTCGCGCTTGTCGAACGGCCCCACCCGGACCCGGTAAACGGTGCGGCCCGACTGTTCGCGCTCGGACACCCGGGCCTCGATGCCGCCCAAAGACAGCCGGGCCCGCTGGGACTCGGCATCGAGGGCAGTGCGATAAGCCCCGACCTGGACAAAATAGGCGAACGGATCGGTACCGGTTGCCGCCGCCTTGGCGCGCGCCAGATCACCCAGCGGATCGGGCCCCGCAGCGGGACCAGGGGAGGTGGCAGCGCCGGCCGGGGCCGGCGTGGGAATTCCGGCAACGGCCGGCGGGACGCCTTTGTAGGCGCCCGGATCCGCCGTGGCCGCCGCTGCTGGCGGAGCTGCCGGAACCGCGGCGCGCGCGGGATTCTTGCCGTACAGCGGCGCATTCGGATCCCAGTCCTTGTTGCGCCGGGTTTCGGCGGCGTCCTGGTCTTGCGACCGGCTCGGTCCCTTGTTCAGGAACGGTACCGGCACCTTGGTGACATATACCGCCACCGCCAGTGCCACGCCCAGCCCGATCACGATGCCCACGATCAGTCCCAATAGGGTCCCACCCTTTTGCTGTTGCATGCCGCGCCCTTGCCTTTTGAGGTGCTCCATTGTCACCGGGCTCACATTGTGCGCGGCGCACTGACGCCAAGCAATGCCAGACCATTGCGCAGCACCTGTGCCGTAGCGGCCACCAGGGCCAGGCGGGCCAGCCGCACCGGCGCCTCGTCGACCAAAATGCGTTCGGCGTCGTAGTAGCTGTGGTATGCCGCAGCCAGGTCGCGCAGGAAAAAAGTGACGTCGTGTGGCGCGACGTCGCGCGCCGCCGCGGCCAGCATGTCGGGGTAGCGGGCCAGCAGCAGCATCAGGGCCATCGCCGGCGCCGACTGCAGCGCGCCCAGGTCGACCGAGGGCAGCGTGGTTTCATCGCCGCCCCAGGCCCTCAGTACCGAACAGATCCGGGCATGGGCATATTGAACGTAAAAAACAGGGTTGTCGTTGTTCTGTGCCAGCGCCAGGTCGACGTCGAACACGTATTCGGTATCGGGCTTTCGGCTGAGCAGGAAGAACCGCACCGCATCCTTGCTGGTCCACTCGATCAGGTCGCGCAAGGTGACGTAGCTGCCCGAGCGCTTGGAGATCTTCACCTCGGCACCGCCGCGCATGACCCGCACCATGGTGTGCAGCACATAGTCCGGATAACCCAGCGGAATCCCCACATCGGCCGCCTGCAGGCCGGCACGTACCCGGGCAATGGTGCCATGGTGGTCGGTGCCCTGGATATTGACGACCCGGGAGAACCCGCGCTCCCACTTGCTGATGTGGTAGGCCACGTCCGGCACGAAATAGGTATACGAGCCGTCGCCCTTGCGCATCACCCGGTCCTTGTCGTCGCCGTAATCGGTCGAGCGCAGCCA
>JANNKH010000098.1:0-35376 GCA_031396205.1 Rhodoferax sp.
CATCGTCCGCCTGGATCTTTAATAGACAGGATTATTGCTTTCGATCTAAACCCGTCCAATTCTTCAATAGACAGGATTAACAAGATTAACAAGATTCAAACGGAAAACTTTGTTGGTTTTGTCTTCGACTTAATCCTGTAAATCCTGTCCATTTTTACGGAACGGCCATGGCATTGAAACGCATCATCCTGGAGATGGGAACCGGCAACGACCTGCACGGGGCTGACTACACGAAAGCGGCGCTGCGGGCGGTGCAGGACGCGCTGCACCATTCGTCGATCGTGCTGTTCAAGTCGCTTGGCTACGATCACCGCGACATGCGGGTGCAGGTCACCATCGGCGTGCAGGAGCCGGACAAGGTCGACCGTGCGATCGTCGCCGCGGAACTGCCACGCGGTCGCGCCGAGGTCAGGGCTGTCCATGGCGGTCTCAACGTGGTCGACGCCGAGCAGGGCACCACCCATGTGATTGCCACCGCTGCAGTCGAGGCATTCTTGCCGATTGATTCGGCGGCATGGCGGCTCTGCGGCGGTAGCTGAGTTACCGGCAGACTCGTCGCAAGCCACGCAATCTCGCGCGCCTTCGGCACCAGCGCACCATAGCGTGCTACAAAAGCGTCACCATCATTCGACGGTAACACTCTTGGCAAGATTACGTGGCTTGTCCACATCCGTCCCCCGCGCACACGCCGTGTGATACGCCAGCAACTGCAACGGCACCACATGCAGCAGCGGCGACAAAGCGCCATAGTGCTCCGGCATCCGGATAACGTTGATGCCTTCGCCACGTTCGATATGGGTATCACCGTCGGCCAGCACATACAGCACGCCGCCGCGGGCGCGGACTTCGTGCATGTTGCTCTTGAGCTTTTCCAGCAGCGCGTCATTGGGCGCGACCGTCACCACCGGCATGGCGCTGGTAACCAGGGCCAGCGGGCCATGCTTGAGTTCGCCGGCCGGGTAGGCTTCGGCGTGGATATAACTGATCTCCTTGAGCTTGAGCGCGCCCTCCAGTGCAATCGGGTAATGCAGGCCACGGCCCAGGAACAGCGCGTTTTCCATCTTCGCGAAATCCTGCGCCCAGGCGATGATCTGTGGCTCGAGCGCCAGCACCGCCTGTAGTGCCACCGGCAGATGGCGCATCGCCTTGAGGTGTTCGTCTTCCTGTTCCTGGCTGAGTCTGCCGCGGCTTTGCGCCAGCGCCAGTGTCAGCAGGAACAGGCCTGCCAGTTGTGCCGTGAAGGCCTTGGTCGAGGCCACGCCGATCTCGATCCCGGCGCGCGTGATGTAGGCCAGCTTGCATTCGCGCACCATCGCGCTGGTGGCCACATTGCAGATCGTCAGCGTGTGCTGCATGCCCAGGCTTTGCGCATGGCGCAGCGCGGCCAGTGTATCGGCCGTCTCGCCCGACTGCGTGATGGTAACCACCAGCGTCTTTGGGTTCGGCACCGAGGTGCGATAGCGGTATTCACTGGCCACCTCGACCTGGGTCGGGATGCCGGCGATGCTCTCGAGCCAGTATTTGGCGGTGCAACCGCTGTAGTAGCTGGTGCCGCAGGCCAGGATCAGCACCGAGTCGATCTGCTTGAATACCCGCGCCGCGCTGGCCTCGGCGCCGTCGAACAGTTCAGGCACGATGCCCTGCACGCCCTCCAGCGTGTCGCCGATCGCACGTGGCTGTTCGAATATCTCCTTTTGCATGTAATGCCGATACGGCCCCAGCTCGGCTGCGCCACTGTGCGCCAGCACCGTCTTGACCGGGCGCTGCGCGGCCTCGACCGGCTTGTGTGCCTTGTCGACCAGCCAGTACTTGCCTAGCTGCACGTCGACCACATCGCCCTCGTTCAGGTAGACGATCTGGTCGGTCACACCGGCCAGCGCCATCGCGTCACTGGCCAGGAAATGTTCGCGCCCGTCCGACCCCACCCCCAGGATCAAGGGCGAGCCGGCCCTGGCCCCCACCATGCGCTGCGGCTCGTCCTTGCAGAACACCGCAATGGCATAGGCGCCACGCAATTGCAGCACCGCAGCCTTGACTGCTTCGAACAAGTCGCCGTCATACAGGCTGTCCACCAGATGGCAGATGACTTCGGTATCGGTCTGGCTTTGGAAAACATAGCCGCGCGCGCTCAGGGTGGCACGCAGTTCGTCGTGGTTTTCGATGATGCCGTTGTGTACCAGCGCGATGCGGCCGGGCCGATCGTAGGCGTCGGCGCCAGTGCCATGACTGAAATGCGGGTGGGCGTTGTGCACCGCTGGCGCACCGTGGGTGGCCCAGCGGGTATGGGCAATGCCGGTTGTGCCCTGCAGCTTGCCATTGGCAACCTGTTCGATCAATTCGGCTACCCGCGAGGTGCTGCGTGCGCGCTGCAGGCCATCCACATGCACGGCGACCCCGCAGGAGTCATAGCCGCGGTATTCGAGCCGCTGCAGACCCTGGACCAGGATGGGAACGATATTGCGGGTGGAAACGGCGCCAACAATGCCACACATAAAAAATGCTCCAGAAGTTGTGGCGCGATAGTAAGTGCAGTTCCGAAAAATTATTCGCCAAAAAATTCACATGCGTGGACGATTGTTTCATAGAATCGTTTGTTAGCCCATTTATTTCATGGATGACATATTTATGGAACAAATAACACTAGATGACATCGATCTGCGCTTGCTTGACCAGTTACAGCGCGACGCCTCCTTGAGCAACCTGGAGCTGGCGCAGCGCGTGTTCACGTCGCCGCCGACCTGCCTGCGGCGGGTCAAGCGCCTGCGCGAGGCGGGGGTGATCGAGCAGCAGATCGCGGTGCTGTCGGCGGACACGCTGGCGCCGGTGCTGGGCCATGGGCTCACGGCCATCGTCGAGATAACGCTCGATCGCCAGGGGGCCGAATGGCTCGATGCGTTCGAACAGCGGGCGGTGCAGGATGCCGGGGTACAGCAGTGCTACCGGGTGTCGCCGGGGCCTGATTTCATGCTCGTCGTGCACACGTGCGACATGCCCCATTACCTCGCATTGGCCCAGCGCCTGTTCACCAGCGACGCAAACGTGCGCAACGTCAAGGCCTTCTTCAGCGTCAAACGCGCCAAGTTCGGGGCGCAGTTGCCGCTCAGGGAGGAATCACCGATGGCGCCGGCGCAGCAGCCGAGGCCAGCGGCAGGCTCAGGCTGATACGACAACCCTGACCCGGCGTGCTGGACGCCCGGATCTGCCCGCCATGGCGCTCGACGACCCGACGTGCCAGCGCCAGCCCGATGCCGATACCGTCGAACTGGCGGGCACTGTGCAAGCTCTGGAAGACGCGAAACAGGCGCTCCTGCATGCGTGCGTCAAAGCCGACACCGTTGTCCTGCACATGGATCTCGCAGTACCCGTCGTCCAGCGGCTCCCAGCTGACGTCGACCCGGGCTACCGGACAGTCCCGGCTGAACTTGAGGGCGTTGTCGAGCAGACAGGTCATCATCTGGCTGAGCAGCGCCATATCGCCGCGCACCCGGGGCAGGTCCGGCGCGATGCGCCAGCAAACCTCGCGCCCATCAGCTCTGTCCTGAAGTTGGCGACGGATGTCGTCCAGCAGACGAACCATGTCGACCTTGACCGGCTGCATGACCGCGCGGCCGACCCGCGACAGATCCATCAACCCGTCCATCAGCCGGCCCATGTGGACAGCCGCATCCGCAGCGATATCCAGGTGCCCAGCAATGACCGGATCGAGTGCATCGCCCAGGTCCTCGCGGGCAATGCGCAGGTAGGAGTTGACATGGCGCAGCGACGCCCGCAGATCGTGCGATACCGAGTAGGTGAAATCCTCCAGCGCCAGCCGCGCCTGCGCCAGTTCGCGATCGAGTTGGGCGATGCGCTGCTGCGGATCTCCTTGCGGGGGCATCATTTTTTGGGACGGGTCCAGCCCGCAATGCTCGTCTGGCGTCCACGCGCCACACTCAGTGCACCGGGCGCCGTGTCCTTGGTGATGGTCGAGCCGCCGCCGACCGTGCCCCCGGCGCCCAAGGTCACCGGCGCGACCAGCACGCAGTTGCTGCCCACATGCACATCGGCCTCGATCACGGTGCGGTGCTTGAACGCGCCGTCATAGTTGGCGGTGATGCTGCCCGCCCCGTAGTTGACCCGCTCGCCGACCGTTGCGTCACCCAGGTAAGCCAGGTGGTTGGCCTTGGCGCCCCTGGCCAGGGTTGAATTCTTGACCTCGACGAAGTTGCCGATGTGCACCTCGGGGCCGAGCTGGGCGCCGGGACGCAGCCGTGCGAACGGACCGACCAGCGCCCCGGCACCCACCGTGGCGCCGGCCTCTTCTCCGTCGATATGGGTAAACGGGTGGATCACCGCGCCCGCTTCGATACGTGCGTTGGCAATGACACAGTTCGCGCCAATCTGCACATCGTCACCCAGCCAGACCGAACCCTCGAAGAGGCAGTTGATGTCGATGGCCACGTCCTGCCCGCATTGCAGGTCCCCGCGCAGGTCAAAACGCGCCGGGTCGACGATACGTACGCCCTGCTCCATCAGGCGCGTCGCGGCCCGAAGCTGGTAGGCCCGCTCCAGCTCAGCCAGCTGCACCGGGCTATTGACACCGGCCACCTGTACCGCGTCCGTGATGCGGTGGGCGACAACTGACACGCCGTCGGCGACCGCGAACTTGACGATATCGGTGAGGTAATACTCTTTTTGCGCATTGTTGTTGTCCAGTCGCGCCAACCAGGTCTTGAGCAACTGCGCCGGAACCGCCATGATGCCGCTGTAGATTTCGCGGATCGACAATTGCACCGCGCTGGCATCTTTCTGCTCCACGATGGCCCGCACCGGGGCACTGTCACCACCACCGTCGCGCACGATACGCCCGTAACCCGCAGGGTTGGCAAGCTCCAGCGTCAGCAGGGCCAGTTTGTTGCCGCCGCACAGGGCGATCAGTTCAACCAGGGTCTGCGCCTGTGTCAATGGCACATCACCGCTGAGTACCACGACGATGCCGTCGTCGGGCAGTACCGGCACGGCCTGCTGCACCGCGTGCCCGGTGCCCAGTTGCGGCTCCTGGCGCACGCACTGCAGTTGCAGCGCCGTGCCCGCACCGCGCCCCGGTGCGCACGCGGCCTCGACCGCATCCGCGCCGTGACCGGTGACTAGCACCGCGCTGCGCGCGCCGAGTTCGGCCGCTGTGGCCAATACATGGTGCACCAAAGCACGACCGGCCAATGGGTGCAATACTTTGGGCAGCTTGCTTTTCATGCGGGTGCCCTTGCCCGCTGCCATGATGACCACATCCACGATGCCAATACCTGAAGCCATATCCGTGTTCCGTCGTAACAGTTTGACCTGGGGCAGGATTATCGGCCTGCGCCAGCCCACCCCCAACGCGGCCGCCTTGCTTGCGGCCCACCGAAGGGGAGCAAGAGGACTTGGCGCGGCCTTGCGTCGTCTTGCCTGCGGCGCCATGCTGGTGCTGTTGACGGCCTGCAGCGCCGTCAAGCTGGCCTACAACAACCTGCCCGATCTGGCGTACTGGTGGGTCGACGGCTTTGTCGACCTCAATGACGGGCAATCGACGCAACTGCGCGCCGACCTGGCGCGCCTGCTGGACTGGCACCGCGCCAACGAACTGCCCAAGATCGCAGAATTGCTGCAACAGATCCAGCGCCAGGCGCCCGCCGATACCACCGCGCAGAACGTGTGCCGCCTGTTCGACGAGGCGCGCAGCCGGTTTGACGTCGTGGGGGTGCAGGCTGAATCGGCAGCGGTTGCGCTGGCCATGGCCCTGT
The DNA here is from genome assembly GCA_031396205.1 of Rhodoferax sp. Taxonomy (GTDB): domain Bacteria; phylum Pseudomonadota; class Gammaproteobacteria; order Burkholderiales; family Burkholderiaceae_C; genus CAISIP01. The sequence goes on from JANNKH010000098.1 coordinate 5,763, forward strand.
CACCTGCCCAGATCAAGCATCTCGAGGCCCGGTACGAAAAGGGCAACGCCAAATGGCGTCGCGATTGGCTGACAGGCGACCGGGCCGAGCGCATGGAAAAGCGGCTGAATGCGGCAGTCGAACGGGCGGAGGAATTTTATGGAACGCTGGACGACAAACAGCGCGCCGTGCTTCAGGTGGCGATCGCTCGTTCCGGATTCGACCCGGAGCGCAGTTTTGCGGAACGGCTGAGCCGCCAGCAGAACCTGCTGCGGACCCTTCGCACGATTAACGGCAGCAATGGTGCGCCGCGACCGTCCGTCGCACAGGCGGCCGTTCTGGTACGGGCCACCCTGGCGCGATCGGTGCAATCGCCCGACCCGGACTATCGCGCCTATGCACAGCAAGCCATCTTGGACAACTGCCAGACCTACGCCCAGTTGCACAATGGCACCAGTACGCAGCAGCGGGCGCGCGCCGTGGCCCGGCTTGCAGGCTATGAAAGGGATGCGCGCGAGCTGGCTCGCACACCCTGAACCGGATCGTCATCCAGCAGGGGGATGGTGCGGCGCACTTTCGCGCAGCGGCTTGCTACAGTCGGCCCCAGGCCGGGTGCTACCGGCCAATGAAAGCGCATCCGCCATGCCAAAGGAACTCGAGAGCTTTATTGCCAGCCCGCAATTCCCCGAATCCCTGCGCGCGCTGGTAGCGCGCGGCGATGTGCGGCGTTACCGCAAGGGCACGATCCTGATTCATGAAGGCGATGGCGGAGACACCTTGTTCGTGCTGCTCAGCGGGCGCGTCAAGGTGTACTGCGTCGCCACCAACGACAAAGAGATCACGTTCGGTATTTTCGGCGCCGCAGAGTATTTTGGCGAGATGGCGCTCGACGGCGGCCCGCGCTCGGCCAGCGTCATCACCCTGGAGCCTACCGTATGCGCCGTCATCAACCGGCGAGAATTGCTGGCCTTCATCGGGCAACGGCCGGAATTTGCGCTGGAATTGCTGTCCAGGGTCATCCAGCGGCTGAGACTGGCCACGCGCGATGCCCGCAACCTGGCGTTCATCGACGTCTACGGCCGCCTGACCCGCTTGCTCAACGAATTGGCAACCGACCAGGCCGACGGCAGGCGGATGATTGCCGAGCGCATCACCCACCAGGAGATCGCCAGCCGGGTGGGATGCAGCCGCGAAATGGTCAGCCGCATCCTCAAGGACCTGGCCAGTGGCGGCTACCTGGCGCTGCAGGATCGTCGCATCGTGCTGCTGAGCCGGCTTCCCCAGCGCTGGTAGCGCGCCGAGTGCCTTTTTTTTGGTGCATACGTCACAAAGGCGCGTTGGCAGTTGCACCACCTGCGACGGCCGCAATTTCCTAACCTGTGGTTGACGCATCGGCAATGAACCACCATCGTGGTCCTGGTGCGCCACAAGGAGGAGCCCACCATGTCCCGTATCGACCGCGTTTCGCTTCCGCACGAGCCGTCAACCGTGTTCCGGGGTCTTTCGTCGCAGCCCATCGAACTGTCCGAACTCAGTCTGCTGCGCATGGCCCTGAACCAGATGGACTACGGCCTGGTGGTGGTAGATGCCGACTCCAGCCTCGTCCAGTTCGCCAATGCGCTGGGCTGCGCCGCGCTGGTCGACCCACCGGACACGCCCGGCGCAACACCCCACGGCACCGGACTGCGCCTGTTGCACGGCCGCGTGCTGGCGCGACGTCCCGCCGACAACGAGATATTTCGCCGCACGCTGGAACGCGCGAAGGCCGGATTGCGCGGATTCCTGTGCCTCGGCGACAGGACGCAGACATCTGCCGTTGCGGTACTGCCGCTAGCGGGTCAGCGCAGTGCCAACGACGGTGCGACGAGCGCCCGGCTGGGTTCCGCGGTCCCGCCCACCTATGCCCTGCTGGTATTTGCCAAGCAGCAGCTATGCGATGAGTCGACCATGGCCCTGTTCGCACGCGAGCGCGGACTGACCAGCGCCGAAGGTCAGGTGTTGGCACAGGTCTGCAAGGGTTTGCGCCCGGCGCAGATTGCCGACAACCATGGCGTGCGAATCTCCACCGTCCGAACCCAGCTACGCAGCATCCGCATGAAGACTTGCTGCGACACGATACGCGAGCTGGTGCAAAAGGTATCGGTGTTGCCGCCGATGGCGCTGCAGCTGTCGGGACAGCCGCGCAGTTGAAACAAGGGGCCCGTCGGGCCCCTTCCAGTAAATGCTGGCGCGGCTCGCTCAATCCTGCAGCGCAGCCCACATCTCCTTGTCCCGTTCGGCAGTCCAGATACGCGGGTTCTTGATGCCCTTGGCTTCGTCGAAAGCCCGGCTCACGTCGAACGGCAGGCAGTGCTCATAGATGAACACCGAGCCGAACACCGGGTCCATGCTCTTGCGGGTGTGGGCCATTGCCGTCTTGAGGTCCATATTGGCCGCAGCGGCCTCCTTGCCACAACGAAACAGGGTCTCGACCCAGGACTTGGTGTAGTCGAGCGCCTTGTTCACATCTGCCGCGCCCTTCATGGCTTCGCCACGCCCTGGCACGATCGCAATCGCGCCAAGGGCACGCAATGCCTCCAGCGTGGCCGGCCATTCCGCCAGTTGCGCGTCGCCGGTATAGACGCCGGCCTGGTATTCCACAAGGTCACCGCTGAACAGCACTTTTTCTTCTGCCACCCAGGCGATGGTGTCGCCCCGGGTATGGCCCGGGCCCGGGTGCCAGATATCCACGCTGACGCCGCCCAGATCCAGCGTCAGCCTGCCCGGCACCTCGCCGCGGGTCGGATCGCCGCCACCGATCACCAGCGTCGGCCAGGTCAGGCCCGGCACTGACTCGGCATTGCGAAACAGACGCGGGAAGCGCTCCATCTCGCTTTGCATGTCCTGCGAACCGCGCTCGCGGATCAGCTCCAGCGTACCCTGGCTGGCGATGACCTCGGTCGCGCCTTCGGCCACATAGGCACTGGCACCGAGTACCCGCACTGCGTGGTAATGCGTCAGCAATACATATTTGATCGGCTTGTCGCTGACACCGCGGATACGGGCGATCAGGTCGCGTGCCATCGCCGGTGTGGCGGTCGCGTCGCTGACCATGATGAATTTGTCGCCAATGATGACGCCGGAATTCGGGTCGCCTTCGGCGGTGTAGGCCCAGCAATGGGCGCTGAGTTGCTCGAAGGTTATCTTCTTGTCATCCAGATCGGCCTGGGAGGCAAACGCTTTGCTGCTACGGGGATTGAGATCGGACATGCGTGGCTCCATGGGAATTGGATGGTTTTACCTATCGTAACGCGTTACGGATTGTTGAATATCTAGGGTGTCTGTTGATTGCTGGCAGGACTGCCCAATACGCAGCGACGCTTCGAAAGACGTCACCATCGCAACGCCATTTGGCCCGACAAATCACGTGGAGTGAACAAGGACGGCGGCGTTATGCACCGGCGCCATGTTTGCGCGCGCTTAGCGCCGCGCCATGGCACGCTACTTGTTCGCATGGGCGGTGGGGGGCGACTACGGCCACCAGGCGCGCCTGCTGCCGGAAGCATTGCAAAGCGCGAGCGCGGTCACGACGTGGTGTTTGCAGTGCGCGACCTGATAGGTGCCGCAAAACTGTTGATGCCACACGGCATACGGCAGACTGATACCTGTGGCTGGCGAGCGCGCCATCAGTCACCACGCCCGGCTCTGCCAGGGAACAAGTCAACAACGGGCCGGCACTGGTCGGCCCGCGCCAACGTCACTCCTTGCGGAAATCGTCGTGGCAAGCCTTGCAGGCACCGCCGGTGGCGCCTACTTGTGCCTTGATTGCGTCGATATTGCCGCCCTTGGCCACCATCGCCAGCTTGCTCATCTCGCCCTGCATTTTTTCCGATGCAGCGATGAACTTGGCCTTGTCGGACCAGATCTCGGGCTTGGCCTTGGTGTCGCCCTTGTCAGTGCCATCGCCAAAGGCGGCCCATGGCAGTTTGGACATGGACTCTGCAATTGCCGCGTTGCTGGCCGCCGCGCCGGCGTCAAATGGCATGCGCCCGTTGGCCATGGCCGCTACTCGGCCGAAATGTGCGGCCATGACGGTCAAGGCCGACTTGCGGTACTTGATGGCGTCTTCGGGCTTCGCAAATTGGGCCTGGGCCGGCACAGCCAGCGTGACGGCAGCAGCGGCGAGTACAAACGATGCGGCAAGTTTCATGGGAACTCCTGTTGGGATTGATCGAGAGGCTAACGGGCTATGGAGTTGGCTCGCGGACACAAAGTTCATCTGCTTCGGCAAGACTAGGGAAAATACCTACTGCCGACAAGGGCACCTTTGCCCGGCGGCGATCGATCAGGCGCTGGCGAATACGGTCGCTTCCTCGTAGATGCGGTCCATATCTCCCAGCGATGCAATCACCTCGTCCAGCGATCCTCCCAGGCGCTGTACGAAGTATGGCGGCAACTCCTCGACAACCGGATTGCCGGCGGAGCCGAACTTGAGCTTCTTGCTGATCTGGTTCGCGGCAAAAACACAGGCGATCATTTCGGTGTCGCGCAGGTCCTCTCCGTACTGGTGGCGGATGGTCTCGATCAGCGGCGCCGCAAAGCGCCATTTTTCGACCAGCATGCCACCGACGACCGCGTGATCGGTACCAATAACCTCGCGCAGGGTCTTGTAGAGCGACACCTCGCCCCAATCGCTCATCATCAGCGCGTCGCGAAATTCCTTGGGCATGAACTGCGCGAAGACGACCTTGCCGAAATCATGCAACAGCCCGGCAATAAAGCAGTCGTTCGGGTCGACGCTGCCCACCCGCGTCGCCAGTATCTTGGCAATATTGGCTGTCGTCAGCGAATGCAGCAAATACTGGTGGGCATCGAAACCGGGGACGCCCTCCTTGGGCAACATGCCGATCGCGGCAATGCTGAGTGCCAGGTTCTTCAGGCTGTTGAAGCCCATGTACACGACCGCATGGTTGATCGACGTGATCTGCTTGGGCAGACTGTAGTAGGCAGAGTTGACGACGCGCAGAATCTTGACCGTGACCACCGGGTCGTGGTCGATCACCCGCACCAGGTCCTTGGGCGAGCAGTTCACATCACGCGTCAGCTGAAGAATCTGCTGCACGCTGCGTGGAAACGCGGGCATGCGATCAACCGCGGCTGCTAGTTTCTGGGATAGTTCGGGTGTCATGGTGCTCGGATAACGGCGCCCCCCATTTTGCAGCACTGACAGGCCCGCGCGACGACGCCGTGCGCGCGCACCCACCTGCCTCTGGATGGCCTGGCCCACGCCGACGGTTCTGCGGCGTCTGGCCGCCAAGACCGTGCGTCCCGGCGACTCAATAATTCAGTTGTGCGCGACCACCATGTGCCGCCTCTTTCAGCGCCTTGGTGATGATGCCGGATGTCACCGAGGCGAAGTAACGGGCGCCCCATGCCGCGTAGCGGTCCTCGTCGGCCGGCGTCAGGGCCAGAATGCCCGGGCATTTGTCGGCTGCATCGATCGCCTTGAGAGTCTGTTCGATCGCCGCCTGCACCGGCGCATCGTTCCAGCGGTTTTCGTGGCCCATGGCATGGGCCAGGTCGTTGGGGCCGATGAAGACCGCATCAACCCCGTCGACCGCGGCTATTGCACCTGCGTTGGCGACCCCTTCGGGTGTCTCGATCATCACCACCAACGCGATACCCTCGTTGCTGCGCCGCGTGTGCTCTGGACCGCCGAACGCGCCATAACCTGCCGCGCGGGACGAAAACGCGCTGCCCCGTTGTCCGGACACACCGCCCGCACCGGCGGGCAATGGATACTTCACGCGTTGCACCAGCGCCGCCGCATGCTGCGCAGTATTCACCATCGGAATCTGTAGTCCGCCCGCTCCCAGGTCCAGTGTGCGCGCGATGTCCTGATCCAGGCAGCGCACCAGAGTGGGCAGGTTGCTGGCGCGGGCCGCACGCAGCATGTGTTCGGTGGTTTCGATGCTGGCGCTGCCATGTTCGTTATCGATCACCAGAAAATCGAAACCGGCATACGCGCACATCTCGACAATGGCCGGCGAGGCAATGCCGTTGAATACGCCACGCAGGCGTTTGCCGCTTCGCAGCAGATCGGGCAGGCGGGCATCGAGGGGTCGGTTGTGGTCGGTCATGGCGCTTTCCAGAGTTCCTCACTGGCCATCTGCGCGCCTTCGGCCATGCTGGCCAGCTTGGCGTAACAGATCGGCGGGTGGATGGCGCCAAAGCCGGCGAAGGTGCCGAAGCCGCAATCGGTGGCGGCGATGACGCGGTCACGCCCCACGATATTGGCATAGGTCAGCAAGCGCTGAGCGACCAGGCGCGGGTGCTCGATGAAGTTGTTGACCGAGTCGAGCACGCCAGGCGCCAGGATCTTGTTGTCGGGGATGCGGTTCTCGTCGGCGGCCTTGGCCCAGACTTCCCACTCATGCGCATGGCGTGGGTTGGCGCCTTCGAACAGCACCGTGCCAGGCTTGGCCTTGAGCACCACGTCGATAATTTTGTCCAAGCCAATGTCGCGGTGGTGCGGGCCTTCGTAATTGCCCCAGCAAACATGCATGCGGACCCGCTCGGCGGGCACATTGCGCAGCGCATGGTTGAGCGCCTCGACCTGCAGGTTGGCGTTGCGCAGGAACTCGACGTCGTCAACGTCGCGGAACTTGATGTGCCGGCCCATCGCCAGGTCGGGCGCATCGATCTGAAGCTCGAGTCCGGCGGCGACGATGGCCTCGTATTCGGTCGACATGGCGTCGGCCAGTGCCTGCAGGTACTGCTCGTGGTCGGCGTAGTACTTATTGGGCTGAAACACAGCGATCACGCCGGGTGACGCGCTGTTCATGAACGCGCGTACCGGTGGCTGACCGGCTGGCGCCGCCCTGGCGCAGGCCGCCTTCAGGTTCTCGATGTCCTTGTGCAGGCCGGAGAGATCCTTCACCGCGATCGGCCCGGTGCAGATCGGTCGGTGGTACTTGGGCGTGGCACCGAGCTTGGCCAGGCGTTCCTTGAAATCCGGAAAATCGTCCAGGTCCAGCGGCACGGCGCGCGGCATCTCGCCGAGCTCGAAGCCGGTCAGGCGATGGCGGATATAGGTGGCATACGAGATCTTGCTCATTTCGCCGTCACTGACGACATCGACCCGCGAGCGCACCTGGCGCGCGACGACGTCGTCCACCTCGGCCTGCATCACGGTATCGAACTGGGCGGCGTCGTAGTTGAGCCCGCTGTCCTGCGCGAACAGCTGGGTCACGACGCGTTCGGGTCGCGGCAGGCTGCCGACGTGGGTGGTCAGGATCCGATTGGTCATGGCGTGTGCTCCTTGCCCGTGGGGCCTTGTTGTCGTCGTCCGGGATCAGCGCTGCGACCGGTCCACGAAATTCTTCGGTGCTACATAACCGTTGGCGTCGATCGCCCGGTTCACGGCGCCGGCAGCCGCAAGCACCGCGTCGTCCCAGACGATCGTCTTGCGATGGTCGCCGGGTGTCATCACCAAGACCACCGCTTCGTCGGGCCCGGTGTTGCGGTAGCCGCGCCAGGCGTCGGCCGGCATGGCATAGCTGTCCCAGCCCTGATCGGAGCCCCTGGCCGCGATCGTGACCGGCGCATCCGCGCCATCGATCGTCAGCGCGACCTGGCCGCGGTACACCACCAACACCTGCTTGTCGTCCAGTTTGTGCCGCGAAACGGAACCACCTGCGGGCAGCCTGAGCCACTCGATCGAGAACCCGTGCGCATTCTGGACCGGAGCCAGGTGGTTGCGTTCCTGCGACATGCCCAGGCCGATGACCGGCGCGATCTGGCCACCGCAACCGGGAAGGGCGGCGTCCAGCAATGCATCGCCCGACCAGTCCAGATCGGCGAACCGTACCGCCCGGCGCGCCATCTGCTGCGGCGTCCATTTGCGCAGCGCCGCGATCTCCTGCGGCGTCATCGGCTGCAGGCGCTGGTCCGATTCGCTCCACTTGTGCCCGAGTTGCTCGTCGATGATGCGGTAGTCGTGGGTCAGGTGCACGCCCTGCGCGCGGGCCGCATCCAGGGTCCAGGGGCCCCACAGGATGCCGCCGGTATCGTTGCGGCCCAGCGCGGTGAACATGAAAGCGTCGTCCGGGCCCAGGCTTTGGAAGCCGCGGTAAATCCAGGTCGGAACGGTGAAGATGTCACCCTCACCGATCTCGGCCTTGAGCGGATCGGGGTCGAATCCCCAGTGCATCTGCCAGCGGCCCTTGGTGCAGATGAACACCTCGGCGGTGAAATGCATGTGCGGCGGATTGGTGGTTCCGGCAGGCATGGACACGCCACCGACCTGGAAACCATGCTTCTCGCGCAGACTGACCGGCTGGTTCGGGTTCTGCGACACGCCCGGGCCGATCAGCGCGTAGTTCTTCTTGGGTGCGCAACCGGGGATGCGGTAGTCGATGAAAGCGTCGGTGCTGTAGCGCAGGCTGTCGAAAGGGATGAATCGTTGGCGGAGCTGTTCCTGGGTCAACATGGTCTTTCCTGTCAGAGGTTCGAGTTTGGTATCGGTGTTGGCGACGTGGCGGCTTCGACGGTTCTGTCGGCGCAGCCCTGCGCAGCAACTGGCGGCTGCACGATCCATTGCCGCAGTGCGTCGCCTAGCCGCGCGCCGGCCTCCAGCGGTACGAAATGCCCGACACGCGGCATTTCGAGCCATTGCGCACGCGGCTGCACCTGCTGCATCACGCGCTGCATGGCCGGCGTGCACAACCGGTCCTGCGCGCCACTGACGAGCAGCAGCGGCCCCTTGAACCGGGCCAGGTCGGCGCGTCCGTCAGGCCGCGATGCGGCCCACGCAAATTCGGCGAATGCGGCCTTGCGGCCGGTGCGCATCGCCATGTCGTGCACCAGACGAGCATGGCGCCGGCGCTTTTGTTCGTGGTGGAAATAGCCAGGCTTGACATGCCGCACCACCGCACCCGGCCCGAAAGCGCGCCACATCTTGCGCAGCCAGGCGCTCTTGCGGCGCCCTGCAATGCTGGCGCCGAACGCATTGCTGGCCACCATGGCGATGCGCTCGACGCGCTGCGGCGCCTTGCGCAGCAGTTCCAACGCCCACAACCCGCCCAGCGAAAAGCCCACCACCGAGAAGTGCTGCGGCAAACGCGCCAGCAAGGTCCGTGCCCAGTCGCGGGTCGGAGCCAGGTCCTCGTAGCCGACCATGCGCACGTCGGCGAGGCCGCGCAGCGCGCGTCGCTGGCGCGTGAAGATCCGGCCGTCGCACAGGGTGCCGGGAATCATCACCAGGCAGGGAAGTCCTGGCGCCTGGCGCGTGGTGACTTGGCGCCGTCTAGTCACGAATACGCGCTCCGGTACCGTGGTCGAACCAGTACAGGCGCTGCGGATCGAACCGGATGCCGATCCGTTCCCCGGAGCGCAATCGAAGGTCCTTTTGCGCCTTGACAGCGACCAATGTGCTGCCGACCATCACGGTCGCCATGGTGCAATCGCCCAGCAACTCGAACGTGAACACGTCGGCCTGAAAATGCGCGTCGTCCAGGTTTCCCAGGCGCATGTCCTCGGCGCGGGCGCCGAGCGTCAGCGCGCCCGGACGCGGCGTGGGCAATCGAATCTGCATGCCGCCATCTGCCTGCAGGATCGACCCCTGAGCGTGCACGGACAGCAGGTTCATCGCCGGGCTGCCGATGAAGCCGGCCACGAAGCTGTCGGCCGGGTCGCTGTAGATGTTCTCCGGCGCGCCCAGCTGGCGAATCACGCCGTCCTGCATGACCGCGACGCGGTGCGCCAGCGTCATCGCCTCGACCTGGTCGTGCGTGACATAGATCGTCGTGACCTTGAGATCTTCGGCCAGATGCTTGATCTGGGCGCGCGCGACGACGCGCAATTTCGCGTCCAGATTGGACAAGGGCTCATCCATCAGGAACACCCGCGGCGTGCGCACGATGCTGCGCGCCAGCGCCACGCGCTGGCGTTGCCCGCCCGAGAGTTCACGCGGCATGCGCTTGAGAAAGGGTCCGAGTTCGACCCGGTCGGCCGCCCTGGCCACCAGCTTGTCGCGTTCGCCCTGGGCCATGCCGCGCAGCTTGAGCGGATAGGCGATGTTCTGTGCCACCGACATATGGGGGTACAGGCCGTAGTTCTGGAACACCATGGCGACGTCGCGCTTTTGCGTCGCCACCTCGTTCATGCGCTGGCCGTCGAACGCGACTTCGCCCATGGTCGGGTGCTCCAGCCCCGCCACCATGCGCATGGTCGTGGTCTTGCCGCAGCCCGATGGGCCGAGAAACACCAGGAACTCCTGGTCTTCGATCGTCAGGTTCAGGTCCTTGACGATGCGCACCGGCCCGAACGACTTGTCGATGTGCGATAGCGAGATGACGGTCATGGTGATTCTTCTGGAGGACGCCTGGCCGTGCGCTCAGCGCACCGATCCCGCGGTGAGACTGCCGACGAACTGCTTTTGCACCAGCAGCGAGATCAGGAACATCGGCGCGGTGATCAGCACGCCACCGGCGGCCATCAATTCCCACAGGTCGCCGCGTTCGGTGCGAAATCCGATCAGGCCGATCGGCAGTGTCAGCGCATGCTGTTTGCCGATGATCAGCGCGAAAAGGAACTCGTTCCAGGTCAGCGTGAAGCTGAAGACCGCCGCCGTGATGATGCCCGGCAGCGCGGTCGGCACGACGATCTCCCAGATCACGCGCGAGCGCGGCGCACCGTCGACCATCGCCGATTCCTCGATCTCCATCGGCACCGCGTCGATGAAACCCTTGATCATCCAGACCGCATACGGCAACACGATGGACAGGTTGACCAGCACCAAGGCCGTGCGCGTGTCCAGCATGCCGGCCTCCTTGAACATCAGGAAGTACGGCAGCACCACGACGGCCGCCGGGATGAACTGCGACGCGATCACGACCAGGAAGATCGCCTGCTTGAACCGGAAGTCGAAGCGCGAGAACGCGTAGGCCGCCATCGTCGCCATCGGCATTGCCAGCAGCACGGTGCCGCCGGCCACCGCGAAACTGTTGACGATCTTGGAGCCCAGGTTCCAGGGATCGCGGAACACGGTCTGCATGTTTTCGAGCGTGGGCGTGAACCACAGCGCGGTCGAGATCGAATAGACATCGCGCGGCGTCTTGAATGCTGTCAGGAAGATCCAGGCAATCGGCAGCAGGATCGCGCTGATCAGCACGATCACGATGAGCTGGCGCACCCAGAGCGCGGTGTGGTCGCGCGCCGACGCCTGGTATCCCGGCGTCGCATCCGGATGGTGGCGTGCGCTCATTTCCTAAATACCAGACGCAGGTAGAAGCCCGACGCAACCAGCAGCATGGCGGTGAGGATGTAGGCCGCTGCCGCGGCATATCCCATGTCGTAATAGTTGAACGCCGTCTCGTAGACGAAATAGGCCAGTGTCTGCGTGCTGCGGCCGGGCCCGCCATTGCTCAGCGTGTAGATGATGTCGAAGGCCTTGAGCGCAAACACCGTCTTGAGCACCAGCACGACGCTGATCACCGGCAGCAACTGCGGCAGCGTGACATCGCGGAACACCGCCCAGGCACAAGCGCCGTCGATCCGCGCGGCTTCTTCGGTCTCCTTGGGGATGGACGCCAGGCCGCCCAGCATGACCAGCGTCATGTAGGGCGCCCAATGCCAGACGTCGGCCGCAACCACCGCCACCATCGCCAGCGTCGAATCGGCCAGCCAGATCGTGTCCACCATGGACGGCAAGGCCAGGCCGATCAGGTGATGCACGATGCCGTATTCGCCGTTGAGGAAAAACCGGAATGAAATGCCCACCAGCGCCGGACTCATCACGAACGGCAGGATCAGCAGCACCCGCGCGAAGGTGTTGATACGGCCGGCCCTGTTGAGCAGCAGGGCCGCGCCCAGCGCCACCAGCAGCGTGACCAGCACGTTGGAGACCACGAACACCGACGTGACCTGGATCGCTTCCAGGAAGTCGGGGTCGTCTGTCAGCAGGTACCAGTAGTTCTGGAAACCGACCCAGTCCCCCGGCGTCACACTCCTGGCCAGCTTCCATTCCCGAAAACTCAACACGAAGGAATAGGCGAGCGGGAACAGGGCCATCGCTGCGACGAACAGCAAGGCCGGAGCCAGCAGCAGCCAGTGGATGGGGATGCGACGCAACACAGGCTGGGGGCGGCTCTGGTCAGGCCCGAGGTTCAGGAACGCAGGACTTTGCGCGCCCGAGCGGCAGCTTCATCCAGTGCCGGTTGCACGGCGGTCTTGCCAGTGGCCAGTTCGCTCATCGTCGCCTCCAGCAGATCGCTGACCTGCGCCCATTGCGGAAACAGCGGAGTACCCTTGGCGCCCTTGAGCGCCTGCGCGCCGAACAGGTGCATGCCGCCGAATCGGCGGTTCACGTCGCCATCGATCAGGTTTTTGGTCTGCACCGCAACCACCTCGTTGAGGCTGGTGTCGAGCAACACCGAGCGCTCGACCTCGGGCTGAGAGATCCAGGCCAGGAATTCCATGGCCGCATCCTTCTTCTTGCTGTTCTTGTTGATGCCGTAGAACCAGCTGTTGGTATAGGTGGTGCTTTCCTTGCCCGCCATGCTGGGCAGCGCGGCGAAACCGACCTGATCCGGTTTCAGCGTCGAGGTCTTCGGATCGACCAGCCCGGCATAACGCCACCACCAGACCGGATACATCGCAGCCTTGCCCTGCGCCATTGAATTGGCCGCATCCGATTCGTTGAACGAGGCGGACGCGGCGGGCGCCACCTTGTGCTTGAGCAGCACGTCGATATAGGCCTGCGTCGCGGCAACAGCCTGCGGCGAATTGAACGCGGGCTGGCCTTTGGCATCGAGCAAGTCTCCGCCCATGCCCCACAGGTAGTTGAACCAGATCATCAGGTTCTGCGCGCCGGTCTTGCCGTAATACATGGCGACGCCAGACAAATCGGTCTTGGCCTGGATGATCTTGCCGGTCTCGACCATCTCGTCCCAGGTTGCCGGCGGCTTCAGACCGAGCCTGGCGAAAATGTCCTTGCGGTAGAACATCAATTGCACATGGCCGCGGATCGGCATGCCCAAGATGTTCTTGCCGTTGCCATTGCCGTCGCGCGCCGCGCGCAGGTGCGCGTGGGCATAACGATGGACCATGTCGATCTTTTTCTCCGCCAGCCGGCTGTTGATCGGGTCGAACAGGTTGTAGAGCGACGGGCCCCAGACATCCATGACGCTGAGCAGGTCGTATTGCGCGCCCTGGGCCACCAGTTCGGCGGTCAGCTTTTCGCGCGTACTGGCAAACGGCACATACTGGTATTTGACCTTGATGCCGGTCAGCGCCTCGAACTCGGCCAGCTTGGCTTCATGCGCCTTGAACTGGGGCGCCACCACGGTGAGCAGACTCAACTCGGTGCCGGCGTAAGGCTTGCCCGGCTTGATCGGGCCACCGGCCTGGGCAAACGCCCAGGGCTCCAGGCCCAGACCCAATGCGGCCGCGCCGGCCTGGATCACGCTACGTCTTTTCATGGTGTCTCCTAGGGTGTGAATGGGGATTCATCATTTGCGCCAATCGATGTCAATTTGCATACGCTTGCAACGCAACATTAAAACTTATACTTGACAAAAATCAAGTATGAATTCGTTTTCATAATGCGACGCAAATTCAATGCCCCGACCTCCTATGACGTGGCCCATCTGGCAGGTGTCTCCCAGGCCGTGGTGTCACGCGCGTTTCAGGCCAGCGCCCCGATCGCCGACGCGACCCGCGCCCGGGTTCTGGCCGCTGCGCAACAACTCGGATACCTGCCCAATGCCGTCGCGCGCAGCCTGATCACCAAACGCACCGGCCTGGTGGCCGTGCTGATTTCACAGGACACCCAACGCGAATCGTCCGAGGTATTGTTTGCGCTGGGTGTGGCTTTGCAGGACCAGGGCTTTCAACCGCTTCTGTTTTCGGTCAAACTGGAAAGCGACTCCACCCGCGCGCTGCAGCAGGCCCTGGCGCACGGCGTGGATGCCGTGGTGTCGTGCCTTGCGTTGCCGCGCCAGGCGCTGGAGCAGGCGCGTCAGCGCCCTTGCCCCGTGATCATGTTCAACCGCGATGCGCCGGCGGACCTGGCGTCCAGTGTGGCAACCGACCACGCCAATGCCACCCGTCTGCTGGCGGCGCGCCTGGTTGCCGCCGGCCATCGCCGCTTTGCCGTCGTGACAGGACCGGACGGCGCGCCGGTGTCGCAGTTGCGCGCAAATGCGTTCTGCGAACGGCTGCTTGCGCTGGGGGTGGTCGACATCCGGCACATCGAGGGCGACTACCACTACGAATCGGGGCATGCTGCCGGCCTGGCCTTGCTGGACCTGGCCGATACCGCGCAAAGGCCCGATGTGATTTTCTGCGTCAACGACGCGATGGCCCTGGGCGTTCTGGACGCGGCCCGATTTGGCTTGATGCTGCAGGTGCCGCACGATGTGTCGGTGGTCGGATTCGACGACATTCCGTATGGCCAGAGACCCGCCTACAAGCTGACCACCATCAGCCAGCCCTTCACGGCCCTGGCCGAACTGGCCGCCGGCGAGACCCGGGCCCGCCTGGACCATGACAGTGCCTGCAGACAGATTCTGCTTGCAGCCAGGCTGATCGAGCGCGCGTCGGCCAACCTGTTTCCGCGCGTTCCGCCAATGGCCAGCTAGCCGTATTTGCGCCGCGCGCCGGCATCAAGCGCCGGCGCGGCTTTCGACATGGGCCAGGATCTGCTTCCAGATCGAGACCTCGTCGGTCACCATGTACTCCGCCATCACCCGGCCCGCGGTCAGGTTGAAGTGGCTCATGCCCATCACATAGATCGGCGCGCCGGTTGGCTCGCCGAAATGGCCGTATCCACTGTGTGTGCCGGTCAATGACCAGCGCACGGCAATGCGCAGCGGCTGCTCCAGGTCGCGGTTGATACGCGCATCCTGCACCGCGAACGCCGCATCCGGGAACGAGGCCAGGTACCCCAGCGCAAAGGTATCGATGTCGCCATGGCCGTACAGCACGTCGCCACCGGGCGCGTGCAGCGCCGCACCGTGAAAATACAGATCGCGGATTGCCGCGGTCTCCTTGGCGTGCCACAGGCGCGTCAGGCCCCGGATCAGCAACGCGATGACTTCGTCGTCCTGCACCCCGGATTGGAACCGGCTCGGCTTGTCGTGCGCCAGAACGAAAAAGGCAATCGGGCCGCCGCGGCGCAGATCGCTGTCCACCATCTGGCGCGCAAGCGCGCGTGGCTCCAAGCCCAGGCAACGCGCAAACGCGGCCTGGTCGCGCACCAGCCATTCCTCGACCACCACCTGGTTCTTCACCCAGCAATCGGCAATGATGCGGCTGCGCACGACCCGGCCCCGCGCCTGGCCCAGGATGCCGTCGCCGGTATGGGTCATCACCGAGGTCAGTCGGTGCGAGGACAGAAAACTGCCGTCGTCATAACCGGTCCAGATGACATCCTCGCCGACCAGTTGCCGATTCGGAAACTGGTGCAGCGTCTGCAGCGTCTGGGCCGTGACGCCCTGATTACTGCCAGTGAAGCCGGTGGCGGCGCGCAACTGGATGTCGCTTGCGTAGTACTTGTCGAGCTTGCCGCCGATACCCCGGTCTTCCCAGATTTCGCGGGTGATGCCGTAAATGAAGTCAGGAACGCTGGCGTAGGAGCCGGTATCGGGTTTCATGGTGTTATCCGGCGGGCCTTGTTGAATTCACGCATCCGTGCCAGCACGTCGACGCCGATCTGCCGGTACACATGCAGCAGATCAACCAGCACCCAGTTCTCGCGGATCAGGCCTTTTTCGCAACGCCAGAAGTCCAGGCTGCGCATCGTGATCTTCTGGCCTGACGGTGCAATGCCGAGCCAGCCGTCACCGGTGATGGTGGCCGACATGCCGGGCCAGGCGGTGAATCCGACGTAATCACCATCGGCAAAGAAGTTGCCCTTGCCGCCGGAGCCTTTGCGGTCCGGCATACCGCTCAGAAACGGGATTTGGTGCCAGTTACGGAATCCGGCGATACCACGGCCGGTACCGATGCCGCTGGGCCCGTACCAGCTGAAACGCGGATGCCAGAATTTTTCCAGCTCCATGGCGGCGACGCCACCGGTGGCGAATTTCCCGAGTCCGGCCACCATGTCCTGCACCAGTTGGCGGCTCGCAAGCGCGCGCACGTCGTCGCGCGGCGCCGCAATCAATCCGTCCTGCGTAGCCGGACCGGGCACATGCCATTCGCGGCCCAACGCTGGCACCATCGGCCAGGCGCCGGACTGCAGCATCAGTTCGGGGATATCCCACAAGGCCTGCATCTCGACGACCTTGCCGTCCTGCATGCGATAAAACTCATGAAAACGCATGGCGACCTGTTGCCCCGTGGGTGGAATGTCCATCCACGGGCGCATGAACGTGCCGGTGTAATAGCCGCAGCACCCGACCCAGTCGCCATCCAGCGCACCGGGACCCGCCATGACGATGGTGTCGCGGCGCTCCAGGTCTGGAATAGCATGTTGCAGTGGCTCGAGGACATCGCCGTACAGCCCCCGCGGACCGTCCAGGTCATCGTAGGGTGTTGCCAGATGCACGACGGCATCGGGCTTGAACACCGACAGCAGCGCGGCGCGCACCGTGTCGGGTTCGTAGTCGTACAAGGCCAGTCGCAAGGGCGCGAGCGCGGCCTTGTTGCGGCCGTGGTTGTCCGGTTCCATGAGAAATCTAGCCCTTGACGGCACCCTGTGTCAGGCCGCCGACGATCTGTTTCTGGAACACCACGACCAGGACGATCAGCGGTATCGTGATGCTGACCGCACCGGCCACGCCCTGCATCAGGAAGGCTTCTGTCTCGGCCGTGATGGCATTGGCAATGGCCGCCGGCATCGTCATCTTGTCGCCACTGGTCAGCGCCGAACTGAGCAGGAAGTCGTTGTAGGCGAGCAGGAAGCTGAACAGCCCGGTCGTCACGACACCGGGCCACATGACCGGGATGATCACGCGCCGGAACGCCTGGAACCGGGTACAGCCATCAACCAGCGCTGCCTCGTCGAGTTCGTTGGGGATGTTGACGAAGAACGAGCGCAGCATCCAGATCGTGAACGGCTGATTGATCGCCACCAGCACGAAGATCAGTGTGAAATAGCTGTTGCGGATACCCAGCGCGTCGAAGATCGTGAAGAACGACGGCAGCAGGCTCGAATGCGGGATCGCGCGGAACATCAGGGCCACCAGCAGCAACCAAAATCCCATGGAACCGCGATAGCGCGACAAGGCGTAGCCGGCCAGACAGCCGACGGTCAGCGATATCGTGACCGTGAACACCGTCACCAGAGCGGTATTGAGGAAGTTGCGGTAGAACTCCTTCTCGATCCACAGCCGGTGGTAGTTCTCAAGCGTGAACGGCGCGACCCATTTGACCGGCGACGAAAACGCATCGATGTACTGGCGGAAAGAGATGATGGCGGTCCAGACCACCGGCAACGAGGCGATGACCAGCCAGAACAGCAGGCCGCCGTACACCAGCAATGACAGTGAAAGACTGCGCTTGTTGGCCATCACACACCTCCCCTTTGTTCGCGCCAGGTGCGCACCAGCAGCGGAATCAGCAACACGACGATGCCGGCCAGCGTCAGCACTGCCGCGGCACTGGCCTTGTACGGATTGTTCTCCAGCAGCAGGATGTAATAGGTCAGGTATTGCACGCTGGTCGTGAACGCGCCCTGGGTAAGCACGATGACCGGCTCGAACACCCGATAGGCGTCCATCAGGTGGATCAGCGTGATGAACACAAGCAGCGGCATCAGGTGCGGAATGGTGACGTAGCGCAGCTTTTGCCAACGCGTGGCGCCGTCGATGGTGGCCGCCTCCAGCGCATCCTGCGGAACCGACTGCAGTCCTGCGTACAGCACGATGAACGCAAACGGCACCACGTGCCAGATGCCGTAGACGATGATCAGCAATCGCGCGGACCAGGCCTGTGCCATCCAGAACACCTCGATGCCGAAGTTGGACAACACATACGGCACCAGCCCGTTGTCGCGGAACAGCCACTTGATCGACAGCGCCGCAACGACCGGCGTGATGATGAAGGGCAACAACGATGCGGTGATGAACATGCCTTTGAGCCGGTCCGTCACGTTGTTGACTCCCAGCGCTAGCAGGAAACCGATCACCAGCACGAACGGAAGCGTCGCGAAGGTGTAAATCATCGTGAATTTGAGCGCGCCCAGGAACTCATTGTCGGCGGCTTCGCCTTTGCGAGCCGGTTTGCCGGCCGCATCCGGCGGCTGGTCCGCCACGCCTGCCACCGGCGCATCGTCCAGGCCCAGCACCTTGCGGTAGTACTCCAGACCGACGTATTCGCATTTTTCCAATGCGCGCCCGTCGGGCCCCATCCTGGCGCGCTGGGTGATGGTTTCCTTTTTGCCGAATGGCGTCGATTCCTCGACCTTGACCACCTCCATCTCCAGCGCGCAGTTGCGCACCGACAGGTAGAGCGTGGTGGCCATGGGGATTGCCAGCAACAGCAGCATCATGGCCACGGACGGGCCGACAAACTGCAGGAATGACTTGGTTTTCATCGGGATCTCCGCATGGCTGCACAGCTGGGGGCGAAGCGGACCGCATCGTGGCGGGCCGATGCGGGCCTGTTGTCGCTGGCTGGATCAGCCGGTCCGGGCATGGCGGCGTGCTTGGCGCCCTTGCCCGAGATCCGGCATTCCTGGCACTTACTTGATGAAGCCCTTTTCGGTCGCGGCCTTGACGTAATTCGCCGCAGCGGCGTCCAGCGCCTGCTTGGCCGTCATCGTGCCGCCCAGCGCCTCGGGCACCAGCTTGCCCAGTTCACCGGTAGCCAGGCCCAGGTAGGGCTCAGTCGGCCAGATCGGCGCGCCGGCCTTCTGCGACAGGATCACGCCAGTACCGAAACGCGTGGGCTTGTAGACCGAACGGATCCAGATCGTGGAGTCATTGCCGGCCTTGGTGGTTTCTTCGTCCAATGCGTCCATCAGCACCTGAAACACGGTCTCGCGGTCACTGCCCAAATTCTTGGGCATGGCCACGCCGTCCCACCACAGGTGGGTCGCGCTTTTACCGCCCGGCATCGCCGCCGGCGCCGCGGCGAACTCCATTTTGCCAACGATCTTCGAGGCCGCCGGATCGTCCATACGCGCGGCTCGGCTGGCCCAGAGCACACCCATGGCAGCCTTGCCCTGTTGAAACTGATTCATCACGTCGTCGGAGTTCGAGGCCAGGAAGTTGGGCGTCATGAACTTGGTCATGGACTTCATCAACTCGATCGTCTTGACGCCTGCCTCGCTGTTGAAGTCAGGCTGCGCAGTGCCGGTCTTGAACATCTTGCCGCCGAAGCCGGTGAAGATATTGACGAACTCGGTGGACACGTCAAAACCCTTGGAGAAGGTCTGCGCGATCGGGAAATCGATGCCCGGCTCCTTGGCCTTGATCACGGCAGCGGTCTGCAGCATCTCGTCGTACGTGGTCGGCGCCTTCAGACCATGCTTGTCGAAGATGTCCTTGCGGTAAAACAGGTTCTGCGCGTTTTGCTGGTAGGCAACGGCATACACCTCGCCCCCCTGCTTGACCAGCATACCGTCCTCGATCTTGAATTTAGCCTTGTATTTGTTGACCAGATCCGTCATCGGTTGCAGCTGGCCCTTGGCCATCAGACTGGAATAGACACCGCCGGAGATCACGGCTGCATCGAAGGCCGACTTGCCTTGCGACTCGAAAGCCCGCTCGGTCTCGGTGCGCGCTTCCGGCGTGATCTTGATCTGCACGTTCAGGCCGGCCCTGTTGCAGGTCTCCATTTCCTTGGCCAGATGCTGCACCGAGGGCATGGAGCTGCCGACGATGTTGATGTCGCCCTTGCCGGTGATGTCACCGCACTTGGCGATGGCGATGCCGGGAACAAGAATGGCAGCAGCGGCGATGGCCACCAGGCTGCGACGGGGAAGTTTCCTTTGCATATGCATGTCAAGTCTCCTAGAAAAAGTCGAGTTAAAGGCCGGCCATCAAATGGGATCCAGGCGCATCCGGTTCTGCGTCTGGCCGTCAAACAAATAGCAACGTTCGGTCGCAACGGCGAATCCGACCTGCTCACCCATGCGGGCGCGGTACTCCTTGTCGGCCCGCGCGGTGATGAATTCGTCCGAAACCTTGATCGTCACGGTCGTCGAATCGCCAAGCAACTCAAACGAGAACACCTCGCCGGCGACCTGCGCCTCGCCGTCACTGATCACCCGCATGTCCTCGGCGCGCATGCCCAGCACGACATTGGATTGCGTCAGATCGCCGAAACCGGCCACGCGCACCGCGAAGGTCTTGCCCCTGGCCTCGAACACGCCGTCCTTGAGCGCCCCGCTGACCAGGTTCATCGCCGGCGCACCGATGAAGCCGGCGACGAACAGGTTGGTCGGGTCGTTGTAGATGGCTTCCGGTGTTCCCACCTGCTGGATCTCGGCCTTGCTCATCACCACGACCCGGTCGGCCAGCGTCATCGCCTCGACCTGGTCGTGTGTCACATAGATCGTGGTGACACCCAACTCATGGTGCAGGTGCTTGATGTGCGCCCGCATGCTGACGCGCAGCTTGGCGTCCAGGTTGGACAGCGGTTCGTCCATCAGGAACACCTTGGGCTCACGCACGATGGCGCGCGCCAACGCCACCCGCTGGCGCTGGCCACCGGACAACTCCTTGGGCCGGCGCTGCAGGAAGTCGTCGAGTTCGACCTTGCCGGAGGCCTTCATCACCGCAGGGTGGATCTGGGCGTTTGGCGTGCCCCGGATGCGCAGCGGAAAGCTGATGTTCTCGTACACCGTCATGTTCGGGTACAGGCCGTAGCTCTGGAACACCATCGCCACGTCGCGGTCCTTGGGCTCCAGCGTGTTGACACAACGGTCCTCGATCCAGATCTCACCCTCGGTCGGGTCCTCCAGACCGGCCACCATGCGCATGGTCGTGGTCTTGCCGCAGCCCGATGGCCCGAGCAGGACGAGGAACTCGCCGTCGGCGATGTCCAGCGACATGCGCTTGACGCCGACGGCCGTACCCCAGGTCTTGACGATGTTCTTGAGTTGGATCCGGGCCATAGGGGGTCTTTCTTGAATTGGCGGGCCGCTTACGCTCAGGCCTGCGCCGTCAGCACCTGCATCCACAGCGCTACGTCGTCGATCAGCACCCATTCGCGCAGCACTTTCTGATTGACAAACTCGGCGTGGTTGATGCCCATCAACTCCACCATGCGTCCCGATGCCGGGCCGTACAAACCATGCTGCGCGCCGTGGTTGCTGTGCCGCGCCATTGCGCGCCAACGCAGGGCCACACGGTCCGGCCGGCCGTCACCCTGGTTCAGCACCAGGTGCTCGATCGTGAAGCGTTCGACCTGCAGGGCGCCGAACAACGACTGCCAGAAGCGGGCCACTTCGACCTGGCCATAACGCGTTATCTCGCACGGCCCGATATGGTGCACCGCCTCGTCGTAGATGACGGCGACCGGGTTCTGCAACCGTGCGAAAGCCTCGATCGCCTGCGCATACGCCTGCGCGATCGCGGCTGAGTCGATGTGGGAGTGGTAGCCCTGCGGCGGCGGCCCCGCCACCGGCTTGTTCCAGCCACCACCGCGCTGGTTGAGCCAGGACTGCGCCAGTTCGCGTGGTTCCAGGCCGATCTGACGTGCGATCGCACCCTGGTCACGCACCAGCCATTCATGCACGATCCGGTTGTTCTTGCAAACGCAGTCGGCGATCGTCCTGGCATGAATCCGGCGGCCACTGGCCTTGCCAAAGCTTCCGTCGCCCTGGTGCGTCATCGTCGAGATGATCCGGTGCGAACTGAGGAAACCACCCTGGTCATCGCCCGAGAGGATTATGTCTTCGGCCAGCAGGCGCCGGTCCGGAAACATCGCCAGCGTGGCGCGGGTGCCGTCGATCACGTCCTGAACCGATGTGCTGACATTGACCGGCGTGTCGACGATGCACGGATCGCTGTAGTAGATGCGGATATCGTCGATCCGGCCGCCTTCCCAGATTCTGTCCGTGATGACCCGGATGTAGTGGTCCAGATCGCGGAATTCAGCCGCGAATCCGCGTAGGGCAGATGCCTGCGCGTGGTACGCCGATGGCGCAGCGGATGTTGGATTCATGGGCCCGCTTTCGTCTGCGGTCGCGGCGCGCTGGACGCGCGCAGCACCAGTCGGGTGGGCAGGACAACGGCACGGTTCTGCGTCGCGCCATCCATCTCTTCCATCAGCAGGCCGACGGTGGCCTCGATCATCGCGTCGGCATCCTGCACCACCGAGCTGAGCTGGTACGAGCCCCAGGCAGCCTGCTTGACGTCGTCAAAGCCAACCACACTGGCATCGCGCGGAATCTGCAGCCCCAATTCAATGCGCAACGTATCCATGACGGCGATCGCCATGTGGTCGTTGGACACAAACACCGCGTCCGGACGCTGCGCAGCCTTCACGGCGAACAGGGTCCGGGCCGCCGTCTTGGCGTCCTCGAAATCGTAGTTGCCAACCGCGCGCGCAAAGCAGCTCTGGCCCGATTCGGCCAGGCCATCGCGAAAGCCGCGTTCGCGATGCTGGTTGGTGGACGTGTCTTCCAGGCCGGCGATGAAGGCGATGCGCTTATGTCCGGTGCGTGCCAGATACTGCCCGATCAGCATTCCGCCCTGGTAGTTGTCGGTTGTAACCGAACTGGTGTTCTCGCTGCTGCTGCTGGTTCGGTTGAACAGCACCACCGGTATGCCAGCCTCTTCGCAGCGCAGTGCCAGCGCGCTGGACATATTGGTCGAGGCCATCACCATGCCATCGACCTGGTACTGCAGGATTTCGGCCAGCACCGCGTCGGTCTGGCGCGTATCGGCGATGAACAGCAGCACGTGGTAGCCGTCGCGCTGCAACCGCTGCGAGAGCTTTTCCAGCACCACCGGATAGAACTGGTTCTCCAGGTAGGACATCACGACACCGATGATGCGGCTGCGCCGGGTGATCAGCGTGCGGGCGATCGCGTTGGGACGATAGCCCAGTTTGCGTGCGGCTTCCTCGACCTTGATGCGCGTGCCCTCCGACACACTGGCACCCGGTGTGAAGGTACGGCTCACCGCCGATTGCGACACCTGCGCCAGGCGGGCCACATCGAGGGACGTTGTATGTGCCACAGGCTGGTCCGTCCGTGTCAGGTCGCCGTCCAGCCGCCGTCGACCATCAGGGCCGATCCGGTGACCATGGCCGCCGCATCGCTGGCCAGGAAGACCACCGCACCCATGATGTCTTCGACCCGGCCCAGTCGGCCGAGTGCGATACGCGACTCTACATAGATGCGGAACTGCGGGTCGGCCAACATCTTTGCAGTCATCGCGGTCTCGATGAAGGTCGGGCAGATCGTATTGATGCGTATGCCATGCGGCCCCAATTCCCAGGCCAGCGCCTTGGTCATGCCCTCGACCGCGTGCTTGGTGGCGCAGTACAGCGCGCGCCTGGCGCCGCCAACATGGCCCATCTGGCTCGATATCGTGATAATCGAGCCCGGCTTGCCGGCCGCGATCAGTCCGCGCGCGACCTCACGCGTCACGAACATCGTCGCCTTGACGTTGAGGTCCATGACCGCGTCATAGTCGGCATCCAGCATGTCGGTGATCAGCGAGGGCCGGTTGGTACCGGCGTTGTTGATCAGGATGTCGAACGGACCGTGCTGTGCGACACATACTGTCACGGCGTTCGAGTCGGTCACGTCCAGTAGGACCGCGCTGGCCCGGCCGTTGGCGGCGCGGATGTCGGCGCAGGCCGCGTTGATCTCATCGGCAGTGCGCGCCGCCAGCGTCACATGCGCGCCGGCCTGCGCCAGTGCGTGCGCCGCCGCCAGGCCGATGCCACGACCGGCGCCGGTGACCAGCGCGGTCTTGCCATCGAGGCGCGACGAAGGTGTTTTCAACTGACTGTTGGACATGGCGTGGCTCAGCTTGTCGCGCCCGGACGCGGCGGCACGCGCTCACCTCGGTCGAACGCCTCCCATCCCTGGCCGTCGAACGGGTCCTTTCCGAGTTGGCGCAGCACATGCACGAAATCGACATTGACCCAGTTGTCGACGATCTTGCCATCCCGCACCTTCCAGAAATCCATGTAGCGGATCTCGACTCGTTTTCCGGTCGGGGCAATGCCCATGAACACACCCGAATGCGTGGCCTCCTGGCGCCCGAACGCGGCCATCCACTCGCCTTGCCCGAGGCGCGCCTCATCGATGCAGACCTTGTCGGAAAACGCGGCCTGGAACGGACGCTGCCAGTTGTCCTGGAATGCGCGCACACCGTTCTTGGTGCCACAACCGGCATTGCCCATCCAGCGGAAGTCGGAGGCAAAAAACTTCTCGATGCCATCGATGGTGTGGTCGTTCAGTCCATCGACCATGGACTCGACCACCAACTGCGTTGCCGCCGTCTGCGTGAGGTCGTTGTCGCGGGTCAGAACGGCTTGTTCGGGACGTGCGCCTGACATGGGATTTCGGTTCGTTGCTGGCAAGCGGGAGGGATTTGACGCAAGGTGCAGGCCTCAGGACAGCGCCGGCACCGGCTCGTACCAGGGCACGTCGGCACGCTCGCCATACCGGCGCACCCGGATATTGGCCTGTTCGCCATGGCCGGCGAAGTTCTCCATGTGGCACAGCCGGGAGCAGTACTCGCCGACCAGCGCCGATGCCTTGTCCGTCGTGATCTTCTGGTAGGTACAAGTTTTGAGGAATTTGCCGACCCACAGCCCGCCCGTGTAGCGCGCGTTCTTGTTCGTCGGCAGCGTGTGGTTGGTGCCGATGACCTTGTCGCCAAAGCTCACATTGGTCCGCGGACCCAGGAACAGCGCGCCGTAGTTGGTCATGTTCTTGAGGAAATAGTCCGGGT
The DNA here is from genome assembly GCA_031396205.1 of Rhodoferax sp. Classification (GTDB taxonomy): domain Bacteria; phylum Pseudomonadota; class Gammaproteobacteria; order Burkholderiales; family Burkholderiaceae_C; genus CAISIP01. The sequence goes on from JANNKH010000098.1 coordinate 30,590, forward strand.
CCTTCGTCATCACCTGCACATGTTCGGACGCCAGGTCGTCGGCCTTGGCCAGCATCTCCTCATCGCTGTCGCAGACGATGACCTCGCCATATACATCCCAGGCCTTGCGCGCAAGGTCGGCGGTGGGCAGTATCGTGAGCTGACGCTCGACTTCGGCCATGGTGGCCCGGGCCAGCTTTTCGGACGTGGTGAGCAGGACGGCCGGGGATGTCGGTCCATGCTCGGCCTGGCCCAGCAGATCGACCGCGCATATCTCGCCGTCCACCGTGTCATCGGCGATCACCAGCGTCTCGGTCGGGCCGGCAAACAGGTCGATGCCCACGCGCCCGTACAACTGGCGCTTGGCCTCGGCAACGAACATGTTGCCAGGTCCGACCAGCATGTCGACCGCAGCCACGGTCTGGGTGCCCAGTGCCATCGCGGCAACGGCCTGCACACCCCCGAGCACCAGAATCTGGTCGGCGCCGGCGAAATGCATGGCGGCAACGATGGCCGGATGCGGGGCACCCTGGTAGGGCGGCGCGGTGGAAACTACACGCTTGACACCGGCCACCTTGGCCGTGAGCACACTCATGTGGGCCGAAGCGATCAGCGGGTACTTGCCACCGGGCACGTAGCAGCCGGCCGCATTGACCGGAATATTCCGGTGACCCAGGATCACGCCGGGCATGGTTTCGACTTCAACGTCCCTCATGCTGTCGCGCTGGATCTGCGCGAAGTTGCGGATCTGTTTCTGCGCAAACCGGATGTCCTCGACTTCACGGGCTGTCAACTTCTTGACCGCCGCTTCGATCTCGCCCTGCGACAACGTGAAGCTGGCCGGATCCCAGTTGTCGAATTTGCGGCTGTATTCGCGTACCGCCTCGTCACCACGCGCCTGAACCTCCTTGAGGATGGATTCCACGGTAGACCGCACCTGCACGTCGTCGTCGGCGCGGGACTGGGCGTCCTTGCCCTGTTTGAGATATCGAATCATCGTGGATGGACCTTCAGAAGTTGAACACCAATCCCGGCTTCTGTCTGCATACGTATGCATACTACGAGAAAAGTGACGCGGACGAACTGGTACTTACCCTAGGATGCAAGAGACGCATCGCCTGACGCATGATGGCGAGAATTGACCATCCGCGATGGCGGATCCGCACGCCGCATACGTATTCAAAGTCGGCCTGCTGTAGTGCCAGGCGGCCACGGCTCAGCGACCACGGCCGAACTGGCTGCGCACCCGCGCCAGCACGTCGACGTCCAGTTGCAGCAGTACCTGGAGAATGTCGATCGGCACCCAGTTTTCACGGATCAGCCCCCGGTCTGCGCAATAGAAGTCCATCACGCGCATGGTGACCGGGCGCTGCGTCGCGGGCAAGCCCAGCCAGCTGCCCGCCGCATGGACCAGGTGCCGGCTGGGCCAGCCGCCAGTGGCCGAATATCGGCCATCGCCGATGCGCACATAGTGGCTCTTGCCATCCTGGGTGCGGGCAGGCGACCTGGGTGCGTGCGGCGCGTTGGGAAACGTGGTGCGAAACGGCAACTGGTGGTAATCGACAAATCCATCCAGCCCCCGGGTAGTGCCGATCCCGCTGGGGCCGTACCACATCATCTTCGGGTGCCAAAATTGCTTCTGCGGCATGTTCAGCAGGCCTTCGCGCCCCGCGTTCATCGTGTCGTCGTAGGCGCCGAGCGAGGCCTGCATATCCAGCGTCAGCTTCAGGCTGGCGGCGGATTCCTGCGCATCCTGTGCGGTAAGCACCAGCCCGTCCCGGCCCATTGGACCCTGCCACGGACCTTCCCGGCCCAGGCTCGGCGCAATCGGCCAGAATCCGGCCTGGCGGATGACATCGAGGATATCGACCAGCACCGTGCTCTGGATGATCTTGCCGTCCACCATCTGGTGAAACTCGCCATAACGCAGATACACGACCTGATCCGTGGCCGGAATGCCGTTCCAGTCGCGCCGGAAACTGCCGCTCAAGCTGCCGACGCAGCCGACATAGTCGCGCCCCTCATAGTGGCCGCCAATGACGATGTCGTCGCGCCGCTCCAGGTCTGGAAACGACTGCAGCAATGGCGCCCACACCTTCCGCTCGATCGCATCTACGCCCTGAACATCGTCCCACGGGTGCGAGCCGCGCCATTGGGCGTTCGGATGGTAGATCGCCGCGAGTGGCCCGGCGAGTGTTGCAGGTGTCGACTCTGCAATCGTATTCATAGCCGCCCAAACCGTGCGCTTGTTCCGAACGAGAGCATCGCCGTGTGTCATGAGTCAAGATTCCTGTTCTGGCCTCAAGCAGCAGTTCAAGTTTTGGCCGGATACTGCGACTAAACGCACTGGTCACAATTCTACGCAATTTGCATACGAATGCAAAATGCAGCCGCGGCACAACGGCTGGGTCGGAATGATCCGTTTTCGGGCAGCTGGGAGCCCCACGGCAACCCGCGTGGGCCAGATCGCCGGTTGCAACGTAGACTTCAGTCATGGCCGCGACCCGAGACTTTGCCGACTATTGCCTGGAATTGCTGTCTGGCATCGGCCCGTGCACCGCCAAGCGCATGTTTGGCGGCTGGGGCCTGGCCCTCGATGGCCTGAACCTGGCGCTGATTGCGGATCTGGGCGATGGCGAGAAATTGTGGCTCAAGGCCGACGTCCGGACGCAGGCACAGTTCGAGGCCGCACATTGCCAGCGCTTCACCTGGTCAACCCACAAGAAGGGTGAGCCGGTGCAGCTGAGCATGGGCTACTACAGCGCGCCGGTCGATGCAATGGAGTCGCCGTTGTCGATGACGCCCTGGGCGCTGATGGCGCTGGACAGTGCACGCCACGCGCTTGCCGCCAAGCCGCAGCGCAAGCCAGCGGCCCGGCGCCGTTCCGGCAACCGGCCACCTGGCGGCTAGGAGTCTGTCGAACCCGGGAGTCGCCGGCGACAGGCCGACTGCAGCGGCCCATGCCCGCATGCAAAGGCCGGCGTGTTGCGCCCAGTCATCGCCCGGGGTCACGGCTGATTGATGCCCAGGTGGTAGAGCGTGCGCCAGGCCCGGTCGCGCGACTGCATGTAGAAACTCTCTGGGTGGTGAGGCCAAACCGACCGCACCGGGCCCCGCTCACGCAGATGGCCGCGCAAGTCGCCTACCATCGCGCGCAGGCGGCGCCAGAGCGTCTTTGCAGATGGGACTGGCGATGCCGGCGCGGGTGCGTCGGGCTGCCAACTGAAGCCGGCCTCTTCGTTGGCCGCGGCCCGATACGATTCCAGCACCACCTGCTGGCCGGGGCTCAAGTGGATGCGCGCGCCTCCGCGTAGCACGACATCGCCCCAGTCGTTGGCCGGTCCCTGCGGGTGCGGTCCGTTCAGCGTGGCCCAGATTGCGCCGTGGGCAACCAGCAGGGTGCCGGCCTCGCGCGCGTCCAGCGTCACGGCGCGATCACGCGCCAGGGTCCAGCAGCCCGGCAGTCCGAACCCGATCGGGGATGCCGGCAGTCGCAAAGCGCGCAATGAAGACATGGAAACCTCCTGAGAAGTGTATGAAACGGTAGGCATATGATTGCGCGCCCGGGGCCCTGCGTCCAATGAAATCGCTCTACACTATTCATTCCAATACCGCATTAATAGGCAATTCAGGCCCCGACCCGGAATCACCATGCCATCCAGCGAACGTCGCATGCCCTCGCGGCCGCTTTCCGCCGGCCATCTACGCGCCTTCGAAGCCGTTGCGCGGCACCTGAACTTCCGCCTGGCGGCGGAGGAACTGGCGCTCACCCAGAGCGCAGTCAGCCGCCAGATTCAGGCGCTGGAGGAAGAGATCGGCGTGCCGCTGTTCCTGCGCCACACCCGAGCGGTCGAACTCACCAGTGCCGGTGGGCACCTGCTCGGAGCGGTCGTGCCGTCACTGGAGCGGCTCGACGCAACGGTGCGCCATATCCGGCACACGGCGGGTCGCAGGCATGTCGCGATCACCACCTGGGCCTCGTTTGCATCGATGTGGCTGATACCGCGCCTGGAAGAATTTCAGAACCAGTACCCCGATATCGACATCCGAATCGATACCAGCGACGCAATCGTCGATCTGGCCATGACGGATACCGACATCGCGTTGCGCTACACCAGTCCCGAGCGGGTGACGCCGCACGCGGCACGCCTGTTCGGCGAGCAGCTCGCTCCCGTGGCCAGTCCCTGGTTGCTCAAAGACGCACAGCCGTTGCAGGGCGCCGCCGACCTGTCCCGGTTCACATTGATCGAAGCAGGCGACATCCGCAACCGAAACTTCGAGATCCTGGCCTGGCAACGCTGGTTCAACACGTACCAGCAAGGCCGCCTGCAACCCAAGCGCTGGCTCTATTTCGACTATGCCTACCAGATGGTGCAGGCCGCCATTGCCGGACAGGGCATCGTGCTCGCCCGCATGCCGCTGATCGCCGATTCGTTGGCCAGCGGCGACCTGGTCGAGGTGCTGCCGGGCATGCGGATCGACTCCCCACTGGCCTATTGGCGCATCAATGCCGCACGCGCCAACGCGCGCCCCGAGATCACGGCATTGTGTGGTTGGCTCGACATCCAGGCAGCAGCCACACGCCTGGCCATCGGCGAAGGAGCGTTGGCCCCCGCCACCGGTGCAACGGCATCGACGCCACCGGCGCCACGCCGACGGCCTCACAGAGGATGATCGCCAGACGGCACGCAGCGCCTACATCGGCCAGACGGCACCGTTCTCGTTGAGAATCGCGTCGAGCGGGATGTCGTGCGACTGGGGTTCGAAGTCGGACAGGAAACCTTGCGTGAACCCCAGCCCCACCGTGT
>JANNKH010000101.1:0-89740 GCA_031396205.1 Rhodoferax sp.
GCAGTCCCGGCCATTTGAAGCTCTTGGAAGATTGGATGAAGAGCTATCGGCCAGACGAGTTGTTCGACGAGATGGGCAAGTTAAGATCAGAACTCGCGGAACTGGCTCCAAAGGGCGAGCGCCGTATGAGCGCTAATCCGCACGCTAATGGCGGCCTCCTGTTGAGCGACCTACGTTTACCGGACTTCGGTGAGTATGCCGTGAAGGTGCCGAAGCCGGGATCGGTGAACGCCGAAGCCACGCGCGTCCAAGGTCAGTTCATCCGTGACGTCATGAAACAGAATCCGAAAAACTTCCGCGTGTTCAGCCCGGACGAAACGACCTCAAACCGCTGGGGCGCCCTTTTTGAAGTAACGAATCGCACCTCGACCGCGGAGATTATTCCCCTCGACGATCACGTTGCACCCGACGGTCGCGTGATGGAGATGCTGAGCGAGCACCAGTGCGAGGGCTGGTTGGAAGGCTATCTGCTCACGGGCCGCCATGGGTTCTTTCCCTGCTATGAAGCGTTCATTCACATCATCGATTCGATGTTCAACCAGCACGCTAAGTGGTTGAAGGTGACACGGGACATTCCGTGGCGCCGCCCCATCGCCTCGCTGAACTACCTGCTCACGTCCCATGTCTGGCGCCAGGATCATAATGGCTTCACCCATCAGGATCCGGGCTTCATCGATCACGTCGTGAACAAGAAGGCCGAGGTCGTACGCGTCTATCTGCCGCCCGACGCCAATTGTCTGCTCTCGGTGATGGAGCACTGCCTGCGCAGTCGCCACTACGTCAACGTGGTGGTCGCAGGCAAGCACCCGGCGCCGCAATGGCTGGCGATGGATGCCGCCGCGGCGCACTGCGCCGCCGGCATCGGCACCTGGGATTGGGCCGGCAATGAGTCTGCCAACGGCGCGTCCGGGGAGGATCCGGACGTCGTCATGGCCTGTTGCGGCGACGTGCCGACGCTCGAGACACTCGCCGCGGTGTCGATCCTGCGCGACCAACTGCCCGACCTTCGCGTGCGGGTTGTCAATGTCGTCAACCTGATGAAGCTGCAGCCCCCAACCGAGCACCCGCACGGCTTGGACGACGAGGCCTTTGACGCGCTGTTTACGCGCGGCAAGCCGGTCATCTTCGCCTTCCATGGCTACCCGTGGCTGATTCATCGGCTGACCTACCGGCGTACCAACCACGACAACATCCATGTCCGCGGCTACAAGGAGGAAGGCACCATCACCACGCCCTTCGACATGACCGTGCTGAACGACCTGGACCGCTTCCACCTGGTCATGGATACCATCGATCGCCTGCCGCAAACCGGCGCTGCGGGCGCCGCGTTGAAGGGCACCCTGGCGGCCAAGCTGGTTGAACACAAGCGCTACATCCGCGAGCACGGCCAGGATTTGCCCGAAATCCGCAATTGGCGCTGGAAGGCTGCGCCGTGAGCTCCTTGGCCGCCACGGCACAGGACCTGATGGCCCGAGGCAAGGGCCTGCTCGCGATGGACGAGAGCGTGGGCACCTGCAACCGTCGCCTGGCGGAGGTCGGCATCGCGCAGAGCGAAGAATCCCGCCGACGCTATCGCGAGCTTCTCGTCACAGCGAACGGCCTGTCCGAGACCATCAGTGGCGCGATCCTGTTCGACGAGACCATTCACGAGAGCACGCGCGACGGCATCCCGTTCGTGGACGTGTTGCAGTCGGCCGGCATCGTGGTCGGGGTCAAGGTGGATGCCGGTGCCCATAGCCTGGCAGGCCATCCTGGCGAGCAGGTCACCGAGGGCCTGGACGGGCTGCGGGAACGGTTGACGCACTACGCCTCGGCAGGCGCGCGGTTTGCCAAGTGGCGGGCGGTGCTTTCAATCGCCGACGGATTGCCCAGCTTGGCCTGCGTCGAAGCCAACGCGCATGCCCTGGCGCGCTATGCCGCCGTGTGCCAGGAAATGCAACTCGTGCCCATCGTCGAGCCCGAGGTGCTGATGGAGGGAGGGCACACGTTGGCGCGCTGCGGCGAGGTTACCGCCGAGGTGCTGCATCAGGTCTTCGACCAGTTGCACCGTCAGGGCGTGATGCTGGAGGCGATGATCCTGAAGCCGAACATGGTTTTGCCCGGATTGTCATGCACCGTTCCAGCCACACTGGACGAAATCGCCGACGCCACCATCGATTGCCTTGTGCGCAGCGTACCGGCCGCGGTGGCAGGTGTCGCCTTCCTGTCAGGCGGGCAACCGGCCCAGTTGGCAACGGCGCGACTCAATGCACTGAACCTGCGAACAGATGCGCGATGCACAGCGCGCGAGGCCCCGTTGACAGGCATTGCGTGGCCGCTGACGTTCTCTTTCGGACGTGCGCTTCAGCAGCCGGCGTTGCGCCTGTGGGCCGGCGACGATGCGAACCGCGACGCGGCGCAGCAGGCCTTGCTGCACCGGGCGCGCTGCAACGGCGCCGCGGCACGGGGTGCCTACCACAGCGGCATGGATGCGGACAGACCGCCGGCATGAAGGCCTGCCTCGTTCGCCATGGTGAAACCGCCTGGTCGCTCAGCGGTCAGCACACGGGGCTGACGGACCTTGCCCTGACTCCTGTCGGCGAAGATCAGTCGCGGGGCCTCGCCCTGCGCCTCCAATCGATAGGGATCACGCGCGTGCTCGTCAGCCCGCGCCTGCGGGCTCGGCAGACCTGTGATCTCGCCGGCATGGGAGCGCAGAGCGAGATCGAGCCCGACCTGGCGGAATGGGACTACGGCGACTTCGAGGGTCGGCGCTCCGTGGACATCCGTCGGGACCATCCGGACTGGAGCATCTGGCGCGACGGCTGCGCCGGCGGCGAATCGACAGCCGACATCGTCGTTCGGGCTGACCGGCTCATCGTACGGCTGGCCACGATGAAAGGCATCGTTGCGCTGTTCTCGCACGGTCAGTTCGGCGCGGCCCTCGCGGCACGCTGGATCGGACTGGCACTGATTGAAGGCCAGCGCTTCCCCTTGCACCCGGCATCCGTCAGCCTGCTGGGTATCGACGCCCAGCACGCGGATCGGCGCGTCATCGAACTGTGGAACGAGTGCCCACGGCAGCCACCGAGTGCAGCGATCGCACTGGCCGGATAGCCCTGCCGGACGCTTGCGCAAACCTGGCCGGGCTGTGCTATGCCCCGAGACGCAACCGCCGCGTGATGGCGGTGAAGCGCAGCCGCCCCATGCGAATGGTATCTGCGCCCCGACTGGCGCGAACGGTTCGCCACCGCACAGACAAACGGCAACCTCGGCGACCAAACTGGCGCGTCCCTTGGCCGGTACACGGTCGCACCAGAGGTCTCGATCGATGACATCCATCGTGCACAGCATGGCCTATCGAAATGGCCAATCCCTCGGCCAGATCTCCATCGACGAGATCAGCGAAGTCATCCGACAGCCCGACACCTTCGTGTGGCTGGGCCTGCATGAGCCCGACGACGCACTGTTGCTCAAGATCCAGGGCGAGTTCGGCCTGCATGAACTGGCTATCGAGGACGCCCACCACGCCCACCAGCGGCCCAAGATCGAGGCCTACAGCAACTCCCTTTTCATCGTGCTGAAGACGGCGCAGCTGGAAGCGGACCAGGTGGTCTACGGCGAGACGCACCTGTTCGTCGGCTCGAATTTCCTGGTCTCCGTGCGGCATGGCGCGTCGTCGACCTACGCGCAGGTTTTGCAGCGCTGCGAAGTAGGCACGAAAGGCCTTCACAAGGGGCCCGGCTTCGCCCTGTATGCGGTGCTGGACTTCGTGGCTGACAACTACCAGCCGATTGTGGAGAAGTTCGAGCAGGACTTCGAAGCCATCGAGACTGACATCTTCAAAGACCAGTTCGACGGGTTGGTGATCGAGCGGCTGTACGCACTGAAGCGCCACCTGCTGGAGTTGCGCAATGCGGCCTTGCCCCTGGCGGAAATCAGCGCCGAGCTGATGCGCCTGCACGAAGACCTGATCCCTAAGGAGCTGCGCGCCTATTTTCGTGACATCGAGGATCACGTCTCGCGGCTGGTGGGACTGATCGATGGCATGCGCGATATGCTGAACACGGCCATGCAGGTGAACCTGGCCCTGGTGGCCCACAACCAGAACGAGGTGGTCAAGCGTTTGGCAGGCTGGGGCGCAATCCTGGCCATCCCCACCGTGATCTTCAGCCTGTACGGCATGAACTTCAAGTGGATGCCGGAGTTGCAGTGGCGGGCCGGGTATCCGGCGGCCGTTCTGGTGACACTGCTGGGTTGCGTCTTCGTCTACCGCCGCCTGCGTCGTGCTGGATGGGTGTAGTCCGCCGATGCGCTGCGACCTGCAGGACGGGTACGCACGACCTCGGTGCATGCCTTCACAGCCCATGGGCGCGCCTGCAATTCGGAAGCAGCAGCGCGCCGAGGGCCGGCCGGACCGGCTGCGCCATGGGGTCGACCCAGGTGACGGCTTCGCACCAGGCGCATGGCGGTGTCGGTCGTTGGCACAGGCGGGTATCGGACAACGCCCCGCAAACGGAGAGGACCGCTGCGGCGCAGGACGGCGTCTGGTGCCGCCAGGTCACGTTGTCCTACGCATGCGCGGTGCCACACAGTACCTAATCAGTCGTTGCAATGGCTCACACCCACGTGCCACTCTACAAGGAAATTGAAATGAACATCCTGATGGTTTTGACCTCACACGATCAACTCGGAAATACGGGCAGGAAGACCGGCTTCTGGCTGGAAGAATTCGCAGCGCCTTACTACGTTTTCAAAGACGCCGGTGCCGGCATCACGCTGGCCTCGCCGAAAGGTGGTCAGCCTCCGCTCGATCCCAAGAGCGACGAAGCTGGCGCGCAGACACAAGCCACCCGCCGCTTCAAGTCCGATGCAGCAGCCCAGCGTGTGCTGGCCACCACGCACAGATTGGCCGATCTGTCGGGTGACGATTTTGACGCTGTTTTCTACCCGGGCGGGCACGGTCCCCTGTGGGACCTGGCAGAAGACCCCTCTTCGATCGCGCTGATCGAGTCGATGATCGCGGCTGGCAAGATCGTGTCCGCCGTCTGCCATGCACCGGCTGTGCTGCGACGTGTACACGCTGCCAACGGCGCGCCGCTGGTCCGCGGCAAGAACGTCACCGGCTTCGCGAACACCGAGGAGGAAGCAGCGCAACTCACGAAGGTGGTGCCGTTTCTGGTGGAAGACATGCTGGTAACGAACGGCGGGATGTACACCAAGCGCGCGGACTGGCAACCGCACGTCGTAACAGATGGCAAGCTGATCACTGGTCAGAATCCGGCATCTTCCGAACCTGCGGCGCGCGCCGTGCTCGCCCAACTGCGGGCTCAGTGAGACCAGACGCCAACCAGGACACACCATGACCTACCGAACGACCAACCCCTATAACGGCATCGTCATCGAAAGCTTCAATGAGATCGACAACACGCAGCTCGAAGGCAAACTCGCAGCTGCATCAGCCTGCTATGAAAACGACTGGCGCCACCAATCGTTTTCGGACCGCAAGGCGGTGGTGTCGCGTGCCGCAGCGCTGATGCGTGAGCGCTCGAAATCGCTTGCCCAGCTCATCACGCTAGAGATGGGCAAGCTGATTGAGCAAAGTGCTGGGGAAGTTGCGCTGAGCGCCGCCATTCTTGACTACTATGCCGAGCATGCCGAGCGCTTTCTCGCGCCCGAGAAGCTCGACACAGCAAAAGGCGAAGCTACGGTCGAGAACGCGCCGATCGGCGTGGTCTTTGGCGTGGAGCCGTGGAATTTTCCGTACTACCAGATCGCCCGCTTTGCTGCACCCAACCTGATGGCCGGCAACGTGGTGATGGTGAAGCACGCGTCCAACGTACCACAATGCGCGCTCGCGTTTGAGCAACTGATGCACGATGCGGGCGCCCCCGATGGCGCGTATACCAACCTGTTCATCTCGAAAGACCAGATCACCCAAGTGATCGACGACCACCGTGTCCGTGCGGTCGCGCTCACGGGCAGCGAAGGTGCGGGTGCCGTCGTGGCCGCGCGTGCGGGCAAGAACCTCAAAAAGTCCACCCTGGAACTCGGCGGCAGCGACGCGTTTGTCGTGCTGGAGGATGCCGACCTGGACAAGGCGGTGAAGCATGCGGTGAGTGGCCGCATGGGCAACACCGGACAGGCATGCACCGCCTCGAAGCGCATCATCGTGGTGGAGGCCATCGCTGACGCGTTTTTGCAGAAGTTCAAGGACGCGATGGCGTCTTTCACACCTGGCGACCCGATGGACGAGCGCACCACTCTGGGCCCGCTGTCGTCAACGCAGGCCTTGGATACCTTGCTGGGACAGGTGAAGGAAGCGATTGATGGTGGCGCCAGCGTCTTGCTTGGTGGGCACCGCATCGACGGTCAGGAGGGTGCGTTCATGCAACCGACGATCCTGACCGACATCGACGACAGCAATCCCGCGTTCCATCAGGAGTTCTTCGGACCCGTCGCGTTGTTCTTTCGTGTCGCCGACGAAGACACGGCGGTGGCGCTCGCGAACGATTCGCCATTTGGACTCGGTGGCTCGGTGTTCACCCGCGACAAGGAGCGCGGAAAGCGCGTAGCGCGACGTATCGAGACCGGCATGGTCTTCATCAACTCCAGCGCCGTCTCGTCGCCCGAACTGCCGTTCGGCGGTGTGAAAAATTCAGGTTATGGTCGTGAACTGTCGGCAATGGGCATTCAGGAGTTTGTGAATAGGAAACTTATTCGAGTGAATTGACCGTTGCGGCGCAATTTTTCAGCAACGTTTCGACCAACGATGGCCAACCGCTTGGCAAGGTGATGGATTGAATGACGGGACGTAACCCAGAAACGGTCGAAAGCCGCATGGAGTAGGGCGATAGACGCATCACCGTTACGACCCGGCCCGCAACCGCTTGTTCATCCGCTCCGGAAAACTGCGGTTCTTGAAGAGGTCGATGACGTCCTGAAGGCCCAGGTACCTGCCGCCCGGACCTTCCTTGCCCATTACCTTGAGCAACACCGGCCATTCGCCGATCATCAGCGTCCGATCGATGGACCGCCGGCGTCCTGCGGCGCGCGCAAAATTCGCGTCCATGTAGGCGCGCAACTCCGGTAATCCAAGGCCGAGTTCCGACGATCCATCGTGGTGCGATTTCTCCTTGGCGAAGTCCCGCAGCCTCGACACCTCCTCCGCATTGATAGCTCCTCGGACGTTCAGGATTCCTGATCCCACGCCCTTCTTGTCGAGCGGCCCGCCGCGCAGCGCATTCAGCTTCAAGCCGTGCCACAGCGTATCGACCAGCGACAGAGGGCCCATTCCATTCGCCACTGAGCCGATGGCGATGATGGCGTTGCGCGGCAGTACAGGCCGGCCGTCGCCAGCGCGTGCCGTGGCCGCCACGACGGCGGCGACCTTCGCAAGCGGCTCGCGGCCATCGGACAACTGTCCCGTCGACACGAGTGCCCGCAGGAAGGGACAAGGATTGTTTGCTGACACAGAATTCGGCACACCTGACTTTTTGTCCACGGCGGTATCTCCAGGAAGTGGCATTGTTTCCGGCGCTTGGCCCGGCTTCGTTGGCTGCGCGTCTGCTGCTGTGGCGTCAGGGCACCGCTCCAGGGGCAGAAGCTGCGGGCTGCCACTACAGGACGCTGCCGCCAGGTGCCAGGGGCGCTTTGACGCTTCAGGTCAGATGGTGGCTCCGGCAGACCGCGTCGTCCGTTCGTTACCGAACATTGACTGCGAAATGCGGCGACGCGCCGCGATCTGTTGGAGAACGCACGGACCGGGCCGCAGTGGTCCGCTACGGACAACACGTCGGCCAAGATGCCCAAAATCTAGCGTTTGTGCGTGTTCGACTGCGGTACAGTTTGGCTTCGGCATTGCCCGCCCCTTCATCTGGATTCGACACCTCGACGTTCGGGCATTTCAAGGGCAGTGCCGTCCTCGTTTCTACGAGGGACGGTGAAATATTCGGGCTAGAATCCGGCGCAGAAGGGAGCGAACATGGATCAGCCGCTCGATCTGTTTGTGCTGAGCGGCGACCGCGCCGACTATGCGCTAGCGCTCGCGCGACGCGGGCCTGACATCGCAATTTCGCGCATGGACCTGAACGCGGGCGAAATACAGGAGTTCATCGCCTTCACGGATCGAATCGAGGGAACGACGATCGGCGCCGTCCCGCGGCCGACACAGGACGAGCTCGACGACGTTGGCCGGCGCATGTTCGACCACGTGTTTCGAGATGACGTGCTGAAGCTCTATCGACGCTCCCCCCCGGGGCTGATCAGCATCCAGATCGTCACCGACGAACAACGTATCCAGCGCATGCCGTGGGAGTTCATCAGTCCCTACGACCGTATGCCCGTGCCGCACCAGGATCGCTGCGTGGTGCGCGTGCTGCCGATCTGCGTTGAGTCGGATCCGACGCCCGCGCAGAGCCTCAAGAACATTCGCGTGCTGCTGGTCGGTGCTGAGCCGATCAATGAGCCTGGCGTCGGGTGGAGCGACGTCGAGAAGGATCTGCGACGCAACTTCCAGTCGCTCAACGGTGTCGCCGTGCTGGAGGTGGTTGCGGGCGCGAACCGCAAGTCCCTGCTCGACGCGTTGAACAGCAGCCGCTTCGACGTCTTCCACTTTCTCGGGCACGGCACGGTGGTCGACGGCGAGGGCCAGCTGGCGCTCGTCGACATAGAGACGCAGAAGACTGATCTCATCACGGGGCGTGAACTCGCGTCAGCGCTCAGCGGCCAAATGCTAAAACTCGCGATCCTGAGCGCTTGCGAGACGGGCTCGGGCGCGGTCCAGCAGGGCTTTGGCTCGGTCGCGCGAGCGCTGTTGCAGGCGGGCATCCCGGCGGTAGTTGCCAATCAGACATCGATCCCGACGAACTCGATCGTCCCGTTCGTCAGCGCGCTCTACCGGCGCCTGATCCGCGACGGCAATATTGACTCCGCCGTCATGGCGGGGCGCGCCGCGCTGAACATCGACCTGCGCGCCGGCATCGACCCGAAGCTCGCGGTCATTGAATGGGGCATCCCAGCGCTGTATCGGTGGCCAGGCGCGGCGCAGCTCTTTGCGCAGGGAGATTGACGTGGCAACTCCGAAAACCCCGAAGAACCCATTCACGATCATCAATCGTAACCGCGAGGTCAACGTCAAGCGCGCGGAATTCGAGACCAATCTCGCGCAGGGCTTGAAGCGCAGCGCACCGAAGACTGCGGAAATGTTCGAGCGACTGCCGCGCCCGCTGAGGGAAGCGGCGCTGTCCAGCACGGCACCGCTTGCGCCGCTGAACTGGGTGCGTTCGCCGAGGAAGGCGATTCCCGAGCAGAGCAGGCTGCTGAGCCAGTTCGCCGCGGTGGTCAAGGTCGCCGACACGCGCGCGCGGGCGACGACGGTGGGCGTCATCGACCTGGGTGCGCGCGTCTCGGGGCTGCCCAGGATGATCGAGCGCATGAACAATGCGCAGGATCGCATGGTTTTCATCGAGGTGCAGACGCCAGTGCCTGCGGGCATGATCAAGACCGGGGCGACGCTCGTGATTGAGTTCGAGCGCGCCCTCGGCCGGCCGCTTCGGGAGGACGAGAAACAGGATGTCGTTCGCAATATGCTGGTCAATGAGTTCATGATGTTCGCCGAGTCGGTCCGGCAGAAAAACGACCTCGATTCGCTGGTCGGCATCACGCCGGCGATGCTGGCATTTCACGAGCGGAACGACACCCACTGGAACTACTTCTCGTATGGCAACGGCGCCTCACTGTCGGTAGTGTCCACGTTCGGATTGCGCGACTACGCGGCGCGCGCTGGCCGACCGTTCGAAGCCGCCGTCGGCATGCTGATCGTGGGCCAGCTCATCGCCGCCCGCAACCATCTCGTTTTCCACCCGGAGACGCGGGGTTGTCCACTCGATTTCAACGAGGACCGTGAAAGTCTTGTAGAGAGTATCCGCCCGATGCGCTTCGACGCCGAGTGCATCAAGGCGATCGAGGCGCGGGATCGAAACGAGGCGAAGTCGGCGCGAGAATTGATGAACGCACTGCGGCGCATGAAAGGGGAGATTAAATGACTGAAGTCGTGATCCTGCTGCCGGGCGTGATGGGCACGGAGCTGTTCCTGGGCGCGAAAGGTGACAAAAACAGGGAGTTGATTTGGCCGGGCGCGGTGGCCGAGTTGCTGCTGCCGTATAAGAAAATGACCCAGTTGCTCAACCCGAATCTCACGGTCGGCGATATCATCCGTAACGTCTCGATCTCGAACCAGTATGACAGCCTAGTCGTGGCGCTCGGCACGTGCGGGTTCGTTGAGGACGGCGCGAAGCCGACGCTGGCGGTCTGTCCCTACGACTGGCGCAAGGACAACGCACTGGCTGCCGACGGACTCGCCGAGAAGGTCACGGGCCTGCGCAAGATCCACGGCGCCGGAATGGTCATCAACCTCGTCGCGCATTCGATGGGCGGACTGGTAAGCCGATATTTCCTCGAGTCCGGCAAATATTCGGAGCTAAGCCATCCGGGCTTCGCCGACGTGCGCCGCTTAGTGACGATCGGGACGCCGCACCGCGGTGCGCCGCTCGCGCTACATGCGGCGATGGGCCAGATCAAACGCCTGTTCCTCAGCGCGAGCCAGGTCAGGCAGGTCGCGAACGATCCGAATTTCCCCGCTCTGTACCAGCTGATGCCGCCGCCGTCAGAGCCGTTCTTGTGGGACGCGAACCTTGCCTCGCGGTTGGCGCCAAAGAGCCCGCACGACCCGGCCGTCGCGGCACAGCTGGGGTTGTCGATCGTGAACCTCGAGAGTGCCGCGGCCTTCCATGCGTCGCTCGACGTCGCCAAGCGACCGGCAGGTGTCGACTACTTCTGCTTCGTCGGTACGCGCCAGGCGACGATCAGCAATGTGCGCTTCGACTTCGCGAGTGCGACGGGATCGCTGCCGGCGCCGGTGGAGACCGAGGACGGCGGCGATGGCACCGTTCCAAGCTGGAGCGGCTCTTTTGCTGGTATGCAGCAGTTGCTCGTCGGTGGCGATCACGGCAGCCTGTACAAGCCGATCGAAGTGCTCAAGGCGCTCGCGTCGCTGCTCGGCAAAGGCGGCGTTTTGGCTGCAATGGCGGTGGGCGACGTCATCCGTCTCAGCATTCGCGACGAGGTTGTCGTGCCCAAGCAGCTCGAGCCGCTGGTACTCTTTCTGTCAAGCCGCACGACGCTCGATGCGGAGCTGGTCGTGCGCAAGCTGACCGGCGAGGACGGAGTACCGTTGGCCATGCCAGCGGAGATTAATCGATCGCCCGTGCGTTACAACGGGCCGGCGATTGATTCAATGGCGCTCGAATTCACAGCACCGAAATACCCCGGAACATATGAGGTCGACATCGAGATCGGCGGCACGAGCGGCGCCGAGCGCAAGGTGACCTTGTTTGTTCAGAACCCATAATGCGCGCGGCATGGAGGACGTGGCGGGGTTGAGAATGCCCGCTTTGGGTGGATCCGGCTAGTCTGGAAGGCCTGCGGCTTGGGTTTCATGGCGTTACTTTGTTCGATCGTCAGCATGTTTTTGCCGTCATTTCTATTTCAAGAGTGCCTCGTACGCCGGCCGCCATCGCTGTCGCCTTGCTGTCGACCCGCGCCATTGCCCAGAGCCCTGCACCATTTCCATCCAAGACCGTGACGCGCCATCAGTACAACTTGCCTCTGCGGACCCTGGAATTCCATTAATAGCGGTATCATCGGCAATACCGTGAGAACACTGCCCAAGATTGTTGTCGATACCAATGTACTGGTGTCGGCGCTGCGTTCTCGCAGAGGATGGTCGTTTGATCTTTTGACGCGCATAGGACAAGGTCAGTTCGAACACGTGGTAACGGTGCCGTTGGTGATCGAGTATGAGGACGTGTTGCGCCGCGAGGGCATGGTTCCGCTGTCCGGTGGAGCGGTGGATGATGTGCTGGATTACATCTGCGCCAGTGGACTACGCCAGCAAGTACATTTTTTGTGGCGACCGAAACTCACCGATGTCCGTGACGATATGGTGCTCGAAGCCGCGTTCAACGGGCAATGTGACGCGATCGTGACGTGGAATGTTCGCGCTTTTCGCGCGGCTGTGGATATCGGGATCGATGTCCCGAGTCCTGACCTGTTTTTGAAGCGATTGAAGGAGCAAGCACCATGAGCGCACTGAGTGTCCGATTGTCCGAGTCCCTGCACAAATACGCCAAGAAGTTCGCTGCCCAGGAAGGCATTTCGGTCAACCAACTCATCAGCACGGCGTTGGCCGAAAAGCTGTCGGCGCTGGCGACCGAGGATTTTCTGGAACAGCGTGCCCAGCGCGGCAGCCGCAAGAAGTTTGATGCTGCGCTGAAAAAAGTGCCCGACGTGGCAGCCGAAAAGCCGGACTACAAGTAGGCTGGCTCCAGATCAGCAGTCAGGTCGGAAACAACTTCGCCAATTTCAAGTTGCACCGGGTTCCAGTCATGTTGGCTGCGCCACCGGCGGGTCAACCCACCTTTTGCGACGACGAGCCTTGACGCAGTATTCGGATCTGTCGCGCATCGCGCGGTTCAGTTTTTCTGGCCCACGGCTTCCAGCGCCCGCCGCGCCGCCTGCGCAATACTGGCCGCATCGACATGGAAGAACTCGCGCAATACCGCCCGGGTGTCGCTGCGGCCGAATCCATCGGTGCCCAGGGTGTGGAACGCCCGTCCTTGCGGCATGAACGCGCGGACACTCTCTGGCACCGAGCGCACATAGTCCGTAGCGGCAATGACCGGGCCGCGGCCGTCGGCCAGCAGTGTTGTGATGTAGCGCGTGGCCTACGCAGTGCCGTCACGCGCGAGTTCACTCCAACTCGTCACGCTGATCACGTCGGCGGCGATGCTGTCGTTCTGTAGCAGTTGCGCAGCCTTGATGACCTCGGTCAGGATGGCGCCCGAGCCCATCAGCGTGACACGTCGCTGGCCACCGTTCGCGGTGGTGGATAAGCAGTAGGCGCCGCGCAGCACACCCTCGGCCGCACCGTCAGGCAGGCTGGGCTGGGCATAGTTCTCGTTCATCAGCGTGATGTAGCAGAAAACATCGCGCTGCTCGACCAGCATCTCGCGCATGCCGGCGTCCAGTATCACGGCCAGTTCGCCGGCGAACGCGGGGTCGTACGCCTTGCAATTGGAGATCGTCGCGGCCACCAGATGGCTGCTGCCGTCCTGGTGCTGCAGGCCTTCGCCGGCCAGCGTCGTGCGGCCCGACGTGGCGCCGAGCAGGAACCCGCATCTCCTGCAAGTGCTGTGCCCTCAGGTCGCAAATTTCGTCAAAGTGTTGATCCTTGAGTAGGTCTGCGTTGAGCTTTTCTCGCGCAGCCTGGAGCAGCTTCTGCATTTCGGTCGAGCTCATGGTGGGATTTCGCAATGCATCGAACAGTCGCTTGACAACGGCACCAAGCTCGAGCGCCAATGGTAGCGCCTGGGATCAGTCGCCAGTTTTCAGCGACTTGGTGAACTCGCGCTGACCGATCAGCTGACGCAAGCTACTTGGGATTTCGATGCGGAAGTGAAAACGATCTCCGCGCCTCTGCAAGAATGGGTGGTGGTTGGTCATGATTCCTGGTGCTCCGTAGCACTCTTCTGTAGCAAATTGAACAAAAACTAAAGGAATCAACGACTTACGAAATCTCCGAGTGAAGGTTTCTGGTGGTGGAGAGGAGGTCCGCCGGGATCGAACTTTATGCCATCTCATGCCGGATCATGGATGGCGACGATCCAGAGGAGAAGCAAAGATTATTTGATTCATCCCGTTTCAGGCTGTATCATCCAATCGCGCCCGCGTTGGTGGGTTGTTTGAGGGATTGAGACATGCCGAAGAAATCGAAGGAACTTTCTGCCCTCGAAGTGGGCCGGCTCGCGGCGCCTGGCCTGCATACCGTCGGCGGCGTTGCGGGGCTTGCAATGCAAATTCAGCCCAGTGGCGCGCGCA
This sequence comes from Rhodoferax sp., assembly GCA_031396205.1. Lineage (GTDB taxonomy): Bacteria > Pseudomonadota > Gammaproteobacteria > Burkholderiales > Burkholderiaceae_C > CAISIP01. Next base: position 13,918 of record JANNKH010000101.1, read on the forward strand.
GCTGGGTGCTTCGGATGATGGTGGCCGGAAAGCGTCGGGAGATGGGCCTGGGTGGCTTCCCTGATGTGACACTCGCAGATGCCCGGCGGCGAGCACGCGAGGAGCGTGAGAAGGTCGACAAGGGCGTCGACCCGATCGCCGAGCGCAAGGTCGCCAGTAGCAGACTGCGTGCCGAACGCGCCAAGGCTTTCACGTTCAAACAATCGGCTCTGGCCTATATCGAGGCCCATGAATCAGGCTGGCGCAATGCCAAACACGCCGAACAGTGGCGCAATACCCTAGCCAGCACTTACCAGAGCATCGGCGAACTGCATGTGCGTGACGTAGGCCTGCCGCAAGTCATGGCGGTGCTGGAGCCAATATGGAAGTCCAAGACCGAGACGGCATCACGGCTGCGCGGACGCATCGAGTCGGTGCTGGATTGGGCCACGGCGCGTGGATATCGGGAGGGCCTGAACCCGGCCAGATGGAAAGGGCACCTCGATCACCTGCTGCCGGCGCCAGCCAAGATCATGAAAAAGAGCCACCACAACGCCATCGCCATTGGCGACATCGCGGCATTCATGAGCGCTCTGCGGTTGCAGGAGGGTATGGGCGCCCGGGCTTTGGAGTTCGCCATTCTCACGGCGGCAAGGTCCGGTGAAGTACGGGGCGCGACCTGGAGCGAAATCGACCTTGACGCAGCCGTCTGGACGGTTCCGGGGGAGAGAATGAAGGCGGGCAAGGAACACCGCGTGCCATTGTCAGACCCCGCATTGAAACTGCTGGCGGCATTGCCCCGGTTCGCTGGCACCGAGCTTGTTTTCCCGGCGCCGCGTGGCGGTGTTCTATCCGACATGACGTTGGTGGCAGTTACACGGCGCATGGGCGTTGCTGCAGTTCCCCATGGGTTCCGTTCTACTTTCCGGGACTGGTGCGCCGAGCGAACCAACTACCCGCGAGAGGTGGCTGAGATGGCATTGGCCCACACGATCGGCGACAAGGTAGAGGCCGCATACCGCCGTGGTGACCTTTTCGACAAGCGCAAACTGATGATGGCCGATTGGGCCAAGTTCATCGACACCCCGCCAGCAACCGGCAAAGTGATCCCGATGCACAAGGCGGCATGAAATGCGGCAAGTGTTCAAAGTCTATGCAGTGTGGCGGGACGCCGGCATGCCAGAGCGGCGATTCTTGAATGAATTTTCGACGCAAGACGAGGCTTTGCGTCTGGCCGAATGTGCGGTGGGAGGAACCGCCCAATACGCGTTTGTGCGCGGCCCGGCTGGGTGCGTCGTCGCTGTTCTTCGCCCGCCCACCTACGATCCCCAGCCCTTGAATCGCGAGGGGCTGGCGCGGCTGGCGGAATATTATTCGCAGCAACCCAGAGACAAATAAAACCAGCAAGCCCCACGCTGGTCTATGTGGGGCAAACAAGGCGGGGCCGGAAGCTGTGGAGAGCGACCGACCCCTGACCACAATTGAAAGCGAGTTCAATCATGGCTACCAAAGAGCTTACCCCCGAAGACCGGCAAGCCCGGCAAAAATTGGCGATACAGGCCACTTATCAGACAGATACGCTACTCGACATTTTCGCTCGTGAGTTCGCGCGGGACGACACTGCCTTCGAGTTAGTGGCACCGTCCCTACTGGCGCGAATGAAGGATTTGAACAGCGTGATCATGGCGGCAATTAGTGGCGACGACGGGCACCCGACCGAGGAGATGCACGCAGTGGTCCATGGCGGTGCAGCATGAACGCCGCCGATACCGCCAACGACGACGACACCGTCGACATCATCATCACGCCCACCATCGAGCGCGACTACAGGCGCCGCAATGTCTTTCCCGACATGTGGTCCGGCCGCGAGGACAAGATACTGAACAGCGGTCATTTTCTGCACAAGGATGTCACATCCGGTTACGCGCAGGAGTTGCTTGACGATGCGAGGGCGCAGCGCATCTGCGCCGACACGACGCGAGGAACTATGGTGGCGTATTCGGCGCTGGGCAAGAATCTGTGGCGAGGTCTTAAAGACCTACTTGAGGCAGTCACAGTTCTCGACCCCGGCGAGGAAGCCGTGGCCGAATGGTTGAATGGTTCGGAGAGTCCGGCGCGCTATAAGGCGGGCGAGTCTGCGCTGGATCAATGGGGCGCTGTCGTGGAGATCGTCGAGGGCTATCACCTCATTAGCGTGCGGGACGAGGACGGTGTCTACCGGACCAAGGAGGGCGAGCGGTTCAGCTACCGTTTCGGGTACGCCACCAAAAAGTCGGACGGTCGGGTTTATGCGCTGTCGCCTTGGGAACTGCGCGACATCGACGGCAAGCCCCGGCATATCCGCGTGGTGAAGTGACGCGGCCGCACCCCACCACCAGCCCGCCGCGTGCGGGCAATTCCATTGAGAGAGTCAACATCATGAAAACAGACAATTCCGAGCCGAGGGGTTCGCCATGACTGCCATGCGGACGCGGCCGATCTTCGGCGGTGTGTTCGGCAATGGCCGCTATTGCCTGGCGACCATGGCATGCATTGCACGGGGCTTGCACGCGGTGCGCTATATGGTCATCGAGCCCCGGGCCGGTTCGGTCTTGAGCGTGGCCGAGGAAAAGACTGAGGCCCTGCAATCCGCCCGGCGACTGCTGCGGGCAACTGAGGCGCTGTCCCGCATGGGCGAGCATCAGGCCCAGCCCCATCAAGAGCAGCTTTGGCCGGACGCGGCACTACCGCCATCGGCGGCAGGAGCAAGGCCAGCCCCACGACGACGGCGGGAGATATTCGAGCGCTCAAACGGGCGTTGCCACTATTGCGCAACTGTCCTGCAGCTTGACGGCAAATGGCACATCGAGCATCAGATACCGCGCGCGCTGGATGGCGACGACACCGGCATAAATTTGGTGGCCGCGTGTATGGCGTGTAACCTTGCCAAGAGTGATCGCACGGCGCTGGAGTTTGTAGCGGCGCAGACGTTGCAGTAGGAGTAGCAGTTTCGCCAGCCCTAGGCTGATCCCCGAAAACCCGTTTCCCCGACGGGCTGGGCTGGCAACTTATCGGGGGCATTGGGGGATGCGCTATGGCTGCAAAAAGAGGTCCACTGGAAACTAAGCTCAAGCCGCGATTTTTGCCGCTGCTGGTCAGTGAGGCCGAGCAACTGAAGGTCATAGAAGGCTGGCGCAATGAAGATCACGAGAAGCTTCTATTGCTGTGCAAAGAGATGGGCATTGCCGATACACCGCATCGCTTCTATGACTTGTCACTGGCGCTGGCACGGAAGCATTACGCAGGATTTCAACAAGTAGAGCCATCGAGCAAATGGACAGACTTGACGCGCGGGTATCTCGTGGTCGAGATTGAAAGATTGACGGCCGAGGGACACGACGCAAAGGCAGCAGCACGCATGCTGGCAGGGCGGCCAGAATGGAAATCCTTTAGCCGCGCGGGTAGAGGCGGTGAAGGTCTGCGAGTCCAGTATCAGGATTTCAAGAATAGTCGTTGGGCGGCTGTCCTGCGCGCTGCCTTCAGGCTCTATGAGTACCAAGACAGATTGTCCGAGTGGCACGATGATCTACTGGAGGCGCTGCATGAGCCGCACCCCAAAGCTCACTTGTGAAAATAGCTGGACGCGTCATTTTCACTCGCAAAACCATAGCACCCTCGCCTTAGCCGCCATACCATTGGACGGTCCGGGACGATACACCGGACGGTTCATCAATCTCATATGTCGCGAGACTATAGGAGGCCTTTATGGCGCAGCGTTATATCCGCATCAACGATCTGGCATCGACAAAGGGCAAGCCCGGTCGCCTGCCCAATTCACCCGCAACCGTTTGGAGGTGGTCGAAGCTGGGGCTTTTCCCAAAGCCTTTCAAGCTCGGGCCAAATACCACCGTTTGGAGCATTGACCAGGTCGATGCTTGGGTGGCACAGCAAGCCGCTGAAGGCCAACAGGTATGACCGAACCCCAGAAAGCGCGAAGCCCCGAACGGGGGTCCGAGGCCTTCGCTGAACACACACACAACGTCGTCGATTTTGCCACTGCGCGTGATTCCGGTAAAGCCATCGCCAGCCTGAAGGCGCGGTTCGCCATCGCCGGCCATCAGGTCTATGACGGTGGGAACAATGATTTCATCGTGACCCGCTGGGGCATGTCGAGGTATTGCGCCGGCCTTGACGAGTTGCGCATGTTTGCGCGCGTGCTGGGAGTTGACCGTGGGTGAGTTCGTGCGGGACCAGTTGCCCGAAGCGCTGGACTACTACACCGGCACCGCCGGACTCACGCTGACGGGCAAGGGCAAGCAGCGGCAAACCCGTTGCGAGTTTCACGGCGGATCGGACTCCATGGGCGTCAACATCGAGACGGGTCAATTCCTGTGTAGGGCTGGCTGTGGGGCTCGCGGAGGCGATGTCCTGGCGTATCACATGGCCGCGCACGGTTTGGGCTTTGTGGAGGCCGCTAGGGCCCTTGGCGCGTACCGTGAAGATGGCAAGCCCCATCGTGGTCAGACAAGGCCCACGGCGATCCCTGCGCGTGATCTGCTGCGAAGCGTTGCGGATGAGTTGCAGCTGTGCGTGTTTGTCCTGCATGACGTTCTGAATGGCAAGTGCACCGACAACGACTACGACCGATTCCGGACAGCAGCGAGTCGCGTTATTTATGTAACGGGGCTTGCATCATGAGCGCCGTACTCGCAACGATGGATGCCGAAATCAAGGCCAAAGGTGGCGCCAAGGCCATGCTCGACCAGATTCTCCCGCTGGAAGCCATGGACGTTCACACGCTGGCTTTGATGCAGTTCAAACAGCGAGAGGTGATCTTGGCGCCGTGGCTGCACTCGCAAGACCTCACCATGGTCTTTGCGGCGCGAGGGATCGGCAAGACACACTTTGCCATCAGCATCGCCTATGCCGTCGCTACCGGCGGCACGTTCGCGAAGTGGACAGCACCAAAGCCGCGCAAAGTTCTTTACCTTGACGGTGAACTACCCGGCGGGGTGATGCAGCGGCGATTGATGATGCACTGTCCCGATGTGGAGCCGCAGCCGGGTTTCCTGCGTATCTATACGCCAGACCTGTTGCCCGATGGCCGCGCCCTGCCTGACCTATCGACGCCCGCCGGACAATTGGCTATTGACGACATGATTCTCGACGCCGAAGTGGTGATCGTGGACAACCTGTCGGCCTGGGCCAGATCGGGCAGAGAAAACGAGGCCGAAAGCTGGCTGCCCGTCGCCGACTGGATATTGAGCCTGCGTCGGCGTGGCATCGCGGTAATTCTGGTTCACCACGCCGGTAAGGGTGGACAGCAACGCGGCACATCGAAGCGTGAGGATTTGTTGGATGCGGTTATCGGATTGAGTCGCCCGCCTGACTATGACCCGTCCAAAGGTGCGTTGTTTGTGGCCGAGTTCACCAAGGCGCGCAATCTGACCGGGACAGACGCGGAAAGCCTGGAACTGGAACTAGGCGGCGACGAGAACCGCGCCACCTGGACATGGCGCACCGTCGAATCTTCTACCTATGACCGGGTTGTTGCATTGACAAAGGAAGGCCTATCGGCTGGGGAAATCTGCACCGAACTGGACATAAACAAGTCGACGGTATCGCGCAATCTGCGCAAAGCCAGAGAGCTTGGCGACGTTCCGAAGGAGTCCAAACCATGAGCCTACGTGAAGCCTTCAGGGCAACAGTTGCACGTTGCGCGCCCTTAGAGATGCAACACGCAACAACCAGCCAAGACCGTGCAACCGGTGACGCAACAACCGCGCAACAACCGCCCGCAAACCCGCATGAATACAGGGTGTCGCATGCAACCGCCGATGCAACAGGTACGCAACAGGGGGCGAAGGGCCATGCAACTTTTCGCCCGGAAATTGACGCTGAAAGTTGCGCGGAGTTGCGCGGCCCCGGAGCGTTGACGGCGCACCGGATCACTGCTGAGCTACTGGCCGCAGCCATGCGCCGATGTGACCGCCACGGCGACGACGAAGCCGCCCGCCAGGCGATGCGCGATGACTGCCTGGCGCTGCCGACACACCTGCAAGCGGACCTACTGAACCACTTCGAGGCCCGCCGGGTCAACCCTGAAATAACAGAGAGGAAACAAAATGACAGATGAGAAGCGAAAGCCGCCAACGCATGCGTGGAAGCCCGGTGAGAGTGGCAATCCCAATGGCAGGCCAGCCGGCACCGGTGAGGTGGCGAAGTTGCGCGCGGCGATGGCCGAGCATGTCCCGGCAGTGGTGGGGAAGCTGGTCGAGAGCGCGCTGGCTGGCGATGTCGGCGCGTCCCGGCTGCTGCTTGAGCGCACTGTCCCCCCGCTGAAAGCGAGCGAGGAAAAGGCGGAACTGACGATGCCCGATGGGACACTGACCGATCAAGGGCGGGCCGTCGTTGCTGCCATTGCTGCGGGTGACCTAGCGCCTGGTCAGGGAGCCGCGCTGCTGGCGTCGCTGGGCACGCTGGCGAAGCTGATCGAGACCGACGATCTGGCGCAGCGTATCAAGGCGCTGGAGGATCGCAGCGCATCGAAGGGGGCCACGACATGAGCAAGTCGATTCAAACGCGGCTGGAGACGCTGGAGCAGGCCGCAGGAGGCATAGAACCGCGCGGCCCCGTCATTCTGCTGAGGATGAACGAGACCGAGATGCAGGCGTTGGAGCGTTGCGGGCACCCCCCGGAAACGGATGCATTCTTTATCAAACTCGTGCCGATGGAACCGATTGGAGGACAACATGCAGAAGCTTGAAAACCGTATTGATGCGCTGGAACGCCAGACCTCGACCAGCAATGACCTGACTGTGTTCATCAAATTTGTTAGCCCTGGACCGAATGGTCCGATTGAACACGAGCCAATCGCCTATGTCGGCGGCGTCGGTGAGCGTTGGGACCGGCAGGCCGGCGAGACGCTGGAACAGTTCAAGGACCGCGCCAGTCGGGAGGTGAAGCGCGGCCCGTTCGGCTTCGCGAAGCTGCGCGAGTGCTACCTTAGCGACCAGTGAAGCCCATGAATGCAATTATCTTGAAGCTGCGGCGCGCGGGGACTCCGCCGAGTGTGTGGATTGCTGCATGGACGCTTGCTGGGGCGCTTGGAACTGCAATGGGTTATTTTGCAGAAATGATCCGAACAGCGTAGCCGCACCGCCAATTAGCGCACCGATCAAAGTTGCGATCACGATGCAAATCATCGTGAACTTGTTCGCGCGCTCGGTCGCTGCCGCAAGGCGCATGTCGAATTGATACTGTTGGTTCAGCTGGCGCAGATTGACACGACGCTGCCATTCCCTGTCCGCCAAAATCCAATCGGCGGTATGTGTCTTCCATCCGGATTGCCATTGAGCGAGTTCGGCATCAGTCTTCACCGACAAGTGCATGGCGCTCGTGTCATGTAGTGCCGCTTCCCCGCCGTGCTCAATGTCCATGATGGGGTCTCACCGTCTGAATTGAATTAATGGCGCGCCAAGCGCAATTCTTTAGGTGGGTTTTTTGGGGGGTTGCCAGAGAAAACTCCCGGAAAACCGCATGAAACCTAGCTAGTTGGTGGAGAGGAGGAGGATCGAACTCCCGACCTCTGCATTGCGAACGCAGCGCTCTCCCAGCTGAGCTACCCCCCCAACCAGCGTTCAATTCTAGCCACGATGGGGCGTTCAATGCAATCGATTCGCGGCTGCGCGGACGCCGCACGGATCTGCGTGGTTCACAATGCTCTCCAACAACTTCCAGGAGGCACCGATGGCAGGACAGCACGCAAGCCCGCAATGGTTCGACCGCATGTACAACAACCGCGCGCTGGTACCCGATTTCGCCCGCTATTTGGCCTCCTGGGCCGGTCATTCGATCGATGCCCGCCAGGAACCCGGTTGCCAGTTGGACGTGCCGTACGGCATTGGCGATGGCGAGACGCTGGATGTGTTCCGGTCGGCAGCAGTTGCAGGCGATGGTGCCTGCAAGGCGCCGGTGCTGGTATTCCTGCATGGCGGATACTGGCGTGCGCTGGACAAGTCCGACCATTCCTTCATTGCGCCCCCCTTCACCCATGCCGGCGCCTGCGTCGTGGTGCCCAATTACGCGCTGTGCCCGGGCACCGAAATCCACCCGGTCACGGTGCCGCACATCTGCCTGCAGATGGTCAAGGCGCTGGTCTGGGTCTGGCGCAACATCGACCAGTATGGCGGCGACCCGGCGCGGATCACGGTGGTGGGCCATTCGGCGGGTGGCCATCTGGCCGCGATGATGATGGCCTGTGTGTGGAGGGCGCATGCCGACGACCTGCCGGCAGAGCTGGTGCGCAATGCCTTGGCGATCTCCGGCCTGCATGAGCTCGAGTCGATCCGGCGCACGCCGTTCCTGCAGCAGGACCTGCGCCTGACGCCGGAAGATGCGCGCAAGGCCAGTCCGGCCTGGATGCCCGCGCCGCGCGTATGCATTTTGAACAGCGTGTGTGGTGGTGACGAGAGCGCCGAGTTCCTGCGCCAGAATCTGCTGATCCAGCAGCGCTGGGGTCGCAAGGTGGTACCGGTGTGCGAATCCTTGCCGGGCCTGAACCATTTCAGCGTACTCGATGCGCTGGTACAGCCGGGCCACCGGCTGCACCGGTTGGCGCGCGACCTGCTCGGCCTGTGATGCCGGCGCCGCGCGTCGTCGAGCGCGCGGCGGGGCCATCATCTACATCAGCAGGTGTTCGCCCGCGTTGTCGCCGCCCAGCGTGACGTAATTGACCTTGCGGATATCCATCAGCTTGCGGCCGCCCGCATAACTGATCGAACTCTGGATGTCCTGCTCCATCTCGACCAGTGTCTCCGCCAGCTTGCCTTTGATCGGCTCCAGGATGCGCTTGCCTTCGACATGCTTGTATTCACCTTTGTTGAAGTCGCTGGCCGAGCCGTAGTACTCCTTGAACAGGCGGCCATCGACCTCCACCGTCAGGCCCGGGCTTTCTACATGCCCGGCCAGCATCGAGCCGATCATGACCATGGTGGCGCCGAAGCGCACGCTCTTGGCGATGTCGCCGTGGTCGCGAATGCCGCCATCGGCGATGATGGGCTTGGTCGCTACCCGGGCGCACCATTTGAGCGCCGACAGCTGCCAGCCGCCGGTGCCAAAGCCGGTCTTGAGCTTGGTGATGCAGACCTTGCCCGGGCCGATGCCGACCTTGGTTGCGTCTGCGCCCCAGTTCTCCAGGTCGATCACGGCCTCGGGAGTGCCGACATTGCCGGCGATCACGAACGCGCCCGGCAGCTTGGCCTTGAGGCATTCGATCATGTGCTTGACGCTTTCCGCATGGCCATGCGCAATGTCGATCGTGATGTAGTCCGGCGCCAGCCCCAGCGCGACGAAGCGCTCCACCGTTGCGTAGTCGGGTTTTTTCACGCCCAGCGAGATCGATGCATACAGGCCCTTGGCCTTCATCGTCTGCACGAATGCGACGTTGTCCAGGCCAAAGCGGTGCATCACGTAGAAATATCCGTTCTGTGCAAGCCATTCGCAGATCGATTCGTCCACCACCGTTTTCATGTTGGCTGGCACGACCGGAATGCGGAACTGCCGGCCCCCCAGTTCGGTGCTGGCATCACATTCGGAGCGGCTTTCCACGCGGCATTTGCGTGGCAGCAGCAGAATGTTCTCGTAGTCAAAAATTTCCATGATGGCTTCCCAAGCGTAAGAGGACTGTTGGTTGAACAGGTGAGCGCTTGGATCGGGGCCCGGCTTGGGTCACGGCGTCTTGTGCGGACGCAGAAACGAAAAACCGGGCCACAAATGCTTGGGCCCGGTGACCGATTCTAAGCGTGTCGGGCGTCCTGAGGTTCGCCCGTACCCAGTTTTGGGGCTATTCACCCGGCGCGCATCGGCCCATAATTCAGACGCTGCTTATAGGGGTCCGTATGCCTTACAACGAACAATGGGGCGCGCAATCGATCGCCGACGCGGCCAATGCGGCTTATTGTGCGGACGGCGACGGCATTCTGGCCATGCTTCATCCGCAGCATCCGTATTGCGGCGTAGTGCCCATTTTCGATGTCAATGTGCCGAACGCGCAAGAGACGTCGGCGCTGCAAGATCTTGCAGAAACCTATCTGCGCACATTGGTCCCGCTGCTGACGCCCTTTGTCGGCCAGCCAGTGCAGATTCTCTCGACCAATGGCATCTTTCAGTCTTTTGCCAACGGCTTTCGCATGGCCTGGTTACCGTTTGGTGACGACCCGAACAATTCGGTCCTGCTGGTGCGCACAGACCCGGTGAATGCAGCGACCATCGTGGATGTCAGCATTGCATTGTTCGCGGTCCAGGTGTGGGACGCGTCGATCAACCCGCTGACGACCATGCGAAGCGGTGTGGGTTTGCGCGTCGATGCGGTATTGCAGGATCTTGGCGATGGACGGTTCGGCGTGCGCATCATCGGTGCAGCGCTGTCCACTGGCTTGCCGCAGGCCATGCTGGCGGCCGAACGTCCCCGTGCCGCCCAAGCCCTGGACGATTTCCTGGGTTTTAACAACCTGCAGTTTGCGGATTTGCCCGGCATTCTCGCCCCCGTCATGGCGGCAGCGGCGGGGACCACCACCAACCAGATTGACCTGTGGGGTATCAGTACCGTGGCAGCCCCTGGTGAAACCGATGGCTTGTTGCAGGTCTTTGCCGATTTTGTTCCAGACGCCGGTAATGGTGGAACTTTGCATTCGCTGTCCGCCTCGGTCGAATTGCTTCCCGATCCGCCGCCGGCTCCAGGCTCGCCGCTGGTGGTGGTGGTGTCCTCGACTGCCACGTCCCTCGTCGCCCATGCAACTTTGAGTGAACGTCTGTTTACCCATCCGCCTCCCATGACCTTGCCGACCACACCTCCCGGCGAAGCGGATTGCATGGCCGAACCAGCGTCCCGCGCCGGGCCCGGATGGCCGCGGAACGCGCAGCCGAACCGTTCCGGACAGGAACTGGAGCCATTCCGCCACACCATAGCCTTGGGCGGGCTGGTCGCGCCGGCGCCGGTGCCATTGGTAGACAACCTGAACCGGTTCGCGATTCGACAATCGCGCTTCGCTGTTCCCGCAGGCAATCCGGCGCTGATTCAGTTCTATTCCGGCGTGCCAGTCAACAATGCGCGGCACAACGACTTCGCTGCGGTCAGCGCCTACCGACAGATGCGAGACCTGTTCGACAAGATCCATGGCTACGGTTTTGCGTTCCAGAATTTGTTGCCTTTCCTGCATTTTCCAGTCGTGGTGCGATACCGGAGCGCGATGACGCGTGGACCGGGGCGCGACGGTAAGGTCGTGAATGCCGAGGTCGATTTTGTGCCGCCGTTAGCCCCGCTTCGATCGCTTGAAATTCGCCTTGGTCTGGCGGACCTGCAGCGGTCGTCGTCGGAGCGGGAGCCGCTGGGAATCGCCGCCGACGCGCGCTGGTGCTGGCATGAGTTCGGCCATGTGCTGCTGGCAGGTGCGACCAGGCGCCTTGAATTTGCCTTTGCCCACAGTCCGGGCGATGCCTTGGCCGCCATCGTCAATGACCCGCGTTCTCAGTTTTCCGGCGATAAGCGGCCTTATGGGATGCGTGGTGCCACCTATCCCTGGGTCTACATCAACCGGCGCCACGACCGGGCGGTCGAGCAGGGCTGGAGCTGGTCCGGTACCTACCATCGGCGATTGCGTTATCGTCCTGGCATTGGCCCGGACTTCCATAAGGGATACATGTCGGAGCAGATCCTGTCGACAACCCTGTTCCGGCTGTATCGGGCATTGGGTGGCGATACGGTGACGGCAAACCCTTTGGCGCCGGTGGACTTGCCCGCGCGTGAAGACGCGGCCAATTACACGGTCTACTTGATCATGCGCGCATTGAGGACGTTGGCAGGCAGGGCCTCGGTCCACATTCCGCAAGTGGACCTCTTTGCGAACGCACTGATGCTTGCCGATGCAGCGACCGGGCGCTCGGTCGGCGGCTTGCTGGTCCAGCGTGTGGGGGGCTGCGCGCACAAGGTCGTGCGCTGGGCGTTCGAGCAGCAGGGACTATATGCCGGTGTGGCCGCCAGTGCCATGCATGATGCGGTGGGCCGGCCGCCTGCCGTTGACGTCTTCATAGACAACCGGCGCCAGCTGTCAGATCCGAACCGCATTCCTGGTGTCTACACCCCGGTATCGCTCGATTGGAACCCAGCGGGCGGGACGCCGCCAGATTGGCATGCCCATTCGCAGGCCATCGTAATCGACAAAACCAATCCGGCGGCTCCCTTTGTCACTGTCAATGTTGGCAACCGCGGCTTTCAGGCGGCCAACGGGGTGGTGGTCGCCGTATGGTTCATCCTCTGGGATGGGACGTTCCCGGTCCCGCCCTGGAATCGATGTGCTCCCGTCGGCCCTGCGCCTGTCAATTGGGCGCCGTTGGCGCCGCCGGCGGGCGGCCCGGCTGCGATTGCGCCGGGCGTGTCGCGCGCCTTTGGCCCGTTCACCGGCTTACCGGTATTGCCGGGTAAATACCTGGTGCTGGCTGAGGTGAATGCCATCGGCGATCGTGCGAACACCTTCAACCTCTTTCCCTGCGGCAGCGTGCTGTATGGCGTTTTTGACCTGCCATGCGCCAGTGGCAACACCCGGCTGGTCGACCTGGTGGCCGGGGACAACAACCTTGGGCTGGCGGTGTACACGACGCCGTAAAGACCGTCGCGACCCGCCCTAGACCCATTCCGCCTTGGCCATGGCCAGCACGTGGCGCAATGCCGGGCAATCGATGAACTCGTTCGTAGCCGTAGCCATGCCCCCCATCGCCACGAGCCGGCCAGGCGGCATGGCCAAGGTATCCAGTGTCTGCTGCAATGTAAGACCAGGCAGCGGTGCAACCGTGCTCGGATCGGTCGCCAGCAAGGCGCAGATTGCTCCAGCCAGCCATCGGCTGGCAGCCGAGTCGGACCGGTAATGCACGCCCAACCGTTCCCGGTTGCGTGCCAGTCGATCCGCGAACCACATCAACGGCCCGCCGAACACCACGTTGTTGGCCATCACCCAACTGATGGGCGGCTTCACACCATGGCGAAAGCGGACACCGAGCGGCAACGGAACTGGCACGACCGGAACCCTCGGTGTCGGTGGCATCGGAGTGATTTGTTGGTCCTCGCCAAAGCGATTCTGGATTTCGGGGATTTCCAACAGCAGCAATGCGATGAAATGACCCAGGAATGAGTGGCCACTTGGGAATGACGGGTGGCGAGGCGGTCCGAACGGTGGCACCAGCCCGGGGCACAAGGTGGAGGCGCGTACGCGCCGAAACTCCGCCTTGTAGTTCATATATATCAGATTGCCGATCGCCAGGCCACAGCGGATCAGCTCCAGCGTCCAGGGTTTGCTGAGACTGTCCAAGCCCAGCAGTCCGACGAAATAGCCCGACAGTCCGTCCGCTTGCACGTTAGCCTCGGCCAGCCAGCGGTCGCGGTCGTCTTCCATCGCGATAAATAAATCCTGGATCTCAGCTGCGATGACCTGCTGCGCGGTCGCGCCAGTGGCAGGGTTGCCAGTCAGCCAGAACAAGTGCGATGGGTCGAGCCAGCCGCGGGCGGTCAAGCCCGCCTGGTTGAAGCGCCACTTGGCATGTTCGGCCGCAAATTCGCGCGCCGCAACGATGGACCATTGCGATGCATCCTGGTCCTTGAGCCATTCAGTCAGGTTGGGGTCCCAGGGCCGAGACCAGAATCGCAGGGCCGGGTCCCAGTCCGAGTTCTGCCAAAGCCGCATCGGATTGCCAACCCCTACCTTGGGAAATGGGTCGTCGCCAAAGTTGTTGGGCGCGAAATCCAGTGCCCAGGGCCTGAAGCCGAGTTCTGCCGGAGTCGCGTAATAACTGCGCGCGATCTGAATACCGCCAACTCCAACTCCAACGCCAACGCCGACCCCCACACCCGTACCCACACCGGCGCCCACGCCGGCTGCAACGCCCGCGCCGACCCCGACCCCGACCCCGGTGGCCGCGCCCGATCCCACGCCGACGCCTCCACCAACACCCGCGCCGACGCCGACGCCAACTCCGGCGCCAACACCGACTCCCACGCCAGAGGCCACCCCGACCCCCGACCCGACCCCTACGCCAACACCGGAACTTGAGCCTGACGCCATGGTGGTTCTCCTTGCTTGTTGAACAAATCTATTCGGGCAGTCCTGCAATGCGAAGTCCCCGCTCCAGTCGGGCGAGGTGGCCTGGGCCCTGGAGGGGATACCACGCGATGAAGGTCGAGATCTGGAACGTCGGATCGATCGTCAGCAGTTCCTGCGCCACCTGCCGTGCTGCATCGATGTCGCCCGACATCGCCAAAGCAGACGCCAGTGTGCGCTGACATGCCCTGAATCGTGGATTGGCGCGGTACGACTTGCGCAACCATGCGATGGCCTGGCTGTCACGGCCAGCGATGAATTCCGCTATGCCGGCCACCGTCCAGAAGACGAAATTGAGCGGATCGAAGGGGCTCAGCCGCCACGCGTTGCGCAATCGCTCGAGCGCGTCTTCCGGACGGCCCAGATAGCAATAGGTCGGAGCACTCATGCCCCAAGCAAAGGCGCAGTTCTCGTTGAGCAGTATTGCGCGGTCAAAGGTTTCGGCGGCGACTTCAGGATTCTTGTGCAGGAATGCCTGCACGTGCGCGGCGACGGCAATGCAAAAGGCGTCCTCGGGGTCAAGTTGCGATCCGGTCATGGCGGCGCGTTGCGCCAGCAACCGGTCGTGCCCGCTGTTGGCCGAATGGCCTTCACCCGCCGCGAGGTTGTACCACCAGGCCAGCCAGGCATGCGCCTGGGCATATGCGGGGTCGATCTGGACGGCCATGCGCAGGCTGTCGCCGGCCGCAGCGAACTTGTCGCCCTCGAAGTCGTACAGGGACGGCAGAGCCCGCAGCACGCAGTCGTAGGCGTCCAGATTCTCTGTGGGCTTTTGCAGCGCCCGGACGGACTCCACCTGCATCAGCTTGGGTTCGAGCTTACCCACGATGCCAGCGGCGATCCGATCCTGGAACAGGAAGATGTCGTCGTCGGTGCCGTCGAATCTTTCCGACAGGATGGTGGTCGAGTTCGTCGCGTCGAGCAGTTCGCAGGTGATGCGCAGGCGCGGGGCGCTGCGCCGCACGCTGCCCTGCAGCAGGTACCGGACCCCAAGTTCTGAGGCGACCTGGCGCAGGTCGGCTGGTGCTTCGCGGTACCGCAAAGTGGAGTTGCGCGCAATCACATAAAAGGAATGGCTGCGGGACAGCGCGTTGATGATGTCTTCGGTAATTCCTTCGCCAAAATAGGTGTCGCCAGCGTTGCCGCCCAGCGTGCGAAACGGCAGCACCGCAATGGCCGGCCGGGTGTCCCATGAGCGGCTGGGTTGCGCACTGGCTTTGATGCGCTCACCCGGCGCGACTGCCTGCACCTTGTAGACGCGGATCTTGCGGTTGATATGCTTGAACTGGTGGTCGCCCAGATCGATGAAATAAACCGCCGACTTGTTGCGCACCAGTTCGCGCACATTGTCTGTGACGACGATCTCGCCCTCGGCGGCAGCCTGATGGATACGCGAGGCAATGTTGACGCCGTCGCCGATCAACTTGCCATCGTCCACGATCACATCCTCGACATTGACGCCGATGCGCAGCTTCAAGCCATGATGCGTGCCATCTGTCAGCAGTTCGGCCGCACCGCGTTGGGTTTCGATGGCCCAGTTCACGGCCGCCACCGCGCTGCTGAATTCGACCAGCATGGCGTCGCCCTGGATCTCCAGCAGTCGCCCGTCGTGGAGCCGAATCAGCGGCTCGATCACCTGCGCACGCAGGCTTTTCCAGGATTGCAGGGTTGCCGCGTCATTCTCGCCAACCTGCAAGGTCCAGCCGGCCACGTCTGCGAACGCCACCGCGGCGAGTCTGCGCTTGAAGCTCGTGGCCTGTTCCATTGAATAGGGCTCCGGGGGCTGTATGTTTGCGTTGCCAACAGTGTTCCGCAGGCGAACTACACAATGAACGCGACATTATTGCGTTTTGTTACGCGTTTGTCTGGCCCCCATGGAGCATTCTTGTCCCTGAAGATCCAGCATAGGGCGCCATCAAATCGATGGTCATCCCCTGTTTGGGGGATGGTTCCTACAATCAACGGATGAATCTCCCGCCAGCCCCTATGCCGGCCGCGACAAGCCCGCTCCTGGATAGCCTCAACCCTGAACAGCGCGCCGCTGTCACCTTACCTGCCGAGCATGCCTTGATCCTGGCCGGCGCCGGCTCCGGCAAGACGCGGGTGCTGACCACCCGCATCGCCTGGCTGTTGCAGACCGGCCAGGTCTCGCCGGCCGGTGTGCTGGCGGTGACCTTCACCAACAAGGCGGCCAAGGAGATGATGACGCGCCTGACCAGCATGCTGCCGGTCAACGTGCGAGGCATGTGGATCGGCACCTTCCATGGTCTGTGCAACCGGTTCCTGCGCGCGCACTACCGGCTGGCTGATTTGCCTCAGGCGTTCCAGATCATCGACACCCAGGACCAGCTGTCGGCGATCAAGCGCCTGATGAAGCAATACGGCATCGATGACGAGCGTTTCCCGCCCAAGCAGACCCTGTGGTTCATCGCCGGCTGCAAGGAAGACGGACTGCGTCCCAACATGGTCGAGGCGCGCGACGCCGACACCCGCAAGAAGATCGAGATCTACCAGCTGTACGAGGAACAGTGCCAGCGCGAGGGCGTAGTCGATTTCGGCGAACTGATGCTGCGCAGTTTCGAATTGCTGCGCGACAACGACCCGATCCGCGAACACTACCAGCGGCGATTCCGCCATATCCTGATCGACGAGTTCCAGGATACCAACAAGCTGCAGTACGCCTGGATCAAGATGCTGGCCGGCTCCGGCAGCGGCGCCACCATCGCCGGCGATCCGGACTTCCATGCCAGCGGCAGTGTGCTCGCGGTGGGCGACGACGACCAGAGCATCTATGCGTTTCGTGGCGCCCGGGTCGGCAACATGGCCGACTTCGTGCGCGAGTTTCGTGTCCAGCACCAGATCAAGCTGGAGCAGAACTACCGCAGCTACAGCAACATCCTGGACAGCGCCAATGCGTTGATCAGCCACAACCACAAGCGCCTGGGCAAGAACCTGCGAACCGACCAGGGGCCGGGCGAGCCGGTGCGGGTACTCGAGTCGCCCAGTGACCTGGCCGAGGCGCAGTGGATGGTCGAGGAGGTGCGCCAACTGGTGCGGGACGGCATGGCGCGCAAGGAGATCGCGGTGCTGTACCGCAGCAATGCGCAGAGCCGCGTCATCGAGACGGCCCTGTTCAATGCCGGCATGCCGTACCGTGTCTACGGCGGACTGCGGTTCTTCGAGCGCGCCGAGATCAAGCATGCGCTGGCCTATCTGCGCCTGCTGGACAACCCGGGCGACGACACCAGCTTTCTGCGCGTGGTGAATTTCCCCCCGCGCGGCATCGGCGCGCGCAGCCTGGAGCAGTTGCAGGACGCCGCACACAGTTCGGGCAGGTCGCTGCATGACGCCACCGCCGGGGTGTCCGGCAAGGCTGGCGCCAACCTCAGTGGGTTTGTCGCCCGCATCGACGTGTTGCGCGAGCAAACCCAGGGTTTGTCGTTGCGCGAGATCATCGAGCTGGTGCTGGAACACAGTGGCCTGGTCGAACACTACAAGACCGAGCGCGAAGGCGCCGACCGGATCGAGAACCTGGAAGAACTGGTCAATGCGGCCGAAAGCTTCGTCACGCAGGAGGGGTTCGGGCGCGATGCAGTAGCCCTGCCGATCGACGAACTCGCGCCGCCACCCGATGCCGAGACCGGCGAGACGCTGTCGCCGCTGGCCGCCTTCCTGACCCATGCGGCGCTGGAGTCGGGCGATAACCAGGCCCAGGCTGGGCAGGACGCGATCCAGTTGATGACGGTGCATGCCAGCAAGGGGCTGGAGTTCGATTGTGTCTTTATCGGCGGGCTGGAGGAAGAGCGTCGCCTGATGTATGTGGCGATCACCCGCGCGC
The DNA here is from genome assembly GCA_031396205.1 of Rhodoferax sp. Lineage (GTDB taxonomy): Bacteria > Pseudomonadota > Gammaproteobacteria > Burkholderiales > Burkholderiaceae_C > CAISIP01. The sequence continues at coordinate 31,861 of JANNKH010000101.1, forward strand.
GCCAGCGCCTGTACCTGAGCCATTCGCAGACCCGGATGCTGCACGGTCAGACGCGCTACAACATGCGTAGCCGTTTTCTCGACGAGTTGCCGGAGGCGGCACTGAAATGGCTCACCCCCAAACGCGCCGGGTTCGGCAATTTTCCGCAACCGGCATCGGGTTTCGGCCAACGCGATTTCAGCGCGCCCGGGCGTAGCATTCCGTCGCACGCCGCTTCCGCGCCGGTGCAGCGCTCGTTCGATGCCGGCCATGGCCTGCACGCTCATATGAAAGTGTTCCACGCCAAGTTCGGCGAGGGCACGGTGCTGGTGCTTGAGGGCGCGGACGCCGACGCCCGGGCACAGATCAGTTTTACGCGCCATGGCGTCAAATGGCTGGCATTGTCTGTGGCCAAGTTGACGCCGGTTCCGTGATGTTTCTCACACGGCGCGCGGGTTGGGCCGGCGCCGGAGGCCGTGCGGGGAACCGATCGGCCGGTCGCAGGTCTTACGTGCTTTTACCCAGGGAAGATGCATGAAAAACAAGCTAGCCAGTGTGGTCCTGTCTGCCGTCGTGGCCATCGTGGCCATGGTCCCGGTTCATGCCGCTGACACCGGGCCCACTGTTACCCAGGGGCCGAGTGCCAGCGAACGGATCAATATCGCCCGTCAGTCGATCCAGAAAAACGACTGGAAGAAAGCATTGTCCGAACTGAACCTGGCGGTGCGCGACGAACCGCGCAATGCTGACATCCACAATTTGCTCGGCTACAGCTACCGCAAGCAGGCAAACCCCAACCTTCCCAAGGCATTCGAGCACTACACGACGGCGATCCGCCTTGACGCGCGCCACAAGGGCGCGCACGAATATATCGGGGAAGCCTATTTGATGGACAAGAAGCCGCAGGAAGCCGAAAAGCTCCTGGCGGCGCTGGAGAAGATCTGTGGAAATACCAGTTGCGAGGAATACGTCGACCTGGCCAAGGCGATTGCCGAGTACAAGGCCAAAAACTGACGCGCGCCACGCCGGCGCAGAGCGCGCCGCTGTGCGTCAGCGCCGCGGCAACGCGGCAGGATGAACCTGGCCGGGTTTTTGTTCCAGATATCCCTTGCCGTCCTTGACGCCCTTCTTGCCCGTGATCTGCCAGGGCGTGCGTTGTTCCACCAGACGGGCCAGCACCTCAAGCTCCTCGTCGGTGTGGTTGATGGCACCGGCGGGCGTCAGCAGCCGGCCCTCCTTGGGCTGCACCTCGGCCCAGAACGCCTGGTGGTATTCGGACTGGCTGGTCAACTGCTCGGTGCCGGCCGCCAGGTCGACCGTGCCATAGCAGTTGCAAAAATAGCTACGCCCGTTGTCCTTGGCCGATACCTCGGCATACACGCCGGTTCCGCGAATACCGGCGGTCAGGGTCGGCGTGACGATCTGGCGGGTGGAACCGCGTCCCCACACGCTGGCCACTGCGCCCGCGAACAGACGCAAGATGCTCACGGCATTGATCGAGCTGCCCCGCTCCACCGACATCTGCGAGTTCTGGCGCACCTGGAACGAGGCATTGCCGACCACGAACACCAGCGTCGCGCCGGGTCCGGTCGCGATCTGGTCGCCAGTCTGGATGACATGTTGCGGCAACAGGCGTTGCCCGTTGATCTGGGCATCACCCTGCATCTCGACGATATTGCTGCGCGATTGCGCGTGGGCGCTCGCAAAGCCCCCCATCGTGGTCCAAGCCGCAGCGGCGCCCAGGAAACTGCGGCGCTGAAACCACAGGACTTCCTTCTCGGAACGGTCTATCAGGATGTGGCGGGACATGCTTCCTCCTATTCGTTCGGGCCTGGTGGCCGGTTAAATTCAACTGTAACGCGCGCGCTGATGGTCAAGGTGGAGCCGTGCCCGGCGCCGAAGTTTCGGGTTCGGTGACAAAACAGTCGCGAAACGTGAAATAGGTCGAGGAGAAGATCATGGCGGCGATCATCAGCGTTCCAGGCAACAGCATCGCACCACCAAATTCGGCCTTGCCCAGCGCCATCGAGAGCAAGGACACGACAAGCACCAGAGCGAAGGTGATCGCCATCCATGCCAGCAGGAATACGATAAAGGCCAGGATATTGCGCAGGCAGGCAACCAGGCTGAAGAACACGCTCTTGAGTGGCGGAACCTGGTGCCAGTGGACCAGCGCGGGTGCATGCCAGAACATCAGGGACAGCGGTAGCTGCAGGACCATAAAGGCCATCATCGCGCTGCGGCTTTGCGGGTCGCGCGCGAGTTCGATCGACAAAGCGTTGCCAGCAAGGTAGCTGCCGGCAAAACGCCCGTCATCGAACAGCGCGGTGATGCCCATCACGATCGCCAGGCCAATGCCGTACAGCACACCCAGCATCAACATCGCCTTGAGTTGTTGTCGGCCGGCGCGAAACGCGCTGAGAAATACCAGCGGCATCGGAAAGTTGCCGGCGTCGGCTTCCTTGCTGGCGGCCATCAACCCCAGGGTGCAGGCCGGCAGCAACGCCATCGCCAGCGCCAGCCCGATGATGGGCACCATACCGGCGAGCGTCAGCACGGCCAGGAACATGAAGAACAGGCCCGACAAGGCCAGGGGTTGGCGAAAGAAGGTACGAATACCCAGCTTGACCCAGGTGATGCCGGTGCTGGCTGGGACGATATGAAGTTTCATGGTGCAGTGCTGCCGGTCTTTTTGGGTTCGCGGCTGCCGGCGTCCGCGCGTGTCAATCGCCTATTGTCAGCGAAAGCCTGCGGCCGCCGATCGACGGCCGACCGGCGCCGCATGGATTCAGGGGATTGTCGATTCGAGCGACACCGGCGCACGCACCCGTTCGCGCAGCACCCGCTCGAAATGAGTCGGATCGTGCGGCTGGAGCATCGCCGCGTCGCGCGGCAGGTGCAGGTCCCACAGGCGCGAGATCCAAAAGCGCAGCGCCCCCGCCCGCAGCATCGCCGGCAACAAGTGGCGCTCGGGCGCCGTGAGGGGACGCACCGCGGCGTAGGCGAGCAACAGGCTGCGGGTGCGCGGCAGGTCGGCAACCCCGGTTGACAGATCGATGCACCAGTCGTTGAGGCTGACTGCGATGTCGAACAGCCAGCTGTCGACGCCAGCGAAGTAGAAATCGAAAAAGCCGCTCAGGCGTGGCGCGCCATCGGGATCAGCCGCGTCGACGCCGCTGTCGAACAGAACATTGTCACGGAACAGGTCGGCATGGATGGCGCCGCGCGGCAGGGCCCGGTACAGCGACGACTCGGCAATGTGGTTCTGATAGGCCAATTCGGATCGCAGCAACTCGGCCTGCTGCTCGTCGGCGTGCGGCAGGATCAGCGGCACGGTGTCGTTCCACCAGGGTAGGGCGCGCAGGTTGGGCTGCTCCAGCGGGAAGTCGCGCGCCGCCAGGTGCATGCGCGCCAATGCGGTGCCGACGGCCCTGCAATGGCTGGTGTCGGGCAGCAGCGCGCTCTTGCCCGACAGCCGGTTCACCACGGTGGCGGGTTTGTTCTTGAGACGGTGCAGGTAGATGCCAGCGGCGTCCTCGGCCGGGTCCGGTACCGGAATGCCGCGCGCAGCCAGGTGCTTCATCAAAGCCAGGTAGAACGGCAGTTGATCGAAGCCCAGGCGCTCGAACAGCGTCAGCACGTATTCGCCCTGGCTGGTGCTGACGAAATAATTGGTGTTCTCGATGCCGCCGGCGCAGCCCTGCATCGCGCGCAGCTCTCCCAGGCCAAGCTTGTGGATCAGGGCGCCCGCCTCCTCGGCAGCGACCTCTGTGTATACCGCCATGGATCAGTGCTGCAGGCCTTAGAAGCCGATGATTTTCCAGACCCGGGTGCCACCATTGGCCGTTCCGTTGCCCCGCTCGCCGCGCGCCAGATTACGGTTGCTGCTGCCGGGCTGGATGTCGTAGGCGGGCATGCCGCTCTTGGGTGACACGACGATGGTCTGGGTTTCGCCGCCAACGCGCAACTCGTCGATGCGCGAGCCGGCGTCTTCGATCAGAAGACGCTCGATGCGTTGGTCTGGCCGCCGGGCTGTTGCGGGCGAGCTGCCGTCATTGGCGGGCGCGCTCTGCGCAAAGCTTGATCCGGTGCAGGCCAGGGCCAGGGCCAGTAAACCTGGGGTGGCGAAACGATGATGCGACATGGCCCGGATTGTAGGACCACCGCGCTGCGTCGGTGGCAGGCACAATGACGCGATGAATGCCACCGCAACCCCTGCCGACGCGCCGCCTTCCAAGCGGCCCCGCACCCTGCTGCTGGTGGATGGCTCGAGCTACCTGTACCGTGCCTTCCATGCCATGCCCGACCTGCGCGCCGTACCCGATGACCCGGCCAGTCCGGCCACCGGGGCGATTCGCGGCATGGTCAACATGATGCGCAGCCTGCGCAAGGAAATCCCGGCTGACTACGCGGCCTGTGTGTTCGATGCCAAGGGCCCCACTTTCCGCGATGCGATATTCCCCGAGTACAAGGCCCAGCGCAGTCCGATGCCCGATGACCTGCGCGCGCAGATTGCGCCGATCCACGAGGTGGTACGGCTGCTCGGATGGACGGTGCTCGACGTGCCTGGCGTGGAGGCCGATGATGTGATCGGCACCTTGGCAGTGATCGCTGCGCGCCAGGGCATCGAGGTGATCGTCTCCAGTGGCGACAAGGACCTGGCCCAGCTGGTAAACGAGCACATCACGATCGTGGACACCATGAACGGCAAGCGGCGCGACCTGGCCGGCGTTGAAGCGGAATTCGGCGTGCCGGCGCGGTTGATGGTCGATTTCCAGACACTGGTGGGCGACACGGTCGACAACGTACCGGGAGTGCAAAAGGTCGGGCCCAAGACGGCCGCCAAGTGGTTGCAGGAGTACGGTTCGCTCGACGCGCTGGTGGCTAACGCGGATGCCATCAAGGGCGTGGCCGGGCAGAACCTGCGTGACGCGATCGACTGGCTGCCGACCGGGCGCGTCCTGCTCACCGTCAAGACCGACTGCGATCTGGACGCATGGATCAAGGGCCTGCCAGCGCTTGACGCCATGGCGATCGGCGATCAGGACACCGAAGCGCTGAAGCAGTTCTACGCCACCTACGGCTTCAAGGGCCTGGTGCGGACCTTGTCAGCCGGCGGATCGGACGACACCGACAAGCCGGGCTACAGCGGCGATCCCGCGTTGGCGAACGGCGCGTCCACGCCCGGGCAGGACCCGCCCATCACCCCACGAGCCGACGCGCCGCCGACCCAGTACGAAACCATCCTTACATGGGGTCAGCTGGACGCCTGGCTGGAGCGATTGGCCGGCGCTGATCTGGCGGCAGTCGACACCGAGACCACGTCACTGGATGAGATGCGGGCCGCGATTGTCGGCGTGAGCTTCAGCGTGACACCCGGACAGGCCGCCTATGTGCCGCTGGCGCATAACTACCCCGGCGCGCCGGACCAGTTGCCGCGCGATGCCGTGCTGGCGCTGCTCAAGCCCTGGCTGGAGGATCCGCTGCGCCACAAGCTGGGTCAACACATCAAGTACGACCGCCATGTGTTCGCCAACCACGGCATCGAGGTGCAGGGTTATGTGCATGACACCATGCTGCAAAGTTATGTACTCGAAGTGCACCGACCGCACGGCCTGGCCAGTCTGGCCGAGCGGCATCTGGGGCGTTCCGGCATCAGCTACGAAGACCTGTGCGGCAAGGGTGCGCACCAGATCGGCTTTGACCAGGTCGACATTGAACGGGCGGCCAAGTACTCCTGCGAAGACTCCGACCAGACGCTCGATGTGCACCGTGTGCTGTGGCGGAGGATCCAGGCCGACCCCAAGCTGGCCTTTATCTACCAGCTGGAGATCGACAGCAGCGAAGCACTGTACCGGATCGAGCGCAATGGCGTACTGATCGACGCACCGACGCTGGCCGCGCAAAGCCATGAACTGGGTCAGCGCATCATGCAGCTGGAATCAGAGGCGTATGTGCTGGCGGGCCAGCCATTCAACCTGGGCAGCCCGAAGCAGATTGGCGATATTTTCTTCGGCAAGCTCGGCCTGCCGGTCGTCAAGAAAACCGCCACGGGGGCGCCCAGCACCGACGAGGAGGTGCTGGAAAAGCTGGCCGAGGACTATCCGCTGCCGGCCAAGATTCTGGAGCACCGCGGGCTGGCCAAGCTCAAGGGCACCTACACCGACAAGCTGGCCCAGCTGGCGCATCCGCGTACCGGCAGGGTGCACACGCACTATGCCCAGGCGGTCGCGGTGACCGGTCGCCTGTCGAGCAACGACCCGAACCTGCAGAACATACCGATCCGCACCGCCGAGGGACGCCGGGTGCGCGAGGCGTTTGTCGCACCGAGCGGCCATGTGATCGCCAGTGCCGATTACAGCCAGATCGAGTTGCGCATCATGGCCCATATCAGCGAGGACGAGGCGCTGGTTCGCGCATTTGCCGAGGGCATGGATGTGCACCGTGCCACTGCGGCCGAGGTGTTCGGCGTGTCGCCGGACCAGGTCAGCAGCGAACAGCGCCGGTATGCCAAGGTCATCAATTTCGGACTGATCTACGGCATGAGCGCCTACGGTCTGGCGCGCAGCCTGTCGATCGACAATACCGCGGCGAAGAACTACATCGAGCGCTATTTCCAGCGCTATCCCGGTGTCAAGCGCTACATGGACGAGACGAAGGAGCTGGCGCGCGAAAAGGGGTTTGTCGAAACCGTGTACGGTCGCCGGCTGTACCTGCCGGAGATCCGTTCGCCCAACGGACCACGTCGCAGCGGCGCCGAGCGACAGGCCATCAATGCGCCGATGCAGGGCACCGCTGCCGACCTGATCAAGCTCAGCATGGTCAAGGTGCAGCAGGTGCTGGATGCCGAGCGGCGGGCCACCCGGATGATCATGCAGGTGCATGACGAACTGGTGTTCGAGGTGCCGCAGGCCGAGGTCGCGTGGCTGCGGCTGGAGATCCCGCGTCTGATGGCGTCGGTGGCCGCGTTGCGGGTGCCGCTGGTGGCCGAGATCGGTGTGGGCGCGAACTGGGACCAGGCTCACTGAGTCTGGCATCGGCGCAGGACGTCTTGGCGCGGCGCCGGCGCGCCGGTTCAGTTCAGTTCGCCGGGGCGCGAGCGCGGTGCATCCTTGTCGATCTCCCAATCGGCCAGGTCGGCCACTTCATAGCGCGCGCGTCCGGCGCTTTTGACGCGGTACATGGCGGTATCGGCGGCATTGACCAGTGAGGCGGGGTCGCGCATCGCACTCGGGACCAACTGGGCGATGCCGATGCTGAAGGTGACATGGGGTGCGGTCGGCGAAGCGGCATGGGGCAGTGCCAGCTGCGCAATGCCGTCGAGGCAGCGCTGAGCCAGTTCCTCGGCCTGGGACAACCCGGCCGCCGGTAGCAGGATGACGAATTCCTCGCCGCCATAACGCGCCACCAGTTCGCCGGCGCGCCGAACACAGGCCTGCAGCAGCCCTGCTACCTGGCGCAGGCACTCATCACCGGCGACATGCCCATAGTGATCGTTGAAGCGCTTGAAATGGTCGATGTCGACAACCAGCAGGCTCAGGCAGGTGCCCGCGCGCGCGGCGCGTAGCCACTCCACGCCCAATGTTTCATCGAAACGACGCCGATTGGTGATGCCGGTCAGGCTGTCGGTCGCCGACTGGCGCACCAGTTGCTCATTGGTCTTGGTTGCCTGGTGATGCGCCCGCACCAGTTCGGTGACATCGGCGCGCGCCACTACGATGGCGCCGTGTTCGCTGTGGGCCACCAGGGCCTGGACCCAGCGATCGCCGGGGTATTGCAGTAAAGCCGCATGGTGCAGACTGGCGCGCGTGGCTCCCGTGTCGTCGTCCATCGCAGTGGGCTCCTGCGTCGCGTACGGCTGAACCCCGAGTTCGCGCTCGCGCCGCAGCAATTCCTGGTGGCCGGAACGGGCGTCCATCTCGTGCGACAGTCCCGGGATCAGGCGATTGAGAAACCGGTTGCTCAGCGATAGTTGGTTGCGCCGGTCAAACACGGCAACCCCGACAGGCAGGTTGTCCAGGGCCGTTACCAGCAGGTCGCGCTCCCGTCGCGCCACCAACAGCGTCTGCTCCAGTGCCTGGTGCTGCACCTGGGCCAGCGCCTGGTGTTGCGCCAGTGCGGCCCCTGCACGCTCCAATGTGCGAACCACGCGCATCAACAGGGTGATGGCGACGGCGACGGGCAGCAGCACCAGCAAGGCCACGAGCGCCGATGGGGCAGCATCCGGGTCGACGCCCTGGGCCAGCCACCATGCAAGCGCGGCGCAAACGATGCCGGTCAGCAGCAGCAGGGTCGTCATGATGTCAAATCGCAGCCGGTTGGCAGCCTTTGACGTTGCCACAGGGGTCTTTGGCATGGAATGTCTAGTATCGAGGCATCCTGTGGCGTGCCGGGTTCCTGCGGGATTATCGGCTTGCATGGGTTTGCACTGAAGAAGCTTCATGACCGGGCGCCCCGGCGAAATCTGCGACACTCGCCCTTGTACCGTGTGTTGCGGTGGCCCGTTTGTCGCGCCGGGCCTGCGCGTCGAGCCGCCCGGCGAGGCGTACCGACGACGCAAGCGTGCAGTTTGCGGGCCTCGATACACTGGCCCGACCCGTTAAAGAGCCAACTTTCATGACCCTGGGCGCGATCCTGCTGGGAACGCTTGCTGCCGGTATCGGCAGCGTATGGCTGGCCGCGTTGCTGAGTTTTGGGGTGCTGGCGCGCTTTACCCAGCACATGCTGAGCCTGGCCGCTGGAGCGTTGTTGGCGACGGCCTTCATGCACCTCTTGCCAGAAGCGTTCGAAAGCGCAATCGGGCCCCATCGGCTCTTTCTGACCTTGCTGGTGGGCCTGGTGTTCTTTTTCCTGCTCGACAAGGCCGAACTCTGGCACCACGGCCATGAGCACCACCACGGAAATTCCGGCACAAAGGGGGCCCACGGGCACGTACACGGACCCGGGGATAGCCACGGCCACAGTCATCCTGGCGACGGCTCGGCCGACCATGGCCACGAGCACCATCTCACTTCAGCGCGGTCCCCGCCCACCGCCGGGAACTGGTCGGTATTGGCGGGCGATTCGGTACATTGTTTTGGCGATGGCGTGCTGATCGCTTCGGCCTTCATCGCCGATATGCGACTGGGCCTGATCGCGGCGCTGGCCGTACTGGCGCACGAGGTGCCGCACCACATGGGGGACCTGATGGTGTTGCGCAGTGGCCCGGGCGACCGCAGGGCGGCGGTGCTCAAAGTATCGTTGGCCGGTTCGGTGACGGCGCTCGGGGGTCTGGTGGGCTACCTGCTGGTTGAACCGCTGGTGAACCTGTTGCCGTATTTCCTGGTCGTGGCCAGCAGCAGTTTTGTCTATGTGGCCCTGGCCGACCTGATTCCCCAACTCCAGACCCGCCTGAGTGCACGCCAGACCGCAGCGCAGATCACCTGGCTGATGACGGGCATCGCGCTGGTCAGTCTGGTGAGCAGCCTGGCGCATCTGGATTGACAGGTGCGGACGGCGCCAGCGCCAGTGAACGGAGGCTGGTGAATTCGCGCTCGCATCGCTGGAGCGGATCGGTGAAACGGATCGACCGCGCGAGCAACTGCAATGGCCGGGCGGGGTCGAAACGGCCCTGGGGCATCAGCTGCGGGTAGATGCCATCCCCCACGATGGCTATGCCCAACGCCGCCATGTGCAGCCGCAGCTGGTGCCGGTAGCCGGTCAACGGGTGCAGGCGGTACAAGGCAAGCGCGCCCATGGACCGAACCAATTCCACCCGCGTCGTGGCGTTGGGTGCGCCGGGCATTTCACATTGCTGCAGGAAATGGACACCCTCGCCGACGCGGCTGTGCCGAGTCAGTGGCAGCAGCAGTCCGGGGCGCCACGGCGCGACGGCCTCGTAGGTCTTGTGGACGCGTCGCTCGCGGAACAGTGCATGGTAAGCGTCGCGCGTATGCGGCTGGACCGAGAACATGACCAGTCCGGCAGTGTCGCGGTCGATGCGGTGGATCGGCACCAGCGTATCGATGCCCAGCGTGCGCTTGAGTCGTACCAGCAGGGTCTGCTGCAGGTAGTGGCCTGATGGTACAACCGCCATGCCATGCGGCTTGTCGACCACCAGCAGGTGCGGGTCTCGGTACAGAATGGGTACTTCGCCGGCTACCGCAACCGGTTCCGCGATGCAATCGCGGTAATAGTACAGCCGGGTGTGGCCACCATAAAGCTGCTGTTCGGAAATGGACTGCCCGGCGTCGTCCAGCACCTTTCCCTCGCGCATGCGCTGCGCCCACACCGCGCGTGGTTGCGCCGGGAACCGCTGCTCCAGGAAATCGAGTAGGGTAGCCCAGCTGCCGGCGGGCAGGCCGACCCGACTCGGGCCCACGCCATCGATGGTTGGCGGCACACGAGCGCTTGCGGGTCGAGGTGGCAAAGGGTGTGTCGCAGACACGCGTCGGCCTCGCGCAGCGCCCTCAGACGCGGTGGAACACCAGGTCCCACACGCCATGACCGAGCCGCACACCGCGCTGCTCGAACTTGGTCAGTGGCCGGTAGTCCGGTCGTGGCGCGTAACCGGCCAGCTGCGGATGACGGCCCAGCTGTCGGTTCACCAGCAGCGGCTCGCCCGACAGTACCTGCAGCATCTGTTCGGCATAGGGCTGCCAGTCGGTTGCGCAGTGCAGGTATCCGCCCCGCTTGAGGCGGTTGGCCAGTCTGTGCACCAGCGCCTGCTGGATCAGGCGGCGCTTGTTGTGGCGCTTCTTGTGCCAGGGGTCGGGAAAGAAAATATGTGCGCCATCCAGACCCCGTGCCGGCTGGGCCGGGTCCCAGACAGGCAGCATCCTGTCAATGACCTCGACCGCGTCATGCGCCAGGATGCGGATATTGTCCAGGCCCAGAGCGTCGACGCGTTTGAGCAAGGCGCCCACGCCTGGTTCATGGACTTCGCAGCACAGGAAATCCGTACCTGTCAGCGCACTGGCGATATGCGCGCTGGCCTCGCCCATGCCAAAACCGATCTCCAGCACCAGCGGTCGCTGCGTCGCCGAAGGTGGCGCGTCGCCTGCGGCAAGCTGCGGATAGAGACGGGCCAGGGGTTCCAGCGAATCGCGGTAGGCCAGCAGGAAGCGTGGTCCCAGCTCCTGCAACGCGCGGCTCTGGCCGGCGGTGGTACGCCCGGCACGGCGCACGAAACTGCGGATCGCCTTGGGAAAGGCTACGTCCGCGGGTGCGGACCCGCCCGGAGCGCTTGTATCAGGCGGTGCGGGCGGGGAAACAGTGGATGCATTCACGGACCTGGATTGTAGAGATCGCGCCACCTGCCCACCCAGGCCAACAACGCGTCGCCCACGGGTCCCGGATGCGTGGGCAGGTCCAGGGCGGTGGCGGCCTGATTCAGCGCGCCCATCGGCATGCCGGTGTCGAGCGCCGCGGCGCCGTTCTGCTTGGACAGCTTCTCCCCGTCCGCGGCCAGCACCAACGGCGTGTGCAGGTAGCGCGGCGTGGGCAATCCCAGCGCATGGTGCAGCAGGATCTGGCGCGCCGTGTTGTCAGCCAGGTCCTGGCCGCGCACGACATGGCTGATCTGCTGCGCCGCGTCGTCCACCACCACGGCCAACTGGTAGGAGAAAGGCCCGTCCGAGCGCTGCAGCACGAAGTCACCGACGGTGGCGGCCACGTCCTGGTGTTGGGGGCCCATGCGTCGATCGGTCCAGTTCACCCGTGCGCCGTCGATGCGTGGCGAATCTGGACCCACGGGGATGGGACGCCGCGCGGTTTCGACCAGGCCCTTGTCGTCAATATGAAAGCGCCATGCCTGTGCCGTCTTGCCCGCCAGGCCGTTGCGACACGTGCCCGGGTACACCATTTCCTGATGCCGCAGCCGGGTTATGCCCCGCTCCAGCAATGCCAGTTCGATGTCCCTGCGCGAACATCCGCACGGGTAGGCCAGGGCCAATGCGACAAGCTGGTCACGGGCCCGGGCATACCGAACCTGCCTGTGCGACTGGTAGACCGGCGGCTCGTCGGGCAGCAAGGCGCAATCTGCCAGTTGGCGCAGCAGCGTGTCGGCCGCACCGGGAATGCAGCGGGGTGTGTCGAGGTCCTCGATACGGACCAGCCAGCGCCCGCCGATGCCCCGGTTCCAGGCCCGGGCATCCAGCCAACTGGCCAGCGCTGCCACCAGCGAGCCGGCGTGCAATGGCCCGGTCGGCGACGGAGCGAAACGCCCCACATAGCCGCGAACGGGTCCTTGCAATTCACGCACGCCTGCGCGGCGCCCGCTTCACACCGCTGCCAGTGCCATCTCCAGGCCTGATACGAACGCGTCTTCCACCCGATGCCCGATACACCAGTCACCGCAGGCGCCGAGTGCCGTTTTGCTGTCCCACAGATGGCTCTGGCCCAGCGGCTGCACGGTTTTGGCGAACATCCATCGGTGCATGTCGGCATGTGCTGGCTCGGCGCGGATCCCGGTTACTTCGGCGAACGCACGCTGCAGCTTGGCCTGCACCCGTTGCGCATCGTCCTGCAGATGTTCGCGTGACCATTCGGCGCTGGCTTGCACCGTCCAGCGCTCGATCGGCGAACGTCCGGGCTTGGAAGATTCGCGTGCCAGCCAGGCGATCCGGTGGTGGGTGCTGCGTGCCGCGTTCCACTGCGGCCCCAGCGCATTGAGCCCCGGCTGCATGGCCTGGGGAAAAGCCAGCATCATGGTCCAGCAGGGCGCCACCTGCACGGCGTCGATGCGGGCGATCCAAGGCGAGGCGAGTTCCGAGTTCTGCAGCAGTTCGCGAGTCTGCCAGGCGGGGATCGCCAGTACCACCGCATGGAAGCCATCGAAGCTGCGGCGTTCATGTTGGCCATCCACATCGGGGCCGACCGTATGCAGCTTCCACGACGCAGTCGCTGTTGCAGAGCGCTCGATCCGGGTCACCCGGGTCTGGGTCTGCACCGAGCCGGCCGCGACCAATGGGCGTGCCCACTGCACCGGCAGGTCGATCATGCCCGGTGTTGCGACCCAATGGGGTTCCTGCGCTGGCAGGCCGGCGGCAACGGTACGGCCATGCGCATCGAGCACGCGCACGGTATTGGCGCTCCAGGGCTTGCACAGGTCCGGCACGGTTTGCAATGCCAGCGCGAACCGGTTGTCGCGCACGGTGAAGTATTGCGCGCCATGGTCGAAGCCGCCGAATGGGCTGGCGCGGGTGGCCATGCGCCCACCAGGTCGCCAGCTCTTTTCAAACACCGTCACCGCGTGTCCAGCCTGTGCCAGGGTGCGGGCGCAGCTCAGGCCTGCGATGCCGGCACCAATGACAGCGAGGTGGCGAGACTGGGGCATGGTCGGTTCTCCGGGGTTGGTTGACTGCACTGTACACGCCTGCGTCGGTGTCACCACGGCTCAGACAATGGCATGGCGGTGCAGCAAAGCCTTGCGCGTGGCGGCGCCGTCGAGTCGGCGCAGCCACCACTGCAATGCGCGCCCGGTGGGCGCCGGCGAGGTGTTGCGCCACGCATAGAACAGGCGCGCACTGCGGGATGCGCGCTCCGTTGCCTTGGCCACCAAACGCCCTGAATCCAGGTAGGGCCTGGCCATGGGTTCGGGTACGAACCCGCCACCGAGGCCGCGCAACTGGGCATCGAGCTTGGCATGCATCGTCGGCACGGTGAACACATCCTGGCCGCCGAGCAGACCCAGCGTCATGCCGTTGCCGCGCTGGATCGAGTCGGCGACCGCCACCGCCCGATGCTGGCGCATCACGCTATCGGACAGTGGCTCGGCGGCGCTGGCGATCGGGTGGTGCGGCGCCACCGCATAGACAAAGATGATGTCGCCGAGCACCTTGCCGTGGATATCGATGTTGTTGGACGGCTCGGGTACACCGATGGCCAGGTCGGCCTGCCCGGATGTCAGGGCGTCCAGCGTGCCGGTAAGGGTTTCGTCGCGCAGGCGCAATCGGGTGGGTGGCGCCAGCGACAGGAAGTCACCACACAGCTCCATCATGGTGGGCCGGGAAATGACGCCGTCCACCGCAATCGTGAACTGCGTCTCCCAGCCAGTGGCAACCCGTTTGACCCGGTTGGCAATGGCCTGCAGGTCCTCGAGCAGTCGCCCGCCTTCACGCAAGAGTTCCAGGCCGGCAGGCGTGGGCCTGGCCTGGCGGGTGCTGCGGTCGAACAGCAGCACGTCGAGCGCGTTCTCGATCTGGCGTACCCGGTAGGTCAGCGCGCTCGGTACCAGGCCCATGCTGCGGGCGGCGGCGGCAAAACTGCCGCTGCTGGCGATCTGTTGCAACATGGCCAGGCTGTCGGGTGTCAGCACGGTGTGCGCTTTTGGCATGGGGCGAGGTTTCGTTCGAATATTTTGAATGATGCCATCAGTCCGGGTGAACCCCCGCCAGGCCGGGATGTCCTACAGTGGCTGCTGGCCGGCACAACGTCGGCAACACCTTGGTAACTAAAGGAGCAACACCCATGCTGGCATTGCGCAAGTCGGAACAACGCGGCCTGGCCGACCACGGTTGGCTCAAGTCCATGCACAGTTTCTCGTTCGCCGGTTACCACGATCCAGAGTACATGGGTTGGGGCAACCTGCGGGTGATCAACGAGGACCGGATAGCGCCCGGTACCGGTTTCGGAACCCATGGCCATCGCGACATGGAAATCATCAGTTATGTGGTCAGTGGTGAGCTGGCGCACAAGGACACACTGGGCAATGTCAAGGCGATACCGCCGGGCGATGTGCAGCGCATGAGCGCCGGCACCGGGGTGCAGCACAGCGAGTTCAACCACGCGCCGAACGCCACGACCCATTTTCTGCAGATCTGGATCGAGCCTGACGCGATCGGCGTCGCACCCGGTTACGAACAACGCACGTTCCCGGCCTCGGACAAGCGCGGCGCCTTGCGCCTGGTGGCATCGCGCGATGGCGCGCAGGGCTCGGTCCGCATGCATGCGGACGCGGCCATGTACTGCGGCCTGTTCGATGCCGGCGAGTCGGACTCGCTGGCACTCGACCCCGCACGCAAGGCGTATGTCCAACTGGTACGTGGCCATCTGCTGGTCAATGGCCAGGCTTTGCGTGCCGGCGACGCATTGCGCATACAGGGCGAGGCGCTGCTGACACTGAGCGACGGGCGCGACGCGGAAGTGCTGGTGTTCGATCTGGCTCCCTGACGGCTGGCGTACGTTGATCGTCCCCGAACAATTGTTTTTTGCTTAACTTTTGAAGGTCTTTCCCATGTTTACTGCAATGCAAAACCCTCTCGCCCTGATCGGTCGCCTGTTGCTGGCGGCCCTGTTCCTGCCTGCGGGCATCAGCAAGATCAGCGGTTTCTCGGGTACGGTTGGCTATATAGCATCGGCTGGTCTGCCGCTGCCGGAGGTGGCCGCGGCATTGGCCATCGTGCTTGAGGTTGGCGCAGCCCTGGCTTTGATCCTGGGTTGGGGCACCCGCTGGGCAGCTCTGGCGCTGGCGTTATTCACACTGGTGGCCACCGTGGCTTTCCACAACTTCTGGGCCATGCCGGCAGAGCAGGTCATGATGCAGCAGTTGATGTTCTTCAAGAACATCGCGGTGGTGGGCGGCTTGCTGGTACTGGCCGCCTTCGGCGCGGGCGCATTGAGCATCGACGCGCGCCGAGCGGCGCACTGAGCAAGTTGTGCTCCGGTACCCTGGAGACTCCCGGAGTGCAGGGTTTTGCGGGTTGTTTACGAGGCAATGACACATGAACCAGGTCGTGGTGGTTTTTCATTCGGGCTATGGCCATACGCTGCGTATGGCGCAGGCGGTCGCGGATGGCGCGGATGCCCAATTGCTGGCCATCGACGCCGACGGCAACCTGCCTCCAGGCGGTTGGGAGGCACTGGCCCAGGCCAGCGCCATCATCTTTGGCTCGCCTACCTACATGGGCAGCGTGAGTTGGCAGTTCAAGAAATTCGCCGACGCATCCAGCAAGCCTTGGTACGTGCAAGCCTGGAAGGACAAACTCGCCGCAGGATTCACCAACAGCGCCGGCCTGAGCGGCGACAAGTTGTCGACCCTGTTCACGCTGTTCACGCTGGCCATGCAGCACGGCATGATCTGGGTCAGTCAGGGCCTGATGCCGGCCAATACCAAGTCGGCGACCCGCAAGGATGTCAACAGCCTGGTCTCGTACAGCGGCGCGATGGCGCAATCGCCCGCCGATGGCGGCGCGGCCGATATGTCCAGCGGCGACCTGGAGACGGCTCGCTTGTTCGGCCAGCGGGTCGCACAACAGGTGGAGCGGATGAAGCCCTGAGGCTTAAGCCGCAGGTACGGCCAGATACCGGTTGAGCCGAGCCTTCCAGGCGCCGACGATGGCGGGGTCGGACGCGCCGGGGTATACCCGTTCGGGCGCGAACAAGGCGCAGGATTCGCCGTTGCGTAGCTGCAGTTGCAGAAAATAGCGTATTGCCCTTTGTGTGCGGGTCTGCAGGCAGGCCACCTGCACCTCCTGGATATGGGCGAAGGCAATCCGGTGTAGCTTGCGCCCGAAAAGACGCCGGTCCTCGATCCGGATTTCGCGCAGGACCGGATCTACCACGATGCTCTGGCGTGCATGGGCCATCAGCGTGGCGCCACCGATCAGCAGCAGCAGCACGCCGAAAAGAAATCCGGCCCGGCCACTGGACTCTCCCGGCTGGGCATCACGCAACAAGGCAACCAGCGCCAGTCCCATGACCAGGCAGGCGGAGGACAGGCTTGCCTGCTGGCGGCTGTTGCTGTGTGTTTCCCAGGAATCCATCGGTGTTGCCGGACGCGGCCGCTGTGGCGAAGCTTGTCGCATTGTGGCCTACCCGATACGTGCCATCGAACGGCTGGCCGCGCAGGGGCAAGCGCCGGCAAGGGCACAGCCGCAAAACCTACAATGAATCCATGTATGTTCATTTGCGTCTGCACACCGAGTTCTCCATTGTCGACGGCACCAACCGTATCGACGACACCATAGCGGTGGCAGCGGCAGACAAGCAGCCTGCGCTGGCCATCACCGACCTGGGTAATCTGTTTGGCGCGATCAAGTTCTACAAGGCGGCGCGCAGTGCCGGTGTCAAGCCGCTGATCGGCGCCGAGATCGTGATCGAGGGGTTGGGCGCCGACCCGCTGGCCCTGTCGCGCATGATCCTGCTGGTGCACAACCATGCGGGCTACCTGAACCTGTGCGAGCTGCTGGCGCGTGCCCACACGCAGAACACCGCGCGCACCCAGCCGGTCGTCAAATGGGCCTGGCTGGGC
The DNA here is from genome assembly GCA_031396205.1 of Rhodoferax sp. Classification (GTDB taxonomy): domain Bacteria; phylum Pseudomonadota; class Gammaproteobacteria; order Burkholderiales; family Burkholderiaceae_C; genus CAISIP01. The sequence goes on from JANNKH010000101.1 coordinate 49,070, forward strand.
GAACGGGCCGAAGGCTTGATCGCCTTGTCCGGGGCCCAGGCCGGCGCAATCGGGCAGGCCTTGTTACAGCAGGACACGGCGCGTGCCCACGACGTGGCGCTGCAACTGGCAGCGCGGTTCCCGCATCGCCTGTATCTGGAGTTGCAACGCGCCGGCCGACCAGACGACAACCGCCATGTGGCTGCAACCGTGCAGCTGGCGGCACGGTTGCGCCTGCCGGTGGTGGCCACCCATCCGGTGCAGTTCACGCAGCCTGACGATTATGAAGCGCATGAGGCGCGGGTCTGCATTGCCGACGGCGAGATCCTGGGCAATCCGCGCCGGGTGCGTCGCTTTACGCGGGAGCAGTATTTCAAGTCGACCGAGCAGATGGAGCAATTGTTTGCCGACCTGCCCTCGGCGCTGGCCAATACGGTCGCAATTGCCCGGCGCTGCAACTTGTCGCTGGTGCTGGACAAGCACCAGTTGCCCGACTTTCCAATCCCGCTGGTCGACGGCCGGCAGATGACGCCCGAGGCCTACTTCCGGCATGTGTCACACCAGGGGCTGCAACAGCGGTTGGCGCATCGGTATCCAGATCCGTTGCAGCGCCAGGCGCAGCAGGCGCGCTACGTCGAGCGGCTCGAGTTCGAGATGCAGACTATCCTGAAAATGGGTTTCCCCGGTTACTTCCTGATCGTGGGGGATTTCATCAACTGGGCCAAGAACAACGGCTGTCCGGTCGGACCGGGCCGCGGCTCGGGCGCCGGTTCGCTGGTGGCGTATTCACTGGGCATCACCGACCTGGATCCGCTGCACTACAACCTGCTGTTCGAGCGCTTCCTGAATCCGGAGCGGGTATCGATGCCCGACTTCGATATCGACTTCTGCCAGGCCAATCGGGACCGGGTCATCGACTACGTGAAGTCCAAGTACGGCAAGGAGGCGGTGAGCCAGATCGCGACCTTCGGCACCATGGCCGCGCGCGCCGCGATCCGCGACGTCGGACGGGTGCTGGACATGAGCTACACCTTCTGCGACGGCATCAGCAAACTGATACCGAACAAGCCCGGCACCCACATCACGATCGATGGCGCGATCAAGGCCGAGCCGATCCTGGCCGAGCGGCTGGCGAAGGAGGAGGACGTGCGCACGCTGCTGGCGCTGGCGCAAAAGCTCGAAGGCTTGACCCGCAACGTAGGCATGCATGCCGGCGGGGTGCTGATCGCACCCGGCAAGCTGACCGACTTTTGCCCGCTGTACCAGCAGCCGGGCAGCGACTCTGCAGTCAGCCAGTACGACAAGGACGACGTGGAGGCGGTGGGGCTGGTGAAGTTCGACTTTCTGGGGCTGGCCACACTGACCATCCTGGAGATCGCGAAAGAGTTGATTCGCAGCCGCCACAAGGGCCAGGAGAATTTCGCCTTCGAGAACCTGCCGCTGGACGATGCCAAGGTGTACCGCCTGTTCACCGATGGCCAGACCGAAGCCGTGTTCCAGTTTGAATCGCGCGGCATGCAGGGCATGCTGCGCGATGCCAAGCCGACGCGATTGGAGGACCTGATCGCGCTCAATGCGCTATACCGCCCCGGCCCGATGGACCTGATTCCGACGTTTGTGGCGCGCAAGAATGGCCGCGAGGAGGTGGAGTATCCGCACCCGATGGTGGCCGCGATGCTCTCCGAGACCTATGGCATCATGGTCTACCAGGAACAGGTGATGCAGACGGCGCAGATCCTGGGCGGTTATTCCCTTGGCGGTGCCGATATGCTGCGCCGGGCGATGGGCAAGAAGAAGCCCGAGGAAATGGCGGTGCAGCGGCAGATCTTCCGCGACGGCTCGGCAAAGAACAACATCGATCAGACCAAGGCCGACGAGGTGTTCGACCTGATGGAGAAGTTTGCCGGCTACGGCTTCAACAAGTCGCATGCCGCCGCCTACTCGCTGCTGGCCTACCAAACGGCCTGGCTCAAAGTGCATTTCACGGCAGAGTTCTTTTGCGCCAACATGACGGTGGAGATGGACAACACCGACAAGCTGCGCCTCCTGTACGAGGACGCGCGCAAACAGGGCATGGCCTTCGAGCCGCCGGACGTGAACCGGGGCATGCACCGCTTCGAGCCGGTGACCGACAGCACTATCCGGTATGGCCTGGGCGCCATCAAGGGAACCGGCCAGCAGGCGATCGAGGCCATCGTCGCGGCGCGCGGCGACGGTGGGCCGTTCACCGGCTTGTTCGATTTTTGCGTTCGCGTCGACCGAACCCGGCTCAACAAGCGATGCCTGGAGGCGCTTATCAAGGCCGGTGCGTTTGATGCGCTGCAGCGCAATCGCGCCGCGCTGGTAGCATCGATCGACCTGGCATTCGACTACGCTGCAGCCAACCAGGCCAATGCGCTGCAGGGCGGTCTGTTCGACATGGGCGGTCCGGATGACCATGGCTCCAGCACGCAGGAGCCCGATTTGTTGGATGCCGTTCCGTGGGGCGTCAAGGAGCAGCTGGGGCAGGAGAAGACCGCGATCGGCTTTTACTTGTCGGGACACCTGTTCGACGAAGTCGCGCCGGAGGTGCGACGCTTTGTCAGGCGCCAGATCGACGACCTGATCGATACCCGCGAACCGCAGCTGTTGGCCGGCATCGTCAGCGACGTGCGGTTCATCAATGGCCAGCGCGGCAAGCTGGCCTTGTTCAAGCTGGACGACAAATCGGGCGTGATCGAGGCGCGCGCCGATGAAGCCTTGATCAATGCCCACAAGCAGTTGCTCAAGGACGACCAGTTGATCATCGTGATGGGCAAGCTGATGCCGGATCGGTTCACTGGAGGCATGCAACTCAATGTGAACCAGATCTGGGATCTGGACCAGGCGCGATGCCGCTTCGGCAAGTTCCTGCGAGTGGCGGTCAACGGTCGGCCGCCGGATGTGGCAGCTCTCCTCAAAGAGTTTCCTGCCCGCAGCGAGCAGACCGAACAGGGCGAACTGGTGCGTGGCCTGGGCATCCGCCTGCTGGTCACCCGCACCGGCGAGACCGGCGGTGCCAGCGCTGAATTGCAACTGGGCGATGGGATGCGATTCTTTCCGAGCGATGCCGCACTGGCGCACTGGCGCGCGCAGGCCGTGCAGGGTCAGGCGGTCATCGTCTACGAGTAAGCGGGCAGGCTCCGACATCATGCCCGTGCCAGGTGCCGCTGGCGATTAGTCGTGGCGCCGGAAGTTGATCTCAAGTACTGGCGGCACGGTTCCATCGATGTCGCGCGGCAGCACGGCCGTTTTGTCGATCGCCTTGAGCACCGCCTCGTCCCAGGCCTTGTTGCCGCTGCTCTTGACCAGCTTGCGGCCCACGATGCTGCCATCCGGCGCGGCGCGCACCTCGACCAGCGCGGTCGGATTGTCCGGCGGATTCTCGGTGAACACGATATTGGCTTTGACGATGGCGCCAACGCGTCCACCGTAGCTGTTGGATGGGCCGCTGGCCTTGAGCGCCGATCCTGTAGCCCCGGGTGCCCCGCTTGCGCCTGCCAGGCCGGCCATGCGTTGCAGGTTGACCTGGCGATCCGCCTCGAGCTTGGCGGTTTGCTCCTTGTCACGCGCGGCCTGCTGTTTGGCCTTTTGTGTATCCTGCTCCGCCTTTTGCACCAGATTGCGCCTCTTCTCTTCCTCGCGCAGGCGCGCCTGCTCATCACGCTGCTTCTTGTCCAGAGCAGCCTGGCGCTCCTGCTCCCGCTTTTTCTCCAGCGCCAGTTGTTCCTTGTCGCGCCTTTCTCTCTCGCGCCGCATTTCGTTTTGCTGGCGCTGCTCGGCTTGCTGCGCGGCCAGCAATTTCTCCTTCTGCATGCGCTGCTTCTCGCGTTCGAGCGCAATGTCGGCGTCTGGCGCCTTGGGCGTCGCGGTCGGCACCGGCGCGGGCGCGGTTGTCGGCGAAGCCTGTGGCGGTGCTGGCGGGGCCTCCACCAGCTTTGGCGCGGCCGCCTGCGGCACGGCCGACCACAACTCGGCCTGGACGTCGATCGTGGGCGCGTCGCGCCGCCATTGCACTCCCAGCGTAAGTGCGGCCACCAGTAGAAGATGCGCCAACACGGCCAGTACCAGCGCGCGGCTGAGTCCCTCGGTTGCGGGAGGTGAGAACTCCAGCCGATGCGCGTTCATGGGTGGCCCCCACGGTCGTCCACTGTGTGTGACTCCCTGCCCCCGGAGGGGGCCTTCACGCCTTGGAACGGCCCGGTTGCTTTCATTTCGCGGCCTGTCCCGACAATTGCACCGACAGACCAACCCGTTGCACTCCCGCACGCTGCAATGCATCCATCACCGTCACGACGGATTCATAGCGCACATTGCGGTCGGCGCTGATAACCACCGCCGAGTTGGCGGCGCCGGCCTGTGCCTTCTTGACGGCCGTCGCGATCTCGCGCAGCGCCATTTGAGTGGTCCTCTCCGGGGTTTTGAGCTGGAGCAGGCCCTCCTTGTCGATCACGATCTGCAGCACCTGGTCCGGTTGCCGGGCGGCGTTGCCGATGCTGGGCAGGTCGATCAAACTGGGCGTGATCAGCGGTGCGGTGACCATGAAGATGATCAGCAGCACCAGCATCACGTCAATGAACGGCACCATGTTGATCTCGTTGATGGTGCGCCGCCCGCGTCCGCGGGCCATGGTCGATGGCATGTTCGAACTCCCCTGGTCAGTGCCCGGATGCCGATTGCGCACCGACGTTGCGTTGCAGGATGTTGGAGAACTCCTCGATGAAGGTCTCCATCCGGATCGCGATGCGGTCGATGTCGCGCGCAAACCGGTTGTACGCCACCACCGCCGGAATCGCGGCGAACAAGCCGATCGCGGTGGCCACCAACGCCTCGGCAATGCCCGGGGCCACGGTCGACAGCGTCACCTGCTGCAGATTGGCCAGGCCGGTGAACGCATGCATGATGCCCCACACGGTGCCAAACAGCCCGACGTAGGGTGATACCGAACCAACCGAGGCCAGGAACGACAGGTTGGACTCGGCCTCGTCCATCTCGCGCTGGAAGCTGGCGCGCATCGCGCGCCGTGCGCCGTCCATCAGGCTGGCGGTATCGGCAATGCGCCGTTCGCGCAGCTTCTGGTATTCGCGCATGCCACTGGCAAAAATGCGCTCCATCGGACCACACTGGCGGGCGTTCTTGGCCGCGGCGGCGAACAGGTCGTTCAGGCTGGTGCCGGACCAGAACTCGCGCTCGAACGTTTCGTTGAGAGACTTGACCTGCTTGATTGCGAACATCTTGCGGAAGATGGCGGCCCAGCTGGATACCGAAACCACGAGCAATAGCAGCATGACAAGCTGAACCACGATGCTGGCACCGAGCACCAGATGCAGTATCGACATGTCTTGGTTCATGAGAGGGCTTTCACAATCGATAGAGGAATGCGTGTGGGTTTGAAGCTATCGGCCAGCACCCAGCCGATGCGGATGGACGCCTCGCACAGGCACTCGCCGCCCGGATCGGGACCGCGACGGGCCTGCTGCCCGATTGTCATGCAGGCGCGGCCCGCATCCAACATCCAGGTGGTAAGCAACAGTTGGTCGTCGAGCCGGGCAGGGTGGTGGTAGCGCAGCGTGGCCCGGGCGACGACGAACATGCCGCCTTCGGTTGCACGCAGCGCCTGCTGTTCGAAGCCCTTGGCGCGCAACCACTCGGTGCGGGCCCGTTCGAAGAACTTGAGGTAGTTGGCGTGGAACACCACGCCGCCGGCATCAGTGTCTTCCCAGTAGACCCGCAGCGGCCAATGGAAATCGCCGGCACGGCCGAGCGCAGTGGCTGTCATGCAAGCAGATCCTGGAGCCTGCCGAGCGCCAGCTCCAGTTGCGCCATGGCGCTGGCACTCGATAGCCGGATGAAATGTCCGGTCTGTGCCTGGCCGAAGTCGCGCCCGGGCGTCACCGCCACATGTGCCCGTTCCATCAGGGCGAACGCCAGCTCCCAGCTATCGGCCACGCCCAGCCGCGCGCAGGCTTGCGAGCAATCCGCCCAGGCGTAGAAGGCGCCGTCGGGCATGACGGGTACCGTGAGGCCGATGGCGTTGAGCGCCGGCACCAGGTAATCGCGGCGCGCTTGAAACGCAGCGCGTCGGCGTTCGTACTCGGCGATGCTTTGGGCTTCGAAACAGGCCAGTGCCGCATGCTGGGCGATGGTACTCGGGCAGATGTACAGGTTTTGCGCCAGACGCTCGATCACCGGCACCAGCGGCTCGGGCGCGACCAGCCAGCCGAGCCGCCAGCCGGTCATGCTGAAGTATTTGCTGAAGCTGTTGATGCTGATCACCGAATCGTCGATCGCCAGCGCGCTGTGCCCAAACACCGGGTCGTAGCCCAAACCGAGATAGATCTCGTCGACCAGCGTCACACCGCCGCGCTCGGCCACCAGCGCCTGGATGCGCCGCAATTCGTCCGGGTGGATCGATGTGCCTGTGGGATTGGACGGCGAGGCTAGCAGCACCCCGCGGGTAACACCCTGTTTCCAATTGTCGGCGACACTGTTCGCACTGAGTTGAAAGCGTTGTGCCGCCGTAGTGGGAATGAGTATCGCCCGGCCATCGGCCGCATGGACAAACTGGCGGTTGCAGGGGTAGCAGGGATCGGGCATCAGGATCTCGTCGCCCGATTCGATCAGCGCCAGGCAGACCAGTTGCAGCGCGGCCGACGCGCCAGCCGTGACGACGATGCGCGAGGCTGGTATGGTGAGGCCCCAGCGGCTGCCATACCAGTGGCTGATCCGCTCGCGCAAGGGCGTCAGGCCAAGGGCTGGTGTGTACTGGGTGCGGCCGTCGCGGATGGCCCTTTCGGCCGCTTGTTGCACCAGCGGTGGCGCGGTGAAGTCGGGCTCGCCGATGTTCAGGTAAACCATCGGCCGATCGGAATCTGCCGACGCCCGGCCCAGATCGGCAGCGGCCTTGGCCATCTCCAGCACGAAGAACGGCTCAACCCGCCGGGCCCTGCTGGAGATCCGCAGTGCCTGATCCATCAGGTCGGGGTCTTGCGGCCCCGGTCGGCGCCAACCTCCGCCGCGCGTAGACCGGGCGCAATGCCGTTGAGCACGGCATTTACATACTTGTGGCCATCGGTGCCGCCAAACTCCTTGGCCAGCTCGATGCATTCGTTGAGCACGACACGCCAGGGGACGTCCATGCAGTGCTGCAGTTCAAAGGTGCCGATCCACATCGTTGCGTGTTCGACCGGCGATATCTCGGCCAACGGTCGGTCGAGCAGCGGCAGTATCAATGCGTCCAGTGCCGCTGCATCGCGCACACAGCCCTGCAACAGCGCGTCAAAATGCATGCGGTCGCACTTGCTGAAACCGGAAAGATCGCGGGTGAACAGGTCGATCTCGTCGAGCGCGTTGCGCCCGATCAGGTGCTGGTACAGACCTTGCAGCGCGAACGCACGCGAGCGTGTACGCGCCGATTTGCTGCCCGCCTTGCGCGCCCCGGTGCTGGTCAGGCCGGTGCGGCTCTGTTTGGGAGGGCGGGCGCCCGGGGTAACCACCATGTCGTCATTCATCCAATATCTTCCATCAGGTTGGCCATCTCCACCGCCACCCGTGCGGCGTCGCGACCTTTGTCGGTCTGGCGGGCGATCGCCTGGTCCATGTTTTCGGTAGTGAGGATGGCATTGGCCACCGGTATCTGGTAATCCAGTGCGATGCGGCTCACACCGGCGCCCGACTCGTTGGCGACCAGCTCGAAGTGGTAGGTCTCGCCACGAATGATGCAGCCCAAAGCGATCAGCGCGTCGTAATGGGCCGTTTCGGCCAGCGCCTGCAAGGCCACCGGCACTTCCAGCGCGCCGGGCACCTGCACCCGCACCATGTTGTCGTCGGCCACACCAAGTGCTCGCAATTCGTCTTCGCAGGCCTGCGCCAGCGCATCAGTGACCGATTCGTTGAAGCGTGCCTGGACCATGCCGATACGCAGCTTCTTGCCGCGCAGCCGCTTGTCGGAGGACTCCAGTTTTCCCTTATCTGCGCCAAACATGTTGATTGTGTTTCCTGCTTTGCCGGTCGTTCAGTGCGTGATGTAGCCGGTGATCTCGAGCCCGTAGCCGGCCATGCTGGGCAGGCGGCGCGGATTGCCCAGCAACTCCATCTTGTGCACACCGCACTCGCGCAATATCTGCGCGCCAATGCCGTAGGTGCGCAGATCCATGCGCCCGCGTTCGGGGCCGTGGCTGGCACGGGCCGTGCCCTCAAACTGCGCCAGCAGTTGATCGGCGCTTTCACCGCAATTGAGCAGCACGGCAACACCCTTGTCGAGCTGCGCCATGCGCGCCAGGCATGCGTCCAGGCTCCAGGAGTGCATGGCGCGGTTGACCTCGAGCGCATCGAGCACCGACAGCGGCTCATGGACCCGGACAGGGACGGTATCGTCCTCGGCCCAGTGTCCCCGCACCAGCGCCAGGTGCACACCGTGACCGGGCTTGTCGCGAAACGCGTGCGCGGTGAAGTTGCCGTAGGCGGTTTCGATGTTGCGCGTGCCTACTTTTTCGAGCAGCGATTCGACCCGGCTGCGGTATTCGATCAGGCTGGCAATGGTGCCGATCTTGAGCCCGTGTTCTGCCGCGAACAGCTGCAGGTCGGGCAGACGCGCCATTGTGCCGTCGTCCTTCATGATCTCGCAGATAACCGCCGCCGGGCTGCATCCGGCCAGCTGCGCGAGGTCACAGCCGGCCTCTGTATGGCCGGCACGCATCAGCACGCCGCCATCGACCGCCTGCAGCGGGAAGATGTGGCCTGGCTGCACCAGATCTTCGGGAGCGGCATCGGGCGCCACGGCCGCCTGTACCGTTCGGGCGCGATCCGCTGCGGATATTCCGGTCGTCACACCGTCGGCAGCTTCGATGGATACGGTGAATGCGGTGCCCTTTTTGTCGCCATTGCGTACCGACATCGGCGGCAATTGCAAACGGGCGCAACGTGCCCGGGTCAGGGTCAGGCAGATCAGGCCGCGGCCGAACCGGGCCATGAAGTTGATCGCCTGGGCGCTGACATGGTCGGCCGCGAGGATCAGGTCACCCTCGTTCTCGCGATCCTCCTCGTCGATCAGGATGACCATCCGGGCCGCGCGCAAATCGGCAATGATGTCCTCGACCGGGGAGATCGGTGCGGGAATGCGCCTGTTCATGCGTGCGCTCCTGCGTTCCCAGGCGTGGCTTGCATGCCCCCAGGCATGTCTGCCGACCGGACGGCATCGCGACCCAGCATACGTTCCACATAACGCGCGATCAGATCGACCTCCAGATTCACCCGCGAGCCACTTGCGAGCGATCCCAGGGCGGTGTTGTGAACCGTGTGCGGTATCAGGTTGATGCTGATCTCGCAGCTGTGGTTCGTGTCCCGCACCTGGTTCACCGTCAGGCTCACTCCGTTGACCGTGATCGATCCCTTGAATGCCATGAAGCGCGCCAGCGACGGCGGACCGGCGATGCGCAACTCCCAGCTTTCCCCGACCGGCGTCAAGGCCATGACGGTACCCACGCCGTCCACATGGCCAGCCACGATGTGGCCGCCCAGCCGGTCATGCGCGCGCAGTGCTTTTTCCAGGTTGACGGGTCCGGGCGCGTCCAGGCCCGCGGTCTTGTCGAGTGATTCGGCCGATATGTCGACGCAAAAAGTCGATGCCGACGCATCGAACCGGGTGACCGTCATGCAGGCGCCATTCAGCGCGATGCTGTCGCCCGGCGCCACATCCTCCAGGTACTGCGGCGGGCAACTTAGTGTCAGGCGTTTGCCGTGGGCCAGGGAGCCGCCCAGCGCCTCAGCGGCGGTGATGCGGCCAACGCCGGTGATGATTCCAGTGAACATGGTCGTATTTTAGTTGCGCCCAAGCTCGCTGGCAGCGCAGTTGGGCAGGAGCCGGTCAGAAATCGGCCCGGCCGGCTACCCGCGCCACAATGCGCAGGTCCGGACCGAGCATCGTGGTGGAAAGGAACTGCAACCCGACGCTTTGCTCCAGCGCGGCAAGCGGGCCGAACTCCGCCATCGGACGGCCCTGCCCGATCAGCCTGGGCGCGAGGTAGATCAACAGTTCGTCGACCAGCCCCTCGCGCACCAGAGAACCGTTGAGCTTGTGCCCTGCCTCCACGTGCACCTCATTCGTCTCGGTGTCGGCCAGGTCCACCAGCATGGCCTTGAGGTCGACTTTCGCTTCGGTACCCGGCGCGCGACCGGGCATCTGAATGATTTGCGCCCCGCGTTCGCCCAAGGCCCGCGATCGCGCTAGGTCGGTGCCGGCCGTATAGATCGCCACGCCGCGTTCAGCATCGAACAACCGCGCCCGCACGGGCGTTTCGAGCCGGCTGTCGACGACGACCAGCCGAGGTTGCCGGCGCGCGGTCTGCAACCGCACGTCGAGGCGGGGATCGTCGTCGCGCACCGTGCCGATCCCGGTCAGGACCACGCAGGCCCGGGCGCGCCAGGCGTGGCCGTCAGCGCGCGCCGATGGTGAGGTGATCCACTGGCTTTCGCCGTTGTCCAGGGCAGTTCGGCCGTCGAGGGATGCGGCCACCTTGAGGCGCACCCAGGGTGTCTTGCGCAGCATCCGGCTGAAGAAGCCAATATTGAGGTCCCGTGACGCGCTTGCGCCGGGTCCGACCGTGACACTGATGCCTGCCGCCCGCAGCCGGGCGATCCCCTGACCGCCCACGGACGGGTTCGGGTCCTCGATGCTGGCGACGACCCGGGCCACGCCCGCAGCGATCAGGGCGTCGCAGCACGGCCCGGTCCGACCATGGTGTGAGCAGGGTTCAAGCGTGATATAGGCTGTGGCGCCGCGGGCGGTCTTGCCGCGCGACAGTACGTCGCGCAGCGCCATCACCTCGGCATGCGGGCCACCTATCGCCTGAGTGTGTCCCTGGCCGATCGTGTCGCCATCGGCGCCGACCAGTACGCAGCCAACCCGCGGATTCGGTTCACACAGGCCAACGGCAATTGCGGCCTGGTCCAGCGCCTGGTGGATGCGTCGTTCGTCGGTCAGGGCCAGGTCGTGCATGGGCCAGAGCGTACTTGAGATTGCGCGGCACGCGTTGGCGGTTCGAGTCCCACGCGCTAATGCGGCAACCGGTATGGGGGCAGGGGATAAGCGGGGTAAGGGTATTTCTGCCAGCGGGCCTCGGGCATCAGGTATGCGGCGACACCGATCGGTGTTGGCGAGCGCACCGGGTAGATGCGACCAGTGATCCAGATCGGGTCATTGCCCAGATTGCGCGGCACACCTGGCTTGAGGTAGGCCAGCACCATCTGGTTGGCGGGAGGCAGTGGCCGGCGATCACCATCGCTGTGGTAGGGCACCAGCACAATGGTTTTGGACAGACCCTGGCCGGAATCGATCATCACCGGGAAACCGGTCAGACGTACCGGCGCGTCGTCGGTCAACGTCACCGTGGGCGCAGCCTCCCAGGCGCGGCTCAGCCGGGTGCGGGCCTCGACAGCACGCGGGTCGTTGCGCTGCCATTGGTGTGCGTCATGCTGGCGCGATATCGCCTGGGCGTCCCAGCCCTCCGGCGACAGCGCTTCCCACCGGATATCGCGCACACCTGCAGGCGGTTTGGGAACCGACAGCAACTTGGCCTGCTCCACACGGGCCCGCCACCGGGCCACCGGGTCGTCGGTGGGTTGCTGGGCCCCGCTGTGGCCAGCGGCGCCCAGCAACACTGACGCCAGGACCCGTATTGATATGAGCCGTGCACGTTCCACGTTTCCTCCGCGATAGGTCATTCGACAGGAGCATTCTGGGCGGTTGTCGGGCACACCCAATGCCGTCTGGCGGACCATTCCGACCGCCCGTCACCCGGAACGCCAAAAGAGCGTCGGAGCGGGTTAGTCTGTGGGCCATGAACTCACGACCGTTCCTGCAGCGAGGTTTTACGATCATCGAATTGCTGGTTGTCGTGATGATCGGCGGCGTTTTGGCCCTGATCGCGGTCCCGTCCATGCGCGACATGCTCAACGCCACCCGACAGTCCTCCGCGCTGGGCCTGATCGTCAGTGATCTGAATCAGGCCCGTGGTGAAGCGATCAAGCGCAATGCGAGAGTCGTGACCTGCGTGCGCAATGTGGCGGGGACCGATTGCGGTGCCGGGCTCGACTGGCGTGCAGGTTGGGTTGTATGCATCGCTGCCGCTGGAGCCGACACCTGCGCAGCCGCTACCGCGACCGATCCGAATCCGTTGGTCATTCGTCCGGCGCTCGATCCGAACCTGGCCCTGGTCGGTTCCGCGACCGCCATTCGATTCAACCCCAACAGTTCGGCAGTAGCGGCTAATTTGACATTGACGCTGAACGGCGGATCAGCGCGTACCGTCGCGGTTGCCGCGACCGGCAATATTTCGAAGTAGGCGAAGGAGTTGATATGGTGTACGGTCCTGTTGCGAATGCAAGCCGCGCTGCAGGCGGCATTGGCCAGCGCGGATTCTCCATGATCGAGGTGCTGGTCACCCTGCTCATCGTTTCGCTGGCGCTGTTGGGAACTGCCGGCTTGCAAGCCTATTCGATGCGCCTGAACCAGGGCGGTCAGTTCAGAACCCAGGCTGTGTTCCTGGTGGCGGACCTGGCAGAGCGCATGGAGGCGAACAAAGCGGCGGCGGTTTCCTATGTGACACCAACATCCAGTGCCCCGGTTGTCATGGGCACCAATTGTGCGGCTGTCCCCTGCACTACCGGCGACCTGGCATTGTTCGACCTGGCGCAATGGCAGACAGCGGTGGCAGCTGCTTTGCCGCAGAGTTCGTGGACCGTGCTGCAGACCACCGCTGGCAATCCGTCGGTCTACACCATTCGCGTGAGCTGGGTAGACCGGATGGTCGACACCGCCAACCAATCCGTTCCCGGGTCGGACTTCGGTATGAATGCCGCCGGGACTGGCGAGCAATTTCTATACACGGCCACCCGCACCATTTTCAATTGACGCCATGACCAAGCCCTCTATTGCATCGCGCGGCGCGCATGCCGCGCCCGACTGGCGGCAAGCAGGCTTCACGCTGATCGAAATGCTCATTGCCATCACGATCGGCCTGGGTATTCTGGCCGGCCTGGTGGGTGTGCTGGCGTCGAACGCGGGCAATTCGCGCAGCAATGACCGCACGTCCGAGCTGATGACCAATGGGCGCTATGCCCTCAATGCGATGAAGCAGGAGTTGCGCGAGGCCGGTTTTCGGGCCTACACCTGGGACTTGCCTGGAACGCCGGGGCCCTGGACCGCCCCTGCGTCGGGCTGTTTTGGCGCCGAAGCCGGGGCTTCCGCGGACGCGTTTCTATCCAACATCGTGCAAGGCGTATGGGGCAGCAACAACGCCAACCCGTTTGATGGTGTTGGCAGCTGCATCCCTGCCGCAAGCTACTCCATTGGCGACGATGTTCTGGTGGTGCGCCGCCTGGCGGTCACGCCGAGCACCGTATTGGCAGCCGACACGGTGTACTTTCACACCACCTATGAACGTGGGCAACTGTTCCGGGCCACCGGCGGGGCACCGGTGCCGCCGGACTTCGGTGCGTCCAGGCCGTTGGCCAGTTTCGAGGTGCAGGTGTATGTGTACTACATCAGCCCGTTCACGGTTTCAGCCACCGAAGTGCCACTGGTGCCGGCCCTGGTCCGGATGGCGCTGCGCCCCGATGGAACCATGGCACGCGAACTGGTCGCCAGCGGCATCGAGCACATGCAGGTCCAGTACGGCCAGTTCACGGACCCCAACACCCAGTACTTCGATACCTTGCCGGGCAGTTCGTCCGACCCCCTGGCCCAGGCTTGGACGGATGTCAATTCCGTGCGCATCTGGCTGCTGGCGCGCAATGCCACGCCGGAACCTGGCTACGCGAATACCAGCAACTATGCCATGGGCGATCAGAACTATGTCGTCAACGACAACTTTCGTCGCCAGATGTTTTCTACCGTCGTCCAACTGCGTAACTGAGGATGATCACCATGCGCCGACGCGTACCCACTTCAACGCCGCGCGGACAGCGCGGCGCCACCCTGGTCATTGCCCTGTTGGTGCTGGTGCTGATCATGATGATCGGCATCACTGCGGTGAGCACCTCGGACACGCAGTTCAAGCTGGCCGGCAACCTGCAGTTTGAGGACAGTGCCCTGAACAACGCCGAGACTGCGATGAGCACGGCCGAGAGCTGGCTGTCCGCCGGCACGAATTACAGCAACGCCGCGTTCACGGGCATTGATCCGGCGACGAATCCCGACCCGGGATCGGATGCGGCGACGCCCGAACTGTTGCCACGCACGACCGTCGATGCGATTCGCGCCGCCCGTGTCAACCGGCCGTTTTCGATGACATGGGCGGACACCAACTCCGCCGCTGTTGGCGGTAATACCCAGCGCTACACCATCGAACTGATGTCGGTCAACAGCCGCCTGCAGGGCTCCAGCCAGGTCATCGGCGGGCGCGCCAGCAGCGGGTGCAACCAGGTCAACACCTATTTGATCACCGGCCGAGGCACCAGCGCCCGCGGTGCAACCAAGTTCGTGCAGTCTTATTACAGCGTGCTCAGTTGCCCAGTCTGATCGAGGTACATCATGTCCAAATCCTTTTTGAAGCCTGCCGGGATAGCAACGTTCGCGCTGGTCATTGCCATGGCGATCGCCTACCGGGTTGTGCTGGCTCTGGCCGCATTCAATCCGGCGGCGCAACCCATCGGTTACGTCGCACAGGACGAGATGACCAACTTCAACCTGAAGTCAGGCCAGGAGGTGCTGTTCCGCGGCCAGTACGAGCGCGAGTTCTGGAGCGGTACCTTGCTGGCATACCGGGCCGGCGATAACGGAGACCTGACCGGCGGAACGTCTTGGTGGGCGCAGGATGCCGGAGAGTTTGTGAGCGCGCAGAACTTCGACACCGGGCGCTTGATCGCCACCATGAAAGATGACGGCAGCAAAGTCGCGTTTCGCCATGCCGATCTCTCGACCGTACAGCAGGGCTTTTTTGGCGGCGGTAACGCGGTGCTGGCTGGGCAGGAGATCAATTTCCTGCGCGGAGAGCGCAGCAACGAAAAGCCGGCCGCTGGCAAGACCATGCGCCAGCGCGTGTCGGTGATGGGCGATATCGTCCATTCGCGTCCCTACTATGTCGCCGACGCCACCAACCCGACCGTGTTCGCGGGCGCCAACGATGGCATGTTGCACGCTGTCAACGCGGCCAACGACGCCGGTGGTGGCGGCAGGGAGCGCTGGGCCTATGTGCCGTCCATGTTGTTGCCAAAGATGCGCCAGCTGACGGTGGATCCGTATGTGCATGACTACTATGTCGACGGCCAGATCAATGTGGCCAGCATTTTGGCCGGCACCAAGCGCGTGCTGGTCGGTGCCCTGGGCGCGGGCGGCAAGGGCCTGTACGCGCTGAACATCACCGGTAGCGCCGGATTGACGGCGGCCACCGAGGCCGACGTGGCAGCCAAGGTGATGTGGGAGATAACGCCAACCAAGCTCAATTACGCCAACCCCGCGACGACCAATGCGTACATCAATCTGGGTTACACCTATGGCACGGTCAACATCGCCAAAGTGATGGTGAGCGGATCTGCCGTCGATGCGGTCATAGTGGGCAATGGTTATAACGACGGTGTCGGGAGTTACGCTGGGTGCTCGCATGCAACGCCCAACTATCTCAATTGCGGCGGCAACTACGCCGCCTACCTGTACATCATCAACGCCAATACCGGTGAGTTGATTCAGGCCATCAAGGCGGGGACCGACGGTACCTCGCTCAGTCCAAACGGCTTGTGGACGCCGGTTGCGCTCGATACCGATGGCGACGGCGTGGTCGACCGCGTCTACGCGGGAGATCTGGACGGAACCATGTGGAAGTTCAATCTGGCGACCGGCGTGACGACCGCTTTGCTGACCACCTCGCCTGCGCAGCCGATCACCGCCACGCCGGGCGTGGCCGTGCATCCTTCGGGTGGCTACATGGTGACGTTTGGAACCGGCAAGATGCTCGCGCCTGCCGACCAGACGGATGCAACGGTGCACTATGCGTATGGCGTGTGGGACGGAGCGCCAGCGGCCAATGCCGTGCTGCTGAATCAGACCATCACCGAGCGGGAGTATGTGTTGGGCGGTGTGACGACGCGTGTTCGCCGTGTAACGTCGAACCAGCCCGATTGGACCAGCGGCGCCACCAATCACAAGGGATGGCGCGCGGCATTGCCGGCGGGCGAGCGGGTGATCGGCGAAGGCAGCTTTATCGAGAATGCGCGCTTCTATTTCACCGCCTTCAACCCGACGATCGCCAATGCGATTCCCAGTACATCGTCGATCGTGGATGGCGAAGCCTGGTTGATGGAACTCGACTACCTGACCGGTGGCACCAAGAACCTTCCGTTCCTGGACCTGAGCGGCAATGTCCAGCTCAATAACGATGACCGGATCAAGTACATCGCCACCGATACGATTCCGACCGGTTCGGTGGCGGGGGATCCGATTTTGACGACCGATGGCATTGCCGTTGGCAAGTTCATCTCGATCGGCCTTCTGTCGCAGCCGATCCTGGTGCAGCTGACGACGCTCAACGACACATTCTTCAATCAGAATCCGGACATCATCGTGCCGATTCCGAACGTCGATCGCGGCGTGGAGGGCGGGCACTTTGACGTCGAGATCTACTATGGGCCGCGCGCCAATCCAGTGGCGGCGACTGCGACCATCACGGTTGGCACGGCCGGGCAGACGGCGACTTACCCGGCTACGCTGGGTGCAATCTCTGTCAACGGGGTTGTGGTGGTGCCGGCGCTCACGGTGAGCAACCTCAGCAGTGGGATTGCGACAGCAACCAATGCGGAAACCATTCGCGGCCGGGTGGGCAACGGATTTACCGCTACCCGCGCGGGTAACGTGGTCACGATCAAGGCGCCGCTGGGCACCAATTACAACGGCATGACGGTCGACATCGTCAACGGTACATCGCAAGCCCTGGTTCCCGCTGTGAGCTCCTCCGGGGTCGCGCCGACACCGGGTAGTCTCGTCATTACCAGCGTCGGCCGTGACCGCAGCGATGTGTCCGTTAAATGCGGTGGAACCTACGTGACAGGCGACCCTGGCGATATCGTCTCTTTGAGCACTTTTTCAGTGCCCGACAGGTTGAACGACTTATTCAGCAAGATCCATGCGAAGACCGTCAATGGCTATACAACGACCTGCAGCAAAGCCGGCTCGCCAACTAGTTCGCTGTCCTGCTCCATTGCTGCGCCGTTGGCGGTATCGGCTTGCACCAGCTTTACTTTGAATCGCATCACGACTTCCACCAATACCGGGCCGGCTGGTGGTGTCAATTCGGTGGTGACAACGCCAGCATCTGGATGGACCGATTTCAGGCCAGCGCTGACGACGACCTTGTTCAGCGGCGCCTCAGACGCATCGGTTTCTGGCAACACCTGCAATAACGGTGGCAGCCGCTGCACGTTCAGGGAACACGATCATGAGTACGACGACATCTACGACCGCACTGGGGTGAACTTCCTGAACGCGAGCAATGTCAACTTCAATCTGGAGCGTGCCGTTCCATCGACGACGACCCAGTTCAAGGTGCTAGCACAGAACCAGTACCTGAGTCCGGCCGCCCGGCTGCACATTGGTAATTCCGGCTATCTGTTCAACATCGAGGCGGGCTACTTACCCCTTCGCAACTACCAGACCACGGGCACACTCGACCTGGCCACGGTAACGACCTACACGCGCGCGTCAATTGGCAGCCTGGCCATCAATCTGCCGCCCGACGCGTTCAACAACAAGGATTGGTGGCAAGGCGTGAACGGGTTGCCGGCCGACATGCGGGACGGTTTGCACCCGACGGAATACCGGTGCGTCGTGGCCAGCGCCTCCGCCACGCAGGATGGCAACATGTACCAGCCGGTCATCCCGCCGACGACGGTCACTGCCACCGGAAATGGTACGCCAGGATACTCCGCCAGCACGACCCAACTTACTGCAACCGGTGTGCGCCACAACGGGGCGATCACACTGCAGATCATCCGCGCGGATACGCCCAACTCGGCCATTGAGTTGAGTGTGCCCGGTAGCCCCGAGTACGGCTGGCGTGTCAGGGCAGCTGACTTCTCGACCTATGTGCTGGCCGAGTACAGCATGTTCCATCACACCAAGCATCTGGGTGTCTGTTATGGCGAAGCCGGTTGGACCAAGAGTCCGGCTGTCGATACTCGGACATGTGGAGCCGTTGACTCAACCACCACGAAGAAGTGTGCCGTTGTACTGAACCCGGGCACTGCGACCGATCCGAAAATCGGTAACATCGGCGGCGGAAGCGCAGTGCAAAGCATCACCACGACCGTGGTGGGCGATGTCACCACCACCGATATCGTGTTTGTCAGTGGCTTGAGCGCGCGCATTGTCCGGACTACGAATGCGGATGGTTCGATCACGATCGTGACCACTGATACCGACGGCGTGACGACCACCGAGACGCGGGCCAACAAGGCGGGCGCTGTGAAGACCGGTGGCGACGAACGCGGCCTGCAAGCGCGAACGGGCCGGATCTCCTGGCGTGAACTGATTGCGCCCTGACGCCAAGGGGCGGGTGCGAATGGATGCCGAGTACCGGCAGTGATTGCGAATCGAGAAAATGAGGCTTTGCCGTGAACAAGACCAGACGCCATGCGGGCTTTACATTGATCGAACTGATGATCGTTGTTGCGGTCATCGGCATCCTGGCCGCGATCGCCTTGCCCAGTTACCGCAGCTACATCATTCGTGCGGCCCGGGTGGAGGCGCAAACGGAGTTATTGGAGTTGGCCAGCCTGCAGGAGAAGATTTACCTCAATTTGAACGCGTATTCATTCAGCGTCACAGCGCCATACAACGGTACTGCTGCCGGTGGGCTGGGGCGTACCTCAGGGCGCAGCAAGGACGGGCGTTACAGCATTAACCTGGTCGATGATTGCACGACCCTTGTGGCAGCCACTGCATCTGGCCAGACCTTCGTGTTGGCAGCAACACCGGTCGCAGGGACCACCCAGGTTGGCGATGGCACGCTATGCGTGAATGAGAGCGGGCGACGCCTGTGGGGCACGGTACCCTGGTGATGGGCATTTCAGGTCTTCCTGGAACGGGTTCCGTCGGCAATTTTTACATTTGCCGGCTGCGTTGCTGGCGCTCACATATTTAGTTCAATGAAAACAGACACTTGAGTGTCTGGCATAGAATCTGCTTGATTGCCGGCATCATCCAATAAATTTCGGAGCGCTGCATGACATTCAACAAACACAGAGTGATTCAGTGGATAAGCTGCGTGGCGCTGGCGGTTGTGGCGCCAATTGCCATGGCAAATCTGGTGCTGAACCCTGGCTTTGAGGGGGGCGATTCTCCATGGGACCCGACCGGAAATGCTTCGGTCAGTTCGGATGCGTCCAGAACTGTCGCCGTCCCTGTTCAACTTGGTCTCATGTTTTTAGTGGGCAATGATGGCGTCTTACAAGGCGCGGGCAAGCAGTCGGTCGACTTGGTAGTCGGGTCAACGAACCTGTTTTCGTTTTTCGTCAAGGGAAATTCCGGCGACCTCTCCATCTCATTTGGTGGTGTCGCATTTGATGATCTTGAAGACTCCCGCATGGGAAATCCCGATCCTGAGGGATGGAGTGAGTGGACAGCGGGGATTTTGGGTGCGGGTGCCGGGGACCTCATATTCAGTTTCCTTTCGTCATCAGGCAGGCCTGGAGACTTTGCCTATGTGGATGATGTTTCAATCGTGTGTCAATTGGATTGCAGTCCCGCAACCAACCCGATGCCGGAACCAGGCAGCCTGCTCCTGGTTGGTGTTGCGTTGTCAGGTCTGGCGCTTGCGCGTCGGCGCAAGCAGATCTAACGGGGCGACAAGTCGCCGAACATTGAAGGGCGCTACGGCGCCCTTTTTACTTGGCTGGAACTGCGCCGAGAGTCATTGCGGGTCGATATTGATGCTGTTGCAGATGCAGATGCAGATGCAGTTGCAGATGCAGATTTTGATACCGTAACCAAGGCTAAAGCGGCCCGAACGAGGGCCTGCCGCAATCTGCCTTGCCATGTGCCGGTTGTCAGGCGCCGGTTGTCTGGCGCCGCGCCAATTGCAGACGCGGCACAGCGAGCAGGACTGAATTGACTCAATAGCAGCGCCCGACTTGGCGGCGACACCACTTCCGTTTGCGTGTCAGGCAGCATCTGCCTGTGCGATCGGCGGCGCAGCTTGATGCGTCGATTCCTACCGCGTTTCAGGTATGACGCCGGAGGCGAGCGGCGGCACAGTGGTTGCCACCATGCGCACTTCCACTTCCACGTTTTTTGCCACTTTCATTGCTCAGGCACGGTCTGCACAGTCGCACTTGCCAGCGGGGTACACCCTGGTAGAACTGCTGCTGGTCTTGGCAGTGGCGAGTTGTTTGCTGGTGATGGCAGTGCCGTCCATGACCAGCATGTTGGGAGCCCAAAAGGCGGCTTCGCTGGCTACCCGTTTCATGGCCAGCCTGCACCTGGCTCGCAGCGAGGCCATCAAACGCAATGGCCGTGCCGTGGTTTGCAAGTCTTCCAGCGGTCTCACCTGTACGACAACGGGCGGTTGGGAGCAGGGCTGGATTGTTTTTCATGACAGCAACAACAATGCGGCCCTGGACGGCGGCGAGCACATTGTTCTGCAGCATGCTGGCAGCGCCAGTGCAATCCGATTGACCGGCAACCAACCCGTATCCAATTATGTGTCCTACGCGTCCAACGGGTCGGCGAAACTCGTTTCCGGTGCGTTCCAGGCCGGCACTTTCACCGTGTGTCCGTTGCCTGCGTCCGATATCCCGGCACGCAAGATCATTCTGAGTGGAACGGGTCGGCCGCGAGCGCAGTCGGGCGTAGCCGGGGATTGTCCGTGAGGCACGCCGGCCAGGGGTTACTTGCGTACCTCGTCCACCAGGGTCTTGAAGTCATCGATATCGGCAAAGCTGCGGTACACGCTGGCAAATCGTACATAGGCAACCTTGTCGAGCTTCTTGAGCTCGCGCATCACCAGTTCGCCGATGCGGCTCGAGGCGATCTCGCGCAGGCCCAGATTCAAGAGCTTTTCCTCGATACGCTCGATGGCTGCGTCCACCTGTTCCGTGCTGACCGGTCGCTTGCGCAGCGCCAGGCTCATCGATGCCTGTAGTTTGATGCGCTCGAAATCGATGCGCCGGCCGTCTTTCTTGACGATGGTCGGAAAATTGACTTCGGGCCGCTCGTAGGTCGTGAATCGCTTCTCACAGTCGCCGCACTGGCGTCTGCGACGTATGAATCCTCCGTCCTCCGCTACCCGTGTTTCCACGACCTGGGTCTCCGAATGGCTGCAGAACGGGCATTTCATGGCTTGGGTAGTCCGGAGATAGGTTGCGTCCGAGCGCCAAATGTTTGGCGCCGGCGATCGCCAACGTTGCGACGGCAATCACATGACGCGACGATCAGTCTGCCTCAATCGCGATTCAGTATTTGAACAGGGTCGCCACTTTCTGAACGTGATCGCTGCCCTCATCAGTCGTTGTCGTTTGAATAACGCGCGCCGGCGTTGCGGCCTGACCGGTCGCCACTGCGCGGATGCGCGCATGTTCGGCCATCACCTTGTGGGTGTAGCCGCCGTCGCTCTCGAGGTTCGCCGCTCCCACGTAGAAACGAAGGCCGCCTTCGATGGATCCGGCCCGTGCAATGCATTCCTGCAGCACTTTGACGCCGACCCGCAAATTGGTGACCGGGTCGAACGCTGCAAGATTGCCGCCGGCGGTCTCGTACTTGTCACCATGAATTTTGGTCATGACCTGCATCAGGCCCTGGGCTCCCACCGAGCTTTGAGCAAACGGGTTGAATCCGGATTCGATCGCCATGATCGCGAGGATCAGTGTTGGATCGAGTTTGCTGCGCATGCCTATGTGGTAGGCCTCGGCCACCAGCGCGCTGACCGGTTCCGGCGCGACCCGGTATTTCTTGCTCAGCCAGTAGGCAACTTTCGCCTGCTGCTTGGGTAGCTCACCCGGGTCCGACGCCGTGGCTCGGTCCGTGGGAGCAACGCTATTGTCGTTGGGTCCTTCGGGCGCCTGACGCGCCTGCAGCCATTCCATCAACTGCAGTTCTCCATGCTCACGGATCTGTGGATTCACGGACAAGGTCAGCGCGACAAACACGACTGCCAGTCCGAGCATGGCAAAACCACTGTGCGTGATCTCGAACAGACCGTTGGCGATGTCGGAGCCAAATGTTTGTATACCGCTGAGCATCGATTGGGACGCTGTCATGGCACTTCCTTCTAGCGTGCACGGCCCGCTCTTGATGTCTTGCTTGACAACGGCACGGGCAGTGCACTTCGTATGGATAGGTACGCGTTTAGCATTTTGCCGCTTTGTCGGCGCGGTCCGTGCTAAATTTGCCGAAGGTCGGCAGCGATTCGGGTTAACCCTCGATTGGGTTGGGCGAATTCTATGGGCATCGATATACCTCGTCAACCATAAGAAATAGAGTTGATATTCAATTTTTGATAGTGCGTGACACCGGCGCAGGTACTGAGGCTGGTGCCTGAGCACTCCACGGAGTCGATTGCGCATAAGTGGCAAATGAATGCAACAGGGCTTGTATTCACGCAATGACCGGCCTAGACTGCAGTTGTCTGAGCGATCAGATGCATCGTCGGCAGTAGCCAGTCCCCGTTGTGAGACGGTGTTGATAAAGCGGCCCCGGCGAATCCTGGTGGCAATCTTTTGCCGCCACGTGTCATGGGACTTCAATCTCTTGTGACATAAGCCAAGACGGCATGGGCCTTGCGTCAGCCGTCGAGCCCGACGAACCGGATTCTTCCGGTCCGCCGGGCTTTCTTCATTGGCGCTCTGATTGAATTGCAAGGAGCAGCTCAAACAGATGTTTCTGCACACGGAAATTGCCAGGCCGAGCGATCTTGCGGGCAAGCCCAAGACGCTGATGGTCACCGAAATGGAGGCACTTCTGCCGGCCCATATTCCGGCCAGCGAGAATGGCCTGCGTGAGCTGGCGTTGCGGCGTCGCTTCGCACTCAAAGAACACCTGGCGAGCCGACAGTTGCCGGCAGAGCGCCGGTTCCTGGGCCGCGGCCAAGGTGACGCAAGCCGACGTCAATAGGGCGCTTGGAGCAGAACTCGCGTTGGAAACCAACTGAATCATGCAGTTGCCCACCGCACCGCAGCACCGCGCGCCTTCCGCCGGGCCGTCGCCATCACCCCCTATTCGGAGTTGCGAATGCGTGACGCAGCAAATGCGTTGCGCAGTGTGGCGCGCCAAGTGCGAATCGGGGTGAAAATACCGGGTTGCCGAAAACGGCTAAACGTCCACGAACCATTGCCACGATGACCTCAAGTCCCAAGAGCTCCGATGTCCAGAAACTCGACGCACTCACCGACGGCGCCTTCTCTGCGCCGACATCGGGGGAGCGCGCAACCCGCATCCGGGCCTGGTTGTCGCAGGAGCCCAGCCCTGAGCAATTGCAGGAGGTGTTTCGCGAGTTGGGCGCGCGCGACAAGGGTGCAGCACGTCCAGTACGGGAGCGCCTCGATGAAATTCGCCGCGCCAGGGGACAGGAGCAGTTGGCCGCCGAATGGGCCGTCAAAGCCCAGGCCTTGCTGGACCTGGCCAAGCTCAATATCGCCGATGCACTGGCGTGGCAGCGCGATGCGGCCAAGGCCGGCGCCCCACTGAGCAAGGAGCCCCTGCTCGTACTGAAGGCCAGCCTGGTCGAGCGGGTGCGGGTGATCGAGGACCTGCAGCACACCGTGCAGGTGCAACGCGAGGCGGCAGTGCTGCTGGCGCAGCGGATCGAAGTTCTGTCAACCAAGCCGTGGACCGCGGCCCAGGCGGTTTGGGACGCACTGCGTGAGGATGTCGCGCACTGGCAACGACAGGCGGCATCGCTGGAGGTCGATCCGAACTGGAGCAGTGTGGATCTGAAGTTCCCGCCCCTGCTGGAGGCGTCACGGGCTCAGTTGCTGGTGGTCTGGGAATCTTTCCAGTCTGCGCTGGCACAGGCGGTTGCGGCTGCAGGTGACGCCCTGGCCCCCTTGCCGCCGGTATCGGTATGGGCCGAGGAGTTGCGTGCCGGACGCGGCGTGCCAGCCCTGGCGCAAGTGCGACCCGCCAAACCGCGGGTCGACCCGGAACTACGCCGCCAGGCGTGCGAACTGGTGGCCAAGGTGCTGGCCACCTTGGAGAGCGAAATGGCGCAAGGCCATGGCAAGGCCAGCGCCGGCGCCGCGGCCGCTTTGCGCAACGCGCTCAAGGATCACGGCAAGACAATTGACGATGCTCTGGAGAACCAGGCCCACGCTGCGCTGGCGGCGGCCAGCGAGCTCGAGGGCTGGCAGCGCTGGCGCGCCGACCAGTTGCGCCAGGAGTTGGTGACCAAGGCCGAAGGATTGCTGGCCCGCCCGTCCGGGCAGGCGATCGGGGGGCGCAAGATGCAGGAAACCCTGCGCGTTTTGCGCGAGCAGTGGAAACAGACCGATCAAGGTGGGGCGCCCAACCATGGCCTTTGGCGGCGCTTTGACGAAGCCTGCAACGAGGCTCACAAGGTGGTCGAGGCCTGGGTCGACAAAGTCAAGGCCGATGCGGTCTTGCACCGCACGCAGCGCCTGGCATTGATCGAAGAAGTCACTGCCTGGGCCGCCGCCAATGCGACGGCATTGGACGACGATTGGCGCGGTTTCGCCCGCGTCTTGCACCAGTTCGGGGACCGCTGGCGCGATGCGGGCCATATTGGCGAAAAGATGTTCGCCGAGCTGCAGCCGCTGTGGCACGCGGCAGTGACGCGGGCCGCCGCGCCGCTGGAAGCGCTGCAGCAGGCCAGCGTGCTTCGACGCCAGGCCATGATCGACGAGGCGGCGGCTTTGGCCGCGATGCCGATGCTGCGGGTCGACGCCGTCAAGGCATTGCAGCAGCGATGGCAGGCAGAAGCCCAGGCGGTGCCGATGGACCGCCGATATGAACAAAAATTGTGGGACGCGTTTCGCAAGCCGATCGACGATGCGTTCGAACGCAAGTCGGCCCAGCGGCACAAGGAAGAGGCCGCTCTGGGCGAGCATGACCGCGTCGTGCTGGAAGCATCCAAGGCGCTTGATGCAGCCAACAGTTCCGGCGATGCGCAGCAAATTCGCGCCGCGATGGCGGGCCTGGACGCCGCGTTGCGGGGTCAGGCGCGCGCACGTGACGCAGTGGCTGCAACGGGTCCATCCGCGACTGCCGCGGTTTCGAATCAAGGCGCCAGCGATGCGATCACCGAAGCCGTCAAGCCGGCCGAGCCTGCGCTATCCGACGCCTCGGCTCGGCCCGATAGCGAGTCAGTCATTGACGCCGCGCGCTCCACGCCCGATGCCGAGTCCGACAGCGCCGCGGCGGCACCGCCGGAGCCGACTCCGGCGCCTGTCGCCGCCAAGCCGGCCGCGCGGCCGGTGGTGGCCGTTCGTGGGGACGATCGGCCCGGTCTGCGTGCGAAGCACGCGGCGCCAGCGGCCGTCCGCACGGGACGGTTTGGCGACCGCAACGACAGTCGGCGTGGACCGTCGGACGCTGGTCGCGGCGACGGGCCCGGCGGGCCCAGCAGGGGCGGCGAGCGGGGCGACGCGCGTTTTGGCGCGCAGCGGGACCACCATGCTGGCCGCATCGACCATGATTCGCGCAACGAACGGCCGCAAACGCCCCGACTGGGCGATACCGCGTTCCGGGCCCAGCGCGATGCCATGGAGCGTGCCGAGATGGCGCTGCGCAAACTTGCATCGCAGGCGCATGGCGAGGCCTTGGCGCAGTTGCTGGGTGCCTGGCAAGCACGTGATCCGCAGCAATTGCCGCCGGCTCAGGAACTCGGACCCAAGGTCGGATCAGGCGTTCGATCCGGCTGGATTCAGGCCTTGGGGTCGACACCGGGGCCGGTGCCTGATACGGCATTGCTGCGACTGGAGATGGCGGCCGAATTGCCGACGCCGGCGGAACATCTGGACGCTCGGCGCTTGTTCCAGCTGACACTCCTGACCCGGCGCAACGACCCATCGCCCGTCCAGACCTGGACCCAGGATGTCGGCCAGGTGCTGCAAGGCCGATTCGAGAGCGGTGCCGAGCGACGCCTGCGCGCGGCGCTCAAGGTGTTGCTCAAGCCTTGATCCACCGCGCGATGCGTTCCTTATCCCGCTATGCGGCAGCATGCCGCGGCCGCGAACCCTGCGACAATCGCCGCTGACAACGCGGGCCGGGCCGATGGGGCGTACCGGACTGCAATGGGAGGCTGATAGTGGACTCCATCGATGACCTGCTGCGCCGTCTGGAGCAACTCAACCAGATTGGGGTTTCGCTCTCGAAGGAGCGCGACATCACCCGGTTGCTCGAGAGCATCTTGTTCGCCGCCAAGACCATCACCAATGCCGATGGTGGCACCCTGTACCGCATGGTCGATGGCGAGGCCGAGCTTCGGTTCGAGATCCTGCACACCGACTCTCTGCGCATCGCGATGGGTGGTAGTTCAGGCAAGGCCATCAGTTTTCCGAATCTGCCACTGACCGACGCCACCGGCGCGCCCAACGATTCCCTGGTGGCCGCATACGCCGCGATCCACCACCAGACCGTCAACATTGCCGACGCGTATACCGAGCCGAACTTCGACTTCTCCGGTACCCGCCGGTTCGACGAGCGCACCGGTTATCGCTCCAAGTCATTTCTGGCTGTGCCGATGAAGAACCATGAGGGCGAGGTCATTGGCGTGCTGCAGTTGATCAATGCGCAAGCGGTCGGCAGTACCGAGGTTGTCACATTTTCGAGCGCCGACCAGAGCCTGGTTGAATCGCTGGCCTCGCAGGCAGCAATCGCCTTGACCAACCGCTTGTTGATAAGCCAGCTGGAGGCCTTGTTCGAGTCGTTCATCAACCTGATCAATTTGGCGATCGACGAGAAATCCCACTACACCGGTGGTCATTGCCAGCGCGTACCGGCGCTGACCATGATGCTGGCCGAGGCGGTGAACCAGACCACCCAGGGTCCGCTGGCGTCGTTTTCGATGGACGACCGGGACCGTTACGAGCTCAAGATTGCGGGCTTGTTGCATGATTGCGGCAAGGTCACCACGCCGGTGCATGTGGTGGACAAGGCGACCAAGCTGCAGACATTGTTCGACCGCATCGATCTGCTCGACACCCGGTTCGAAGTGCTCAAGCGAGATGCCCAGATCAATGTGCTGCGCCAACAACTGGCACTACGGCCAAAAACCGATGCGCAGGCCGAGGCCGCGCTTTGGGAGCAATGCAAGGCCGATGTTGCCGCGATCGACGATGACCGGGCCTTTTTGCGCGCCACCAACACCGGAGCCGAAAAAACCCAGGATGCCGATATCGAACGGGTACGCCAGATCGCGGCCAGCCGGGTGTGGCGCAACGTCGACGGCTTGGAAACCGGTTTCCTTGCTCCCGACGAACTCGAGAACCTGACGATACGCGCCGGAACCCTGACGCAGACCGAACGCAGCACCATCAACCACCATATCGTGGCCACGATCAGGATGCTGGAACAGCTGCCTTGGCCCCGCCATTTGCGCAACGTGCCGGAGTATGCGGGCGGCCACCATGAACGCATGGACGGAAAGGGCTATCCCAAGGGCCTGACGCGCGACCAGATGTCAGTGCAGGCGCGGGTGATGGGCATCGCCGATATCTTCGAGGCGCTGACCGCCAGCGACCGCCCCTACAAGCTGGGCATGAAGTTGTCGCAGGCCATGGGCATCATGCACCGGTTCAAGCAAAACGGCCATATCGACCCCGATCTGTTCGATGTATTCGTGGCCCAGAAGGTGTATGTCCAGTACGCTGAGCAGTTTCTGGACCCCTGGCAGATCGACGAGGTCAATCTGCCTGGCGACCCGCCCTGAAGAACGCGTCGAACATCGGAACCAGGCCCGCAAAGTCATGCGCGAACTGGGTCCGATTGACAAAATAGGCTTCGCTGACGACGGCGAAGAACTCGTCAGGCGAGGTGGCGGCGTACGGGTCCAGCCAGGGCGGCGTAGCGCCGAAGCGTTCCGCCAGGCTTAATTGGTCGCAGAACGCCAGGTAATGGTGTTCGAGCGCCGCAAGCCACGCCTTGCGCGCAAGCGTGGCGCTAGTGGCTCCCATGAACCTTTCCGGCAATGCAGGGCAACCGTCTGGCGCGCCATTGCGCATGTCGATCTTGTGCACAAACTCATGGATCACGACGTTGTAGCCGTCCCGCGCAGAAGTGCCGGCCTCTTGCACATCCTGCCAGCTCAGCGTGACCGGCCCGTCCTGCATCGCCTCACCACTGAGCACCTCCTGGTAGCTATGCACCACGCCGGCATCATCGATGTTCTCGCGTCGCGCCACGACGGAACCCGGGTGCACCACAATGCCGACGAAATCGTCGTACCAGTCGATGCCGAGCAGCGGTGCCTGCAGATGCAGCACCGGCAGGCAGGCTTGCGCTGCGATCGCAACGGCCATCGCGTCCGTGATCAGCAGCCCATCTGCGCCATGGAATTCCTTGGTATCCAGAAACGCACGGGCCATCAGGCGCAGGGCGTTGGCACCGGGCGCCTTTGGGTCTTCCAGAAAAGGAAAGCGCGTCAGTGTCGCGCGCCACAGGGCCTGTGGAATGGCATCGCCACGGGCGTGGCGCCTGCCGGTCAGGGTTCGCAACCAACGCATCATCGCTACGGCATCGCCTCAATATGCTTCGGAAGGGGACAGCCGGTGCAACGCGACGGGTTCGCCCGTATGGCCGAGCAGCAGACGCAGAACCTGCGCACGCACCGGGGTCGCCTGCAGGTCCCAATCGCTCAATACGATACGGCGCAGGCCGCCGGCCAGGCTATGGTCGGCAGCTTGGTGGGTGTGACCGTGAATAAGCGTGCTGGCATTCGCATGGTGCAGGCATTGCAGCGTGGCCGTCGTGTCGACCGTGGAGGGCAACGGATGCGCACGCTTGTGTTGCTCGCTTTGGGTGCGTAGCTGGCGCGCAATGAGTTGGCGCTTGGCGAGCGGTTGCGCGAGAAACCCGGTTTGCCACGCCGGGCTGCGGACCATGGCCCTGAACTGCTGGTAATCCACATCCTCGAGGCACAGGGCGTCGCCGTGCGACAACAACCAGCGTTGGGATCCCAGTTGCAGCACGCACGGATCGTCCAGTGCCTGCATGCCGCTGGCGCGCAGGCACTGCGCGCCGACCAGGAAGTCCCGGTTGCCACAGATGAAGAAAAGTTCGAGATGCTCGCTGGCCAGTTGCAGTGTTCGAACGCATTGCCACTCAAAGCCATCGCCGACCGACGCTGCGCCGCCCTGGGGCGACAACACGTCATCGCCCACCCAGACTTCGAACAGGTCGCCGAGTATGAAAACCGCCTGCGCGGTGGTGTTCTGCAGGTACTGCTGCCAGGCCGCGAAAGTCGCGCGCTCGCTGGCGTGCAGGTGCAGATCGGAAATGAAGTCAAGCGTGCGCCAGTGCGGCCGGGCCTCAACGCAGGGCCACCGCGCCGCAGCATCGGCTTTGTGATCGCCCCCAGCCCTGGCTTCGCCAGGCCCCCCGAGGGGGTGCAAGAAAACTTGGGAGCGGCCCGGCGCTTTCTTGGGAGGTCCGCCCGTGCGCAACTGCGGCATGGTTCAGCGGCGGCGCCGGGGGTTGGCCCGGCGCGCGGCCATCAGATGGCGACGGCCTTTTCGATCACCACGTCATCATGGGGCACGTCGTCGTGGAAACCCTTGCGGCCGGTTTTGACGGTCTTGATCTGGTCGACGATCTCGGCGCCTTTGACGACCTTGCCGAATACGGCATAACCCCAGCCCTGGGCGGAGGGTGCGGTATGGTTCAGAAAACCGTTGTCGGCCACGTTGATGAAGAACTGCGCGGTTGCCGAATGCGGATCGTTGGTGCGTGCCATGGCTACGGTGTAGTTGTTGTTCTTCAGCCCGTTGTCGGCTTCGTTGGCGATCGGGGTACCGCTCGTCTTCTCCTTCATGCCAGGCTCGAAACCGCCTCCCTGGACCATGAAGCCGGGAATGACGCGGTGGAAAACGGTGTTGTCGTAGTGGCCCTTGTTGACGTATTCGAGGAAGTTGGCCGCCGATTTCGGCGCCTTTTCCATGTCCAGTTCGAGCGTGACGACGCCCAGTTTGCTGATATGGAGTTCGACTTGCGGATTGCTCATGTTTATTTCACCAGGGTTGCAGAGTTGATAACGAGGGCTGTCTTGGGGACATCCGATGGGAAGGGCCCGCCACTGCCGGTAGGGGTGGTCTTCATTTTCATGATGACATCCATGCCGCTCACCACCTTGCCAAAAACCGTGTAGCCGAACAGTTGCGGGGCATTGATCAGGTTGGCGCGCGGTGTGTTTTCATAGACTCGCCCCTGGTACTCGAACTTGGGCACCGGATCGCCGGGCGGAATCAGGATCGGGTCCAGGAACGCGTTGTCCTTGACGTTGATGAAGAACTGCGCACCGGCCGATTGCGGGTCGTTGGTACGGGCCATCGCCAGCGTGCCGACCACGTTGCGCGGCCCGCCTTTGGACAGCGCGTCGCGGCCTTCATGCACCACCGGGGAACGGGTTTTCCTTTCTACAAAGCGTGCGTCGAAGCCACCGCCCTGCACCATGAAGTTGTCGATCACCCGATGAAAAATTGTGCCGTCATAGTGCTTGTCCCGCACGTACTGCAGGAAGTTCTCGACGGTCTTGGGTGCTTTATCGGGGTAGACCTCGACGATGAATTCGCCGGCGCTGGTGCTGAACCGCACCCGCGGTACGTCCTGGGCCAGTGCCAATGGCGCGATGCAGACGGCGGCAATGACGACTGCCACAACAGCGCGACGATTCGATCGGATTGCAGATGAATGCACTGCGAGCTTCCTTCCTGGTTTGAAATTGCTTGCTGGCGCCCATGCCAGCGTCGCATCATTTAGATGCGGAGGCAGCGGGCGCGGGTGGCGCGACCGGACCGGGAAACGGTGCCAATCGACTCGCGGTCGGGTTGTTGATCAGTTGGCGGATCAGCACCAGCTTGGGCGCCGCCGTGGTGTTGCCGGCATCGAGCTGGACAGCCGTCCGGTAGGCTTCGTTGGCCAGTCGCGCGTAGACATCGCCCAGATTCTCATGCGCAATCGCGTAGCTTCGGCTATTGCGCGTGGCCATCTCCAGCGCCTCGCGCGCCTTCTCGTATTTGCCCTGGCTGGCATACAGCACGGCGACATTGTTGTACGGTTCGGGCAACTCGGGGTAATCCTGGATCAGGTTGGTGTAGGTGGTGATCGCCGCATCGCGCTGGCCGCCATCCTGCTGGATCAGCCCCTTAAGGAAACGCATTTGCGGATCTCGTGGATTTTTCGCCAGGTATTGATCGGCCCTGGTCATCGCCGCGGACAATTGCCCGTCTCGCAGCAATTGGTTTACCGGCGCATAGTCGTCGGCGTGCGCGAATCCAAAACCAAGGGTGGCGACGAGGCAGCACAGGCGAATGAACTGACCAATGCCGCTGCCGGGGTGCATCATGAATTCTCCTGGTGCGGGTATGTGGCGCGCCGCGGACAGCGGGGCTCTATACTGCATGCGATTGTAGCCCAGGGGTCGGGATCACCCGGCCTTGACAAGGTCAGCACTGCGCTACGAAACTCCCAATTTCCTCGCGTACGCCGTCGCTTGTTCCTCCTGTCTTTTTCGGGCGCCCACCCGCCACCATGAGCCTTCGCATCTACAACACGCTGTCGCGTGCAGTCGAACCTTTTTCTCCGATTGAATCGGGCCATGTGCGCATGTATGTCTGCGGCATGACCATCTATGACCTGTGCCACATTGGGCACGCGCGCATGATGATGGCGTTCGATGTGGTGCAACGCTGGCTCAGGGCCGGCGGCTTGCGCGTCACCTATGTACGCAATATCACCGACATCGAAGACAAGATCATCCGGCGCGCCGTCGAACGCGGCATCACGATCCGCGCGCTGACCGACGAGATGGTGATCGCGATGAACCAGGACATCAGCGCCCTGGGCATCGAGGCGCCTTCGCTGGAGCCGCGAGCCACCGAGTACGTTGCGCAGATGCTGCAATTGATCGAGCGCTTGCGCGAGAAGGGACTGGCCTACCAGACCGATGGCGGTGATGTCAACTTCTCAGTGCGCAAGTTCCCCGGCTACGGCAAGTTGTCGGGCAAGTCGCTCGATGAACTGCGCGCCGGTGAGCGGGTCGCGGTGCTGGAAGGCAAGCAGGATCCGCTGGATTTCGTTTTGTGGAAGTCGGCCAAAGAGTCCGAGCCGCCAGACGCAAAATGGGACAGTCCCTTCGGCAAGGGACGGCCTGGCTGGCATATCGAGTGTTCGGCCATGTGTGGACAGACCCTGGGCGAAACAATCGACATCCACGGCGGCGGCGCCGACTTGCAGTTTCCGCACCACGAGAATGAGATCGCGCAAAGCGAAGCAGCCAATGGCAAGCCCCTGGCACGGTTCTGGGTGCACAATGGATTCGTGCGTGTGGACAACGAAAAGATGTCCAAGAGCCTGGGTAACTTTTTCACCATCCGCGATGTGCTGGCGCGTTATGACGCCGAGACGGTGCGATTTTTCCTGGTGCGGACCCATTACCGCAGCGCGTTGAACTACAGCGACCAGCATCTGGACGATGCCGCCACCGCGCTCAAACGCCTGTACACGGCCTTGCAGACGGTTGCGCCGCAGCCGGGCGTGATGGTGGATTGGAAAGAACCGTTCGCGGCGCGATTCAAGACCGCGATGGACGAGGACTTTGGCACGCCGGAGGCGATCGCGGTGTTGTTCGATCTGGCCAGTGAGGTCAATCGCACCCGCTCGCATGCGCTGTCCGGGCAACTCAAGGCGCTAGGCGCCTGCCTGGGCGTGCTGCAGGGGCAGCCTGATGAATTCCTCAAGCGCGGCGCCGGTGGTGCGCGCAATTTGGCCGACGATGCGCAGATCGACGCGCTGGTTGCGCAGCGCACCCAGGCCAAGCTGGGTCGCGACTTTGCCCAGGCAGACCGGATACGCCGGCAGTTGTCCGATCGAGGCATCGTGCTCAAGGACGGGCCGACCAGTACCCAGTGGGAGCGTGCATGATGGCAAGCGCGAGCGAAACGGTGCTGTCCCTGGCCCAGCCTGGCTATTGGGAGGACGCCTGCAAGCATCTGTCGCGCAAGGACCGGGTCATGAAGCGCCTGATCGCGCAGTCTGACGGCGCCTGTCTGCAGACCCGCGGCGATGCGTTCATCACCCTGGCGCGCAGCATTGTGGGGCAACAGATCTCTGTCAAGGCGGCGCAGAACGTCTGGGACCGGTTTGTCCTGCTACCGCGCAAAATGACGGCCGCCAGTGTTCTCAAGCTCAAGGTCGACGACATGCGTGCGGCAGGTCTGTCGGCGCGCAAGGTGGAATACCTGGTCGACCTGGCGCTGCATTTCGACAGCGGATCGATCGATGTGCAAGCGTGGATGTCGATGGACGACGAGGCCATCATCACCGAACTGGTCGGCATCCGTGGTATCGGGCGCTGGACGGCCGAGATGTTCCTGATCTTTCATCTGATGCGGCCCAATGTGTTGCCGCTCGACGATATCGGCTTGCTCAACGGCATCAGTCGCAACTATTTTTCCGGCGATGTGGTCAGTCGCAGCGACGCGCGCGATGTGGCCGTGGCCTGGACTCCCTACTGCAGTGTGGCGACTTGGTATATTTGGCGCTCGCTCGATCCACTGCCGGTGGCCTATTGACAAGCCGGGGAGTGCGAGGCGATCAGTCGCACTGGTTGGCCGCGAAGCGATGCGTTGATAACGACATGGAGCCTGATGGTGGCAAAAAAGACATTCCTCGATTTTGAGCAACCGATCGCAGAGCTTGAATCCAAGATAGATGAGCTGCGCTATGTGCAGACTGAATCGGCGGTCGACATCTCGGCCGAGATCTCTCAGCTGAGCAAGAAGAGCCAGCAGCTTACCAAGGACATCTACAGTGACCTGACGCCGTGGCAGATCACCAAGATCGCCCGCCATTCCGAACGGCCGTACACGCTGGACTATGTCAACGAGATATTTACCCATTTCGTCGAGATGCACGGTGACCGGCATTTCGCGGACGACCTGAGCATCGTCGGTGGTCTGGCGCGCTTCAACGGCACGGCATGCATGGTGATCGGCCAGCAAAAGGGCCGTGGCACCAAGGAGCGGGCGCTGCGCAACTTCGGCATGTGCAAGCCCGAGGGTTACCGCAAGGCGCTGCGGCTGATGAAGACGGCCGAGAAGTTCAAACTGCCGGTGTTCACCTTTGTCGATACGCCGGGCGCGTATCCCGGCATCGATGCCGAGGAGCGCGGTCAGTCCGAGGCGATCGGGCGCAACATCTTCGAGATGACGCAACTTGAGGTGCCCATCATCACAACCATCATTGGCGAAGGCGGTTCCGGCGGGGCGCTGGCAATCTCGGTCGGGGACCAGGTGCTGATGCTGCAGTATTCGGTATATTCGGTCATCAGCCCCGAGGGCTGCGCATCGATCCTGTGGAAGACATCCGACAAGGCGCTGGATGCAGCCGATGCGATGGGCATCACAGCCCATCGCCTCAAGGCGCTGGGCCTGATCGACAAGATCGTCAACGAACCGGTCGGCGGCGCGCACCGCGATCACAAGCAGATGGCGGCCTTTCTGCGCCGCGGTCTGTCCGACGCGTTCCGGCAGGTCAGTGACCTCAAGGTCAAGGATCTGCTCGAGCGCCGTTATGAACGGCTGCAAAGCTATGGTCGCTTCATCGACACCAAGGCCGAGGCCAAGGTCGGCGGCAAATAGCGGGTTCATCCTCGGCCGTCGCATTCGATGTGCCCGGCAGCGTTTGTCATCCTATCTGCGCGGCCATCCCTTGCTCCTGATTCGCGTCTGGCGGCCATAGCGATGCGTACTGTGTTCCAGAGCGCGATCGCGGATTTTTCGCCGCAGCTGCCGGTGGCCGTGGCATTGAGCGGTGGCGCGGACTCCACCGCTTTGTTGTTGGCCTGCGCCCGCAAATGGCCGGGGCAGGTCGTGGCCATTCACGTGCACCATGGGCTGCAGACTGCGGCCGATGGATTCGAGCTCCACTGTGCCACACTGTGCGCCGAACTGGACGTGCCGTTGATCGTGCCGTTGATCGTGCGCCGTGTCGACGCGCGCCACGGGCCAGGGGAAAGCCCGGAAGACGCGGCGCGCACTAGCCGCTACTTGGCCCTGGATGCCGCAGTGCGCGGTGACGACGGCGGTATTTGCTACCCGAGCGTGGCACTGGCGCAGCATGCAGACGACCAGGTCGAAACCATTTTGCTGGCGCTGAGTCGGGGCGCAGGATTGCCAGGGCTTGCGGCGATGCCGATGCAGTGGCTGCGCTCGGGCGTGACCTTCCACCGACCCTTGTTGTCCGTTGCCGCGCCTGACCTGCGCGCATGGCTGCAGCGTCAGGGCGTGGCGCATGTCCAAGACCCCAGCAACTCGGTCGAGACCTTCACACGCAACCGCATCCGGGCACGATTGCTCCCTGTGCTTGATTCTGCGTTTCCGCAGTTTCGCGAGACCTTTGCGCGCAGCGCGCGCCATGCGGCGCAGGCTCAGCACTTGCTCGACGCATTGGCCGACCTGGACCTTGACCGGATCGGCTCAGCCGATGGCCTGTTGCTCGCCGGCCTCCAGTTGGTCTCGGTCGAACGGCAGGCCAATGTGCTGCGCCGCTGGCTCAGGGCCCGCCATGGCGTGGTGCCCAGCGCCGTTCAGCTGCAGGAATTGCTGCGCCAGATCGCCGCCTGCACCACGCGCCAACATGGCATCGACATCCTGGTGGCAGGCGGCTTTGCCCGACGCCGGGGCGCGTCGCTGTGTTGGTACAATGGCCGGCCCGAACCGAGCTAGCCGTACACGGCCGTCAGGTCCGCTGCCACAGCAATGGCGGGCGCAGCAACCATAGCGCGGGCGCACCGCAATCCGACCCCCTCATAACCAATGGCTTTGATCGTTCACAAATACGGCGGCACGTCGATGGGCTCGACCGAGCGCATCCGCGATGTCGCCAAGCGGGTCGCCAAGTGGGCCCAGGCCGGGCACCAGATGGTCGTCGTGCCCAGCGCCATGAGCGGCGAGACGAATCGCCTGCTGGCCCTGGCCAAGGAACTTGCGCCCGAGAAGCCGTCGTCCGACTACAGCCGCGAACTCGACATGCTGGCGGCTACCGGCGAGCAGGCATCCTCTGCGCTGCTGGCCATCGCGATGCAGGCCGAGGGCCTGGAGTCGGTCAGCTACGCCGGATGGCAAGTCCCAATTCGCACCAATAGCGCCTACACCAAGGCACGGATCGAGTCGATCGACGACAAGCGAGTGCGCGCTGACCTTGCCAAGGGGAAGGTCGTCATCGTGACCGGTTTCCAGGGCATGGACGAACACGGAAACATCACGACGCTGGGCCGGGGTGGCAGCGACACCTCGGCGGTGGCGGTGGCCGCCGCACTGAAGGCGCAGGAGTGCATGATCTATACCGACGTCGATGGGGTCTACACCACCGACCCGAGGGTGGTGCCGGAAGCGCGGCGTCTGAAGACCGTCAGTTTTGAAGAAATGCTGGAGATGGCGTCGCTTGGCTCCAAGGTGCTGCAGATTCGATCGGTCGAGTTTGCCGGCAAGTACCGGGTGCCATTGCGGGTACTGTCCAGTTTCACGCCCTGGGACATCCCCATCGCGCAAGAGGCCGAATCCGGCACCCTGATCACTTTCGAGGAAGACGAACATATGGAACAAGCCATTGTTTCGGGTATTGCGTTCAATCGCGACGAGGCCAAGATTTCGGTGCTGGGTGTGCCCGACACCCCGGGCATTGCCTACCAGATCCTGGGTCCGATCGCCGAGGCGAATATCGACGTCGACGTCATCATCCAGAACCTGAGCAAGGACGGTCGGACCGATTTCAGCTTCACGGTGCACCGCAACGACTACGCCAGGGCGATGGATCTACTCAAGGAGCAGGTGGTCGGCAACCTGGGCTCCAAGGAGGTTGTCGGCGACGCCAAAATCTGCAAGGTCTCCATCGTCGGCATCGGCATGCGCAGCCATGTCGGCGTGGCCAGCCGGATGTTCCGCGTGCTCAGCGAGGAGGGCATCAACATCCAGATGATCTCCACCAGCGAGATCAAGACATCGGTGGTGATCGACGAGAAATACATGGAATTGGCCGTACGCGCCCTGCACAAGGCCTTCGACCTGGACCAGGTTCCGGCTGACACCATCTCCCAGTCGTGAGATAATTTATTTGCCATTGAATTGATTGACAGGAAACGTGACCGAGTGGCCGAAGGTGCTCCCCTGCTAAGGGAGTATGGGGTGTAGAGCCTCATCGAGGGTTCGAATCCCTCCGTTTCCGCCAGCCCGAATTGGCTGATGTTCTAAGTGGTTGATTTCACTGAGA
Organism: Rhodoferax sp.; assembly: GCA_031396205.1. GTDB lineage: Bacteria > Pseudomonadota > Gammaproteobacteria > Burkholderiales > Burkholderiaceae_C > CAISIP01. The sequence continues at coordinate 86,490 of JANNKH010000101.1, forward strand.
ACCGCATCAAATAAGGCTCTCCAGCCTGTTCCCCTTCCTCCGAGTGTGACCCCGAGGTGTGACTCCGGGTCCGATAATCGGAGCCATGAAGGTGCGAACACAAACCAATCTGAACAAGCGAAATGGGGTCTGGTACTTCCGCAAGAAGGTTGACGCCGACATACGAGCGGACTACCCCACCCAATCCATCCGGAAGTCTCTCGGACGGGACCTGAGCGCGGCGGATGCCAAGCGGGAAGCCGCCAGACTGGCCGCCCACTACGATGCCGAGTTTGACGCATTCAGACAGGCCCGCCAGCCAGCCCCAAAGCGGCCCCTGAAACCTGCCCTGATCCCTCAACTTGCCCAAGCCTTGCACGGGCACATCCTGACCGCCGATGAAGAGATGCGGACCCATGGCATGGACGGCGATGCCTTCGAGCGGTGGGAGCAGGAGACGGAGGCCACAGCGGCGGAGATGCGCAAGGCGTATGCCCGTGGCGATTCGTCGCCCATCGACGCTGCGCTTTCGGACTGGCTGGGTGCGCTTGGCATCGAGGTCGAGCGACAGTCGGCTGACTTTCTGACCCTGCGCCGGGAGTTCCTCAAGGCCCGCCTGAAGGCTCTGGAGGCGAAGCAGGCCCGCAACAGAGGTGAACTGGTGGAAACCCCTGCGGCCCCCTCTGTGGCCTCTCTGACGGCTCCCGCAGCGCCATCGGTGCCAGTGGCTGCCCGGAAGGGTGCGCCGAGGCTGCGCGATGTAGTGGACTACTGGAAGGGCATCGGCGAGAAATCACACCGCACGGTCGGCACCGCTGACCTGATGGTGAAGGAGTTCACAGCCCTTCACGGTGACCTCCCCCTGTCGGCCATCACCAAGGCCCACTTTGTCGAGTTCAGGGACCAGCAACTGGCCCGGGTCAAGCCCGCCACGGTGCAGGCTCGGTTCAACCTGCTGAAGGCAGCCTTCACGGTCTGCCTGCAAGACGACAAGCTGGGCATCACATCGAACCCGCTGCAGTACGTGAAGATTCGCTAGAATCCCGAAGACAGCGGGGAGCGTGACGCCTTCACCGTTGATCAACTGCAGACCCTTTTCGATTCGCCAGTGTTCACCCAGGGCCAGAGGCCGGTCGGTGGGCGAGGGGAGACGGCATTCTGGGGGCCGTTGATCGCCCTGTACACCGGGGCACGGTTGAATGAAATCTTGTCGCTGCGTACGGATGGCCTGCTGACCGTTGATGGTGTCGAAGTGTTCCAGTTCAGGCACAGGCCGGCACTGGGGCAGAGGCTCAAGGGCAAGGCCAAGAACAACCGCAAGGTGCCTGTCCATCCCGAGCTGATCCGGCTGGGCGTCCTTGAGTACCGCGACTCAGTACTGAAGCGGGGGCCGCCGCCGGATGGTGCAGGGTGGCTGTTCCCTGACGTGGACCGCAGCCCCAAGGTCCGGAATCACAGCGCCGCATGGGGCTCATGGATGGGCCGCTACTTGACGAAGTGCGGCATCAAGTCAGACACCCTGACCTACCACAGCTTCCGGCACACCTTCAAGCACTTTGCCCGGGCTTCGGGCATTCCAGAGGACCATCAGGACGCCATCACAGGCCACACCACGGCCGAGGTGGCGAGGCGCTACGGTAGCTGCGATGGGTACCCTGTCGAGGCTCTGGCGCGGTCGCTGCCGGACTTGACGTTCGGGAAGCTGGACCTTTCGGGAGTGAGAACGGGTTCCTTTATCCAACGTTAAGTCCGCGCCCGCCCTAATCGCAGGAGGTATTGCATAAATGACTTTCGAGCTTCCACGTCACAACCTGCCCCATCTCTACAAGTACATGTCCGCCGATACTGCGCGACTAGTCATCAACACCCAGAAATTCAGATGGAGTTCACCGCTGTTGTTCAACGATCCCTTTGATCATCAAACTGGGTTTGTCTTCACATTTACCGGCGAGGAATTGGCAAGGGCGCTGTGTGAAGCGGCCGAATCAGCAGTCTTCGAAGGGCCTGATTTCACTCCACCCTACGCCGCCAATTTCGGTATTGCGTTGCGGATGATGCGCTCCATCAGGGGCCGTCTGTCACGGCAAGATGTGACTGAGAACCTTCGGGCAGCAAGCTTGGAAATTGCAAGTGATTTTCCAGCTCACTGCGCGAAACTCAACGAAGCGTTCACCGCATTCCTGACGCATTCTCGTGTGCTTTGTTTGACCGAAACGCCGGCCAACGTGGTTATGTGGTCCCACTATGCAAGTGAACACCGAGGGGCTGTATTCAAGTTGCGTCGTCTGGAGGAGCTTGACCACCGATTTCTTGTTGCGCAGCGGGTGACCTACACGGATGAGCCAGTGCGTTACATGCCACTCGAAGACTATGTCGCCAATTTGGTGGGCCTTTCCGATCATGATCCCACCCCACGGGTTTGGGAAATTGCATATAGAAAGCATCGCGATTGGTCGTATGAGCGTGAATGGCGCGTTCATGTACCTCAAATGGATGAACCGGCTGGCCTTGGTTATTCCGACTGGGACGAGCCGAAGGAACTTTTCGAGGCTATCTACCTTGGCTGTCGAATGGAGCCAAGCACGGTCGCCGACATCGTCGCGTTGATTCGGGAGCGCCTGCCTGAGACTGAAATCTACAAGGCGCGAAGGAGTCTAGATCGCATTCGCCTTGAGTTCATGCGCATAGCCTGAGGCGACGCCGGGCAGTGCCGTTGGCTTGTGGTTCTCTATGCCACTCGGGCAGGTTGCGCTGACGGTAGCCCCTCCCTACAAGCCCCATTTGCCCCTCAGGCGGGGTATATGCCTTGGGAAACTGCTGGCGCAGCTTGCAGAGGGTCTGGAGGGACTGTGGTGGCCTAATTGGTGAGCAACGATTTCGGGAGCAGCGCCGTCCGGTGCCTTGAAGGTGATGAGGAGCCTGCGAACTCGGTGCGAGCTTCCTGCATGACGTGATTGTGGTCCGTGGCAATCAGCTTGAATCCGTTTAGGCGGGATGGTATGTGTCAGCCGCCCCTTCTATGCCTGCCTTCGACCTTCTCTATGAGTTCTCTCATCCTTGCCATGTCAAGGCGTTCCTGTGCTTCGGCCGCCACCCGCGCAGATTTACTGGCAGCTTCGTTTTCACTTTTGAGTTTCATCCTGCGCGAATCTTCCTCTGAATAACTCGGTATGTCGCGGCCATAGAAGACGTTCGCGATGTTCCTCGTCATATTGTCCTTTGCCATGACCCTCCGATAGTTGGTTAAGTCCACGGTTGCCTCCCCGTTGAGG
>JANNKH010000002.1:0-2261 GCA_031396205.1 Rhodoferax sp.
CGCTGCAAGGGGCCTGAGGCCACCCAACCGTGACAGTTCAGGCGACCCGGCGACCAGGGCCGCCGGGTCGCTTGCGTCCGAGTGGTTGCGGGACCGGTGGAAGCGACCTGAAGGCAAGGGATAACCCGTAGACGGCGCCAGTGGGAGACGCATTTTGGCTGGGCCATCAACGCCCAACAGCTCGCCAGCAGATCTCAGCCTGTAGAGTAAAGCACGTCGGGCGCTGTGTTTCGGCCCACGCTGCCGAGTGCGGGGTACCCCACGCTGCCGAGTTCGGCGTCCCATGGGGAGGGAAAAGGGCGTTTGAAAAGCCTATCCTCAAGAGGAAACTGCCGACCACCACTTCAGGGGGCTGTTGCGGTCTGTCAGATGGCAATGTCGGCATGGGAAGTGTCCACGCATTGAAAGCCGCTCGTCCATCCACCATCGCGGCGTTCGAAGCGGGTTCAGGTATCGGCGCCATCGTGGCTCTGCGCAATGTTGCCTCCCGTTGAATGTCAAAGCAGGAGTGCGCGATCGTCAAGGCCTGGCTGCCGTACGAGGTGGCGCGCGAGGTGTCGGCGCGAGGTGTCGGCGCGCGCAGTGTGGAAAAGGCGACACGCGTATACACTGAGCCTCATTCCTCCTCTCCAAGAATGCCGCCATGAACGCCACCCCCGCATTGAAGCTTCTGGCCCGCTGCGCCATCGTCTGCGGTGTCGCGCTGCCGGGTCTGGTGCTGGCGCAGGCGGGGGCCGGGTCCCTCACGTCAACCATCTCGACCGCGGGCTGTCTGGGTGCTGACGGCGTGTCGTCGGGCACATCCACCAGCTTGTTCAGCAGCGCGACGCTGGCCAGCGGCGCTGGCGGCTGCACCGCGACTGCCAGCGCGTTTGCGTACGCGGGTGTTGTCGGCGCGACGGTCAATACACTTTTTAGCGGCGGTGGCCAAAACGGCGCCGTGATCGGAGAAGCGAATGCCAGCTGGACCGACGGGCTGACCGCCGTCTGGCCGGAACGTTTCTTCCTCACCAACCTGGGCACGCTGCGCCTGAATTACAACATTGGCGCCACCGGCGCCGTGTCGGTCTCCGGCAGAGGGCAAGCCGACATTGGCCACTCCATCACGGTCAACGGCGTGACGGTTGCTGCGGGCAGGAACACTTTCCCGACCGGTGAAACAGGCCGATGGGGCACGATTGCCGGCAGCATCGAGGTGACTCCCACCGGCGGCAGCGGCAACGACTACCGGTTCGCGTCGGTCGGCCTGAGCCTGGGCGGGTTTGCCAATGCCCGGGCGATTCACACCGCCGATTCGCAAAACCCGATCCAGACGGTGTCGGCCAGCGCCGAGTTTGGCAACACGCTGATCTGGAGGGGCATCGTCAGTGCGCAGGCCTTCAACGCCTCGGGCGTCGAGCTGGAACTGCCGGACGGCTTCGAGGTCGGCCTGATCGGCGCCCAGACCGGCATGGACTATTGGGATGCCGCCGCGCTCCTACCCGTGCCCGAGCCGCAGACCTGGGCCTTGCTGCTGGCCGGCCTGGGTTTGCTAGGTGCCCGGGTGCGCCGCCGCCGCCAAGAAGGATGCATTCTTTCGTCGTGAATGCTGTGTCGCCGGCCCGTGCCCGCCGCGTACAGGACGTGCCCTTGTAGGGAAACCGCTGCAGCACTTGGCCATGTGGGAGGGACGGGCCCGGGGCGAAGTGGTCGAGACCATGTGGCACGACCGTGATTGGGCCAACTAGTTTGGCCAACCAATTGGGCACCAATCACGGGCTTCAATCAAAACCTCTGCGGCTGCACTCCTGGCCGCCCAAGTCTCGCTGTTGACCGTCAGCTTTGTGCCATCGAATCGCGCGACTTGCAGGACCGCTCTGGAGTCATGGCTTATTCGTCCCGGCCAGCAGTCGGGCAATTTCGGTTCGAACCTCTGCGTCATGCCCCACCAACAGATGCCCCCCATCGTCGAAGCCGACGAACCGCGCCCCCGGGATGCGGCTGGCCGTGTATTGCGCCGCTGCGTAGGTGCCGAAGCCATCGTCGCGCGCGCTGACCACGAGCGACGGCACGCGGATGGATTCCAGCGCAAAAGGGCCCAGGCGTTTGCCCAGCCGCGTGTCGTCGCGCAGCCCCGCCGCCGGGTTCCTGCGCCTGCGCTGCGGGGATTGCGGGCACGACAAGCTGCTGGCCTTCAGTTGCAAGCGCCGGGGCTTTTGCCCCTCGTGCGGTGCCCGGCGCATGTCGCAGACGGCTGCCCACTTGGTCGACCACGTCATCCC
>JANNKH010000003.1:0-11897 GCA_031396205.1 Rhodoferax sp.
GCAGCGATCTGGTCGATGCCGGGAATGGTCTGCAGCAGACCGTGCGCCAGTGCGTAGGGCTGCATGGCAGCCAGCAGGTAGGCGTCAATCTCGGCCAACTCGCGTTGCAGCGATTCGATATGGGCGTGGAGGTGCTTGAGCACGAACAGGTGGCGTGCGCTGAGATCGCCCTCCAGCGCGGCCTGCAGGTCGTCGCGCTGGAGCTTGAGTGCGCCACGCGCCAGGTCGAGCAAGCTGGCGATGCTGTGGCCCTCGATCAGGCCCTTGACCATCGCTGGCCGAGACGCCGTTGATGTCGCTGACCACGCCACCGAGCTTGATGCTGCCGTCAGTCCTCCGCGTCGCGCAGCATCAAGCCGCGCGGGAACAGGTCGGCCAAGACCCGCTCCCAGCCCAGCTTGGCGGAGAAGCGCCCGGCCCGGTCGAACAGCACCATTTCATTGGCCTGGGCCGACATCAGGTAGACCGACTGCCCGAACATCCACCAGCCGCGCGACACCGGGCCGCATTTGGCATGTACGCGCTGCGCGAACGCCAGCGTGTTGCGCAGGAAACGCGCCTCGCTGACCAGCGGCCAGTCTCCCGTGCTGGGAATATGCGCCAAGGATGCGCGTGGCGGGCGCCGGGGGCGGCCAGGGCGGGCAGCAGACTGCGTCACCGTGCCGCCCTCGGACGCGCGCGCTGGAGCAGCAGATCGAGGATCGGGTTCATTCTGGGCGTCCTGAATGTCAAGCTGCGGCATCAGCGCACGGCCAGCCAGACCTCGTTGCGCCGCAGGAACCACAGCGTGAACGGCGCGTTGTAACGCGCCAGCACCGGCTCGCCCTGGGTCGCCACACCGGCCGCGTCCAGTGCGGCCTTCAGCAACACCAGGTGCTGGTCATAGTTGGACTGCGACCACGTCCCCGAGTAGCGAATCGCTGCCCACTGGCTGGCCGGCACCAGGCGCAGTTGCACCCGCGCGTCCAGGGGTTCGGGCGCGGTGTCGAGGGTCACGCCCTTGGGCAGGACGAACTGCACCCGGATACCACCCGCCACGGCCGCCTGGGTCACGGGTGCGGTCATCGCCATGCGCACGGGTGCTGCGGTCTGGGTCACCGGTGCCGTCATCGCGAACTTCTTCTCACCCTTGTTCTTGCCGAAGATGTAGCCCGCCAGGATCGGGAAGGCCTGGTTGCCTGCTTCGTCAGCCGTGCTGTCGAGGACGACCTCGGCCACGACATACGGCGCGTACTGGCGCAGCTCGACCGTGTCGAGCTTGCGGACGACTTGGTAGTCGGGCTCTTCGATGGCGTGGCTTGACAGTGACATGGCGGCGAGGAGGAACGGGAGCAAGTATCGGATCATGGTGGTGGACAGAAAGAAATGGGAAGCATGGACACCAGGCCGGGCGTGCAGGCGCATGGCCGGCACCCGGCTCACGGTGTTGTGACGATCGGCGCAGCAGCCAGTGTGTCATGGGCTCGCACAGGCGGTGCCGCGGGGAGCATCATGCCCTCATGCAAGGCCACGTGTTCGAGCGCCGCCTCGAAGCGTATCCGCGCGCTGGCAGCTACCTGTCGCAGGTACCCATGGAGGTCGGCATCGGTGGCGCTGCGGTTCTCGCATTCGGCGCTGTAAGCCTCGAATTGGGACAACTGGATCAGCAGCTCGGCAACATGGCGCGGGCACTCGCACGCAACCCGGGACGACTGGCCTGCAAACTCGAGCAGTGCCGCGTCGTCCCAGCGGCGCGCCGCCGCGGGTGGGCTCGACAACGGCGCGTTGCGCGCTGTTGGACGGCTTTGCGCTGCCAGAGCCAGCACGCCTTGAAGCCATTGCCCGAGCACCGTGTCGTTTTGCGGCTCGCGCAGCAGGCTGACGCCGGCTGCGGCCAGCGCAGCACAGGTGGACTCTGCGGCAAACTGGTACAGCACTGCCTGGGGCACATCGGGCAGGGCCGGTGCCCCGGCCTTCAGGGTCGCCAGCCAGCCAGGGTGCAGGCGCGGTTCGTACGCCACGATCACATCGACCGGTGCGCCCTGCAGTGCGGCGGCCGCCTGCGCAGCATCGGTGAACGGGCCCAGCCACTGCACAGCCTGGGGCAGGCGGGACGACACGGCGGGCCGCTGCAACCGAGCCGCCAGGGCCGTTCCGACGACCGCTATTCGCCTGGCGCGAACGGGTGCCGGGGTGTCTCGAGCCGGTCCGGCAGTGTCGCCGGCCGCCGTCACGCTGGCATGGGTCGCAGCCACGCCCTGCAGCTGCTGCATGTCCAGCAACGCGAGGCTGCCAATGGCATGGCCCAGATCGGTCAGCTGTTTGAGCAAGGCCAGACGTCGCACGTCGTCGGCCGAATAACGGCGCTGCCCACCAGGCGACAGCGCCTGCTGCGTCAGGCCATACCGGCGCTCCCACACGCGCAACGTCGCCACCGGCATGCGCAGCATGCGCGCAACGGCACCGCTGCGGTGCTGCGAAGCGGAATCGGCTTTCGCCGAAGCAAAGATTGACCCGTTTTTTGACAATTTGTTTCCGTTTGTGAAGTGTTATTGAATCGTATTATCAGACATATTGTCTGTATTTTCAAATACGAATCGCTTTTGAATCTTTTATTGATATACTTATTCCCACTGACTCAAAAAGTGACGCCTTGCAGGGTCCCGCTCCGACCCACTGCGATGGCAAACAAGCTTTCGTGCCAGTGCTTTCTTTTCAACCCAAGGAATTTCCCATGCCAAAGCCCGTTCAACGTCGCACCTTTCTGATGACTGTGGCAGCCGCCACGGCCACACTCACCTTTCACGCCCAGGCGCAGGCCCTGGTCGATGAAAAGGATCCCCAGGCCGCAGCGCTGGGCTACGTCGCCGACACCAAACGCGTGGACGCCAAGAAACACCCAAAACATGCGGCCAGCCAGAACTGCACCAACTGCGCGCTTTACCAGGGCAAACCTGCCGACAAGGCTGGTGCCTGCCCCTTGTTTGCCGGCAAACAGGTCGCCGGACCCGGCTGGTGCAGCGCATGGGTGAAAAAGGCCTGACCCTTCGCGACACGCGCCGGCAATCACCATGACGCACCACCGCACTAGTTTTCGCGGCAACAAGGCCGCGCTGCCCACCAAACCGTGCGTCGCATGCGGCCGCCCGATGAGCTGGCGCAGGAACTGGGCCCGCAACTGGGCTGAAGTGAAGTACTGTTCCGACGCCTGCCGTCGCGCCAAGGGTTCGCATGGCTGAGCTGCGTTCCCTGGTGGTTGTACTGGGCGACCAACTCGATCCCGACGCGGCGGCCTTCGATGGTTTCGAAGTCAGCCGCGACGCGGTCTGGATGGCCGAAGTGGCGCAGGAGTCCACCCATGTGTGGTCCAGCAAGGCCCGCACAGCGCTGTTTCTGGCCGCCATGCGGCGTTTTGGAGACGCTTTGCAGGCGTCCGGTCGCCCTGTGCACTACACGCGACTGGACGCGCCCGGCAACCGCGGCAGTTTAGGAGCACAACTCCGGGCGGACATCTCTCGCCTGCAGCCGTCCCGACTGCTCCTGACCGAGCCAGGTGACTGGCGTGTGTTGCAGGACATCGAGGCCGCAGCCCAGGCCTGCAGCCTGAGGCTGGAGGTCCGCGAAGACCGCCACTTCCTGAGCAGCATCCGCGACTTCGCTGCCCACGCGAAGGGCCGCAAATCGCTGCGCATGGAGTACTTCTACCGCGAGCAGCGCAAGCGCCACGCCGTGCTGATGCAGGATGGCGAGCCCGTGGGCGGGCAGTGGAACTTCGACGCCGACAACCGCGAAGCCTTCGGCCCGGACGGTCCGCGCGCAGTGCCGCCGCGAACACGCTTTGAACCCGATGCTGTCACGCAGGAGGTTATCGCGCTGGTCAATACCCGCTTCGCATCGCACCCCGGCCAGCTGGACAGCTTCGCCTGGCCGGTGACCCGCGCCCAGGCATTGCAATCCTTGCAAGCGTTCGTCACCGAACGCCTGCCACTGTTCGGCCGCTACCAGGACGCGATGTGGCCGGGCGACCCATGGCTGTACCACGCGCACCTGTCGGCTGCGCTCAACCTGAAGCTGCTCAACCCGCGCGAGGTGGTGGCCGCGGCCGAAGCGGCCTACCACGGCGGGCACGCGCCGCTGGCCAGCGTCGAAGGTTTCATCCGCCAGATCCTCGGCTGGCGCGAGTATGTGCGCGGCATCTACTGGACGCAGATGCCCGGCTATGCGGAGCGCAATGCGCTCGACGCCCGCGAAGACCTGCCTCGTTGGTACTGGAACGGCGCCACCGACATGGCCTGCCTGCGCGACGCGCTGGCGCAGACCCTGACCCACGGCTACGCCAACCACATCCAGCGGCTGATGGTGACCGGGCTGTTCGCGCTGATGCTGGGCGTGGACCCGAAGCAGGTCCACGCCTGGTACCTGGCGGTGTACGTCGACGCGGTGGAGTGGGTCGAGTTGCCCAACACGCTGGGCATGAGCCAATACGCCGATGGCGGCGTGATGGGCAGCAAGCCCTACATCGCCACCGGCAAGTACATCCAGCGCATGAGCCCGCACTGCAAGGGCTGCCGCTACGACCCGGCACAGCGCGCCGGCGAAAACGCCTGCCCGTTCACCACCCTGTACTGGGACTTCCTCATGCGTCACGAGGCGACGCTGGCAAAAAACCCGCGTATGGCGCTGCAGGTGAAAAACGTGGCACGCCTGAGCGATGCCCAGAAGCTGGCGGTGCGCGAGCGCGCGGCGGCCATCCGCAGCGGCCAGGTCGGAGCGGATGAACTGGCACAGATGGACATCGTTGCAAGCCCCGGTCACCATGCCTGACACCTTCGCGCCCACACGCGCAGCCGCACGGGCCCGCATCGCGGCGGTGCGGCCAGCCGCCTATGCCCGCACGCGCAACATGCTCGACGGCGCGGTCACGGGGCTGTCGCCCTACATCACCCATGGCTTCGTCACGCTGACCGATGTGCTGGCCGGCGTCGCCGCGCGCCACCGGCTGGACATGCAGCACAAGTTCGTCTTCGAACTGGGCTGGCGCGCCTACTTCCGCCACGTCTGGCAACACCGTGGCGACGGTATCCTGCGCTCGCTGTACGCAGGGCCGCTGCCCGACGACGCGTACACCAGCGCGCTGCCAATCGACATCCGCCAGGGCCGCACCGGCGTGCCGGTGGTGGACGAGGCGGTGCGCACGCTGTACACCACCGGCATGCTGCACAACCACGCACGCATGTGGCTGGCCAGTTATGTGGTGCATGTGCGCAAGGTGCACTGGCGCGCGGGTGCCGACTGGCTGTACGGCCACCTGCTGGACGGCGACCTCGCCAGCAACCACCTCAGCTGGCAATGGGTGGCCGGCACCGGCAGCAGCAAGCCCTACCTGTTCAACGCCGAAAACGTGGCACGCTACGCACCGGCACACTGGCACAGCCCCGGCAGCGTGATCGACACCTCGTACGAGGATCTCGACCGCATGGCGCGCCAGCCAGCGCCGCAGCCGGTCCAGGCTGCGGCCGGCAAGGGCGAAGCGCCACCCGCCACCCGCGGGCTGATGGAGCCAGCCCTCGGCACCGCGCCGCCGGGTGATGCTGGCCTGGTGCAACCCGACGCCGCTGCGGTGGCCGGCCGTGACGTCTGGATCGTGCATCCCTGGAACCTGGGCGAACTGCCCTGTGGGCTGGCGTCCGACACCGTGGTGATTGGCATCTTCGTGGCCGACTTCCACCAGGCCTGGCCCTGGGATGAACGACGCTGGAACTTCGTCGGCAGCCGCATGGCCGAACTGACCAACCGGCGCTGGTACGGCGATGCAACATCCATCGGCGCGGCCCTGAAGGGTGCCCGCCGGGTGCGCAGCATTGCCGAGCCGCATCTGGTGCCCTGGCTCCCGCGTTGGGCCGATTGCGAACCCGCACCGGTGCTCTTTCCGCCGCTCGATCGGCGCTGCGATTCGTTTTCGCACTGGTGGTCCCGCACGTCGCGTGGCCTGCTTTCCGCCGCGGATCTGCTGGCCGTCAACGAGGTGCCGGCATGCTGAGCGACCCCGCAGGTGAATCGCACGCGCTGACCGTGCTGTATGACGGGGCCTGTCCGCTGTGCCGGCGCGAGATCGGGGTCTATCGCGGCCTGCAGCCGCTGCGGTCGGACTCGCCGGTATGTTTTGCCGACGTGAACGACCCGGCTGTGCCGCTTCCTGGCGGTACCACCCGGGAGCAACTGCTGGCACGGTTCCATGTGCGTGGCTACGACGGCCAGCTGCTCAGCGGCGCGCAGGCCTTCCTGGCGCTGTGGGCGGCGCTGCCTGGATGGCGCTGGCTGGCCATGGTCGGACGTCTGCCGGGCGCCGCCTGGGCCATGGAGCGCTTGTATCGGTTCTTTCTGCGCTGGCGCCCGCGGCTGCAGCGCTGGGCGTTCTTTCTTGAGCAGCGCAGTCTGAAGCTGCCGGACTCGTCCGGCAATCCACCCCGTTGATCCACTTCCCCCAATACGGCCCGCATCCCATGACTTCGATCGCCCTCATCACCGGCGCCAGCGGCGGCATCGGCCGTGCCCTCGCCCGCCGTTTGACATCCCAAGGACACCGCGTCGCTGCGGTGGGGCGCGATGCAGGCCGCCTGGCAGACGTCGCGGCGACGTTGCGTGTTGCTGCCGACACCACGACGCCGGAAGGTGCAACCACGGCAGTTGCGGCTTGCCAGGAGGCGTTTGGCGCGCCGCCGACATGGCTGGCGCATTGCGTGGGCAGCACGCTGATCGCGCCTTTGCACCGCACACGTGCAGAAGCCTACCGGGAGGTGATTCGCGTCAACCTCGACAGCGCGGTTTTCATGCTGCAGGCGTGGATCGCGGCGCTCAAGGGTGAGCCCGGTGCGGCGGTGTTCGCCAGTTCCGTGGTGGCGCGTATCGGCGTGGCCAACCACGAAGCCATCGCTGCGGCCAAGGGCGGCGTCGAGGCCCTCGTGCGCAGCGCGGCGGCCACCTATGCGTCGCAAGGCCTGCGCGTGAACGCGGTGGCGCCTGGCATGACCGAAACACCGATGACGGCCAGCATGCTGAAGATGCCGGCCATGCGCGAGGGCGCCGCGCGCCAGTACCCCCTGGGCGGGGTACAGACCGCCGACCAGGTGGCCGACGTGATGGCCTGGCTACTGGGCGAAGGCGCCGCCCGACTGACCGGGCAGGTGATTGCGGTCGACGGCGGCTTCACCACCGTACGGCCGCTCGTCAAGTAGCGCGACATGTCAACCATGAGTTCCCATGAGTGAAGACCCACGCTGCTGTGGCAGCGGCACCTGCATCATCGACACCGCAGGCCGCTGCTGGTGTGGTCAGCGCTGGGATGGGGAAAAAATGTGCCATGCCCCCGAGAGGTCGGGTGACAAACCTGTTCCGGCGGACAGGCAGGAGCGGCAGGCCACGCCGTTGCGGAACGCAACATGACCATCGGGAAGCTGCTGGTATCGCGGTGGGTGGCCATCGTTGGCAATGTGCTGACGGCAGTCGGCTGCCTGGGCTTGCTCCTGGGTGCAGGCGGGGTGATTCCCATGGAGGCATTCGCCATGGGAATCTCCTCGGGCATACGGGTGATCGGTTCGGTGGCGATAGCAGGCTGTCTGCTGAGCGCCATCGGTTATGGGGTTATCGACTTCCTTGAAAAGTGAGACAGACAAAGGCTTCCTATGTTTAAAAAATCGGATTACTTCATTCTTTTGGCGGTGATGATTTCATTCTTCATCTCAGCCTACCTGTGGTTCGTGGCCGAAGACCGTGAACAGGCGATCTTCACCGCGATCTGGATTCCCGCGATCTTCTGCTTCGGGATCTACTTCAAACTGTCCGCGCTGATGGGGAAAAAGCAATGAGCGGCGGTGGTCTGCTGCTGGCGGGCGTCATCGTCTTCGGATTGTTGCTGGTGGGTCTGATATTGACCATCAGTGAGTTCAACAAGATGAAGTGAAGCGAACCGATGCGCCGAAGCGGATCTACGGACCGTCCGGGATCGCGGAGGGTCGGGCGGGTCAAGACAACGGCTTTGGGGCATGGGGGACAGGCATGGCGCATAGGGGCGACGCGGTCACTGGTCAGCGCGAGTTTCACGAGCGGCGGCCGCTCCGGATGGCCTGGCAGCACAGGGCGCTTTCGGCTGGACGCCTGTCCGAACAAGCGCCGAGCGGGAGCTGGCTGGCGGGTCGGCTCTTCCCTGGGCTTGGCAGCCGGCGCTGGGCAGGCGACCTGATGGCATCCGGCACCGGGTCGGCAGCATGACAGGCTCGGCAGCGCTGGTCTGGTTCAAGCGCGATCTGCGGGTGCGCGACCACGCGGCCCTGGCCGAAGCGCTGCACTTCGAAAGCGCCGTCGGCTTGGTGGTGATCGAGCCTCAGTGGCTGTCCAGCCCCGAGTGCGACCCGCGCCACGTTGGCTTCTTGGTGGAATGCGTGGCGGCACTGCAGCGCGATCTGGCAGTGCATGGGCTGCCGCTACTGGTTCGCGTCGGTCCGATGCCGCAGGTGCTGCAATCACTTCGAAGCGAATTCAGCTTCACCCATATGTTCAGCCATGAAGAGACCGGCCCGGGATGGAGCTACACACGCGACCTGGCCGTGGCAGACTGGTGCCGCAACTCGGGCGTGCACTGGACGGAATTTCCGCAGACCGGTGTGGTGCGACGCCTGCAATCGCGTACCGGGTGGGCCGGGCGATGGGCGCAGCGCATGCATGCACCCGAGGCGCCACCGGCTGGCAGGTTCAGGGCGCCAACCGGCCTGAAAGGCTCCGCGGTGCCAACGCTGAACGGTCTGGGCCTGCCCGCCTTGGGCGCGCCATTGCCGCCGGCAGGCGAGCGCGCCGCATGGGACACGCTGACCAGCTTCCTCGACGGCCGCGGCCTCGACTACCGCCGCGCGATGTCCAGCCCGCTCACCGCCTCCGAGGGGTGCAGCCGGCTGAGCGCGCACCTGGCATTCGGTACGATCTCGATGCGCTGCGTGCACCAGGCCACCGAGCAGCGTATCGCCACCTCGCCCGATCGCAGCCTGGCTTATGCGCTGCGCGGTTTTTCCAGCCGCTTGCGCTGGCACTGCCACTTCATGCAAAAGCTCGAGGATGAACCCGACATCGAATGGCGAAACGTAGCGCGCTCGGTCGACGGGCTGCGCGCGGGCGACGGTGTGAACCAGGATCCGGTCAACGCCGAACGTTTGCGGGCGTGGTGTGAAGGCCGTACCGGCTTCCCGATGGTGGACGCCTGCATGCGCCAGCTGCGCGCCACCGGCTGGCTGAACTTCCGCATGCGTGCGATGCTGGTGAGTTTTGCGGCCTACCACCTGTGGCTGCACTGGCGCGAGCCAGGGCTGTTTCTGGCGCGCCAGTTCCTCGACTTCGAGCCCGGCATCCACTGGAGCCAGATGCAGATGCAGTCGGGCACCACGGGCATCAACACGCTGCGCATCTACTCGCCGACCAAACAGGCGTTCGACCAGGATCCCCAGGGGCTGTACATCCGGCAGTGGGTGCCAGAGCTTGGTACGGCGGCGTATCCGCCTCCGATGGTGGACGAACGCACTGCAGTGGCGGCTGCAAAAGCGACGCTCTACGGCCTGCGTCAGACCAGCGAAGCCAAAGCCGAAGCCGGCACGATCCAGCAAAGACACGGCTCCAGAAGAAGCGGCTTGCCCCAGACTGCCAACAAACCGCGCCGTAACCGTCCTGCCCCCGACGGCCAGAACCAACTGTTCTAGTCGGGCTTGGGGCAGTCCGCATCGTCGGGCTGGACCAGCTTGCCCTGCGCGATGAGCTTGTCGATGCGTGCCATGACCAGAGCGCCGCTGGCCGAGTACGGATCGAATTCTGGCCAGACGATCTTCGTCTGCGGATCCACGTCTGACATGCTGACGCGCACCATCGACCATTCACCATAGCGGCGCTCGACGATGCTTTCGCAATGGATCAATTCAAGATCCTTGTGGCGCGGATCGGCAAAGATGCGCGCGTACAGGCGCGTGACCATGCCACGCTCGCCTTCGAGCGCCTGCAGGAACATCCCCTGCCCCTCGCAAAGCACGCCCGTGATGTCGTTTTCGGAGTTCCAGACGTGCGCCTTGCGCAGGATCGCATCGGTCAGCGTGCGGGTCTGCGGGTCTACCGCTTTGCTCACATAAATCAGGCGAATCAGCATGGCCTTGTGGTCCTCCAGGGGACCCAGTGTAGGCGCAAAGGCAGAGCCAAACTGGCGGCCAGCAGCATGGTCGCACAAGGCTTGGGGCGCTTGACAAATCGAGCGCTGTGGCGGCGGCTGGCACCGCTGCTGACCTGGGCCCTGTTGGCGATGACATTCTCCGGCTGGGTAGCTGTGGTTGCCGGCTGGTACACCACCGAGATTGGCCGTCAGCCCTGGCTGGTTTTCGGGGTGCTCAAGACAGCACAAGCGGCAGGGCCGGTGCCCGCACCGGCGATCGGCCTGACGCTGGCCGTCTACCTGACGCTGTACCTGCTGCTGACGGCGGCCTATGTGGCGGCACTGTTCCGGATCGCCCGCAAGGGGACTGCTGTCGACCCGCCACGCGGCGCTGCGGGCGCGCCAGGTGGGCCCTCGCTTGTGCGCCCGGCTGGGGCTTGAGCATGAGCTCATCCAAGAGCATCACCGGGATCGACGCCGCGCTGCACGCGCCAGGTGGCTGGTTACCGCTGGCTTTCCTGGCCATCATGGGGCTGGCCATGCTGGCTTACGTCATCCTCGACGGTTACGATCTGGGCGTCGGCATGCTGCTGCATGCTGCCAGCGACGGCGACAAGGACACCATGGTCGCCTCCATCGGCCCGTTCTGGGACGCCAACGAGACCTGGCTGGTGCTCGGCGTGGGAATCCTGCTGGTGGCCTTTCCGCCCGCGCACGGCGTGATCCTGGGTGCCTTGTACCTGCTGGTGGCGCTGATGCTCGTGGGCCTGACGTTGCGAGGTGTGGCGTTCGACTTCCGCTCCAAGGCGGGCGCTGAACGCGAAGCGATGTGGAACCGGGCGTTCCATGCTGGTTCGTTGATGGCCAGCCTGGCGCAGGGTTACATGCTCGGTCAGTGGGTGACCGGTTTTCGCGCCGACGGCTGGACGATGATGTTCGCGGCACTCATCGCGGTGTGCCTGGTGGGAACCTACATGTTGCTGGGTGCGGCTTGGCTGATCATGAAGGCAGAGCGTGCCCTGCAATTGGCTGCAGTGCGCTGGGCACGTCGGTGCCTGGGCCTCACCGCGCTCGGAGTCGCTGCCATCTCGGCCGCCACGCCGCTCATCAGCCCGGCGATCTTCGACCGCTGGTTCAGCTTTCCCTATGTGGTGCTGCTGGCTCCGCTGCCCCTGGCCACCCTGCTGATGTTCTTCATCGTCGAGCGCTCGCTGCGCCGGCTTCCCACCCGTCTGGCGCA
The DNA here is from genome assembly GCA_031396205.1 of Rhodoferax sp. GTDB lineage: Bacteria > Pseudomonadota > Gammaproteobacteria > Burkholderiales > Burkholderiaceae_C > CAISIP01. Next base: position 11,397 of record JANNKH010000003.1, read on the forward strand.
GGGCAACGCCTATGGCGACTGGGTGCCCTTCGCCGGCTCGGTGGGCATTGTGATGCTGGCCTTTTACGGCTTGGCCTACAGCCTTTTCCCTTGGCTGGTCGTCGACCGGCTGACCATCTGGCAGGCCGCCAGCAGCACCGAGTCGTTGTGGATCATCTTTGTCGGCGCCTGCGTCGTGTTGCCGGTGATCGTCGGAGGATAGGCTTTTCAAACGCCCCTTTTTTTGCCCACGGAACCCCGAATACGGCAGAACAGGGGCGGCACACAGCGCCCGACGCGCGTGAATCTGTCTTTGGATGCAGGCTGAGATCTGCTGGCGAGCTGTTGGGCATGGATGGCCCAGCCAAAATGCGTCTGCCTCTGGCGCCGTCTACGGGTTATCCCTTGCCTTCAGGTCGCTTCCACCGGTCCCGCAACCACTCGGACGCAAGCGACCCGGCGGCCCTGGTCGCCGGGTCGCCTGAACTGTCACGGTTGGGTGGCCTCAGGCCCCTTGCAGCG
>JANNKH010000013.1:0-17868 GCA_031396205.1 Rhodoferax sp.
ATGATGTCGAGACCACCGAAGCTGTCGATGGCAGTGTCGACGAAACGCTTGGCGAAGTCGGGGGCCGTCACGCTACCGACGCAGGCAACAGCCTCGCCGCCCCTGGCTCTGATCGTCGCAATCGTTTCAGCAGCCGGTTCGGCGTCGAGATCATTGACCACCACGCGCGCTCCGTCGGCGGCCAGCTTGAGTGCGATCTCGCGCCCGATGCCGCGGCCGGAGCCGGATACCAAGGCGGCTTTCCCTTGCAACTTGTTCACGTTGTTCTCATCGTTGATGTTGATAGTGCTTGCACTGCGCTCATGCCACCTGGTACAGGGTGACGACGCAGGCGCCGCCCAGGCCCAGATTGTGCTGAAGGGCGAGTCGTGCGCCTTGCACCTGCCGCGCCTCAGCCTGACCCCGCAACTGCCACACCAGTTCCACGCATTGCGCCAGACCGGTTGCGCCGAGCGGATGTCCCTTCGACAACAGGCCGCCCGATGGATTCACCACCACACGCCCGCCGTAGGTATTGTCTTCGTCCATGATGAAACGCTCCGCGCCACCTTCGCTCACCAGGCCAAGCGCCTCATAACTGATCAGCTCGTTGGCCGTGAAGCAGTCGTGAAGCTCCACCACATCGACATCTTCCGGACCGATGCCCGCCGCCTCGTAGACCTGGGCCGCGGCGCGAGCCGTCATGTCGTAACCAACCACGCGACGCATGTCGCCTTCATCAAACGTGCTGTTGCGGTCGGTGGTCATGGCCTGCGCGGCAATCGTCACACGCGATTCGACACCATGCTTGCGCGCAAATTCCGCCGAACAGAGCACCGCCGCCGCCGCGCCACAGGTTGGTGGACAGCACTGCAACCGCGTCAGCGGTTCAAAGATCATCGGCGAATCCAGCACTGCCTCCAGCGAAACCTCTTGCCGGAACACCGCATACGGATTGTTCGCGCCATGCCGCCGCGCCTTGACCGAGATGCGTGCAAAGGTCTCCGGCCGGGTGCCGTACTTCTGCATGTGCACCCGCGCGCCTCCGCCAAAGAACTGCGCGGCGCGCGGCGTCTGGGGCTCGATGCCCTGCAGGGCTGTCATGGTCTCGACGAAGCGTTGCATCGGGCTTGGCCGGTCGTCGTACGCGGGCTTGAGCGCCCCCGCCACCATCTGCTCGAATCCCAGCGCCAGCGCGCACTCCACCGAGCCGTTGGCAATCGCCTGACGCGCCAGAAACAGCGCGCTGGACCCGGACGCGCAGTTGTTGTTGACATTGAACACCGGGATGCCGCTGAGCCCCACGCCGTATACGGCAGCCTGGCCAGAGGTCGAATCGCCAAAGACGTAACCTACGTACGCCTGATCGATCAGCCCGTAGTCGACACCAGCATCCTTGAGCGCCGCCTTCGCCGCCGCTGCCCCCATCTTCGGATAGGAGTCGCTCGCCCCGGGCTTGGTGAATGGAATCATCCCCACTCCCGCTACGCATACAGTCCTGCTCATTGTCGTTCTCCGTGGTATCGGCTCATCGGCCCGGCATGTGTCAACATGTCCAGGGAACCATTCGAACGGATCAGGCACCGACGTTGGCACCACAGCCGTCTTGTCATGATTTTGCTGGCAAGGCAATCGAACGGCATCGTCGGAAGCGACGATGTCAGCGTGCCGGCGTGCAGCGAAACCTACACCATGAGCGAGAGGGCACGCAACAGATGCCGGTGGCAATCGGCCACCATGCGCTCGATGAGCTCGGCGCAGGTCGGGATGTCGTCGATCAGGCCGATCACCTGGCCGGCGGCGATCATCCCGCCGTCCACGTCCCCCTGCTCGAAGGCCACCCTGCCGCGTGCCCCGGCGACGAGGTGCTGGACATCCGAGAACTGGGCGCCGCCCGGGCGCCGCTCGATCGCCACCACTTCTTCGGAGATGGCGTTCTTGAGCATGCGGGCGGTATTGCGCATCGTGCGGAAGACGAGCACGGTGTCGCGCTCAGTGGCTTTCACCAGCGCCTCCTTGATGTGATAGTGGATCGGCGCCTCTTCGGTGACGCAGAAGCGGGTGCCCATGTTCACGCCGTCGGCCCCCAGAGCCAGTGCCGCGGCCATGCCGCGGCCGTCGCCGATTCCGCCGGAGGCGATCACCGGGATCGACAACGCCCTGGTGGCAGCCGGGATCAGCACCAATCCCGGAACATCATCCTCGCCCGGATGGCCGGCGCACTCGAATCCGTCGATGCTCACGATGTCCACCCCATCGCGCTGGGCGGAGAGCGCGTGGCGCACGGTAGTGCACTTGTGGATGATCTTCACGCCGTTCGCCTTGAGCTTGGGCAGGAACTCGCGCGGGCTGTTGCCAGCGGTCTCGATGATCTTCACGCCGCCCTCGATCAAGGCGTCGACGTACTCGGCGTAGGGTGGCTTGTTGATCATTGGAAAGATCGTGAGATTGACCCCGAACGGCTTGTTGGTCATGCCCTTGCAGATCGCAATCTCGCGACGCAGGTCGTCGGGGGTGGGCTGGGTCAATGCCGTCAAGATGCCCAGGCCACCAGCATTGGACACCGCGGAGGCCAGCTCGGCGCGGCCGACCCACTGCATGCCGCCTTGAATGATGGGATAACGAATACCCAACAGCTCCGTCACGCGTGTCTTCATGGGTCTGCCTGTGCAATTGCCTGCCGGTGCGCCATCGTCAGTCTCTCGGCATGCCCAACCCGCGCTCGGCAATCATGTTGAGCATGATCTCGCTGGTGCCCCCGCCGATGGCGCGCCCGAACGAGTCCACATAGTCCAGCATCGGATTGCCGGGGATTTCACCCTTGCCCGCAGGCCCGGTCTCCATGTACTGGCCCTGCCCGCCCTTCACGCGCGTCAGGAATTCGAAGAAGTCCTTCTCCAGGGAGGTCGCGGCGAATTTGATGATCGGCGGCGCGATGGTCTTGCCGTCGGGGTCGCGCTGGTTGTGCTCCAGCAGTTCGCGGATCAGGCCACGCACCGCCTGCAACCGCGACAGGATGCGCATGAACTCGCGCCGGTGCTGGTCGTCCTTCAGCCAGGCGGCGTCGTCTTCCAGCGCCTGCTTGTACAGGCCTTCGATGCGGTAACGGAAACGCTCGCAGTCCGCGAAGAGGATCATGCCTCGCTCGGCAGCCAGCGTGGTCGCGGCCACCGACCAGCCCTTGTTCTCTTCGCCGAGGCGGTCTTCCACCGGGATGCGCACGTCGGTGAGGAACAGCTCCGAGAACTCGGCGCGCCCGGTGGACTTCTTGATGGGCCGCACCTCCACGCCCGGCGCCTTCATGTCCATCAGGAAATAGGTGAGGCCGGCCTGCTTCTTGACGTTCGGATCGGTGCGCGCCAGCAGGATGCAGTACTCGGCGTGCATGGATTGCGACGACCAGATCTTCTGACCGTTGATCACGTACTCGTTGCCCACCAGTTCGGCCCTGGTGCGCAGCGACGCCAGGTCGGAACCGGCGCCCGGCTCCGAAAAGCCCTGGCACCACGGCGTGCCGCGTTGCGCCACGCCCGGCAGGTACTTGGCCTTCTGCTTCTCGTTGCCCCACGCCAGCAGCGTCGGCGGAAGGTGGTTGAGCGATACCACGTACATTTCCAGCCGCGGCGCGTAGGCGCGCGCCATTTCATCGGAAACGATGATGAGGTGCTTCAACGACAGGCCGGCGCCACCGAACTCCTGCGGCCAGTGCGGCGTGGCCAGCCCGACCTTGGTCAGCTCGGCCATCCAGTCGCGCTGGTACTTTTCGAACTTGGCGTGATCCTTGCCGGCCGCGTCTTCCATCTCGTCGACGAATTCGGGCGGCGGGCAGACCTTCTTCAGCCAGTCGCGGATGGCGGCGCGAAAGGCCACCAGGTCGTTCTTCTTCGCCAGAATTTCGCTCATATTGGCAGCTCCAGCACAGAGCGTCCAGCGCGCATGGCGGCGGCGAACGCATCATTGACACGATCCAGTTGCAATGCGTTGTTTTCCACCATGGCCTGGCTCAGCCGGGAACGTTTCAGGTACAGGTGGCAGTCGAATTCCCAGGTGTGGCCGACGCCGCCGTGCAGTTGGACACAGTCCGCGGCAATGAGGCAGTAGGCGTCGCTCACAGTCACCTTGGACATCGAGGCCCAGGCCGCGCAATCCGGCTCATTGACGGCCGCCGAATGCAGGGCTTGCGCCGCGGCGTGGCGCGCCAGTTCGGATTCGATCTTGAGCCGCGCGACGCGATGCTTGAGCGCCTGGAACGAGGCGATGGGCCTGTCGAACTGCACGCGGGTCTTCATGTAGTCGATTGTCAGGTTGAGGATGGACTCGGCCCCGCCCATGCTGTCGGCGATCACCGCCAGCGACTGGTGCATGCCCAGGCGCGCGCGCCAGGCCGAAGCCTGCGTGGCGTCGGCGACAAGATGGGCAAGCGCCGCGCCGTTGCACTCGAGGGTGCAGAACGAACGCGTCTGGTCCCACAGCTTGTGCGCGGTGAGTCTGGCGGCCTTGCCGTCGATGTCGATCAGCGCCCAGGCTTCGGCGTTGCCGTCCTTCACTGGCACCAGCACCAGGCCGGCGGAGGCGGCGCTCAAGACTTCGGTCATCTTGCCGCTGACCTTGCCGCCGGAGACGGCGAGCGTGCCCGGCCCGGCCTGCAGCGATGCGGACGGAATGCCGATGGACAGGTCACCCGATGCCACGCGGGGAAGATATTTCTCCTGCAGCGCCTTGTCGGCGCAATCCACCAGCGTCTGCGCCGCGGACAGAGTCGACACGAATGCGCCCGGAGCGACGCGCCGGCCCAGTTCGCGATGCAGGACCGCCAGGCCCTGCACACCCATGCCAAGCCCGCCGAAGTCCTCGGGCAGTCCGACCGCCAGCCAGCCGAGTTCCTTGGCCTGGTTCCAGATCGTTGCGTCCAGTTCGTTCTTGCCGTCGATGAAAGCGTGCACCTTGCGGCTTTCGCTCTCGGTGGCCAGCACGTCGGCGATGCTCTCGCCCAGTGCCGCCAGGTCAGCTGTCAGGTCATCCATCGTGTCGTCTCCCTTGCAATCCTGATATTGGTGGCAAGGCAATCGAACGGCATCGTCGGAAGCGACGATGCCAGCACAAACCCGGCAAACCTAGAATTGCCGCCAACGAGCGCCGGTACTACGCAGACCGTCTGATCGGTCGTTTCGGCGGTGCCTTTCTTGCATCCTTTGAGGGGTAACAATGGATCAGTATTTGTCCGACGAGCAATTGGGCTTTCGCGAAGAGGTGCGCACTTTCCTGCGGAGCAACCTGTCAGCGTCGTTGGCCGCCCGCGTCCGGTCCCAAGCGCACTTGTCGAGGGAAGACGAAGCCGAATGGCAGCACGCGCTATATCGACGGGGGTGGGGTGCCCCGTCTTGGCCGCGTGAATTTGGTGGAGCGGGCTGGACGCCGATGTTGCGCGCCATTTTTGAGGATGAATGCGCTGCTGCGGGCGCGCCCAGAGTGTTTCCCACAGGGCTCTCGATGGTCGGACCGGTCATCTACACCTTTGGCACGCCCGAGCAGAAGGCGCGTTACTTGCCGAGGATCGTCGCACACGAGGAGGTGTGGTGTCAGGGCTACTCCGAGCCGGGCGCGGGTTCGGACCTGTCGGGCCTGCGCACGCGCGCTGAACGTGACGGCGACAACTACGTCGTCAACGGTGGCAAGATCTGGACCAGCGAAGCCCACAGGGCGGACATGATGTTCTGCCTTGTGCGCACCGACCCGAGCGCCAAGAAGCAGCATGGCATCTCCTTCTTGCTCATCGATATGAAAGCGCCAGGCGTCGCCGTCAGGCCGTTGATCACCATCGATGGCGGACACACGCTCAACGAAGTGTTGTTCGAGAATGTCCGGGTGCCAATTACCAACCTGGTTGGCGAAGAGAACATGGGTTGGGCCTACGGCAAGTTCTTGCTTGGGCATGAGCGCGCAAACAGCGCCGACGTGCCGGGTGTGAAGCGACGCTTGAGCCAGCTGAAGGAGGTCGCGCGCGGGGAACAGCGCGCGGGTGCGCCGCTGATCGAAGACCGGCACTTCGCGTACAAGATCGCCGGGGTAGAGATCGAGACGATGGCGCTGGAGCTGACGAACATGCGGCTGCTGCTGAGCGATGCCGAGGGCGGGAATTCGATGCAGGCGGCGAGCATGATGAAGCTGCGCGGGTCCGAGGTGCAGCAGCAGATCCAGGAGCTGACGGTTGAGGCACTTGGCAACGTCGGCCTTCCTTATGAGCGGCAAGCAGACGGCTCTTACCAGGCTCCCGGGGCGGCCGTCCATGCCAATGGTCGTATGGCGGACTACCTGTTCCGGCGCGCCGCGACGATCTATTCCGGCACCAGCGAAACGCAACGCAACATCATTGCCAAGACCGTCTTCGGCTTCTAAAGCCAAGCCTCACCGCAACTTTCGAAAGACTGGTCACATGACATTCGATTTGAACGAAGACCAGCGCATGCTGTCCGACAGCTTGCACACATGGCTTGCCAAGGAGTACGGCCACGGCGTCTGGCGTGAAAACTCGCGAAGCTCGGCCGGTTGGTCGCCCACGGTCTGGGCTCAGTTTGCCGAGATGGGCTGGCTGGCCGCGGCGCTGGCCGAGACCCATGGCGGCCTGGGTGGCGGCGCGATGGAGTTGTACCTGATAGGTGAGGCCTTTGGCTCCACACTGGTACTGGAGCCCTTCTTGTCGAGCGTGGTACTCGGCGCGCGCTTGATCGGTGCGGCAGCCAGCGAAGAGCAGCAGGCCGGTCTGCTCCCGCAAATCGCACGAGGCAGACTCAAGTTGGCCTTCGCCCAGGCGGAAGAAGGCTCGCGCTTTGACCTCAACGATGTGCAGACCCGCGCCGAAAAGCGTACCGGCGCTTACGTCCTTAGCGGTCGCAAGATCACCGTCTGGGATGCACCGAGTGCCGACATGCTAGTTGTGCTGGCGCGAACCGCCGGTGGCCGTCGCGACGAGAAGGGGCTGGGCCTGTTCTTGGTCGACGTCGACGCGCCGGGTGTTCAACTCTCGCCGTATCCGATGCTTGACCGTCGGCGCGGTGCGCATGTGCAACTTGATGGTGTGGCTGCACGGGCCGTTCTCGGCGACCCGGAGGGATCTCTGCCGGTCGTTCGCAAAGTCGTCGATGGGGCGCTGGCCTATCTGGCGGCCGAGGCATGTGGCGCGATGCGCACCGCCAACGCGCAAACCCGGGACTACATCGTGCAGCGCAAGCAGTTCGGGCAGGCGCTGGCCGAGTTCCAGGTGCTGCGCCACCGTATGGTGGACATGACGATCCAGTTGGAGTGCAGTCGTTCGCTGGCGCTGCACGCGGCGCTGTGCGAGGAGTCGAGCCCTCTTGAACTGGCGCGTGCCGCATCTGCTGCCAAGGTGCAGGCCGGTCGCGCCGGGCGGTTCATCGGCCACCAGGGTATCCAATTGCATGGCGGCATGGGCATGACCGACGATTTGGCAATCGGCCACTACATGAAACGCCTGGTCATGCTCGACACGGCCTTCGGAAACGCCGACCACCACCAGGAGCGTTTCGCCCAATTGAGCGTCCAACCTGCGGCTTGAGAATCGAAAACAAATGACAACCGACCTTACCGAAACCATCACGGATGGCGTAGCGACGCTGACGCTCAACCGCCCTGCCAGCCTCAATGCGCTCTCCGACAACATGATAGACAGCCTGCTGGAGGCACTGGATCGCCTGGGCCGGGATCGGGCCGTCGGCGCAATCGTGCTGACCGGGGCCGGCCGGGCGTTCTGTGCCGGTGGTGATGTCAAGAGCATGAACGCCGCGGAGCAGCCGGATATCGAGCAAAAGATAGAGCGGTTTCGGCATGGCCATCGTGTCCCTCTGGCGCTGGCCGAGTGTCCGAAGGTTGTGATCGCCAGCATCAACGGCCCGGCGATGGGTGCGGGACTTGGCATGGCGCTGTGCTGCGACTTCCGGTTGGCGTCGCGCTCGGCCCGTTTCGGGGCGGCATTCGTGAAAATCGGCCTGTCCACCGACTTCGGCGTCAGCTGGCAGTTGCCTCGGCTCATCGGCGAGGCGCGCGCGCGCGAGCTGGTGCTGACCGGTGACATTTGCGATGCCACACGCGCACAGGAGATGGGCCTGGTGACACGCGTGGTCGACGATGCCGACCTGGCGACCGAAACCACCGCATGGGCGCGCCGCTTCGCCAGCGGCCCGCTGATCGCGCAGGGCTGCATCAAGCGCAACCTGATGGCGGCGCGTACCCAGAACTTTGCCGAACTGATGGAGTTCGAAATGCTGCGGCAAGTTGCCATGATGGAAACGCAGGACCACAAAGAGGGTGTGCGCGCTTTCGTTGAGCGTCGGCCGCCCGTCTTCAAAGGCCACTAGCCTGAACATCTCACGCAGGTGAGCGCCCCCAGCCCAGGCTTCGCCTGGCCCCCCGAGGGGGTGCGAGAAAACTTGGGGGCGGCCTGGCGTTTTCTCGCGAGTCGGCAATCCTGCTAGACGGGACGTTGTCATTGGCATCCGAGGCCAGCCTGGGGCAAACCCACGCGGGACTGGAAAGCGGCGACAACCAATTTGCGATCCTCGATGAAGACCGCTTCACGAAGGTTGCCGCTTCAAGTGAGGCGCCACACCGCGGCGCCTACCTCACCGCAAGAGGACCCATTTGCCGTTCTGGATTTGATAGACCAGGCTTTCCTTGTTGCCGAGCCGGTTTGTCTTGTTTATCCTGAATTCACCGAGACCAAACATGTTGGCCGGGAACGTTGTCGTCTCCATCACGTTGAGAAGGCTATCCGAAGTAAGGTTCGGCCCCGCCTTGGCAGCCGCAGCTATGAACAGGTCCATCATGGCGTAGTCCCATGCGGAAACTGCCTCCGGATCTTCGTTGAACTTGGCTTTGTATGCTGCAAACCAGTCACGCACCGCCTTGGAAGGGGAGTCGGCGCTGGGGGACGTTATCCCTGAGCTGCCGTAGATACCATCGACTGTCTTGCCGCCCAGTTGTATCAACGTATTCGTATACTGATTGGACGACCCGGCGAATTCCACTTTGTAGTCCGTCTTGCGCGCCTCGCCCATGATGGCGACTGTTTCCCGCACCAGCGCGCCGAGAGCGATCAGGGTACAGCCGGCGCTCTTCATGCGCGCCACCTGGGAAGAGAAATCGGTCGATCCACGCTTGAAGGAAGCGCGTTCCGTCAAGCTCATGCCGAGGGTCTTGAGCGCCGTCTCCGTCCCCTGCAAGTGCTCCAAGCCCATGTCGTCGTCCTGGTAGATGATGCAGACCTTGCTGTGTTTGTTGCGAGTGACCGCGTAGTTGACAGTGGCTTCTACCTGGGGGTAGTAGGGCGGGATGATCGCCACCTTCAGACGGTGCGGCGGGTCGAACATCGCCCGGGCACCGGTCAAGGGCATGAAGTTGATCATATTATTCTCGAACAGGATAGGCATCACCGCTTCAGTGGGCGCAGTGCCGAGAATCGAGACAATGGTGAAAACCTTATCGCTGTTGACCAACTTCTGCGCAGCCAGCACGGCGCGCTTGGGGTCGTAGCCGGCGTCCTCTACCAGCAGTCGGATCTTGCGCCCATTGACCCCCCCTGCCGCATTGGCCTCATCGATGCGCATCTGCAAGCCATTGCGCGCCTGTTTGCCGACGTAGGCGGCGGGCCCCGACAGGTCGAGTATCGTTCCGACGAGGATTTCGTCCTTGGTTACGCCCTGCTGCGCTTGAGCCGCTACGCCCGCCGCCATCATCAGTCCCGCGACGGTGCCCAGCAACCGTGCTGCCATTCGTAGTGTCTTCATAATGTCTCCTATAAGTTAGTTGAGTAACGACTGCCAATCGTTCGACGATTTGACGCCGAACTACCTTGCCCATGAAATCCAATCCTTGGCCAATGGCTTGCCAATCCACTGAGACAACACCCGACGCGGTCTAACCTGCTGTCAATCCTCCGTCGATGGACAGTTCGAGCCCCGTCACCCAACGGGCGGCGTCCGACGCCAGGTAACGAACGCCGTTGGCGATATCCTGTGGCTCGCCAAAACCCAGCGGATGCTTGTTGAGGAATATCTTCTCTGCTGCTGCCTCGTCCCGTACCAAGCCAAGCCGGACGTAATCCTTGAAAGTGTTGGTCCCCATGTCAGTCTTGACCAGACCTGGGTGAATTGAATTGACCCGTATGCGGTCCCGCCCACCCTCGAGCGCTGCGGCTTTCGTCATCATCAGCACCGCAGCCTTGGATCCGCAATACGGCCCCAGACCGATCCCGGGCTTGATGGCCCCCGCCGAGGACATATTCACGATGGAGCCACCTCGACCAGCGGCCCCCCCTGGCCGCATGGCGCGAAAGCCATGCTTCATCCCGAGGAAGACCCCGCCTACGTTGATGCGCATCAACCGCTCGAAATTCTCGAGTTCGAAGTTGGCGAACAGCCCTGAGCTGTCGATCCCGGCGTTGTTGACCAACACGTCGAACCCGCCGAAGCGCTCGACAGTCGCGGCAATCGCCGCCTCCCAATCAGCTTCCCTTGTCACGTCCAGCCGGGCAAAGAAAGCATTCGTGCCGATCGTCGCCGCGAGCTTTTCTCCCTCATCCTGGAGAACGTCGGTGATCACCACTTTGGCGCCCGCCGCCGCAAGCCCCTCCACGATCGCAGCCCCCAGGCCACGACTGCCACCGCTGACGAGTGCTACCTTTCCGTCCAACCGAAACTGATCCATGGCTTGCCATCTTCTCCGTTGCTAGCGTCTTGCCGCTACGCCTTGCCGCAGGCCCTTTTTGCTGGCGCCTGCCTGGTCCACTTCCACTGCGTGCTGAACGCCCACCGTGTTCGGGAACCGGTGGCTGACACGAGCAAAGATCACTGATTCGCTCTCGCCAGACCCATCTCCCGCGCTGCGAGACAGGGTGCTATCGGACAATACTCGGCGAGCTCAATTTGAATGCCGTAAGAGTCCTTCGGATGGAACAGGTGCTCCTTGAGACCACCGCCATATTGCCTGCCGACCAAGCGAACGCCCAAGGACTCCAATTCCTTTGTGGATTCATCGATGTTGTCAACCTTGAGCGTCATACACGACAAACCCTGGCCCCGCTTCTGTATGACTTTGGCAACGTGACTCTCAGCCGAAGTCGGCGAGATCAGTTCCAAGCCCAAGGGGTGAAACGTTGCGAAGAACTGCTCGCCCACTCCGTTGAACGCACCAAGATCCCTGAATTCACTACCCAGGATTGCCGAAAACAATCGCTTGGCGCCCTCCACGTCGCTGACGTACGCATGGACATGATCAATCTTTTCCACCTTCAAAACGTTGGACGCTCTGGCGGCAGGTCGGCCAAGCTCCCGCGCCGCGATACACGGCGCTATCGGGGAATATTCGGCGAGTTCAATCTGGATGCCGTAAGAATCCTTCGGATGGAACAGGTGCTCCTTGAGACCACCGCCATACTGCTTGCCGACCAAGCGCACGCCCAGGGACTCCAGTTCCTTCGTGGATTCATCGATGTTGTCAACCTTGAGCGTCAAACACGACATGCCCTGGCCCCGCTTCTGGATGACTTTGGCAACGTGACTCTCAGCCGAAGTCGGCGAGATCAGTTCCAAGCCCAAGGGATGAAAGGTGGAGAAGAAATGCTCGCCCTCTCCGTCGAAAGTGCCGATATCGCGAAACTCACCGCCCAGCACAGCCGAAAACAAACGCTTCGCGCCCTCCACATCGCTTACGTACGCGTGGATGTGATCAACTCTTTCCACCTTCATGACCGGCCTCCTGGCAATTGAGCTGCAATGGTTACCGCTGTCATGCGTGCATCATGCATCGACAGCTTGGACCGGCGCATCGTCGGAAGCGACGAGGGGACGCCCCCTCCTCTTGCCAGACGCTGACGAAAGGTGGCTTCTTGCCTTCGCGCGGCTGCGCGGGCGGCATCGCGTCGAATGCATAGATCAGCCAGCGCCTAGTCGCCGCTGGGTCGATCACCTCATCAATTTGGTGTTCCGATCGCTGCGTTGAGGGCCTTACCAAAATGCATGTTCGGCGGCTAGGCCGCCTAGATCGGCAAATGCAATGTCTGCTGTCAGCAGTGATGACAGCCCCGCCACCATCGCGCTGCCAATCGGGCATCAGGATGCAACCGTGACAGTTGTTGCTGTTGCAAGCCGCATGAAGTTGGCGCAGCATCGGCCGAGTTCAATTTCCCACTGGCTGAGTCAGCCCGGCTGATGCCCGTTACCGCATCGCCCATGCCCGCATACCCGGGCGCCATCGCCGGCCAAATCTCCTGAAACCCGGCAGCCGAAAGGCTTGGAGATACCCGTAAGGAATCGGGCAGGACCGATGCCCGCCCTGACCCGACCGGCATCACAGCCAGTCCCAAGGGCCTACTGCGCCACCGAGCACGGCCTGCCGGAGCGAAGCGGCGACAGCCGATGTCAAGCTGCTGCAACCCCGCGAGCGCCCCGTCCCAAGCCAAACCCTGCGCCAACCGCGTCGTCACTACGCGGCGCCAGCCAGTAGTGACGACGCGCAAATTGCCCCAGCTTCCCTGGGCGGACCACCGGCCGCAGTTGGTGCCAGCCCAAAGTGACGAGCTCAAAGCGCGTCGAATCCGCAGACCGTGCAACGCGATCTGCCCGAAGCCGGCACACTGCGGGCCACGTCAGCCGAGGCGCCACCTGGCGCACCCGGAGCCCTGGGACAAGGGCTCAACCCGATGAACCGACTTGCAGCAGCAAGCGCCATCGGTGCCAATGCCGCGTGCCGCGGCGGCCAGAAAGATGGGGACACCGAAACCCGCGTCGTTGCTGGTGTCCCCATTGTCCCCAGTTGTCCCCGCATGTTTTCAGCAGCTTGCATGAGGGTCGAGAAATCGAGCCTCATTCGGCGTCGGCCCACTTGTTCGTGAAGACGTACACCCGCGCCGTGCCGATGCCAGGCAAGCGGGGTTTCTGTGTCGGCCGGCCGTCGCCCCCTGGCAAGATCCAGCCCTGCGTCAGCAAACACTGTGTCGCGGCTTTCAGGTCGAATCCGGCGCACACATCACGCTTGAAGGCTTCGGGCAATACCAGGAACTCCCTGGTCCCGTCCAGCCCCGCCCGGTAGAACCCGGCGCGGTTGATGACGCGTTGATCGATGCTCGCGCCCACGTCCTCGAAGCGACTGGCGCCGTGCGTCTCAAAGAATCCGCGCACCTGCGCAAGCAGAATCCGGTCTTCCCGGTTGCCAGCACCCCCGAAGGAATCCAGCCACGCGGCAAAGCATCGACTTGCCGCCTGGGTGGCCTCACCTTCAATCCAGCCCGTCACCCCGCACTGCGTCGCAAGCTCGCCGGCCATTGCCACCAGACCGAAACGCTGCGCCACGCGCAGCACCTGCCCGGCCGCCTCTGGCGGTATGTTCTCGGCAACGAACTGCCGCACGCCACCGGTGATGAGGTCGGCCAGTTTGTCGCGGTCATTGACGATGGCTCGCAGCCAGGCCACACCGGCCGCGCCGTGGTGGCGTGTCGCCGCGTCCTTCAGGGCCAGCGACAGCGCCGCCGGGCTGGCGCATCCGTTCAAGGTCTCGAAGGCGCCCAAGCCGGCCCCGGCATCGGCGTCGAAGTCGGCCAGCCGAACCTCCTGCCCGGCGTTGGCGTTGCGTCCAGTGCGCGCGATCAGCGCCGCCAGCGATTCCTCGCCAGCGCTCAGGAACAGCAACCTCCAGCGCAGCGCGGCGCGTGCCGTCCCGTTTCGGTGCGCACGCGCCTTGCCCTGACCGTTGGCCAACAAATAGGCCGCTTCCCCTGCCTCTTTCGGGTCGCACTGGCTGAGTTCATCCAGAATCAGCAAACCATCGTTATGCAGCGATGCCAGGCCCTCCAGGCCGTTGGCTGTGGCGCGCCAAGCCCGTGCATAAATTAGGGGATCGCCCCACACAGACGCCGCGGCCTTGAGTGCCGTCGACTTGCCACAAGACTATTTGCCGCGCGGGTGAAGTCCTCCCGAATCCTCGCCAACCAGTCCGGCCAGCGCCCCTGCAAATGCCGTACAGATCGCAAACACCACCCGCGTATTGCCCGCTGCCAGCGCCGCCACCGAATCGCGCCACTCTTCGGCGGTGCCAGCAGTCGCAAATGCGGGCTCGATCGCATGCGCGTTCTGAAACACCACCAGCTCGCCGGCGTCGCCGATGGTCTCCGACGGCAGTGTGTAGACCGCCCCATGCCAGCCGAGCCGCTCGACGCAACGCGAGCGCTGTTCGACCGGCCACACCTTGATGTAGGCCGCCAACAGATCACGGGCCGAGCGGCCTGTGGCGATGTGCAAGCCCAGGCGCGCCAGTTCGCGCCGCACGTCGGTACCGTCGCCTTCCAGTAGTTCCAGAGGCATGGCCCATTGGTGCCGGACGTTGTCGTCATCAAACCATTCGAGGAGCCGGCCCCATTCCCCGCTCTTGCTGTCTCTCGTCTTGGCGATGACCCCCAATGGGGAACACACCCACACAGGCGCCTTCGTGTTGCCGTCACGGTCGGTTCCAGTGAAAAACACCCCGCGCTGGGTCAGCTCGAATCGGCCGCCACCGTATTTGCAGCTGTTGATCGGATCGTCGGCTGCCTGGGCGTGCGCATCGGCTTGGGCTGCGTCAGACCCGGGGACTTTCGCGCCATCGTCGCCTGGCGCGATTCCCGGATCTTGCTCACACGCCAGAGCCAGCACATCTCCCGCTTTCGTCTCCGGATGGCTGGCCAGCCAGTCAACGGCATCGCCCTTGGGTGGAAGGCCCACCAGGTCGACGTCGATCACCTTCACCCTGCAACCCAATGGCCTCAGCGCAGCCAATACTGCATCGGCGTAGTGCCGGCCAGATGCGTCGTTATCGGGCCAGATCAACACATCACGGCCGGCCAGCGCATGCCAGTCCGCTTCGCCTGCGGAATCCGCCGCGCCCGACATCGTCACCAGCAGCCCGAGCGCGGCCAGCTGGTCCGCTTTGCGTTCGCCTTCGGTGAGGATCACCACGTCATCGGGGCGGGATACCAGTTCATGCAGCCGGTACAGCGGCTTGCCATTGACGGGCTTCATCGGCTCGCGCAACTCATACCCCGTGCCGGTGAGCTTCATTGGCCGAATCCACTTCTTCCCCGTCACCGGATACTTGGCACGGATGTGCCAATAAAGCGGGGTCGCATCTCGGTTGGTGTAGGTGTGCAGCGCCTCGAACCTGAAGCCGCTAAGCAAGGCGCCGGCGGCCAGCCGGCGCGCTGCGTCCATCGGCGTTTCCTGGGTGATGGTCATGGCGCAAGCTCCCACGCGCCGAGCGACTTCGCCGCGTCGATGAACCGCACTGCATGCCGGCGCATGTGAAACGCCAGCACGTCGCCGCCACGCGCCCCGCACGCCATGCAGCGAAATGCGCCGGTCTCGATGCGCACCCGCAATGACGGGCTCGTATCCGCGTGGAACGGGCATAGGGCGTCGCGCCAGGCACCGCGTCCGAGCAACTTGACGCCTTCGCCGGCGTAGTAGTCCGCAGGCTTCGGGAGCAATCGGCGATTGAATAGGAATCGCCGGAAATTGCCCGGCATGGGTCGCGTCCCGGGCCGTATCGCCGCCAGCGTGTGGTCGCCCACCATGCCAGGCTAACGCGCCGCGCGCTGGTGGTCGCGTGCAATCCTGACGCGCTCGGTGATCCACGCGCTGACCTCCGATTCGAGCCAAGCGACGGCGCGCGGCCCGAGCGTCACGGGCTTGGGGAAGGCGCCTTGCTGGACGTACAGATAGATGGTGCTGCGCGCAAGACCTGTGCGGATTTGGACATCCTTGCGGCGCAGAAACGCTGGCTCGCGTTGGCTGGGTTGAGACATGGTGGTCACCTCGTGGCTGTTGATGGAAGTACCGATGTTTCCATCAAAGGCCGTCCCTCTCCGGTGCCATTGGAGCTTGGACGAAGCACTGATTCGGGATGGCGTGCCCAAATGTCTATGCATGCAGGGAGGCCGGACGGTGACTTCCGACGGCTCTCGAAACATGTCGCTTCATGAGCCAGATCACCAGGATCCGCCCTCGGTAGCGTGGACTCGACGGGCCACGGATGGACCAGTCGGGTCGGCCGGGGATTCGTCGTCCGTACTCGAAGTCGCTACACGAGTCGGCTTGATCCTGCAACCCCGAATCAGGCCCCCGTCGAGGGCCCGATTCCTATGGCCGGGCGCCGATCATGGGCTCAACGCAATGTCAGCATCGTTCACAAATGCGGATGAAGCCAGGCCCGAGTCGATGCGCTGTCGGGTTGCGAGGATCGCCGCGGCCGAAAACTGTGGCCGGTCATCAACTGGCAGTTTTCTGGTGACTACGTCGTGAAACCGGGCACCCGAATTTGACCGGGGTCAGTCATAGAAGGGATTGCCTGATACCTGCCTTAGGGTGAACCAACTCTCAACACCGCACATTTCATTTGCACAACACTTTGAGTTGCAGCCAATGACCATGACCGTCCAAACTGGTCACATGACCGTCGCTTCGAGGCGGAAAATGCCTGCGGCCGCTCGAATCTCTTTCATGTGACCATGACCTGGAAGAGGCTTGGTCTCAATCGTCACAAGGCCAACTTGTGCCAACTGGTCTACATCGCGTTTGACAGCGCTGCGATCGCGCTGCAATCGCCCAGCGATGACTGTGATCGAACCCGGTTCAGCCTTGACGCTGCGGAACACTTCCAGTCGGCTGGCAGTCAGCAGGCGCAGCAGATCGGCAGGATCTTCAAAACTGACAGTACGCTCCTCTGGCATCGGTTGACCAGCGTCAGCCAATCGTGCCAACACCTTCCCTCTGCTAAAAAAATCTTGTTCGTTACCTGCCTTGAGCGTGACATTTTTCATGCTGTTCTCCTGCGTGCGGCCCAATCGGCCTGGAACTGATCTTCTGTGTCGTCAAAACTCGTGAATTCAACCGCAGCCACAACACCGAAATAGTGCCGGTGGTGATACCCATGCTGGTTGTCATAACCCACCACGCGCCCGTTGTCGCCAGCGTGCTGTGCATGGTTGATGTACGCAAGGTTGTACCGGGTCACCTGGCGGGCACTGTTTCGCTGCAGGTGGCCATCACCCCTGCCAAGTGGGCACGCTCACGCTCGTAGCGCGCGAGGTCTGGCGCGGACAAATCAACATGACCCGGCGCCACATTGAGACGTTGCTCGTCGTAGGCAAACGGCGCGACCTCCAAGGACAGCCGCGTTGGGGCTTGCCCCTCGCGCTGCACCACCACGCTAACGCTGCCAGGCGTCTGGCTCAAGGCCAGGCCGACCACAGCGTGCCACTGTGCGCCATCGTGCACCACCAGCACCGGCACACCATTGAAGCTGACCCTGGTCGCGTGGTCGGGACTGCCCAGCGCCAAGTTCGCCACGCCTCCCGGTGCCAGCCGCTGTGTGGGCAGCTCCAAGGCATGGGCTGCCATGGCGAGACCCGCCAGCACGGCAGCACGGCAGCACGGCAGCCAGGATGCGTGACAGCGACGCAACACGCCCACGGCGTTAACTTTGGCGTAGGGTTACCCCGGTGTGCGCCAAGGTCAGCCTTTCTTTTAGGTTATTTTCTTCGTACCACCGGCGCAATTGCCGACCACCTTTTGGTCCTTGACCTTGTCGCTCGCCACGATGTCAAGCTGCGCGCCCTTGACGCCCCTGGCCTCCAACTTGGCGGCGATCTCGGTCTTGAGTTCATCGCAGGATTTTTGGGCCCAAGCCGGTGCGAAGGCCAGCGACAGAACCAGCACAGCCATCACTTTACCCATGTCAGCTCCCGTAAAGATTTGAATGGAATCCAAATTGTAGGAGAGCCGCCATCGACGGGCGCGTCTCAGGCGTTGGATTCACAGAGCTGAATTTGATTGCCGCCGGCTTCCTTGG
>JANNKH010000021.1:0-33989 GCA_031396205.1 Rhodoferax sp.
CGATGCAGGGGAAATCAGCGAGCCGAAATAAGGGAGAGGTGTCCTCCTTCGGGTATCACCCAAACTGGGAGATGGATGAGGGTTGCGGGAGATGATAGTCCCCGAAAAATGATGCGTCCGTACTTCACAACACGGAACGACGCACCATGACAACTCCCTCCGCATCAACCTTCGATAAGCTGCCAGACGCCGGCTATCTGCGACAGGCCCAGCTTATTCCCGATGTCGTGCCATTCAGCTCCGCCACGCTATGGCGCAAGTGCAAAACTGGCCAGTTCCCGAAGCCAGTCAAGCTTTCCGAGCGCATAACCGCCTGGCGCGTGGCTGACGTTCGCGCTTGGCTCGTGAAAGCCGAGGCGAACGACGTTACACAGGCGGCGGGATGAGCGGCGCAGTATCCCCTGCTGGCGCTGTGCAAGTGACCTGCAGCACCAATGGAAAGGCCCCCGGAGCTCGCAACTCTGAGGGCCTGGATATCGACACAACAAACGATCAGGATTTTGCCACTGGCAGACAGCATCGCAAAGCGGAGGCGACGCAGATCGCGGAGCTTGCGTTGGCTGGCCACATCGTCCACAAAGGCAAGAGCGGTGATTATCTGGTGTGCAAATACGGGTTGTGCCGCTACTGCCAAGACTTCGAAGAACTGCAAGTATTTGCCCGGAAGCTGGGGGTGTCCAAATGAACGCGAACCCCAAGCAAGAATTTCAGACGGCCATGGCGGCGGCGGGGCTGACCCCACCCGACAACATCAATGCAGACGGCGCACTCCACCGCTTCAGCAGCAACGGCAAGGCCCGTGATGATTCGGGCTATTACGTGTTTCACCTTGACGGTGTAGCCGCTGGGGCTTTTGGCTGCTGGCGTGCGGGCCTGCAATCTACCTGGTGCGCGAAGTCTGATACCACCATGACGCCGGCAGAGCGGGCAGGCCACCGGGCGCGCGTCAAGGCTATGCGGGCACAGCGTGACGCGGAACAGGCACAGCGTCATCAGCATGCTGGAGACGCGGCGACGGCACAGTGGCAGGCCGCGCGCCCGGCAACGGCGCATGAGTACCTGACCCGCAAAGGCATCAAGCCCTACGGTGCAAGGTTCGACGGGTACAGCCTGGTGATACCCATGCGCGATACAGCGGGCACCCTGCACAGCTTGCAGACGATTGCCCCAGACGGCAGTAAACGATTTATGCCCGGCGGCAAGGTGAAGGGCTGCTATCACGGCATCGGCAGGCCCAGCGGCATGCTTGTGGTGGCCGAGGGCTTCGCGACTTGTGCGACGATCCACGAGGCGACGGGGTGCGCTGTAGCGATTGCGTTCAACTGCGGCAACCTGCTGCCGGTGGCACGGGCGCTGCGCGCGAAGTACCCGTGCTTGATCATCACCATCGCGGCGGACGACGATCACCGAACTGAAGGCAATCCGGGCTTGACTGCAGCCAAGCAGGCCGCGCTGGCTGTCGGCGGATATGTCGCAGTACCAAGATTCCCGGCGGATCGCCCACCCAAAGCCACGGACTTTAACGACCTCCATGCACTGGTCGGCCTGGCAGCTGTACGCGAATGCTTCGCTGAAATTGAGGAGGTGGCATGCTGACCTCAACTATTGAGCAGGAAGCGGGGGTATCAGGGGTGCAAGCCAATAGCCATGCGAGTTTCACCGATACCCCGGTTGATTCGGCAGGGGTATCACGGGAATCAGGCGAGGCGCCCAAAGGCATCATCCCCAGTGAATCAGAGCGGCCGGTGTTCCGAGTTCTCGACGACTGGATTAATGCCGGTGGCGTGAAGTATCGGCCGGGCGTGTGGCACTTCGGGATCAAGCCCGGCCGGGGCGAGGCGCCGCCGACATTGACACAGCAATGGGTTTGCAGTCCCCTGTATCTCGACGCGGTGACCACAGATGCCAACGCCGGCAACTATGGCCGGCTACTGCGCTTTAGAACGACGCTAGGCAAGTTGCGCACCTGGGCCATGCCGATGGACCTATTGCGCGGCGACTGCAGCGACTTGCGCGGCGAACTGCTGGCGATGGGCGTGGAAATTGATCCATACGGACGGCACCACTTGGCCGCGTATCTGCAGGCCATTGCACCTAATCGTCGCATCCAGTGCGCACTGCAGACTGGCTGGGCTGGCGCCGACTTCAAAGCGTTTGTACTGCCGGATGACGTGATCGGCCCGAAGGCGGCGGCGGTGGCCTACCAGTCGGGTGAGCGTGGACAGGATGAATACACCACGGCTGGGACATTGGCCGGATGGCAGGCAGGGATCGCGGCGTTGGCGGTGGGCAATCCGCTGCTGACCCTGGCGCTATGTACGGCATTCGCCGGGCCGGTGCTGGCGCGATGCAATGCCGAGAGCGGCGGCATCCACTTCATTGGTGACAGCTCGACAGGCAAGACTACCGCCATTGAAGCGGCATGTAGTGTATGGGGCGGGGCAAACTTCCGGCGCAGTTGGCGTGCGACCGGTAACGGCATGGAAGGTGTAGCAGCCTTGTTCAATGATTCCCTGCTGGCGTTGGATGAAATCAGCGAATGCGATCCGCGCGAGGTCGGCACCATCGTGTACGCGTTGGGCAACGGTCGCGGCAAACAACGCGCCAGTCGTACCGGCGCTGCTCGGGCCGTGGCCCGGTGGCGGTGCAGCGTGCTATCGAGCGGCGAGCGCACCATCGGCACCACGATGGCCGAGGGTGGACATCGTATCAAGGCGGGGCAGTCGGTGCGGCTCCTCGACGTACCGGCGCAGCGCTTGTACGGCGCGTGGGACGATCTGCACCATCACGCAAGCGGCACCGCGTTCTCGGACGCGCTAAAACGGGAGTCAGTGACCAATTGCGGCCACCCTGGCCGGGCGTTCCTGGAAAAACTGACGCGCGACCATGAGGCCAGCTTTACCGAAGCACTAGACACCATTAAGAATTTGCCCGCGCTACAGGCGGCGAACGACGAGGGGCAGGCCAAACGGGCTGCGGCGCGCTTCGCCATCCTGGCGCTGGCTGGCGAACTGGCAACGGACTACGGCATAACAGGATGGCCCAAGGGCGAGGCGATCAAGGCGGCGGCGGTCGGCTTTGCCGCGTGGCAAGAGCTGCGCGGCAAGGGTCGGGGCAATCTCGAGCGCGATCAAGTGGCGGAGCGCGTGGCTGGCTTCATCGAGCGTCACGGCGACAGCCGATTTTCTGACGTGGACGGTGATGACGAGCAACGATCCGCGATGGTGCGCGACAGGGCTGGATGGTGGCTGTCCGGAGAAGCCGGGCGGCACTACTTGTTCACGGCCGAAGGCATGCGCGAGGCGGTCAAGGGATTCGACTTCAATCGCGCACTCGACGCGCTGCAGGAATGCGGCGCGATCGAGGCAACGGGCGCCGATGGCAAGCGAGCAAAGTTCCGTCGCATCCGTGGGCAGGGGATCAAGCTCTACCATGTTGATTCGGCTCGCTTGAACGTGGGAGGTTGATATGGGCCTGAAATCACTGCTCGCACGCCTGCAAAGCATGGATCTTGACACCCTAGATACCCCGCAGGAGATCTATGGGTATCAGCGCAAAGCCAATACCCATGCGTCCTGCACCCTTGATACCCCTGATACCTCGCAATCTGACGGCAACCAGATGGCGGCGGGCCATGCGCCTGATCCTGATCGCTGGTGTTGGCCGCACTCTACCGCGATGAACACCGGCGAGATTGCCACCTTCTCGGCGCAGCTGCTGCGCTTCATCAGTAAAGGTGTGGGCGTCATCAACGCTGAGGCGCTGGCCGACAGGCTGGTGATACGGGATCGTGAATCAGACGATAGACGGCTGTGCTTGGAATGCGCGCACTTGCAACGGGGCATGCGCCGTGGGAACTGGAAACGGGCAGGGGTGGCGACCCGGGCGAATGATGCACAGCTATCCACGGACCTTGTGAACCTATTGCAGCGGTGCGATGGGTTTTCCAATCCGACGTCGACCTGAAAAAGCAGGAGGAAAACAAGATGACGGAACCCAAGAGCAAACGCCTCGGACGGTGGAAGGCCGGCCAGTCGGGCAACCCGAGCGGCCGCCCGCCTGGCAACGGTCAATTGCAGAAACTGCGCGCCGCATTGGCCGGTGATGTCTCCGAGATCCTTACAGCGCTGGGAACTGCAGCCAAGGCAGGTGACGTGCAAGCGGCCCGCCTGATCCTGGAGCGTGTGTTGCCTGCCTTGAAGCCACTGGAGTTGCCCGCCGTGGTGCCTGGCATGCCAGTTGATGGCACGATGACAGCGAAGGCAGGTGCCGTGCTTGATGCCGCCATGGCTGGCGCCCTTGCGCCTGGGCAGGCAGCACAACTCATCGCAGCACTGGGCACGGTGTCGAAGATCGCAGAGGTCGACGAACTGACCGCCCGCATAGAAGCATTGGAGAAACGACATGCGAACATCCCTTGACGCGCGGATTGCCGCACTGGAGGCAGCAGGCGGGGCATCAACAGAGGCTCGTTGCGGGGTAGTGACGATGCTGCCAGGTGAGACAGCCGAAGCGACATTGCAGCGGGTCGGGCCAGGCAATTGGTTGATGGTTCCAGGGGTCCTGGATACGGTGGCTTGGCAGGCATTGATGCAGGAATCACATCGTAAAGTTGACCGGTAATTTCTCGGGCACAGTCGGGAGATGTTGCTGTACAAAGCAGCGTTTGTGGCGAGTATGCAGCGGCAAACGTCTCCTTGCGCGACGGAGACGCTCATTTCCAAATTGCTTCGCCGTCGGCTTTCAGTCATGATGGCACTGAGTGAATTCAGCAAAGATTCTGGGGGCGCGATGACTACTGATAAGCGTTCTGCATGGTCAATCCTATTTCCAGCCATTTGGGCATTTGTCTCAGTAGAAATCGGATTTCATTTGAACCTTTGGGTTCACTGGCCAGCCACGAGTTGGCGCGACTTGGATCTCTTTAGTAACAGGCCTGCGTTCGCAGTCGCTCTGCTGGCCGGATTGGCCTTTTGCTACTCGGAAAGCAAGGACCCAGTTACGCGCTTCTGGCTGTGGATACCGGTGAGCGCCAGCTTGGGGCTTATCGCCATTCCCAATGAACATCTTTGGGGGCTCGTTGTGCCGAGCGGCTACCCTGACCGCATCGAATATGGCATAGGCCAGTGGATATATTCAGCTGGCATCTATTTTCCGGTCGCACTCATTGCAGACTACTGGCGTGATCGCACACCGTGACAATTCGTGCTGCCAACCTAAGGAGCCTGTGTTTCCTGTACACGGAACTCCGAACGCTAATGGTGGCGCAGCGATTCTTTCGGACAACTCATTGAGATAAGCTGTGGAGTACTCACCAATACGTGTCGAAATAATCAAGATTCGACGGACTTGGTTTCTGTGGTCAATAGCCCTTGCCCTCGGATTTGGACTCATCTACGGATCTTTTGCTGAGTCGGAAAAGGGAACTGTTTTCGGTGCATTGGTCGGGTTGCTTGCAGTGGTCGGCTTTTGGTTGCCAATGTACTGCCTGTACAAGCTT
This sequence comes from Rhodoferax sp., assembly GCA_031396205.1. GTDB lineage: Bacteria > Pseudomonadota > Gammaproteobacteria > Burkholderiales > Burkholderiaceae_C > CAISIP01. The sequence continues at coordinate 5,501 of JANNKH010000021.1, forward strand.
TCCATGGCTGTCGAACAGAGTCGCGCCACTGCGTGGGGAAATGTGGCTTGGCAATTGGTCCCGTTCTTCGGGCTGGTTGCAGCGTTTTCGCTGGTCTCGAAAGCCGGTCGAATTGTTAGGCAGAATGCCAAATCTGGTGTTGTACGAGATGTCACCCCTGCCGACTGATCCGATCGCAAGAGCGAAACTTGTGCAGCTTTTCAAGAAACTGCACCAGATGACCCCTACGGAGCGAAAGGCGCACTTGCAACGAATGCGAGAAGTGATGGCCGACAACGCCAAACTTCGTGAGTCGAAGCAGTGATTCTTGAAGAGCACTGGACGAGGGCATAAGTTGAGCGCCATGTTCGTACGACACGAGCCGGTGGGATGCCTTGCATACGCTGGGGACGCAAAGCCGCGGCTGCTGGCCAACTCCACTTAATCTGAGCAGCCAGGTCGGAAGTCACAAAACCCAATTTGCAAAGGTCGATGAGATGTCATTCGCCCCGTACACGAGTGAGCAAGACAAGCTTTCGCCTTCAGGCATAGACCAGGACACACTCTCATTTGGACAATAAGCTGGCCAATACTGAATTCATCATATGAGCGGCGTCAAAGGCAGACGCGGTGGATCACGACCCAACACGGGCGGTGCTCGACCTGGTGCTGGACGGCCACGCAAGCCAGTTGCACCGGTGCCTGGACCGGCGAAGCCGTACGACGACCCGACGGTGTTCTTGCGGGACGTGATGAACAACCCGGAAGCTGATGTGAAGCTGCGCATCGATTTCGCACGCAACCTGCTGATGTACTCCAACGTCCTGCGCTCGAAACTCACGAAGGGTCAAACCACCGATGAGATCGCCAAGTCGGCTGCAACCCGTGGCAAGTACAAACCGTCGGCGCCGCCGGCGCGGGTTGTCGACATCAGGAAGGGGCGGAAGCCCTGAGTCAGGTAGTCGTCAAGGCGATCCGCAGCATTGCACCGTGATCGCGCGTAAGTTGACTGTCTCGCGCGCGCAGGTGCGCGCACACTAAACACCTGCAGATAGCGGGTTTGCAATGAAATCAAGGGAAGCGACGGGACAGGGACGACTCGCTAGACACTTGGACCGCCCCCGACCCCTACACAAATCAACCACCTAGCGCGTACTTCTTGAAAGGCCTCAGTTGCACTCGAACGTACAAATATTTCTCGCAAGCTCGCGGCATACCTGTTCACCATTATCCGTGAAACTGCATACAACAAAATAAGTGACCTCACAGAATCGATGGCACAAGTTTGGCGCGTCGCGTTCGGCGACCATGTCCAAATCCTCCGGAAAGTGATAGATTCCTTCTCCCAAAACAAACTCCAAACGTTGGGCTTTGGTCCCGTTCTGCAGAAGACGCTCCAGTTTCTGTCGTATCGCTTCCGTCCTAGTGTTGAGGATGGCCATTTTTATCGAAGCGTCCACAACTGCGATATCCACTCCAAGTTTAGTAGTGCTATTGAATGTAATTGGTACACCGTTTGACTTCAATGCACTTTCGAAGTCCTTAGGTACAGACCAGGGAAAGAGATCGACACCACCTTGTACAACTGTCATTTTCGCTCCTTCAAGTTTGCGCGCACGACGGGAACGTGCGGTGCGGGTGCGCGAACCGCCCTTTTTTTGAGGCCTACGAATAGCAACTATCTGCCGCGTGGCCAAGACTGTAGATTCAAAGAGAACCTCCTTCGGCAGATACATCTTGTTGGACAGAACCACACAATGCGCGGTAGCGATAAGGGATTCGATGGATGACCTATCGAAGTTGATCGGATTATGTGGCCCGGTGACATGGCAGGCGTTGAAAATTTGCATCAACCATTCTGGCGATGCGCACCGACAACAATATCGGCACGATGGCGCGACCACAACCAAGGATCGCCATGCCCAACCACCACCACCGACTGGGACGGACCTACAGGCGTTTGCACCGCATCAGGCAACGGCAGGAAAGTCGGCGGGAGGTTCATTTACTGCGGCAAGTAGTTGATGCACTGCGGGGCATTGGAGTGCTCAAGGGTCCAGTTTGAATTAGCTGGTTCGCGCCGACAACCGGTGTATGCGGGGCCAAATTTGTAGCGCCCACTGGCACATTTAGACGGCACCTGTACCGGTGCTATCCTGCGTCAACCTAGCAGGAGAGCCAGTGGCTACCGATCCAAAAGTACTCTATCTCCAGATTTCGCAGTTGGTGTCTGAAATGCCATCGCTGAGCGGCAGAGGATCGCTTCCACCCGAAACATATCTTTGGCTCGGGCGGGCCACAGAATTGGTCAAAGTGACGGGAAACCTCGCGGATAGCATCGGAATTGCTAGCGCCAGTGACCAATTAGGGGGCACCCTCAGCCAGGAGGCCGCGCGAAGGATCACCGCGATCGTTTTTCGAGTGCTAGCTTACGCTGAAGCTCTGGCTCCAGATGAACTTAGGGGCGCTGTTCTCGTTGCCGGTGCCTCGTTGTCCACTGCGATCGTCATCAAGAAAGTTCTGGGCATCGCCAATACCGACGCAATGGTGATCGATCCGTATATGGATGCCAAGTTCTTCACAGACTTCGCTCCTTTGGCACCCGAAAACGTGTCACTCAGATTGTTGAGTGATCCGTTCAATCATCCAAAGAGTTGGCTGGATCCGATGGCTGCTCGTTGGGCCAATGAATATGGCACTGACAGGCCGCTTGAAGTTCGAACTACAACACCAAGGGAATTGCATGATCGGCTGCTGATCTTGGATGACAAGGTGGTGTATTCGGTCACACAATCATTTAACAAGCTGGCTGAGAGATCGCCTGCGTTAGTTCAACGCCTTGATGAGGATCTCGCAGCATTGAAGGTCGAGCACTATCGTCAACTTTGGGAGTCATCCAAAGTGGGCAGTTGAATGTGACATTGCGATTAGCGGGGAACAAGTCGGGGAACAAACCTGATCGCCGGCAACTGATACCCTTATTTCATGCGTCATTCATAGCTAAATTCGATTCCTACTGGCGGGACCATTCTCGAAGCCGGAATGGCCCAATGCCCTCCGGCTTTTTTCGCTTTTCGCTTGAAAATACCTTGAGTGGCGTGCGCCGAGGTCCAAAAAAGTATGCCATGTTCTGGTCAGTCCTGGGGGCACACAAGGGGGCAAAGCGAAAAGCCTCTGGGGGCACATTCCGCGGGCATGGGTTTTTCAAACGGTATGCTTCCGCTCCCACTGGGACGCACTCGCCCGCTCAGGGACGGTGCATGGGACAAGTCTGGGCTTGGCCGAACGCACGCGCATCAGCGGCAGGCCCGCCACCTGACCTCAAAAGCCGCCTGGGCATCGGGTAAACCCGCGCGCTCGATAGCCCCTCACCGGGCTATACCCGCGCCACGCGCAGCCCTTGTCCGCAGCCCGGGGCGCCGGGCCGCCTTGGCCTTCATCAGTCTGCCTGCGCAAAACCGCCCCTCGCCAGCGCCCGGGGCGGCGCGCGCGCTGGCAGTCCCAGGTGCGTGAGGATTCGCGCGATCACCGCTGCCTGCAGGCTGGCGACCCGCTCGGGGCCCTGCGGCACCACCATGGCCCGCCATTTGGCGTTGGGCGCCAGCACCCCAAGGAAGCGAATCAGATGCAGCCGGGGCCGCGGCACCAGGTAGCTCGATCCCCCTTGCTCATGCTCTGCAATGAGCACGCCGCGGCGGGTCAGCGGCTTCATCAGGCACGTGACGATCTTGTGCAGCAGCGCCGGCAACTCCTCGCCCGTGGGTGAATCGGCCTGCACAAACACCGGCTCGCCGTCGGTGCGCCGATACACGCCGTCCAGCACCAGGCAGTGCAGGTGAATGTCAGATTGGCCGCAGACCCCAAGCGCTGGATCAGCGTGACCGCGCCGCTGTCTGCTTGCCTCGCCTTCAGCCCGGTCTGCCCGAGCAGGTGGCTCGAAATCACGCGGCGCACGACCTGCAACACAGTTGACAATGGGCGCGCCGGGTACCGCCCGGCACGCCATTGTCTGCCGCAGGCCTGTTCAGGCCGCTTTTTTCGTCCGCCTGCGCGCCACGGTCAGAATCAACGAAACACCCAGACCCAGCATCGCTGCCAGCGACGGTTCGGGCACTGCGCTGATCAGGCCGGTTTCGAAATGCCCGACCGTCAAGGTCTGGTTTCCGCCCGCCTCGATGGCCAGCACTTCCCATTCGTATTCGGTTCCAGGGCGCAGAAAACCGGCTGGTACTGCCATACTCGTCGCCGAGGCCGGCATCATCACATCCAGAATCGTTTTGGGTAAGGCGGCAAATCCTGAAGCGGGGTTGACCACCAACACCTGGTAACCCACGATCGGGCTGCCGTTTGGCGCGGGAACCGGATTCCACCGGACCACCGTGTTGTTGGGATCAACTTCAGCCCCTTCGCCCGGTGACAGTAGCTGTGGCCCCTGCGGGATGTTGTGCGTGAAGCGGGCACTGCCGAGCAATATCTCTCCGCCAAATCCTTCACCTTGAATGCGGTAGTCGCCGACCGGAAAACGGTCAAGAAACGCTGCCAGCGACAGTTGGTTGAAACTTGGCTCGGCGCTCTCCAGGAACAGCTCGGTTCCGCCCTGCAGACCCACCCTGCCGCTGGTAATCGAACTGAACACCGTGGCACCAAAAGGGTCGAAGACATCCATGCGTTTCCAGGGATCGGCGTCGATAAAAAGCTGTATTCCAACGTCGCCGTCGGTGGCATTCAATTCGATCTTCATGCGCGCATCTTTCAAAGGGACGATCAGCGGCGACTGCGCCATCACCGCTGGGGCCGAGACCCCCACGACAAAAGCGGTGACCGCCACGGATATGGCAGTTCGTCCAAACAGCGCAAGTTGATCAACAGTTGCAATCTTGTTCATGGTAGAAACTCCGTAGATAGAGGTTATCGAACAGCCCCAAAAATGGGTGCACGCGAACCCGGCGATGCGCTGCACCATGACCGCTGCGGGGAAAATCGCGGTCACGGGACGGATGTTTGTCGAAGGCGACTTAAGTCGCACTTAAGCGGACCCGGTTAGCCTGTGAGCATTTCCTGGCAAGTTCAAGCCCGTTCGATCAGGCCTTGGCACAGCGCCAGCCGGGTGACGGTGGCGAACAGGAGTAGGTTCCAAATCTATGCGCGTGTTGCTGGTGGAAGACGACCCGATGATTGGCAAGGCGGTGTGCCAGGGCCTGACGCGGGCCGGCTTTTGCGTGGATTGGGTGAGCGACGGCCGTGCGGCCGAACTGTCGATCGCCAACAATGTCTACCAGACCGTGATCCTTGATCTGGGCCTGCCACGCCAGGATGGCCTGGCGGTGCTTGCGGCAGCACGCTCGCGACGCAACCCGGTGCCGGTGTTGATCGCTACCGCACGCGATGCCGTGGCTGACCGGATTGCCGGGCTGAATGCGGGCGCCGACGACTATCTCGTGAAGCCTTATGACCTGGACGAATTGATCGCGCGGGTGCGTGCCCTGATACGCCGCCAGGCGGGCAGCGCTTCGCCCCTGCTCGAATGCGGGCCGCTGTGTGTCGACCCGGTTGCGCGTACGGTGCGGCTCGACGGTCAGCCGGTGGAATTGTCGGCGCGCGAATTCAGTTTGCTGGAGGTGCTGATGCAAAAGCCCGGGGCAGTGCTGTCGCGCGAGCGCCTGGAAGACTCCGTCTACGGCTGGTCGTCCGAGGTCGGCAGCAATGCGGTCGAAGTGCATCTGCACAACCTGAGGAAAAAGCTCGGTGCGGATCGCATCCGCAATGTTCGTGGCGTCGGGTATTGCGTCACAGAAGAGTAACGTGGTCTCGATTCGGCGGCATCTGATGCTGCGCCTGGCGTTGGCACTGGCAGCCGGGGGGCTGCTGCTGGGCTTTGCGACCTATGAGTTCACGCGCCAGGAGATGAACGATGTATTCGATGAGCAACTCCGCCAGCTGGCGGTGTCGGTGCGCACCCATTACCGCGGCGAAGTGTCGATGCCGCCGCTGACTGCCGGTACCGCAGTCGATCTGGAAGACAGCGGGTTCGTGACGCAGATCTGGAGCCTGGAAAAGCAGCGTGTTTTCCTTTCGTTTCCGGCGGCCGATATCCCCTGGGTGGACAACGAGGGATACCAGACCCTGGAAACCCGCCAAGGCGCATGGCGCGTGTATGCAGAGCGTACGCCGACCCACCTGATCCAGGCGGCCCAGTTGATGGGCGCACGCGAAGAACTTGCCATCGATACGGCGGTCGAGATTTTGCTGCCGAATCTGCTGGCTACGCTCGCGCTGATCGCAGTGCTGCTGGCTTTCGCCCTGCGCCGCGGGCTGGCACCTCTTGCCCAAACCTCGACCGACGTCGGTAGGCGTAGCGCCGCTTCCCTGGAGCCAATAACTACCGCAACGTTACCGGCTGAGCTGCTGCCGCTGGTTGAATCCGTCAACGCGCTGATGGCGCGTCTCGCTTCGTCTTTGTCTGCGCAACGCCGCTTCACGGCCGACGCGGCGCACGAGCTGCGCACGCCGCTCACCGCCTTGCGGCTGCAAGTGCAGTTGCTGGACAAAGCCACGAGTCCGGTGATGCGCCAGGAAGCGCTGGCAGATATCTATCGCGGGCTCGAACGCGCGACCCACCTGGTCGAACAACTATTACATCTCTCGCGCCTCGCGCCCGACGCCAGCGATCGCCCGTTTCAAGCTGTAGACCTGGCCGGGCTGGTCAAGTCTGTGGTGGCTGATTTCAGCGTGCTGGCGCACGCACGCGGGATCGACCTGGGTGCCGAAATCGGTCCGATGACAGCAAGTGCTGCTCAAGTTCGGGGTGACGCGCAACACCTGCGGATGCTGCTGGACAATTTGGTTGGCAACGCGTTGCAGTACACGCCGCGCGCGGGCAAGGTGGACGTCGCATTGCATGTGACACCGTCTTGCGTAACGCTGGAAGTGGCCGATTCCGGTCCGGGTATCGCGCTGGCAGAACGGGAGCGCGTATTCGATCGGTTTTTTCGTGGAACATCGTCGCACGGGACCGATGGCGCAACGCCGGGCACCGGGCTGGGCCTGGCCATCGTGCGCGAGGTGGCCCAGCGCCACGGTGCCGACATCCTCCTGCTGGATGGTTTGCCTGCGCCCGATGGTACGCGGGGGCTGACCGTCCGCGTGAGCTTCAAGACTCAAAACGAAACCCGCATGGCCAGTGCTCCATAGTGGTAGCGGCGGCCGGCCAGCGACCCAAACGCGGAACCGGCACGGAACATGGAAGCGGTGGCGGTCACCTCCATGCGCTCCGACGGGTGAAACGTTGCCACCAAGTCGATAGCACTGCCCACGCTGGTTTGTAGCCCAGTCAGGCTTGCGTCGATCCGCGCACCGCGAAGTTCTGTTGCCGCCTGGACCTGCCGATAGCGGTGGTACACCAGGTCGAGCGAGCTTTCTCCCGGCATCGACAGACCCACTCCGATGGTCGTGATACGCAGATTGGACAGCTCGGGTGCCAGTGCTGCGCCGTAACGCGCGAACTCCTTCTGGGCACCAAAATCGTCCTGGTTGGATTGCAGTCCAGTCTGCCGGAAACCATCCGCTGCACGGCCACGCGCGCCGCCAAAGGTTGTGGCGTGGCCAAGCGACAGGCGTGGCTTGGCCGGGAGCGGCATTTGCCAGCGCAGGCCCGCGTCCACCGCCCAGCCGCGTAGCTGGTGGGTCGATTCGCCAGTCACCGTGCTTTGGGGGGCTGACCCTGGAGCTGCGAGCGCGCTGTACTGCAGCGAATGCTCACGACCCGACAGGCGCGCCAGTTCAAGCCAGTAGCCAAAGGACTCTGCAGGGCGCAACTCGACGTCACCGCGCACGCTCGCACCGATCCAGGTCAGCCTGGCGTCGGATGCATCCTGTGCCAGTACCGGCACCGTTTGCCCGACGATTTCGGTGGCCGAACGGTCGTCATGGCGCAGTACAAAGAACCCGATGGATTGATCGGTATGCCACTTCCAGCTGGCGTTAGCCAACCAACGCCGCACGCCCGCATGCCCGCTATCGATTCCCCGCTGGTCGCTCCGGGTGCGGCCCTGCTCGCGTGCAGCGGCAATTGAAAATTCGCTTTCGTCGCCTTCGCGGTACAGCCGCAGCGCGTCCAGTTCCTGGTCCCACCACCAACGGCGCTGTTCTTCAAACTTGATGCGGCCCAGTTGGACATCCAGTCCAATGCCGGCGATGTCCCGCCCGTGCAGCCACATCTCGCCGCGCTCCGCATGCGACTTCCAACGCTTGCGCAAACCCGGCGGCTGCGGCTGCAGGTCACTGGCAAGACGCCATTGTGCAAACAGCGATACCGAATCGTTCAGGCTGTAGAACCCCCCCACTTCGAGACCCCAGGTTGTCAGATTGCCACGCTGCCTGCCAGCGCTGTCCGGCAGCGGCTGCGCAGTGTGCGCACGATCCAGGCTCAACTCGCCCGACACGGTAAGCGGCCGACCCGCAATCTCGGTCTGCCACGGAGTCTCTGGCCGCCGCCGGTCCAGGCGCCGGGTCAATTGCTCGCGCAAGGTCTCGCCGACCGGTGCCGAGGTACTGGGCTGATCGCCGTTGCCGTCCGGACTGGCCCGTGCCAACCCCGGTAACAACAACCAGGCCACCAGACACGACGCCAGTGCGATCCCTTTAATGACCATCGAATAGTGCCCCACGTTACGCACCATCGTACTGGAACGTGCCTGCGCCTGAGTCTTCAGCCGCGCATTTCTGCGCGTAGCACCACCGCCTGACCCAGCAGCACCAACGCCAGCCTGGCGACGGCCGCTGCCGGTGGGCGCTCGCCTATCACGGCTATCGCGAGGCAAAAGGCGGTCAAGGGCTCCATCAGGCACAACGACACCGCCGAGTTGCCCGAAATGCGCTGCAGTGCGTGGGTAAAAAGCAAGTAGGCGATGCCCGTGGCGGCAACCTGCGTGAGACTTGCGCGAACTACGCGAGCGGGGCGGCTGACGGGTACAGCTTGTCCGCGGCTGAAAACTCCGCGGCAAACACCTCAGCCACCCAGTCGGCAAACACCCGCACCTTGCTGCTGAGGTGACGGTTGCGCGGGTACATCACCACCATCGGTAAGTCGCCGGCCGACCAGTCCTGCAAAACCGGCACAAGTTGGCGGCTGGCCAGCAACTCACCAATGTGGCGTGTACAAGGCGACTGCATCAAACCCATACCCGCCAGTCCCGCTGCCACATAGCCACTGGCATCGTTGCACGAGACCCAATGCGGCCTGTGCAGGGCATGCACCTCACCGCCACGCGCGAAGTCGAACGCGAACACCCGCCCGGTTTTGGCCGAATGAAAATTCACGAAACGGTGGCCTTGCCCCTGGTTCTGGCTGATCAAGTCCTGCAGGGTTTTCGGCGTGCCGAAGCGCTCCAGGTAGGCGGGCGCGGCACAGGTCACCACCTTGAATCGACCCAAGGGACGTGCCACCAGGGATTCGTCGTGCACCAGCCCACCGCGAATCACACAATCCACACCCTCGGCGATCAGGTCCACCGGTCGATCGGTGCTGCCCATGTCGAGCGACATTTGCGGATAGCGACTAAAAAATTGCGGTAACGCTGGGCCCAGAACATGACGGCCCACCGCCGCAGGCATATCGACACGAAGCCGCCCGCAGGGCGAGGCCACGGCGCGTCGCAATGAGCCCTCCAACTCGTCCATGTCTTGCACCATGGCCATCGCCCGCTGGTGGTACACCGCCCCGTCGTCGGTCAGGCTGAGGCGGCGCGTGGTGCGGTTCAACAGGCGCACGCCGAGGTGTGCCTCCAGCTCTTGCACCAGCATGGTGACGCGGCTCTTGGGTAACTGCAAAGCGATGGCGGCGCGGGTGAAACTGCCGAGCTCCACCACATGGTTGAACACCTCCATGGCCCTCAAACGATCTATGCCCATGTAGTTGACTCACCGTTCTTGGTCGATCTGATTGGGTCGAATTGGCGCATTTTGTTCCTGATTTACAGAACAGTGTTTTATGAATCTACCTGTTTATCAATAGAAGTGAAATCAATAAAGTCCAAAACTCACCTTCCAATTCACCGCAACCAGGATTTCACATGACCGATCGTTCAGCCTCTTCCTCCTTGACGTCCGCCACTTTCATCCCCACCCATCGGCTTGGCCAACACGGCCCGGCGGCAGTTTCAAGCTTGGGCCTGGGCGCCATGGGCATGTCAGGCATGTACGGCGTCACCGACGACGCACGCAGCATCGCAACCCTGCATGCCGCGCTGGACGCGGGCATCAACCTCATTGACACCGGCGACTTTTATGGAATGGGCCACAACGAAAGCCTGATTGGCCAAGCGCTCAAGGGACGGCGCGACCAAGCCTTGTTGTCGGTGAAATTTGGCGCGCTGCGCGACCCGGCAGGTGGCTGGACCGGAGTCGACGGACGGCCAGCATCCATCAAAAACTTCTTGGCGTACAGCCTGCAGCGCTTGGGAACAGATCACATCGACATTTATCGCATGGCCCGGCTCGACCCCGGTGTGCCGATTGAAGAAACCATCGGCGCGGTGGCGGACATGGTGCAGGCGGGCTATGTACGCCACATAGGCCTGAGCGAGGTTGGAGCGGACACCATCCGACGGGCCCATGCTGTGCATCCGATCGCCGATTTGCAGATTGAGTACTCGCTTATCAGCAGAGGCCCCGAGGCTGCAATCTTTCCGGTCCTGGCAGAGTTGGGTATCGGCGTGACGGCCTACGGAGTGTTGTCGCGCGGCCTGCTCTCCGGTTCCAAGCCCGCAGGACCCACCGACTTTCGCACCTATCTGCCACGCTTCAGTGGTGACAACGCGCAAACCAACCAGGCGCTGGTGCAGGCGCTGGCGCGCGCGGCCAATGGGTTGAACGCCACTGCCTCACAAGTGGCTATTGCCTGGGTGTTGGCGCAAGGGCGGGCGCGGGGTCTGGACCTGGTGGCGCTGGTGGGCTCGCGCACGCCGAAGCAACTCGAAGAGTCATTGCAAGCCCTGGCGCTAAGGTTGAGCGCCGACGATCTGTTGGGGCTTCAGAACACAGTGCCCGCCGATGCAGTGGCTGGCACCCGCTACGACTCGTATCAGATGGGGCACCTGGATAGCGAGAAGTAGACACGCGGGTGACGCTGGGCCCGCTCAGGGGCATCGCTCAGTGGGCAACGCCGGCGAAGAAATCGGAGGATGGCGGACAAATGCCAGGGCTACCTGCCTCCCTTTGGGGGCAAAAAATGGGTGCGCCAAGATGGAACAGCCATTGATCAGGAAGATTGCCGCGAGCATGTCAGCCTCCATTTTCTGGGCGCTGGCAGCCTCGATCTCGGGCGTCTTTGCCGCCGTCTTCAGGTAGGTAAAGGTCAAGGCGTTGTCCCTTATTTGATGACGCTTGAGGGTCAGACAGCTTGTGCGCAAGTCGGCGACCAGCGAGCCCGCTATTTGGTGCTGTTGGCAAACTCGCGCAACTTGGGATCGGCCTGAACGATGCTCATGTACTCGCCGGTCACGAAGTCCTGCGCCAGCGGGATGGTCGGCACTGCGCCGGTTTCCCGCATGAAGACGGATATCTGGGTGAACCATGCGTCGACCTGCGAGTTGCCCACACTGCGGTCCATCATCTTGACCTGCTGGCCCAGGTCGAACGTGGGTCGGGTGTCGAACTCCTTGCGCATGGACGCGTCGCTGATGCTGACACCGCCTTTGGCGTAAAAGTCCTTCATCATGGCGATCGATTCAGCCTTGTGGGCACCCATCCACTTCCAGGCCCGCAGGTAGACGGCCAGGAACTTGGCAACGTTCTGGGGGTTCTCCTTGGCATAGTCACCGCGCGCAATCAGCGCACCCGGCACCATGGCGCCACCCTCCTTGCCGCTGCACAGCACCTTGGCGCCGGCCTTCTCTTCGACCGTGTAGATGTTCGGCGCCCACAGGCCCGTGAGGTCGGTATTGCCGGAGGACAGGGCGGAAATGATCTCCGCCTGCCCCATGTTCTTCATGACCACATCCGACTTCTTCAGACCGTATTTTTTCAGGCACGACTGGATCGCAAAGTCGGCGGTGGAATTTTGCGTCAAGGTGATGGTTTGACCGCGCAGCGCGGCCACCGGGTCCTTGGCGAACTCCTGGGCCTTCTTGGCGCTGCCGACCAACGCATTGCCGGCGGACTCGTCGTTGGTGATGCCGATGGTCTTGATGCCGAAACGCACATGGCCCAGCACGGCAGGCACGGAGCCGGTGCCACCCACATCCCAGGACTTGGCTGCGGCCGCCGCGATTTGCGGAACCCCGGCTGGAAAGGTGCTGAACTCGGGCGCCAGTCCGACTTCCTTCCACCAGCCCTTCTCCGTTGCGACGTGGAATGGCATCGCCCAGTAGAGCGATGGCTGATAGCTGATTTTTATGGGGGTCAAGGCCTGGGCCAACGACGTGCCACCAAAGCCGGCGGCGATGGCAAACACCACAAATGATTTCTTCAACATGGAGGTCTCCTTCAAAAAAACAAAAAAAGGTTTGAGTCGCTAGTGATCGGTGCCTGCGTGTTCTTCGCGCAAGGACTTCCAGATGCGGGTTCGCAGATGCACGAAAGACGCCAGATCCATCACGTCCTCGATCCGCTGATGTTGGTCCCAGTGCTCGGACTGCCGCACTGATCGGATGTCGAGCACTTCCTTGATCCGGCCGGGGCGACTGGTCATGATGACGACCCGATCGGCCAGATAGACCGCTTCTTCGACCGCATGCGTGATGAACAGGACGGTGCGCGGATTCGTGCGCGCAAGCTTGACCAGTTCTTCCTGCATCACGACACGGGTCTGCGCATCCAGCGCCCCGAACGGCTCGTCCATCAACAATACATCCGGGTCCAGCGCATAGGCGCGGGCAATCGCCACGCGCTGTTGCATGCCGCCTGACAGCTGATGCGGATACGCCGACTCATAACCCTTGAGGTTCATCAGGGCGATGTAGTGGGTGATGATCTCGTGGCGCTGGTCCTTGGGCAGGTTCTTGGCGCGCAGGCCGAAGTCGATGTTGTCGTACACCGATTTCCAGGGGAACAGCGCAAACTGCTGGAAAACGACGGCCCGATCCGGACCGGGCTGGGTGACGGCGCGCCCCGATACCGTGACCGACCCGCTGGACGGGAACTCGAGCCCAGCGGCCATGCGCATACAGGTCGTCTTGCCGCAACCCGATGGCCCCACGACGGCGACAAATTCCTGATCCTGAACCGTGAAGTCGAAATCTTCAATGATGGACAGGGCCTTGCCGTCCCGCTTGAATTGCTTGCCGACGTGGCTGAATTGAATATTGCTCATGGTCCTTGTCGTCAGTTGGCAGCGCGGTGCTTGAGCAAGAACGCTTCAAGGCGGCGCAGGGCCACGTCAATCACGACCCCCACCATGCCGATGGCCACCATACCGGCCATCACGATGTCGGTGGCAATGGCGCTCTGGCCCTTGACGATGAGGTAGCCCATTCCGCTTGATGCCGCAATCAGTTCTGCGCCGACCAGCGACATCCAACCCAGACCGGCTCCGATGCGCAGGCCCGCAATGATGGATGGCACGGCGGCAGGAAACAGTACTTCGGTGATGATCCTGAGATTTCCGACCCCCAGCATGTTGGCCGCTTCGAGATAGCGAAGCTCCACGCCGCGTGCCCCCCGGTAGGCATTGATGAGGCAGGGTGGGAATGCGCCGGCAAAGATGATCAGGGTCGGTCCGCCGGCACCGGTGCCGAACCACAGCGCGGCGAACGGGACCCAAGCCACCGGCGCAATAAACCGCATGCCATCGAACAGCGGGGTGACAATGTCGTCAAGCCATCGAAACCAACCCATCATCAGCCCCAGCGGCACCCCTACCGCGGCGGCCAGACCGAAACCCAGGGCATAACGCTGCAGGCTTGACGCCATGTGCTGCTGCAGGGTGAATCCGGCAAACGGGACTTGCGTCAGCTCGAGCAGTTTTGTCGCGACCTCATGCGGCATCGGCAGGAATCTGGCGGGCGCCAGTTGCAGCAAGCCGGCCAGGTACCAGACCCCAAAGAACGCGAGCGTACCGACGGCCGTGAGTCGTACGGGGGCATTGCCAAACATCCGTTCCAAGGCATTCATGCCGCCGCCCTGTCCATGCGCCATGGCATGGCGACCTTTTCCATTTTGGCGAGCAAGCCTGTCGTCACCGCACCACAGATGGCCACGGACCCCATCGCCACCAATATCATGGCCGGGTAGATGTCCTGTGCACCCTGGTTCAGGATGCTGCCCAGCCCGTACAAGGCGCCGATCAGCTCGGCTGCGACAAGTGTCGTCCAGCTGGCCTGCAAGGACAGGCGCAGGCCGGTAAAGATCATGGGAAAGGCGCCCGGTACCAGCACCTCGCGCACCAGCTTCCAGCCCCGGATGTCGAGCATCCGTGCGGCCTCGATGATCGGCACGTCGATATTGCGCACGCCGGTATAACTGTTGATGACAGACGGCACGAAGGCAGCCACAAAGATGACCAGCAGCTTGGAGCCATCATCCAGACCCAGCCAGACGATGGCCAGTGGAATCCATGCCAGCGGCGGAATGGGCCGAAGCAACAGGAAGGCAGGGTTGATCAAGGCCTCGGCCCGACGCGAGTAGCCCATCAACAAGCCCAAAGGCACGCCGACGCCCGCGGCGACGGAAAAACCCATGGCGACCAGCTTCAGGCTGTGCAGGACATGCTGGTGCAGGCGCCCATTGCCGTAGCCTTCCAATACGATCTGACGCAACGCCTCCCACACTTCACGCGGCGCCGGAAAGCGAGCCGCACTGATGATGCCGGTGCCTGCGGTGAGCAACCACCATAAGCCGAGCGTGAACACCAGCGTGCCCAACCCGACCCAGGTACGGCGTGAGAAGCCTGTTGCCGATGGGGATGCCGTTGTCATGGAACGAAGAGGGGAGGGAAGACAGTTTGGTTCTGTAAGCGCTTGCATGATTTTTGCATTTCGGGGTTCTGATCGTCAAGAACCCAGGACATCAATTTCGTCGGAACGAGGGAAATCACCTAGTAGACTGAAGTTTTCCAGGCTCTTTCTGTCTGCAAACGCTTACACTTGCGAGGCTCAGACTTGCTTTTTCTCCATGCAAAAAAGAGTCCGTATCGAAGATGTAGCGAAGGTCGCCGGGGTGTCGACCGCGACCGTGTCGCGTGCGCTCTCGCTGCCCCATCACGTTCGCCCAGCGACGCTGGAACTGGTTCAGCGTGCCATCCATCAGCTTGGATATGTTCCCGACGCGGCCGGCCGCGCGCTGGCTTCCGGGCGCACCAAGACCGTGGGATGTGTTATTCCCACACTGGACCACGCCATATTTGCGAGCAGTACACACGCCATGCAGACCACCTTGGCCGCAGCAGGTTTCCAACTCCTGGTCGCGAGCCACGAATACGATCCGTTGCTGGAGCTGGAGCTGGTGCAATCCCTGCAACAGCGTGGGGTGGATGCCATGGTGTTGGTCGGGGCCGAACACCACAAGAGCCTTTGGAAAGCGGTTCAGGAGTGGGGGAAACCCAGCTTGCTCACCTGGTCCTGCGATCCCCGTTTGCCATCGGTGGGTTTTGACAACCATGCGATTGCGCGGCTGGGCACACGCCACCTGCTCGACCTCGGGCATCAAAGGTTGGCAATGATCTCCGGCCACACGACCCACAACGACCGCGCCCGTGCGCGGGTAGAGGGATTTCATGCCACGCTGGAGCAGGCGGGTTATCCGGTCACTGCGGACCAGGTCAGCATGCAGGCCCTGAAACTGAGCGGTGGCCGGATGGGTTTGATGGAGTTGCTCAAGTCCAGGGCGCCACCCACGGCCATCCTTTGCGGTAACGACCTGTTGGCAGTGGGTGCGTTGCTGCAAGCACAGCGCCAAGGCCTGCGGGTTCCCGATGATCTGTCAATTTGCGGTATCGACAACCACGACCTGGCTGCCGAGATCATGCCCGGCGTGACCACCATCTGCCTGCCCACGCGCGAGCTGGGACAGATCGCCGCGACGCAAATCCTGGCGGCCATGGACGGTGCGCCGATCGCACAGCAGTCGCTGTTGCCGTTCCACCTTCTGGTGCGGGGAACCACTGCCAGACCCGGCCATCCGACATAAGGCCGGTGGGAAATTTCGCGCCTTGGGGCACATTCGGGGGCGTTTTCGGCCCATCCCTCGCCTATACCAACTGGCTAAACACCATCGCCATACCCACCACCGACACCGCCCACACACCGGTGCGCAGCCAGGCAATGCCGGCGCCGTAGACAAACACATACACCAGCCGCGCCCAGAAGAACACCTGTGCGCCCATCAGCGTGGTGGCATTGGTTTTATTCGCCACCACTGCCACCAGCACCAGGACGGCAAACAGCACCAGGTTCTCGATCATGTTGCGGTGTGCCCGCTGCATGCGCCCAACCCAGCCAACCAACTCGGGCAGTTTCTCCCGATTGCCTGCCAGCGTGGGCAGGCCGACCTGCAGCGTCGCGCCGCTGGCCGCAATGAGGACCTGCACGAACGCCAGAGCCACGGACCAGACCAACCATGTCAATTCGGGTGCCATGAATACTGTCTCCTTGAAATGCCAGAGGTGGCCGCAGTATCGGCAAGCCGGTGCGCGCCGTCAATCAGACCGGGCGTGGCAATGTGTGCACGCAACCTTCGACACCTGCGCATCGATCGGAAACCGGACTGGGCGACATTCGAGCTGAAATGGGTATTGGCGAAATCGCCGCCGCTGCCACCCAGCCCGGTGAAATCGAAGCGCAGAACGCCAAAACCGGCGCGCGCCAGCGCCCGGGAAATATAGGCCGCCGCCTTGCTGTCCTTGGAGCAGGTGAAGCAATGGGCAAAAATGGACCAGGCGCGCGGATTGTGATCAGGCGTATCGAGCCGGCCTGCCAGCATCGCCTGCTGGCTGCCGGGGAAGGTGATCTTCTGGGTGGGCATGGTGGGGCCACTCCTGTGCGTATGGCGATCTGCCCGATGGCAGGGTCTGCAGGTCAGTCGCGCTTGGATGCCGATGCTTACGGACTCCGGGGTGTGGCCTGTGGCCGACATTGGCGCCGCGCACTGCCACGCCCTGGCCCCTGTTATGTCACCACCGGGGCATGGGTCCGGGCGGTCGGAACGGCTGCTGCAACGCCCGTTCCACCATCATCAGCCGGTCCTGGCCATAAAACATGTCGCCGTCGACACAATAGGTCGGCGAGCCGAACACACTGCGTGCAATCGCCTCGTCGGTATTGCGGCTGAATTCGGCCTGTACCTCAACACCCAGCGCGGCATCGCGCAATGGCGCCGGCTCGAGGCCGACCTCATGCGCGATCGCCGACAGAACCTCGGCGTCTCCGACATCGCGGTCGTCGCGCCACAAGGCGGTCAGGATCGCCAGGTGCAGCTGGTCCGTGTCGGCTCCCTGCTGCTGCGCCGCGATGACAAACCCCGACGGCAATGCACGGTCACCGTAATGGTGCCGGGGATCCACCAGTGCCGGTATGCCAAGGTATTCACTCCAGTGCTCGATCTCGCGCCCGAAGAAATAATCCTTGTTGCGGCCGGGCCGCTGCGCGAAAGGCAGGCTGCCCCCGGCCGGGATCACACGCGACAGGTCGACCGGCTTGTGCACCAGGCGCCGGCCATGCTGGCGGGCCAGATCGATGATGCGCTGGGCCCCGAAATAGGCATAGATCGAGCGGGTGGAGTAAAAATAGTCGATGGCGGGCGGCATGCGATGGCATTCTGTGGGTTCGGCTGGCGCAGCGGCGTACTTTCGATCTTGCATGGCACAGCTCGGGCTGAAATGCAAGCCGGTCGCGCGACGCCGACAACCGCAGTATTGCGCCAGAATGGTTGTTCGTCCATTGAAAATGCCAGCAAAAAGGAGACAGGCATGAAATTGTTCGCCGCGTCCATCGGAACCGAAACCAACACCTTCGCGCCGATTCCCACCGCGCTGGAGAGTTTCCACGAGTCGTTCTATGCGCCGCCCGGTACCCATCCCGAAGACGCCAAGTTGTGCACCGCGCCGTTCTGGGTCGCCCGACGCAGGGCCAGGGCCGAGGGCTGGACGCTGGTCGAAGGATCTTGCTCATTCGCCGAGCCGGCCGGCCTGGTGTCGCGCCAGGCCTACGAGACGCTACGCGACGAAGTGCTCGGGCAACTGCGCGCCGCGATACCGGTGGACGGCGTGCTGCTGGGCCTGCACGGCGCGATGGTGGCCGACGGCTATGACGACTGCGAAGGTGACCTGATCGAGCGCGTTCGGCAGATTGTCGGGCCCAATGCCCCCATCGGCGTGGAGCTCGACCCGCATTGCCACCTGACACAAAAACGGGTGAAGAACGCGACGCTGATCATCTGCTTCAAGGAGTTCCCGCACACCGACTTCGTGGCGCGCGGCGAGGAAGTGGTGGAACTGACACTGCAGGCCATCCGCGGCCAGATCAAGCCGGTGATGTCGATGGTCGACTGCCGCATGATCGGCAGTTTCCCGACGACGATCGAGCCCATGCGCGGCTTCGTCGACAAGATCAGTGCGCTCGAAGGCAAGGACGGCGTTCTGTCGATCTCGCTGGCGCACTGCTTCCCCTACGCCGACGTGCCGGAGATGGGCTCACGCGTGCTGGTGATCACCGACAACCAGCGCGCGGCGGGCGACACCCTGGCGCGGGCGCTGGCCGACGAGTTCTTCGGCATGCGCGGCAAGACCCAGCCACCCTATCACACGCCCGACGGCGCGATCGACATCGCGCTCAAGGAGGCCGGCACCGTCGTGATTGCAGACCCCTCCGACAACCCGGGCGGCGGCGCGCCCGGCGACTCCACCGTCATCCTGCGCCGGCTGATCGAACGTGGCGTGACCAACGTCGCGCTGGCCCCGATCTGGGACCCGATTGCAGTGCGCATGTGTTTCCTGGCCGGCGTCGGCGGACAACTGCGCCTGCGCTTTGGCGGCAAGACAGCGCCTACGTCGGGCCAGCCCATCGACGCGCTGGTGACGGTGGCACGGCTCCAGCGCGATGCGACACAGACCTTCGTCGGCGCGAAGGTTCCGCTCGGTGATTGCGCGGCCATCGCCTTTGACGGTATTTCCGTCGTACTGATCAGCAAGCGCACGCAGGCACTGGGCAGCGACCTGTTGACCGGCATGGGTGTGGACATCGAAGGCAAGAAGATGGTGGTGGTCAAGTCAACCAACCATTTCCATGCCGCGTTTGCGCCATTTGCCAGTCGCGTGTTGTACTGCGATTCGGGTGGCCCGATACCGCGCGACCATCGGCAGGTACCGTATACCCGGGTCCAGCGCCCGATCTGGCCGCTGGACGAGCAGGTGCAGCCGGTCTTGCTGACATGATGCGCCGGGTGCAGCAGCATTTTTTATTTCGCCAGGAGAAACAGCATGACCCCTTATGACCGCCTGAAAAAACTCGGCCTGGAGTTGCCGAGCCCGGCCACCCCGGTGGCCAACTATGTGCCGTTCCAGCTCGTGGGCGGATTCCTGTACCTGTCAGGCCAGGGTCCGCGGCGCGCCGACGGCACGCTATGCACCGGCAAGGTCGGATCCGATGTCAGTGTCGAGGACGCCTACCAACACGCACAACTGACCGGTCTGAACCTGCTGGCGGTGGCCCATCTGGCACTGGGCGACCTGGCGCGGATCCGGCATGTCGTGAAGGTGCTGGGCATGGTCAACGCCATACCCTCGTTCGGCGACCATCCCAAGGTCATCAACGGTTGCTCCGACCTGTTCGTCAATGTGCTGGGCGACGCCGGGCGGCATGCCCGCTCGGCAGTCGGCATGGGCTCGCTGCCGGGCAATATCTCGGTCGAGATCGAAGCCATCCTGCAGGTCCAAGGTTAGCGTCGCTGCGGCGATATCGCGATGCGCACAGGCACGCTTGCCGCGATGGAAGGCAACCGGGACACGGACATTCGGCGCACCCTCGGTTTGCGCCCGATCATCAATGCCTCGGGAACGATGACCGTGCTGGGTGCCTCCATCATGGTGCCGCAGGCGGTGGTGGCGATGGCGGCGATCGCCACCGAGTTCGTCGACATGGCAGCACTGCACGAGGCTGCCAGCGGCGTGATTGCCGAGGCAACCGGAGCCCAGGCTGGTTTCGTCACTGCCAGCTGTGCCAGCGCCATCACGCTGACGGTCGCGGGAACGATGACGGGCGAACGCCTGCTGGCCATCGAGCGGTTGCCCGACACACAGGGATTGCGCCATGAAGTGCTGGTGCAGCTGGGTCACCTGGTCGGCTACGGCGCTTCGCTGCAGCAGACCATTGCGATGACCGGCGCGCGGGTGGTGACCGTGGGCACGGTCAGCATGGCCCGGCCCTACCAGCTTGGTGAAGCAATCAACGACAACACCGCCTGCGCCGTGTTCGTGGTGTCGCACATGACGGTGCAGTACGCGATGCTGGCGCTGGAGCAGGTCTGCACGATCTGCCACGCCAAGGGAGTGCCGGTCATCGTCGACGCGGCCTCCGAATACGACCTGCGCGGCTTCCTCGCGCGGGGCGCCGACATCGTGGTCTACAGCGGCCACAAGTTTCTGGGCGGACCGACATCGGGTATCGTCGCGGGACGGGCCGACCTTGTCCGCGCCGCCCGGGAGCAGAACCGGGGTATCGGTCGCGGCATGAAGGTGGGCAAGGAGAGCATCGCCGGCGTGATGGCCGCGCTGCAGGCATGGCAGCGGCGCGACCATGCGGCGATGCGCGCCGGCGAAGATGCGGCGCTCGACCTGTGGCTGGATGCCATCGGTACCTCGCCCGGCATAAAATGCCAACGCATCGACGACCCGACTGGCAATCCGCTGCAGCGTCTGCGGGTCACTGTCCTGCCGCGCAGCGGCTGGAGTGCGCGCAACCTGGCCGATGCACTGTCCGCGGGCAATCCGCCGATCATGGTGCGCGACTACCAGACCGATCTCGGGTACTTCGACCTGGACCCCTGCAATCTGCATGACGGCGAGGCGCGCACGGTCGCGCAACAGATGGCGGCCATACTCCTGCAGCCACCTGCCGCCTGCACGTCCGACCAACGTTGATCGCCGTGCCGCCGCGAGTGCGCCACGCCCGCGCCACTGTGCAACACCCGCGCACGCCGGCCCGCGCCTGACCCGCAATCCGTCAAGTCCAGCGCCGGTACGGCGCGCCATTGGGACTTACCCGCGCGCGCTTGCCCGTCCCATCCGATTGTGCTTAAATAATTTCGGTCCCCATACAACCACGGCTGATCAGTCAGCGCATGTTGACTCCAAACCACAGCCGATCAACAGGAGATGCATCGATGACTAGCTCTAGGCGAACGGTTCTTACTGCGGGTGTCGCAGCTGCGGCGGTGGCGGGTGTTGGAGTGCCCTTGCTGTCGCGGGCGCAGGCCAAACCACCGCGGCAGGTGCGCATGGTTCCGCACGGCGACCTCAATGTTCTGGACCCGATCTGGACCACGCAGAACATGGCCGCGTACCATGGCTCCATGATGTACGACACGCTGTTCGGCATCGACGCCAACTTCAATCCGCAGCCACAGATGGTAGGCAAGCACGATGTTTCTGCCGATAAGAAGACCTATACCTTCGAACTGCGCCCCGGCCTGAAATGGCATGACGGCACGCCGGTCACAGCCCGCGATTGCGTTGCATCGCTGCGTCGCTGGCAGGTCAAGGACGGCGCCGGAACCCACCTGTTCGCACGCGTAGCCGACACACCGGTGGTCGACGACAAGACTTTCCGCATCGTTCTGAAGGAACCTTATGGCCTGCTGATCGAGGCACTGGCCAAGACCAGCACGCCGGTGTGCTTCATGATGAAGGCCGAGATCGCGGCGACCGACCCCAATACCCAGATCACCAAGCATATTGGTTCCGGCCCGTTCCGTTTCGTCGAAGCCGAATACCGGCCCGGCAGCCGCGTTGTCTACGAAAAGAACAACGACTATGTACCGCGCAGCGAACCGGCTTCGGGCATCGCGGGTGGAAAAGTCGTCAAGCTGGACCGCGTCATCTGGGATATCATGCCCGACGCGCAGACAGCAGCATCGGCATTGATGACCGGCGAGGTCGATTTTTTCGAGGTGCCACCGATCGACATCCTGCCGGCGCTGGCCGCCGCGCCCGGCGTCAAGGTCGAGGTGTTCAACAAGTTCGGCAATGTCGGCTATTGCCGGTTGAACCACCTGCACCCGCCGTTCAACAACCTCAATGCACGCCGGGCGGCGCAGCTGGCCATCAACCAGGAAGACGTCCAGCGCGCCGCGGTCGGCAACAAGGACTTCTACCGCACCTGCGGCTCGCACTTCACCTGCGACTCACCGATGGGCGTCGAGGACGGCTCCGAGGCGTTGATGCTCAAGGCCCCGATGGCCGAGCGCCAGGTCAAGGCGCGCCAGTTGCTCAAGGAATCGGGTTACGACGGCAAGGCCATCATCTGCCTGCATGCCACCAACATCCATGTGATGAACCAGACCATACTGGTCATCGCACAGAATCTGCGCCAGGTCGGCTTCAACGTCCAGCTGGCCTCCAGCGACTGGGGTGCGGTGGTCACTCGCCGCTCGGTGCAAAAGACGCCCGAAGAAGGCGGCTGGAACGTCTTCTTCACCTGGGGCGGCGGCAATGCCACGTCCAACCCGATCGCGCTGTCGGCCCATGCTTCCAACGGCACCAAGGCCTGGTTCGGCTGGCCCGAGAACGCGCTCAACGAGCAATTGCGCACCGATTGGTCCGCGGCCCCCACGCTCGAGGCACGCAAGGCCGTGGCGCGCAAGCTCAACAAGAACATGATGGAATATGTGCACGACGTCAAGACCGGTCAATGGGTCGGACCGGTGGCCTATCGCGCCGACCGGTTGCGCGGGCTGATTGCCGTGCCAGAGGTCATTCCATGGTGGAACGTGGAGCGCTACGCCTGAGGGGACGTGAACCTGCCTGTTGGGGCGGCCGCGCGCGGCCAGCCTGCAAACCGCGATGGTGCGTGGTGATGCAGGCTGTGCTCGGTCCGGCTCGCCGATGACACCCACTTCACTTCCTTCTCCGGCTCGTTGATGCTCTCCTACATCATTCGTCGTCTGCTTGGCGTCATACCGGTCATGCTGGTAGTGGGCATCTTCGTCTTTTCGCTATTGCACCTCGCACCCGGCGACCCGGCAGCCATCATTGCCGGCGACAACGCGACGCCGGAGAACATCGCCAAGATCCGCGCCAGCCTGGGGCTGGACCGCCCATTGCTGGAACAGTTCTCGACCTGGGGCTGGGCCACGTTGAAGGGTGACCTGGGCGTGTCGATGTTCTCCAACATTGCGGTCACCACGCTGATCGAACAGCGCATGGGGCCGACCTTCTCGCTGACCATCACAACCCTGATCGTGGCCGTGAGCATCGCCGTCACGCTGGGTGTGCTGGCCGCCTGGAAAGCGGGCTCCCTGCTCGATCGCGCGGTCATGGGCCTGGCCGTCACCGGGTTCTCGGTTCCGGTGTTCGTGGTCGGCTACATCATGGTTTACTACATCGCGCTGAAATGGCGCTGGTTGCCGGTGCAAGGCTACAAGGAGATATCCGAAGGTTTCTGGCCCTGGCTGCGGCACCTGATCCTGCCCTCCTTTGCGCTCGGTCTGGCCTATGTGGCGCTGATTGCGCGCATCACGCGCGCCAGCATGCTGGAGGTACTGGCCGAAGACTACATTCGCACCGCCAGTGCCAAAGGTGTTTCGACAGTACCGATGCTGCTGCGCCACGCGTTGAAGAACGCCGCGGTGCCGATCATCACCGTCATCGGCATCGGCATCGCCCTGCTGATATCGGGGGTCGTGATCACCGAAAGCGTGTTCAACATACCTGGCATCGGGCGCCTGGTGGTGGATGCGATTGCGCGCAGCGACTACCCGATCATCCAGGGGGCGATGATCGTCTTTGCCGGCGTCTATGTGCTGATCAATCTGGCGATCGACATCTCGTACTGCTTCTTCGATCCGCGGATCCGTTACAGCTGATGACCGCCAACAGCAGCGCAGCCAACGCGGCCGAATTCCTGCGGCGCCACCCCACGATCGTCATCGGCGCGGTGCTGCTGATACTGATCACGCTGGCCGCCGTTTTTGCGCCGCTCATCGCCCGGGATCCGATCGCGTTCGAACCGATCAACCGGCTCAAGGGGCCGGGCACCGAGTTCTGGCTCGGTACCGACAGCCTGGGACGCGATGTCTTTGCGCGCATGGTCTATGGGGCGCGCATCTCCCTGATCGTCGGCCTGTCTGTAGCCATCATCGCCATCGTCAGCGGCTCGGTGATCGGCTTGCTGGCCGGCTATTTCCGCCGCATCGATGCGGTGGTGATGCGCCTGATGGACGGCATCATGGCGATCCCCTCCATCCTGCTCGCGATTGCATTGGTGGCTTTGCTGGGCTCGAGCGTCACCGTGGTCATCGTGGCCATCTCGATTCCCGAGATACCGCGGGTCACGCGCCTGGTGCGCGCCGTCGTGCTGTCGGTACGGGATCTGCCGTTCGTCGAAGCGGCGCGCTCCAATGGCACCCGGGTCGCCAAGCTGCTGCGCCGGCATATCCTGCCCAGCACGATAGCGCCGCTGATCGTGCAAGCCACCTACATCTGCGCCTCGGCGATCCTGACCGAGGCCGGACTGAGTTTCCTGGGTGCCGGCACGCCGCCGGAAATACCGACCTGGGGCAACATGATCGCCGGCAATCGGCTGTATCTGCAAATTGCACCCTGGACCATTTTTGCGCCTGGCATCTGCCTGGCGCTGGTGGTACTGGCGGTCAACCTGCTCGGTGACGGCCTGCGCGACCGGCTCGATCCACGGATCTCGCGGGGCATGTGATGACAGCTGTTCCCGTCCTGTCCATCAACGACCTGCACACCCGCTTCTTCACCCGCGACGGCGTGGTGCGCGCCATCGAGGGCCTGTCGCTCAGCGTACAGGAAGGCGAGGTGCTGGGCATCGTCGGCGAGAGCGGCTGCGGCAAGTCGGTCACCGCGCTGTCGGTGATGCGTCTGATACCGCCGAAGTCGGGCCGCATCGTGCAGGGATCGGTGCAGTTCGAGGGCAAAGACCTGGCCACGCTGTCCGATGCCCAGATGCGCACCATCCGCGGCAACCAGATCGCGATGGTGTTCCAGGAGCCGATGACCTCGCTCAACCCGGTGCATTCGGTGGGCGCGCAGATTGCCGAGGCAGTGCGCATCCACCAGGGCCTGTCCAAGCAGGCGGCCATTGCGCGTGCGGTCGAGATGCTCGCTCTGGTGCGCATACCTGATCCGGACCGCCGGGTGCACGACTACCCGCACCAGTTCTCGGGCGGCATGCGCCAGCGCGTCATGATCGCGATGGCCCTGTCGTGCAACCCCAAGCTGTTGATTGCCGACGAACCCACCACCGCGCTGGACGTGACCATCCAGGCCCAGATTCTCAAGCTGATGGTCGAACTCAATGGCCGGGTCGGCGCATCGATCATGCTGATCACGCACGACCTGGGCGTGATCGCCGAGACCGCGCACCGGGTGGTCGTGATGTACGCCGGGCGCAAGGTCGAGGAGGCCACGGTCGATGCTCTGTTCGAGCGACCGGTGCATCCCTATACCCGCGGTTTGATGGCATCGATCCCGCGCGGGCGCCAGGGCGCACGCACCCGACGCCTGAGCGAGATTCCCGGCATCGTGCCCTCGTTGCGCGAGTCCGTTCCGGGCCAGCCGGCATTCCAGGGCTGCGCGTTCGCGCCACGCTGCGGTTTCGCGCAGCAGCGCTGCCGCGAACAGGCGCCGCCATTGCTGCAGTACAGCGCGGGCGCATCGGCTCAGGTCATCCAGGGGCCGGCACCCGTGGGAGTGCACCTGGCGGCATGCTGGGAGATCGACAAGGTGCTGGCGTCATGACGGACGTGCTTCGTGTCGAAGGTCTGAAAAAATACTTCCCCGTGCACCGGGGCGTATTGCAGCGCGTGTCCGGGCAGATCAAGGCCGTGGACGGCCTATCGTTCTCGATCCAGGCCGGCGAAACCCTGTGCCTGGTCGGCGAATCGGGTTGCGGAAAGTCCACTGTGGGCAAGACGATTCTGCGCCTGCAGGAGCCCACCGCGGGCCGGATCTGGCTGGGCGATACCGAGGTCACGGCGCTGGACGAGGAGGCCATGCGCGAGCACCGGCGCGAGGTGCAGATGGTGTTCCAGGATCCATATTCCTCGCTCAACCCGCGCATGCGGGTCGGCCAGATCATTGCCGAGCCGCTCGAGAACTATGGCATGGCCAAACGCGGCGCCGCAGGCGAAAGCCAGATCGCCGCGCTGCTGGAGAAGGTCGGTCTGCGCCCCGACGCCATGGCGCGTTACCCGTTCGAGTTCTCCGGCGGGCAGCGCCAGCGCCTGGGCATCGCTCGCGCGCTGGCGCTCAATCCGAGGCTGATCGTCGCCGATGAACCGGTCTCCGCGCTCGATGTGTCGGTGCAGGCCCAGGTGCTGAACCTGATGATGGACCTGCAGGAGGAATTCGGCCTGGCCTACCTGTTCGTCTCGCACGATCTGGCCGTGGTCGAACACATCGGGCATCGCATCGCAGTGATGTACCTCGGACGCATCGTCGAGTTGTCGACCCGCGACCGGATCTTCGGCCGGCCGCTGCATCCCTATACCGAGGCACTGATGGCGGCCGCGCCGATCGCCGATCCGAAGGCCAGGCGCGAGCGGCTGGTGATTGAAGGCGACGTTCCCAGCCCGATGAATCCGCCGCCCGGCTGCCATTTCCACACCCGCTGCCCGTATGCCGTGGCACGCTGCAAGGTCGAGGACCCGCCGCTGCAGGAGATCGTGCCGGGCCATGTCGTTGCCTGTCATCTGCGCACGCCGGAAACACTGGCAACTGGGACAAGGCAATGACCACAACCGGGACATCGGCCCCCACACAGTCGCGTTTGCCAAGGCCGACGCCGGGCACGCAGGCGCGCTCGGGTACGCAGACGACGATCCACCAGAAACTGGGCGTGGCGCGCCGCATCAATGCCGCCGGCACCTTGACCCGACTCGGTGGCAGCCTGATGGCGCCTGAAGTTCTGGATGCGATGCGCGAGGCGGCTCTGTACAGCGTCGACATCGCGCAGATGCAGACGGCGGCCAGCGCCCGGATTGCGGCTGCCACCGGCGCGCAGGCGGGCATCGTCACCTGCGGTGCTTCGGCCGCCCTGACGCTGGCCACCGCCGCCTGCCTGGCACGCTGGGACGTCGTGCGCATGGCCGCCCTGCCCGATACCACGGGCATGCCCAACGAAATCCTGATGGCGCGCACCCAGCGCAACAGTTATGACCATGCGGTTCGTGTTGCCGGTGGGCGCATCGTGGATATCGGGCACAACGACCGCGGCACCGGCGCCGGTATCCGCGGTCTGGAGGCCTGGGAGATCGAGGCAGCGATCAATCCGCACACCGTGGCCTTCGTATTCGTCGCCACCGAATCCTCGCTGGCGTCACTGCCGATGGTGCTGGAAATCCTGCATGCGCATGCATTGCCGGTGATCGTCGACGCGGCCGCGCAATTGCCGCCGCGCGAGAACCTGCGCCGCTTCATCACGGCTGGAGCCGACCTGGTGCTGTTCAGCGGCGGCAAGGCCATCGGCGGCCCGCAGGCCAGCGGTATCCTGGCAGGCAGGAGCGAACTGATCGGCTCCGCGCTGGTGCAGATGATGGACATGGATGTGCATCCGCAGACCTGGTCTGCTTCACCATTGATCGACCGCGCGGCGCTGCGCGGCATTCCGCACCACGGCATCGGGCGCGGCTTCAAGGTCGGCAAGGAAGAGATCGCCGGCCTGCTGGTGGCGCTGGAGTTGTTCACGCAGCGCGACGAGGCGGCCTTTGCCGCGCAGTTGCGTCAGCGCCTGGTAGCCATCGCCGACGCGCTCGCCGCGGGCGCTGGCCATGTCCTGAAGATGCAGCTGGCCCCTGATGCCAGCAATGAAAGCACCATCCCGATGTTGGAACTGCTGGTCACCGGGTCCGCCGATTCCCTGAGCCGCGCGCTGCAACACGGCGAACCACCGGTCCACCTGGGCGAGGGCCGGCTCGACGCCAACATTTTGACCCTCAACCCGCTGACCGTGCGCGCGGATGACGACGCCATTTTGGTGCGTTGCCTGCTGGCGGCCTGCCAAACCCTGCCATCA
Organism: Rhodoferax sp.; assembly: GCA_031396205.1. Classification (GTDB taxonomy): domain Bacteria; phylum Pseudomonadota; class Gammaproteobacteria; order Burkholderiales; family Burkholderiaceae_C; genus CAISIP01. The sequence goes on from JANNKH010000021.1 coordinate 33,664, forward strand.
CCATGACCCAGCATGACCTGATCCTGCGCGGCGCGCGCGTCATCGACCCGTCGCAGAACATCGACCGCATTGCCGATGTCCGGTTCACCGATGGAAAGGTCGCGGCCATAGGAGACCGGCTCGCCGGCAACGCGAGCACCGAGATCCGCGATCTGAGCGGCAAGATCGTCACGCCGGGCCTGATCGACCTGCACACCCATGTCTACTGGGGCGGCACCTCGATCGGCGTCGATTCGGTGGCACAGGCCCGTACCCGCGCCCCCGCCACGTTCGTCGACGCGGGCCCCGCCGGGCCGGCCAAATTTCCGGGCTTTCGCAAGCCTGTC
>JANNKH010000032.1:0-20829 GCA_031396205.1 Rhodoferax sp.
GAAACGCCCGCATCACGGGCACAATGGCGGCGTGAAGCGCCTCCAATCTTCAATTTGCTCGACCACGACGAATCCGGTACCGCGAGGTGTGCGGGGACAACGGCGACCCCGCGAAATCGGGGTTATTGGGCAGCTTCGTTAGACGTCACAACCTGCCTTCGAACCACTCGCTCATCCGCTGGACTGCTCACCGATTTCCCATGGAGACGAAGATGACAATGCACTGGATTCCTCAACTTTGCGCGCTCTTTATCGCCGCGGCTTCCGCATTCGACTCACACGCGCAAGCGCCAGAAAGGCTTTCCATTGACGGATCTACTGGCGTCATGCCGCTCGCCACTTCGCTCGCGAAGGCATTCCAAGCACAGAACCCTGGTGTGATCGTCGAGTTGGGCAAGGGACTCGGCACAAAGGCGCGTCTGCAAGCCCTTGCAGAGGGAAAGATCGATATCGCACTGGCCAGCCATGGTCTTTCAAGCGGCGACCTCGCGTCCCAACAGATGGTGGCGCATGAAATCGCAAGGATGGGGGTCGTGTTGGCGGTGAACGCCACCGTCCCGGTTGCGGGCCTCACGGAGCAGCAGGTCTGCGACATCTACGCTGGCAAAACTCTGACCTGGAGTGTTGTCGGTGGGCCTGAGATTGGGATCGCCGCCCGGACCAGGCCTGACTCTGAAGTGGATGCAGAGGTCATTCGTGGGGGCATACCGTGCATGAAAGAACTTCGCATGGCGGAGTCCGTCAAAGTTATGCCCCGGTCTGGCGATATGGCAAACGAACTAGCCAGCGCAGCTGGATCGTTTGGGATGACCACGATGACGGTCGTTGAGCAGAGCGGCGGCAAGATCAAACCTCTGACTATCAACGGCACATCACCGAGCGCCCAGAATGTCGAGCAGGGTGTGTATCGGCTCGCGCGCCAGTCCATCCTCGTAGCAAAGGCGGCTCCAACTCCTGCCGTATCGCGCTTCTTGGCGTTTGTCCGCAGTCCCGCAGGAACTCAACTGATTCGCGAGAATGGTGCCGTACCAATCAAATGAGGTGGGCTACACACCTTGCACGCTTGCCGATAGAACGCGGGTGACGCCCAACGAAAAAGGATTGATCGCGCGGAGCCGCGATCTGATCCGGCTGTTGGACGAGCCTGGATCAGGTGGCCGGTGGCCGACACAGAAAACATCTCCAGGAAGCTTGCTCGTCACTGAGGGTCGGGCAGTGCACATTGCCTGACGCCGACGGCTTTTGTCGCCAAGCCCACCCTCATTGCAAGGGTGGCCGGGTGCAAATGGCGATCTTTGGGACGAGCGGCGCCGCCATACCCGTGGGCATGTTGGCCGGCGGTGGTGATATTCGCGTTGGCCGCTCAGCTCCCCTGTCCCGCGCGAGCAGCACCGGGCGGTCCCGCTGCATCACCTGTGCCTGCCACCGGCGCGATGCGCCGCCGCACGATCACCATCGCCGCGCCGCAGCAGTGGCACTGCAGTTTGGGGCGTTCGCTCAATGCTAGCTGCGTGGATGGTTGCAAACCCGCCAGGCAGGACGCCGTCGCGGTGGGCTTGAGCCCTATGCGCAACAGCGCCAGCCGCTGGCGGTGCCGGCAGTTGGGATGGAGCAAACCAAAGTTGCGGGAGCGGCGCAATCCCTTGGGCAAGACGTGTTGCAACACCAGCCACAAGAAGTGCGCTCCGCTACAGGTTCGCGTCGTGTTCTTGCCACTGGCACTGTCGCGATAGCGAAACGTGACCTGATCGATGCAAGCACCGGCGAGATCACGGCCGCGCAGATCTTCGTGGCCACGTTGGGGGCGTCGAATTACACCTACGCCTGTGCCACCGCGCATCAGCGTACCGCCGACTGGATCGGCGCGCAGGTGCGTGCGCTCGAATTCTTCGGCGGTACTCCGCGCTTGATCGTTCCCGACCAGGCCCGCGCCTTGATCAAATACCCCGACCGATACGACCCCGAGCCCAACCGGATCCGTTCATCGCACCAGGCCAGATGCGCGTCGAGCTCCTGCCACTGCCCCCAGGCCCTTTGCAGCGCCAACCGGGCCAGGCCAGCCAGTTCGTTACTGCCATTTGAGTACACCAGGGCATGAATTTGTCGCGGGACAAAGCCCGGCTGGTGATGCGTTGGCCGGCGGCATCGACGGCGTGGATCTGGATCACGTGTTTCGCCAAATCAACGCCAACTCGAGTAATCTCACTCATGGGGCTTCTCCTTCCATAGGTTGCAGATTGCCTTCAACAAACCAATCTTGGCACTCGATGCCGTTACCGGGAAGTGGGAAGTCCCTTCGTTTTCCGCTTAGCTCGAACTTGGGCGGCAACCCAGGTCGAGCTCGAAAGCGCAAGCTTCAGCGCAGACTAACTTGTACTCAAGTTATGTCGGAGCTAAGACGCGCTTGAGCAGCTTGGCCCAGCTCTGCCGCACCGGGCGGTGGTGCGCGCAGTTCGCCTCGCACTGGGCCGGCTTTGCTTGCTGCGCTGCCGGCTCGGGCTCTTGCGGCACCGCTTGCGGCACCACCAGCGCGCGCAGCTTGGCGTTGGGGCCAGCACGCCGTGGAAGCCGATCAGGTGCAGCCGTGGCCGTGGCACTGGCGCGTGAAAGGCGCCCTTCTGTCGCCCGTGCCGCCAGCCGCTGCATGAACTCCAGCGGCGACATCACCAGATGCGTGGTGCCATACGTGATTTCCGGCGCGGTCCCGAAAGGTTTTTGTGGAATGACGGATGGGACGGTTACCCCGCCGCACGCAAGCGTCTGACCGATTCGCTGCGCCGCCATACGGTGTCCAATCCGGTGCTGTTCGGCGGCGACGTGCATGAAAACTGGGTCGGGCATGTGAAGACGGATTTTCGCAACCCACGCAGCGCCGCCATCGGCGTTGAATTCTGCGGAACCAGCATCAGCTCGCGCTCGGATGGCGGCAGCAAGACGCCGGGGCGGCTGGCCGAGAATCCCCATTTCATATTTGCCGACACGCAGCGCAAGGGGTATGGCGTGGCCGAGTTCACGCCAACACGGCTCACGACCAGCCTGCGCGTTCTGGATGACGTAACGCGAAGCAATACCACGATAGAAGCGCTGGCAAGTTTTACGGTGCAAGCCGGGCAACCAGTGGTGGAACGCGTCTGAACGACCGCGCATCCTCGGCCATGCCGACGCAACCATCGTCCACCCAGCCACGCGTAGTCATCATCGGTTGTGGTTTCGGCGGCCCCGAAGCGGCACGCGCATTGCGTGGCGCCGCCGCCGTCCAGATAACGCTGGTCGACAGGACCAACCACCACCTGTTACAGCCACTGCTCTACCAGGTGGCCACAGCGGGCTTGGCCGCGCCTGCCATTGCGGCGCCAATCCGCCATCTGTTCCGCAACCAGGTCAACGTGACGACCCTGCTGGCCGAAGTCGAGGGCATAACACCGGCGCAACGAAGCGTGCAGTTGCGTGCTGGAACGGCCCTGCCCTACGACCGTCTGATCCTTGCCGCCGGTGCCAAGCACAGCTATTTCGGCCGGGACGATGCAGAACGACAACGTGTTCCGCCATACTCCAGCTATTGCGGAAAAGGAAAAATAATGGCTTCGTTGGCGTCCTTGAAGAATATCGTCTCCACCACGCTGATAGCGCTGGCCGGCGTTCTGGTAACAAGCTGTGGAGGCGGAGGGGGAGGTAGCGTGGACGGCGGCGGTGGGGGCAGCAGCACAGCGTACACCGTCAGTGTCACGGTCAGCGGTTTAGCCGGGACCGGTCTGACCTTGCAGAACAACGGTAGCGATACGCTTGCCATCTCAGCCAACGGCGCCGCCACCTTCGCGACCCGAGTCAACGTTGGCAGCAGTTACGCAGTGACGGTGTCCGCGGCGCCGGTTTCGCCGGGCCAGGCATGTGCCGTAGACAATGGCAACGGCGCAGTCGGAACATCCAATGTCAGCAACATCACGGTGACATGCCGCAATGTGGCGAGGTCCGTCTATGTCGCGAATTTCGCCAGCAACGATATCTCCCAGTACAACGTTGGGGCGAATGGGCAACTGACACCCATGGTGCCGGCTACGGTATTGACCGGACTGAATCCGGTCGGTATTGCGCTGGACCCCTCAGGCCGCTTCGCTTACGTTGCGAAGGACGACGGCGTGGTGTGGCAATTCAATGTCGCTGCGGATGGTCGGCTTTCTTTGATGTCTCCGCACAATATCATGCTTGCCGGCATCAATCCTACGGCTATCGCAGTCGACCCTTCAGGCCGGTTTGTCTACGTCCCCAATGATGGTGGCGATGTCTCCGTATACGCAATAGGCTCCGGCGGCGCCTTGACGCCGGTGCCGCCTCGTGCCATCGCAGGCACCGGGCCTTCCGGTCTTGCAGTGGCCCCTTCCGGTCGGTTCGTCTATGTCGCGAACGATGACAACACCGTCTCCCAATACGCCATAGCCGTGAATGGAAGTCTTACCGCATTGACCCCCGCCAGCGTGCTGGCAGGTCTCAATCCCAGTGGCGTGAAAGTCGACCCAAGCGGCCGCTACGCCTACGTGACCAACGCGAACGGCGACAGCGTATCGCAGTACAGCATCGCTGCAAACGGAGGTCTCGTTGCCCTGCCTTCGCCGACAGTGCTGACAGGAATTCTTCCAGTCTCCATGGCCATCGAGCCCCGGGGACTGAACGCCTACGTCGCGAATTTCACAGGCTTCACCATTTCTCAGTATTCGATTGCGGCAGGGGGCGGACTGTCGCCACTGTCTGCGAGTACGGTGCTCGCTGGCGGCAACCCGACAAGCGTAGTTGCCGATCCGAACGGAAGATACGTCTATGTCACCGTGTTGGGCAATAGCATCTCCTCGTTCACCATAGGCGCAGATGGCACCCTCACCGCAACCGGCGTTCCGGTTGCCACCGGAACGGCGCCCGCGAGCATAGCCGTCCGCTAGCCGGGGGATAGGCATTTCAAACGCCCCTTTTTCTTCTCCACGACATCCCGAGCACGGCAGAACAGGGGCGGAACACAGTTCCTGACGCGCAAGAATCTGTCTTTGGATACAGGCTGAGATCTGCTGGCGATCTGTTGGGCGTCGATGGCCCAGCCAAAATGCGTCTGCCTCTGGCGCCGTCTACGGGTTATCCCTTGCCTTTGGGCCGCTTCCTTCAGTCCCGCAACCACTCGGACGCAGCCGACCCCAACGGCCCGGTTCGCCTGAACTGTCACGGTTGGGCGGCCTCAGGCCCGCATGCAGCGCTTGCCCACGGGCCGGCGCCCGGGGCGGCGCCAGAGCCTGCAATCCCAGGTGCGTGAGGATCTTCTCGATTAGCTCGCCACCGCAGTTCGGGCAGTACTCCAGGTCAAGGTCGAATACCCACTTGAGCAGCTTGAACCGGACCCCGTTTCGGGGACGCCACGAAACGGGGTCCGGTTCACATTGCCTCACACAGCGACCCAGCCCGCGGCGCGCGGCTTCTGAAAACCACATCCAGGTGGCAAACTGCCACGACTGTCCACTCCACAACGCCCAGACGGCCGGATTCCGCGCTGAATCCGCCCAGACTTGCGTACTGCCGCCCACTGCAGACCCGGCCGGGAGCTTTCTCAGGCCCATTCTTGGGCCGTCGGATGGCGTTTGAAATTCCTGTTCCCGTCTGAATAGTGAGCCGGGCCTCTTTTTGCTCTGTTCGTCCGCCTTCCGTTTCCCGCAGTCCCGATGCGAGGAGTCGCTCGACCGCTTCGTCTTGTGCTGCGGATCGCTTAGGTCTTCGCAACCTGTCTCTTTGCAAATGCTCCCAAAGCCAACAAGCCGACCAGCATCATGGCCGCTGCATCTGGCTCCGGTACAGGTGCCGTCACGAGCGAGGTCACCACGCCTGCATAGCGGGGGTTTGAGGCACAACTAATGCCCGTGACGCAGAGAGGTATGTACCTGAAGTTGCTCGAATCGAATGTGTTGAACGACGGGAAAAGCGGATTCGCAGCCGACTCGAACGCACTGCCCGTGCTGTCGGTGAGCGTCAGTTCCACGGTGGTGAGGCTATAGCCCGACAGTGAGACCGTGTAGATGTCCGGACCCAATCCGGCACCGCTGTCGGCGACGGCAATCCTGACCGCGTAAAGTTGCGGAATTACTAATAAGAAGGTTGATCTGGTAAAGGTACTACCGTTCAGTGACCACGAAGTCGTATCACCAGACCAGCAATTCGGTGTTGCCACACAATTGGGGCCGTCGCCAGTTAGAACGGACGAATCGATCGTAAAGCCTCCGCTGAAGGTCGATCCTATTGCGGGCACCCCGAGGAATGGGTTGTTGGATGTCACGGCTCCGGTAAACGATGTCTGCATCGTTTCAGCGCCGGCGGCGCCCGCCCCCAACATGCCGACGTTCGCCATCGCAGCCAACAAGACGTTTTGCCAAAAAATTCGGGCAGTTCCAGCTTTGGCATCGATTTGCATGGTTATTGGCCTTTCGAGGTTAAGGATGGGGAATCCAACGCGACAAGCTTGAGAATCGCTATTTTTGTCCCCCTGAGGCAATCGCCGATTGCGCGAATGTTAGGAAGTTCAGCCTCAGTATCAAAATTTTCCCGCACTTCCCGCCCATCGTCAACGGTAAACAGTGCCATTGCACTGTGCAACGGCTGCCAATATGATGCCCATAACGCTTCTTGACCTTGCCCCTGTTTTCCGGACTCCATAGGCTGCCCACTATGCGGACTTCCCGTCTTGCTGCTGGGCCGCGAACCAGCGTTGCTCGAACGTCATCGGGCTGCCGTAACCCAGCGTCGAGTGCAATCTCTTGTAGTGGTAAAAAGTCAACCAGTCGACCACCTCGTCCATGGCCTCTCGGCGAGTGGCAAACCGTCTGCCATACAGCCTGCCGACCTTCAACCGGCTCCATAGGCTTTCGGTCGGGGCGTTGTCCCAACAGTCACCCTTGCGGCTCATTGACGATTTCATCTGGTAGTCCTTGAGCGCATCCTGGAAGTCTCGGCTGCAATACTGGCTGCCACGATCGGAGTGGAAGACAAGCCCAGGCGCGGGCCGCCGCCGGAACCACGTCATGCGCAGCGCATCGGCAAGATCAAGCATGCATCCCGATGAGTGTGTCCGCGCTTCGTCCCGTAAAGGGCCTTGTGTGTGGTAGCGCACAGTCGGCCAAATGGGGGGCTCCGATGATCACGGGGGCGTCCAGTACAGATCGATTGCCCGAAGCAACGGCGGTTGCCGCCGCATGTGGCAGTTTGCAGGAACCGCATATGAAACTCAGCGCATTCATCAAGGACAACATGGACGCGATAGTCGCCGACTGGGAGGCATTTGCCAGGACGTTGCCAGCGGGTCAGGGGATGTCTACCCTCGCGTTACGCGACCACAGCCGAGAGATCCTGCTGGCCATTGCGGGCGACATGCAGCTTCGGCAATCCGACCAGGAACGAGCCGAGCAGGCGCAGGACATCGTTCCGACCGAAGAATCCACCACCACCGCGGCCGCGGAGCACGGTGCGTTGCGGCAGTTGGCGGGTTTCGACCTCGTGCAATTGTTCGCCGAGTTTCGTGCGATGCGGGCCAGCGTCATGGCGTTCTGGCAACGCTCTGAAGGGGTAGAGCCAGGATCCTCGTCGATCAAGGAGATGACGCTCTTCAACGAAGGCATGGACAAGGCACTGGCGCAGTCGGTGCAGCGCTACTCGAGCGAAGTTGCCGCGTCGCGCGACATGTTTCTGGCCGTGCTCGGCCATGATTTGCGCGGCCCGCTTACGGGCATCGACATGTCTGCGATGCTGCTCGCCAAGCCTGGCCTGTCCGACGCGGCCAGGCTATCGGCTGCTGCGCGCATCAAGCGCGCATCCCGGGACATGAATCGCCTGATCACCGACCTGCTGGAGTACACGCGCACGCGCTTGGGCCCCGGCATTCCGATCGATCGGTCCGCCTGCGATCTTGGCCCGGTCTGCGAAGCCTCGCTCGAGGACATTCGCGCCGGTAATCCCGAGCATCAGTTCGTGCAGCGGATGTCCGGCGACCTGAACCTGCAGGCCGACGCGACCCGCATGCAGCAGGCCCTGTCCAATCTGCTTGCCAATGCAGTGCAGCATGGCGACCGGCTTTCACCGGTCACGCTCACCGCCGATGGCGAGGCAGATGCCATTGTTCTGAAAGTCAGCAATTCGGGCGATCCGATTCCGGCGGACGCGCTGTATGCGATCTTCGAGCCACTTGTTCGGGCGCCGAACGCAAGCTCCGAAGTACACGAACGCTCCAAGACCAGTCTTGGACTGGGCCTGTTCATCGTGCGCGAGATCGTGCTCGCCCATGGTGGCACGATCACGGTGGAGTCCTCGATCGAAGCGGGCACGGTGTTCACGATCCGTTTGCTGCGCGCGCCGGTCTGACCGCCGGTATCGGCACCTTGCCGTGGCGCAAGGACGCGTCCCTGCCGCGCGGCCGTTGCCGATGCTGGTCAGCCGATCAAGCGGCCTGGCGCGACGGGACCAACCCATGCCGTACATCGGCCTGAGCTAGCTCAAGGCAGCTCGACACACGTACAGAAGGCTCCCAATGAAAAGAATGCAAATGGGCAATGCGGCATGGGCCAAGGCCTTCGAACGCAGCGTGGCGGCAATCACGCGTGGCGCTTTGCTGCAAGCACGCGCATGAACCGCATCGCGATGCGCGAACGCTTTCTGGTGCTTTACCCGGAGCAGGATCGTCTCGCCATCCGCTGCAGTGGGATCGCGCAGGGGCCGTCATGCCCGCCGTCGGGACGAGGTCTTGGCTGCGGACTTCTTCGCGCTGACCGCCTTGCCGCGGGTGCCGTCCTTGGCGCTGCTCCCGGGCTTGCGTTTTGCCAGACTCTTCGCGAGCAGGTCGGTGAGATCGACGACGTTGCTCGCTCCTGCCTGAGAAGGCGCATCTTCCAGCGTCGTCACCGTGGCAGTCTCGCCGGCTTCGACCTTCTTGCGTACGAGCTCCAGGATGGCGGCGCTGAACTTGTCGGAGTAGTCTTCCGACTTCCAGGAACCTTTCATGTCTCCGATGAGCTGCGCGGCCATCTTCAGTTCGGCCGGCTTCAGGCCGGCTGCGGTCTTGCCCTCGGCGGGCAGCTTGAGCTCCCCCAAGGGGCGGATTTCGCCGGCCCAGCGGATGGTGTTGAGCACCAGTGCGGCGCCGGAAGGAATCAGCGCAGCCAGGCGCTCCTTGGTGTGCATCACCACCCGCGCTATACCGATGACGCCGCCCGCGAACATCGCTTCCCGGAGCAGGGCGTAGACCTTCTCGCCCCTGCCCAAGGGCTCCAGGTAGTAAGGGGTCTCCAGCAGCGTGAACGCAATTTCGCTGGCATTGACGAAGGACTCGATTTCGATGGTCTGCGTCGACTTCGGGTACGCCGCCTTGATCTGGTCCTCGCTCAGGATCACGTAGTCGCCATCGCCCTGCTTGATGCCCTTGACGATGTCACCTGCCTGGATCTCCTTACCGGTGCGTTTGTTCACGCGCTTGTAGCCCACCGGGTCCATCGATCGCTTGTCGAGCCAGTCGAAGTCGATGCCGACCTCCTGCGAGGCCGGGTACAAGGCCACGGGCACATGCACCAGACCGAACGTTATGGCGCCTTTCCAGATCACACGGGGCATGGGAACTCCTTGTTCGGCTCAGTGCCGAAAGTGGGTGGATGCAGAATACGGCGCAAGGGCGACTCATGCAACAGGCGGCGCATAACCCAGGGCCGACATCGCAGAGGTGAGGCCCCGCGCCGCCCTGGCGTACCCGTTCCAGGGTTCATTGCCAATGGCCAGGATTTCATGGACCGTCTTCACCGACCAGTGGTCCCCCCCGCGCAGCGATGGCAGGTCTCCCCAGGCCACGGGGACGGAGATGCCCAGGCCCGGCCGTGCCCGCGCCGACCAGGCACATACCGTCGTGGCCCCGGACCCGTTGCGCAGGTAGTCGATGAAGATCTTGCCGACGCGATTCTTCGGGCCGCTGCGCACGACGAAGCGCTGCGGAATCGTCTTGGCCATGTGCGCCACGACGGCTTGAGAGAACCCCTTGACGGTACCCCAGTCGTGCAAGCGCTTCACGGGCACCACGACGTGCAGCCCCTTGCCGCCACTGGTCTTCAGGAAGGACGGCAGGCCGAGTTGGGCCAGGAATGAATACATGAGTTGCGCCGCCTCCTGAATCTGAGCCCAGGGGACACCTTCACCGGGATCCAGATCGAACACCATCCGGTCCGGGTGTTCGAAAGTCAGCGTGCCGGTGTTCAGCGTGTGGAACTCGACGACGTTCCATTGCGCAGCGGACAGCAGGCCTTGTTTGCTGGCCACCTGGATCATCGGCGGGTGGTCGATGTCAAGGCCCGGATCGAGCTGGCGGATACCGGGAAGCTTCTCGGTTTCCACATGCTTCTGGAAGAACAGCTGACCCGCGACGCCGGCAGGGGCGCGCACCAGCGACACCGGTCGGCCCAACAGGTGCTTCATCATCAGATCGCCGACCAGGCCATAGTAGCGAACCAGTTCGAGCTTCGTAGTGCCCGTGCTGGTGTCGATCACCCGCTGCGGATTCGTCACATGGAGATGGTCGGACAAGGCATGCGACCGGCGCGCAGCGCCGACGTTTGACGCCTTGGCGGAAGGCAGGCGCATCACCTTCTCACGCACGATGGTGCTGGCATCCTTGTCGGTCCGCAATCCCCGAAAAACGGCATGACGGATGTGGCCGGCGCTTGTCCATTCACCGAAGCTCACCTCCGCGGCCAGGGTCGGGGTGACCCAGTTCGGCTTTCCGTCGATTTTCGAGCCGGCGGCGAAAGGGCTCGTGCTTCGCGCCTTCGCATGGAGGGCCCGCTTGAGGTCCTTCAGGACTTTTTCGGTGAAGCCGGTGCCGACATCGCCTGAGTACTGCAGCAGGCCATGCGCATCGTTGACGCCCAGCAGCAGCGCGCCAAAGCCGGTGCGTGCACCCTTCGGGGCGGTGTAGCCGCCGATCACGAATTCCTGCCGCTGGCAGCACTTGAGCTTGACCCAGTCTGCCGACCGGGAAGACCGGTAGCTGCTGTTGCGGCGTTTGGCGATAACGCCCTCCAGACCCAGCTTGCAGGCGGAGGCGACCACGCTTTGCGGGGCAGCATCGAACGCCTCGCTGAAGCGGACGTGGTCGGAGCTCGAAGCCGCGAGCAGCCCCTTCAGTACCTGGCGCCGCGCTTGCAGCGGCGCGCTGCGCAGATCGTGCCCGGCGACGTAGGGCACATCGAACAGATACAAGACCACATCGCTTGTCCGCTGCATGTCGAACGCCTGCTGCAGCGCGCCGTAGTCAGGGATGCCCGCTTCGTTCGGCACGACGATTTCGCCGTCGTACCAACCCGGCGGGAGCTTGAGGCGTTCGAAGGCGCTTTGCAGCGCCCGCAACTTCGATGTCCAGTCATGGCCATTGCGGGTCAACAGCCGCGCGCCCGAGGTGTCGTTGCGCACCAGCAAGCGATAGCCATCGAACTTGATCTCGTAGAGCCACTCGGCGGCGTCCGGCGGCGCAGCTGCCACCAAGGTGGCCAGTTGGGGCGCGAGCGCGTGCGGCAAGGCAGATGGCACGGCCTCGATGGGCAAGTCGTGATTGGAAGCTGACCGATGGCCATCCCCGGCGGCGGTGGCGCCGAGTGACGCAGGGCCCAAGGACTTCACGCTCGCCGGCAGCTCGTCGACGACGCTGTACGCGCCGGATGCTCGCGCGAATGAGTCCTTCTCCTTGATCAGCAGCCAGGCCACTTGCTTCTCGCCTTTGCCCTTCATGCGCACCAGCACCCATCGGCCGTGCAGCTTGTGGCCATGCAGCTCGAACTTCAGGTTGCCGTCGCGAACTCCATGCTGCGGATCCTGCAAAGGGGTCCACGTACCGGCGTCCCAAACGATGACCTTGCCTGCGCCGTATTGTGTGGCGGGGATCGTGCCTTCGAAGTCCGCATAAGACAGCGGGTGGTCCTCGACCTGCACGGCCATGCGTTTGACGCTGGGGTCGACACTGGGTCCCTTGGGCACCGCCCAGCTCTTCATCGTCCCGTCGAGCTCCAGCCTGAAATCGTAGTGCAGGCTGCTGGCCCAGTGCTTCTGAACCACAAAGGTCAACTGATCGGCAATCCGCTGTCCGCCTTCTGCGGGCTCGGGCGTCCGCGCGAAGTCGCGCTTCGACTTGTAGTTGTACAGCGGATCGTGCGCCGGCTCGAGCGAGGGCCCTGGATGCCGGTTCATGCTGCGGCCCTGGGCTCGTCGTTGCGGATCAGGCTCATCTCGCCGTCCGCTTCGAGGTACATGCGCTTGACGGTGGCAAGGTCCTCGACACCCTCCTGGCGGATCTTCGCGTTCAACTCCTCGTCGGTGATGAACTCCCGGCGCAAGTTTTTGCGCATCAGCTTTCCATCGCGCACCAGACACAGGCGCGGCGCCGAAGTGAAGCGCTGTATGACCGGGAACCGAAAGCTCATGAAGTCGAGCGTGTAGCTCCAAAAGACGAGCGTGCCGAGCAGCACCATGCCATCGGTGGCCGAGGTGGCGTTGCCGATCATGCCGCTTTGCGCAGCATCGCCGAGGATCACGACGAACAGGAAGTCGCTGATGCCCAGCGATCCCACGTCGCGCCGCAGGACGAAGCGCAAGACAATGAAGAGGAACCAGTACATCAGCGTGCCACGCAGCATCAACTCCAGCGGTGACACCGTGAAGGAGAAAATGCCTGGCAGGTCGAAGTCGAAGATGTTCACTGGATGCTCCGAGAGCGGTTGGTCGCGTCGCAAGAGACTTGCGGTCGGTGCGTTACCAGGCCGGATCGAGCGATCTGCGTAGCCGGGTAGTGTCAGCGTACTGGTTCACTGCAGCTGGCGGACCTGGACACCACCGCGACCCAACGTAGGAGGGCGCCGGCTGTGGGGAAGGTCTGCGAGCACCATTCCGGCAAAGTGGTCTTGCGCCCGTCGTAGCGCGCAAGACACACGTTATGTTCCAATTGGATTCCAAGCAGATTCCATTTGGATTATATGATTAGCAACAGCGCCGCAATCGAACACAGGCAACGCACTGGCGAGACGGAGAAGATGACGGTCAACGTCGGCGTGGTCGATCTGGGTCACGTCGACCTCCTGGTCCAGGAAGGCTTCTATTCGAACCGCTCGGACCTCATGCGAACGGCATTGAGAAACCAGCTTGCGTTGCATGCCGACACTGTCAAGCAGACCGTGGCCCGCCGAACGCTCACGGTTGGCCTTCTGCACTACAGCCGCGCCGACCTCGAGACGGTGGTGGCTGCAGGCCAGCGACTCCGGCTCCAGGTCGTCGGACTCGCACGCATTGCCAACGACGTGACACCTGAGCTGGCGCGCGCCGCCATCGAATCGGTGACCGTGCTGGGCGCGTTCCAGGCGAGCCCGGCGGTGCGACGGGCCCTGTCCGATCGCATCCATTGAACCTGCAAACCGACACTCCATCTACCGAATGAACATCATGAAGAACGCCTTCAACGTCCGGGCGCCGTCCTTCGATGCCAGAGCGATCAACGCTACGATTCAACGCGCGCTCGCGTCCGCGGGACTCGACACCACGGCAGGCCCGATGCACGACGTGACCGAGACCATCCGGCGCGCGTTGGCCGCAGGGCGTCCTGCCGAGGCAGCCCCGAGGTTCGACAGCGAATCCGTCATCGATGTCGCAGCACGCGTCGTCCCCGCTGGCGTGAACACTCACGCAGCAGGGGACCGCGAGCCGTCGATCCGTGAATCGCAGCAACGGCCCGGCAGCTTCGTTGCGCACGAGTTCAGCAACGACGCCGGCACGCGGGCGTACAAGGTCTATGTTCCTGCGGCCAAGTCCGACGCGCCGCGCGCGGTGATGGTCATGCTGCATGGTTGCACCCAGTGCGCAGACGACTTCGCCGCAGGCACGCAGATGAATCGCCTCGCGGACGAGCAAGGGTTCATGGTCGTGTATCCCGAGCAAGCCGCACATGCGAATGCATCGAAGTGCTGGAACTGGTTCAATCCACCGGACCAGCTGCGCGGCGCCGGCGAGCCTTCGCTTATCGCCGGTATTGTCTGCGAGGTCGCGCGAAGGCACGGCGCCGACCCGCGCCGCTTGTATGTTGCCGGCCTGTCAGCCGGAGCGGCGATGGCCGTTGTGCTGGGCGAGACCTACCCGGAGCTGTTTGCCGGAGTCGGTGCCCATTCCGGCCTCCCGTATGGCAGTGCACACGACATCGCGTCGGCCCTGGCTGCGATGAAAGGGGGGCGCAGCGGGATGCCGGGACTGAAAAGCGGTCCCGGCGCTGCCGCAACGCCGCGAAGGAAGGCCGTGCAGGCGGTGCCGGTCATCGTGTTCCACGGCGATCGGGACCACACCGTGCAGCAGACGAACGGCGCACACATCGTGCAGCAGGCACGGGACGCGCACGGCGCTCAGGCAGGGGACTCCGGCCTGCGTGTCAGTACGCAGTCTGGCGTCACGTCGGGCGGCCGGCGGTTCAGCCGCACAGTCCACGCCGACACCGAGGGGCAGGCCCGGATCGAAAGCTGGACATTGCATGGTGCGGGACACGCCTGGTCGGGAGGCCACGCGAGTGGTTCCTATACCGACGGCACCGGCCCGGATGCTTCGGCGGAAATGGTGCGATTTTTCATGGCGCTACCACGCGCCGGCTCTGCGTGAGTGCTCGGCGCAGTGGACTGCTTGGTCTTGCGGAGTCGCAAGAGCAAGCTTGCGCTTGTGCTGCCGCAGCAAGCGGGTACCACCGTGCCAGCGCGCCGTGGCCGCTGCATCGTCGTGTATGCCCGTTTCGGGCCGGCGTGTAAGCACGTTCTGCACGCGCTTGAGCGCGGCAGCCAGCGTATCCAGAGACTCGTCCATGATGGGATTCTCCCTTTTTGGCCGCCGGGGCGGGCCCGGCAACACGTGTCGCGATTGTGTGCGCAAGCGCAGCGCCAGCCAAGGTCTGAAAGGGCCTGGCGGCGTGCGCCGGACGTTCGGTCAGCTTTCCCCGACGGTGCGCCAACGGCGTGGACGCAGCCATGCCAGATCCGGACGCTGGGGCAGTCAGCAGCGACGCGCTGGCAGGACGCCCGCCCGTTGCTGGCGCTTCAATACATCCCAGGACAGAGTGGCAAGCAGCAGCAGCCCGACTCCGTCCTTTCGGCCGCCAACGGCCATTTGCGCTTTTCTCCAAGGAGCACAACACCATGAATGCCTCCATCGATTTCACCGCCCTCAAGACCCGCCAACAGACCGCCTGGGCCAGTGGCGACTATGCCGTGATCGGCACCACCTTGCAGATCGTCGGCTAACAACTGGCCGAAACCTGCGACCTGCGCTGGGACGAACGTGTTCTGGACGTGGCGGCCGGCAACGGCAACGCCTCGCTGGCGGCAGCGCGGCGCGGCTGCAAGCTCACGTCCACCGACTACGTGGGCCCGCTACTGGAGCGTGGCGCCGAACGCGCGCGCGCCGAGCGCCTGGAAGTAGTCTTGCAGGTGGCCGACGTCGAAGCGCTGCCGTTCGAGGCAGCCAGTTTCGATGCGGTGCTGTCCACCTTCGGCGTGATGTTTGCCCCCGACCACTACCAGGCGGCGCGCGAGATGGCCCGTGTCTGCCGCCCGAGTGGACGCATCGGCCTGGCCAACTGGACTCCCGAGAGCCTGGTCGGGCAGATGTTCAAGGTGCTGGGGCGCCATATCCCGCCCCCGCCCGATGTGTTGCCGCCGTCCCTGTGGGGCGTGCGCTCGCATCTGGATTCGCTTTTCGGCGACTCGGCTGCCGGCATCGCGGTCACCGAGCGGATGTTCAATTTCCGCTACCGCAGCGCGG
This sequence comes from Rhodoferax sp., assembly GCA_031396205.1. GTDB lineage: Bacteria > Pseudomonadota > Gammaproteobacteria > Burkholderiales > Burkholderiaceae_C > CAISIP01. The sequence continues at coordinate 15,829 of JANNKH010000032.1, forward strand.
CGCACTTCATCGACGTATTCCGCACCTGGTACGGGCCAGTTCACAAGGCCTTCGCGGCGTTGCCACCGGACAAGGCGGCGGCGCTGGAGCGCGACCTGACCGAGCTGCTGGACGGTCTGAATGTCGGCGGGCCGAGTGCGTTGGTGGTACCCAGCACCTATCTCGAGGCCGTGGTCTCGCGCCGGTGACGGCCGCCGTCCTGGACGTCCGGCTGCAGCGGCGCGTGCAGCATCGCAGGGTCTGGCCCACACCGGCTTTGCGCGCATGGACGCCGAGTCGCTGGACCTGCCGGATGGCTTTTTCGACGTGCTCCTGTGCGCGTTGGGACTGATGTATTTGCCCGATCCTCTCCAGGCCGTACGCGAGATGCGCCGCGTATTGCGGCCGGGTGGCCGGGTGGTGCTGGCGGTGTGGGGAGGAAGATCGCGTTGCGGGTGGGCGTCCTTGTTCGGAATTGTGGACGCCGAGGTGGCCAGCGAGGTTTGCCCGCTGTTCTTCCGGCTTGGCCAGGGTGTTGCCCTGGCTTGCCTGTGTGCAGCTGTGGGCTTGGTAGTGGAGGAGCAACACCGGATCGATGCCCCGCTGGCATATGCGGACGCCGACCCAGCCTGCCGCGCCGCATTCGTGGGTGGGCCGGTGGCGCTGGCGTGGCAGCGCTTCGATGCTGCCGCGCGTGAACGCGTGCAGGCACGATACCTGGAATCCATCGCGGCCTGGCGGCACGGAGCCAGCTACCAAGTGCCGGGTGAGTTTGTCGTGGTGGCGGCGCGCGCGGCTTAGGCGGGATTCAGGCTGCCCGAGGGGCTGCAATACGCGTGTGTTGCGCCGCGTTCGGGCGATGGGGGGGCGACGGCCGATGCAGTCTGCGCGGTCAAGTCTTGCAATGCAACACGCACTCTGTGTTCAACGTAGGTCGATACCACCAAGACGTGATTGCCATTGCGATTCCCCTGTGATTGGCCTGGGTCGCAAGTCACACCAAGATGTCGGAGATTCAAGATGTGACCCCATGGGTGCATTTCTTGTTCACTTGCGCGGTGTGCTGAATCAAGACCTGACCCCATGGACTCTGACCCCATGGACTTTCGCTAGGGGCCAAAATGCATCGCATCTGCAACGTAACAGGTCAATTACTTGAAAACTGCTACCTTACCTTCGCTTCGCGTCGAGCCCGAGCTACGTGATGCTGCACAGAGCGTGTTGCGGGACGGCGAGACCTTGTCAGGTTTCATCGAGGCCTCTGTTCGGGAGTCCATAGATCGCCGCCGCATCCGCGCCGAATTCCTGGCACGCGGTCTGGCTTCACGCGAATTGGCGAAGACTTCAGGGGTTTATTTTGCAGCGGGCGAGGTACATGCCGAACTGGGTCGGATGCTGAATGATGCCCTGGCGACGCTGCAGCCCAAGGCAAAAAGGTGAGTTTTGAAGTCCGGTACAGCGCCGACGCACGCGGCGACTTGATGCGCCTCTACGCGTTTTTGCTGGACCGGGCCAACACGGTCGAAGTCCTCGATGTGGCTGAGTGGGCGCTGAGCGCGATCATCAACGCGGTTGACGGTTTGGGCCGCTCACCGTTCATCTATCGCAAGGCGGGCCAGAGCCCGTTTCTGCGCGAGTTGCTCATCCCATTTGGCAATAGCGGCTACGTCGCCCTGTTCGAAATCGAAGACGCCTCGACCGTGACCATCCTGGCGTTGCGAAACCAGCTGGAGGATGACTATCACTGAGCGTGGTCGATCGCGGGTTTCGGCCTTTGGGTCTATTTGTGGTTGACGGGGTCGGCGGTCACCCAGATGTGGCGAGCCATCCCAGAAGGGCAAGTCAGCTTGCATTAAAAATAGGCGCGGGGCGGCGCTCGATGGGATACAGCAATTTTCATGAAGCAATACCAAGCAGTCCTTCAAAATCACCTTGCGCTTTACCCTCAGCGGCGGCTTGGCGTCCATGTTGTGCGGCCGACCACCTTTTGACCCAGTCGGCCAATACTGAATGCCCCAGGCCAATGAAGCTGAAAGCGTTGGGCCGCGCTGGTCTCCCGACCCACAAGTCGGGGCAGGGGAAATCGGCAGCCTGGATCCATTCGGCGTTGGCGCCAACACATTCCTTCACCTGCGCAACCGGTGCCGGAATGCCGCGACTCCCCGGATATGCCGTTCATGCGTCTGGCCGTGGCTGGCAAGGCACAATTGTCAGTGTCGGCAGTGCGCGACATACTGGCCATGGCAGTCGAATTCACGAAGCTCAGTGGTTGTCGCATCGTGAATCCCGATACCCTTCCCCTTCCATGACAATGAATCATGAACTCCGCCACTATCGTCGAAGAACGCTGGAGCCACTGCAACGCACTGCGTGACGACGGCATGCGTTGCGGTGATTCTTTCGGACAGCTCGCCTTCCCGCGGTGCCTCAAAATGGCCGTCGAATGCAAGCGGTCGATACCTGACCAAGCCAGCCCAACGACATGAACGGCATTTCACGCGGCCTGAAATGGGGCCCCCTGGCGATTGTCGTGTTCTGGGTCGTCATCATGGCCATCGTCTACGTCGGCATCGAGATCGTGATGCAGCCCAAGCCGATGACCGTCTCCATCTCGGGTGAGCTGACCATACCCCGGGCCAGGGATGGGCATTTCTACGCGCCGGGCATGGTGAACGGCAAGCCGGTCACGTTTCTGGTCGATACCGGTGCGTCGTTCGTGACGGTGAGCCAATCCTTCGCGGACTATGCGGCCCTCGGCGCAGGACGTCCGACCCGGTTTCATACTGCCAACGGCACGATAGATGGCCGCATCGTGCCCGATATTGCGGTGTCCGTCGGTCCGACCAGCGTGTCGACGGTGCGTGTGGCCGTCGGATTGATCGGCGGCAATCGCGACACGGCGTTGCTCGGCCAGAGCTACCTGTCAAAATTTCAGATCACACTGAACAAAGATGAAATGATCTTGCGCGGCTTGTAGGCGCTGGCCAGTTCGGCTGTCAGTCCGGCTGGTCGAGGTTTGGCGTCAGGACCATGGTTGCGCGACAGGGCTCCTTTGCAGCCGACTGGAAAAATGTGCATCGACGAGGTCTTCGGCCGGTACGAGGGCGTGGACAGCGGCTGCTCTTTCAGGCTCACGCGGGGAGAAACGCTGTTTCAGGTAGATGCGGGGTCGGCATCCGAACGCAACGCACCGGGAACACGGCGCAGCATTGAAAGCCGACGATCGCGCCCTCTCAGACCGCTACTGTTTTTCGGCTGCCTGCAAAAGAGCCGCGTGGTGCATGGCAGTCATGTGGTAGGGCTCGACCTGATCGGTCTGGCAACTCTCGCGGGCGCACTCCTTCGACGATCGTGCGTGCCAGCCGCCATTTTTCGTGTCGACGAATTGCATGCGTACGAGGTCTCGCGTCTGTTCATATCGGCGCCACATGTCCGACTTGCCGCTGGCCCTGGCGAAACTGAAGAAGGCGCGCATGGCCTCTGCCTGCGGCCAGTAGAACTGCCGCTTGTCCAGGGAGCCGTCTGGATAAAGCCGGTTGTATACGCCACCATCGATCTCGTCATAGCCGATCCGCACGGCGTAGTTCAAAATACGCTCGGCCACCGACGCATAGACGCTGGGCAAACCCCTTCGCTCGGCCGACAGCAATAGGTGAACCCATTCGAACTGGTGGCCGATATCCGTATAGCCGCCCAGTTCCCTGGTTTCCAGTGGTTTCCAGTCAAAGTCGTACCACTCCGGAATGAACGCGCCGCCGTCGGCCCTGCCCTGCATCAACCGATTGACAACAAAGTCTCCGAGCACCCTGGCGCCTTCCAGCGCGATCGGATCGCCCGTCGCATCATGCATTGCCAACAGGGCCTCGAACATGTGCATCAGCGGGTTCTGCGAACGCACCGATTGGGGGCTGCGGCCAGCAAGCGAGAAATTCCTGGGCAACTCCGCAACAAAAGCGCCCTTGTCATCGCGCAGCCACAGGTTGATCTCGTTCCAGGCCAGCACGCTCGCCTTTCGATAGCGTTCCTCGCCCGTCACCCGATACATGTGCGAAAGCGCCAACAACGCGAAAGCATGTCCGTAGGTGTTCTTGGCCTCGGAGATCACTTTTCCGTCATGTGCCACGCGCAGAAAAAAGCCGCCATTCTCCCGGTCCCTGAACCGCGTCAACAGAAACTCCGCCCCGAGACGGGCCGCGTCACGATAACGTGGCTCCTTTGAGACCTCGAAGCCAATAATCATCGCGTAGACCAGGCGTGCCTGCTCGGTCAGGTAGACCGCCTGCTGGTCCCCGGCCGTCCACGTGCGATCGACCACCGTTCGCATCATTCCGGTCGGAGACGGCGCAACGTGTACCCAGCGGCTGAGTACCCCATCGACAAGGTCGCTCCTGTGCCATTGGGCATCGATGCTGCGCTCCGCCCGGTCCCGTAAACCATCGCAGCCAGCCAGAGTAATGGCGAGCAGCACGGCAACAATCACGGCGCGCATGGATCGTGTCAACTCCACCTCCCAGGTTATTGAGGCAACATGCCAACGGCTCGGAGTTTGACACGCCAGCGCGAGACAGTCTGCGACGCATGGCGCACCACACTGGCAACGAATGCGGATCCGGTGATCGGCCGATTGCTGGTGCGCGATGTGCAGCAGGCCCCCATCCTGAAGATCCTGGAGCCGATCTGGACCACCAAGACCGAGACAGCTTCTCGCCTGCGCGGGCGGATCGAAAACGTGTTGGACTATGCCAGCGCCCGGGGCTATCGGTTGGCTGCGGTTTGGCAGTGCAGCCTGTGGCTATGTATTTCCGAAGCACGGCGCGGCTCAAGCGGCGAAGTCTTGTCCCGCCTCGCGCGCCCTACCCTTGGGCGGGGGCTGCGGATCCTGCCCCAGGTGAGCAAGGATCTTCTGGATCACCGCCCGCTCCAGGATGGCGGCGATGATCTTGCGCTCCCCGGCGCCGCAGTGCGGGCAGCGCTGCATGTCGATGTCAAACACGCGCTTGAGCAGCCGTGCCCAGCTGATGC
>JANNKH010000039.1:0-6444 GCA_031396205.1 Rhodoferax sp.
ATGTTATGCATGGAAACAATGGGGCAGCGCGGGCTACCGCGAACTCAGGAAACGAGGAGTCAGTGTGCGCGAGGCCTGGAACACCAGCAAGAGCGCGCATGGGCCATGGAGATTGAGCAAAACGCCGGCACTGAATCTGGCACTGCCTGCAAGAATGTTCCGTCAAATGGGGCTGCCCGAACTGGCACCGGCCAAGGCAGCATGAGATCAACCGTCATGCAAGGAACCGCCGGATACGTGACCCGTATGTCCGGTGGTGTGGGAGGGAGGGGCCGCGAGGCTTCTTCCTATCCCGATTAACCGGATTGACGCGATTCTCAAGCGTGGTCTGCAGGAACTGATCTTCACGATCCTTGCTGCGTTGGAATCCGAGAATCCGGAGGGATATGGCTGCGGTGCTAACATCGCCTGCCGCGTCCGCGGCTGGTGGTAACCATCTGGTCGCGTTCCCGATCTTGACCTTAGAACTTTTAGTGGTTCAGCAGTGCAGCTCAACGATGCAGGGCAGGTGGTATTCAAGCTCAAGACACCATGGCGCGACGGCACCACGCCCCTGGTCATGAGCCCGCTGGAGTTCATGCAGCGGCTGGCAGCGCAGGTGCCGCCGCAGCGCACGCACCGTCACCTGTCTCAAGTAGTGTTCGCGCCGAACTCGCCATTGCGCGCCAGTGCGACAGCGCGACAGAGAAGCCACGGGCAGTTGGCGACGAAGAGCTTCCCGCAAGCGGGCACTGGTGACCGACTCTTTACGCTGCGTTCCCGGCGGTCGGGAGAAGAAACTATTCCCGCAACCTGAGTGACCGCTGCGACCGTCTAGATCACTGCCACGAATGACCGGTCCTTCAAATCGTCACAGGCAGTTATGGGCAGGGTGTTGACCGCCACGATCGGCGGCTAAGCGGGAGCGATTTCGGATTCCAGAAATCTGCCGGCGGTGACCGTCAGCAACCGCTGCGAAGCACCCCGCCAACCAGCGCCGTACGAACCAGACCCGAAGCAAAAACCAGCAGGTGCACAAGGGCACCCCCTGTGCGCTGCAATCTTTTGCCGAACGGCGCAGCCGCAGGCCTCACTCGGTCCGCCTGGAACCCCGAGTTCTTGATCGGGGGCCCCCACGCCGCCTTGTCGCCGGCCAGCCGCGCGCGCATCTCGTCGGCGCTGCCAGGTGCTGCCGTCAGACCCAGGCCGGCCAGGCGCTGGACCAGGTCGGGTGCCTTGAGGGCAGCCTGCAGCGACACGTTGAGCTTGTCTACCGTGGCCTTGGGCATGCCGGGTGGGCCGAACACGCCGAACCAGGCCCTCGCGTCGATGTCGATGCCCTGTTCCTTGAACGTGGGCACACCCGGGATGATGAATGCCCAACTCTGTCAAGCGCCGAAAACGCGCAGAAGCTCAACACAAGGAGGGCGTCAGTCGGCAGGCCGCAGCCAACCGTTGGTCAGGGATGCGGCCGGCAAATCCCGAACGTCGCTTGCCGCCCTGACCAGGATCCGCTTTTCGCCTTGATTCAAGGTGTGCAGGTCCCCATCGCCGAAAAAGGAAAGCGCGCGCAAGGCCTCGCTGGGCTGGAACGTCGGCCGGAACATTGCGCGCGCACTCGCCAGACCGCGCGCCAGGCTCACAGTCCAATCGCGGTTCCGCCGTACAACATCAACCCCATGGATCCAGCGGCGCGCAACTGCGGCGACAAACGATGCTGGGCCGGCGGAAGAAATTCCATTCGGGGCGAGAAGCGACCCGTCACTGGTAGGTCCTGTGCGGCAGAGGTGGCACCTTGTCCAGTTCAGCCATCCCCAAACGATAGTGCCAATAGGCCCATGATCGCTCGTCAAATTGGCCGGATTCGGCATGGCTGAGCACATCGCGCAGCGCATCGTCACCAACTTGCGCGGCGAGCGCTTGGATGTCATCGAAATCACCGATGTTCATGACTTGGGCAATTACGCGCTCGGGCATCGCGATCGCTTCGTCAGGCGTCTTCCACCAGATGTATTTCGTCGCAAACCGCTTCAATGCATCACGATCAGGCTGGCCCATGGCTTATTGCCCTGGCTTATTGCCCTGGCTTATTGCCCCTCAACTGCCCGGACTGTTCCGATGATCCTCAATCGGCCTGGAATCCGGAATTCTTGATCGGCGGCCCCCAGGCCAGCTTGTCTGCGGCCAGCCGCGCGGTCATCTCGTCGGCACTGCCGGGCGCTGCGCTGAGACCCAGGCTGGCCAGCCGCTCGACCAGGTCGGGTACCTTGAGGGCAGCCTGCAGCGAAGCGTTGAGCTTGTCGACCGTGGCCTTGGGCATACCGGGCGGGCCGAACACACCGAACCAGGCCAGCGCGTCGATGTTGATGCCTTGCTCCTTGAAGGTTGGCACATCCGGGAATCGTGCATTGCGTTGAGCGCCGCTGAGCGCCAGGATGCGCAGCTTGCCGGCCTTGTGGTATTCGGCAAATTCGGCCGGTGTGTCGAATCCGATCGGCACTTGTCCACCCAGCAGGTTGGTGACCAGGGGTGCACCGCCCTGAAACGCGACATGGGTCAGCTTCATCTTGGCGGCGTCGGCCAACATCTCGCCCATGAAGTGGGGCATCGATCCTGCTGCGGGAGAGCCGAAGTTGGCCATGCCGGGATTGGCCTGGAACCAAGCGATCAACTCCTTCATGTCCTTGGCGGGCGTGCCCGGGCCAGCGGCCAGCGCCAGCGGGAATGTGACGGCGTTGCCGACCGGCGTGAAATCCTTGGTGGTGTCGTACTTGATGCTCTTGAACACCATCGGCTGCACCACCATCACCGCAAACGGCACCACCATCACGATGTTGCCATCGGGCGCGGCGTCCTTGACCAACTGGGCCGCAATGCGACCACCCGCGCCAGCCCTGTTCTCGACCAGCACCGGCACGCCCAGCGTGTCCTTCATCTTGTCGGCCAGCAGACGGGCGGTGGTGTCGGCGGAACCGCCGGGCGGGAAACCCACGACCAATCGTACCGGGCCGGTCTGTGCCGCTACTGTCTGGGCAAATGCCATCGCCACAGCCAGCAGGCCAAGTTTGAGATGCATGAATCGTCTCCGTTGGGTTGAATCGGGAGCGCCAGTGTACTGCGCGCCGAGCGGATTGCCCCCGCGCGGGAAAGCGCGGCAGCCCGTCCCTGACCAGGTGACGTAGCGCCTCAGCGGCCGGCGTCGTTCAGCGACCAGTCGTAGTCGAGGTAGCGCACGCGTACCGGGCCGGCGCGCAGCGTCGCGCGGTCGGCTGGCACGCTGCCTAGTTGCTCGGCATAACGTGCCAGCAACTTGTCGATACTGCCAACGCCCAGGTGACCCTTGTCGAAGTCCTCCTGGAACCACTTGAAGATCTCGCTGATTTCGGCTCGGCCGTCCGCGAATCGGTTGCGCGTGCGGTCGCCCATGAAGCGGTTCATGCCGTCATCGAGCTGTGCGCCCAGCTGCGCCGCGGTAAATGCCTCCGGACGCAGGGCCGGGCAGCCGATGGAGGCGCAGTTCACCGCGCCATGCACCCGCCAGTCCTGGTAGTTCGGGCGCAGCTGCTCGTGTTCGATCCAGTCCAGGTGGCGCTCTTCGCCCAGCAGCCGGAAGAATTTCTTCTTCCAGGGACTCTGAAGCAGGCTGCCCAGGTCCTTGATGGATTTGAGGTTGGGGTATCGGGTCAGGATCAATTCGACGGTGAAGCCGTTGTAGGCGTTGATCAGGAAGGCCATCTTCTGCTCGCGCGAGAAGTTGCCGAACTGCCCCGGCGTCAGCGCCGACCATTGCGACAACACCGTTTGCAGCGCTGCCCGATCGGCCGCGAACCCCTTGTAGTCGACCCTGCTTTGCTTGTTGTCGGGCAACCAGCGCACATGCTTTTTCAGCAGCGCATCCCAGGTGGCATAGGCATGGTCGAAAGCGCCGTCCGTGCCCTGTGCGCGGGCCGACAGAACTTGCCAGGCCAGCGCGGTTGTGCCGGCCAGCATCCAGACGCGTCGATTGATCATGGGCTTAGCCCCGCTTCCAGTCATGGTACCTGCGCACCCATTCCAGCAGGCGCTTGGGCTGGTGCGCCCGCTTCCATACGCCGGCGGCATTCTTGTTGGCCTCGGACCAGGTTGGGTAGGTATGGATGGTGCCCAGGATCTTGTTCATGCCCAGGCCATGCTTCATCGCCAGCACATACTCGGCCAGCAGGTCGCCCGCATGCGAGCCGACAATGGTGACGCCCAGGATGGTGTCCTTGCCCGGCACCGTCAGCACCTTGACGAAGCCATGGGCCTCGCTGTCGGCAATGGCCCGGTCGAGGTCGTCGATGCCGTATCTGACAACTTCGTAGGCGATGCCCTGCTCGCGGGCCTCTTGCTCGTTCAGCCCGACGCGTGCCACTTCCGGGTCGATGAAGGTGGCCCACGGAATGACCGTGTAGTCGGCCTTGAATTTCTTGAAGTCGCCAAACAGCGCATTCACAGCTGCGTACCAGGCCTGGTGCGCAGCGGTATGGGTGAACTGGTAAGGGCCCGCCACGTCGCCGGCGGCATAGATGTTGGGGTACAGGGTTTGCAGGTATTCGTTGGTTTCCACCGTCTTGTTGGTGGGAATGCCCAGTTCTTCCAGGCCGTAGCCGGTGAGTCGCGCCGAGCGGCCGACCGCCACGATCAACGCATCGAACTCCAGGCGGATCTCCTGCCTGTCGTGTTCGACGATGATGGACTTCGCGTCGCCGTCCATTTCGCATCGAAGGGCCTTGTGCGAGACCAGCACCGTGACGCCGTCGGCCTGCAGCGCCTTGCGTGCCAATTCCGACACCTCCTCGTCCTCGCGCATCATGATGCGCGGCGCCATCTCCACCTGCGTCAGCTCGGCGCCCAGCCGCGCAAAGGCCTGCGACAGCTCGCAGCCGATCGGACCGCCACCGAGCACGACGATACGCTGGGGCATCTTGTCCATCTGCGCGAAGATGTCCCACATCGTGTCGCTGGTCACATAACCGACGGCATCCAGGCCGGGCAGCGGCGGCACGAACGGACGGGCGCCAGCGGCAATGACGATGTTGCGCGTCGTGAGCCGGCTGGTGCTGCCGTCCTTCCCCTTGATCTCGACTGTCCATGGGTTGACGATGGTGGCATGTCCCAGCCGCACATCCACGCCCATGGCGGTAAAACGCTCGACACTGTCGTGCGGTGCGATGTCGGCAATGACCTGGTGGATGCGTGCCATCACCTGTCTGAAGCTGAACGTGGCCGTGGCACTGACCAGCCCGTAGTTGTCGGCATGCCGGATCTGGTGTTGCAGTTTGGCGGTGCGGATCAGTGCCTTGCTTGGCACGCAACCAAAATTGAGGCAATCGCCACCCATCTTGTGTGATTCCACCAGCGTGACCCTGGATTTGACCGCTGCGCCAATCAATGCGGCGATCAACCCGCCGGCGCCGGCGCCGATGACCACCAAGTTGCGGTCGAACGAGGCGGGGCGCACCGCGTTCCAGCGCGCGAACACCTTGCGTTGCTTCACGATGTCGATGACTTTGCGGGCGATCAACGGAAAAATGCCCAGCAGCACGAACGCGCCGATCAACCCCGGCGACAGGATTGAGCCGAGCGAATCGATCTTGGCAATCTCGGTGCCCGCATATACATAGGCCACCGTGCCTGCGAACATGCCAACTTGGCTGACCCAGAAAAATGTCCAGGTCTTCATCCGGGTCAGTCCCATCAGCAGGTTGAGCGCGAAGAACGGAATGGCCGGAATCAGCCGCAGCGTGAACAGGTAAAACCCGCCTTCCCGCTCGATGCCCTTGTTGACTTCGACCAGGCGGCGGCCGAATCGCGCCTCGATCGGTCCACGCAAAAGATAGCGTGCCACCAGCATGGCCAGCGTGGCACCCAGTGTCGACGCCAACGACACCACGATCGTTCCCAGCACCAATCCGAATCCTGCGCCCGCCGCCAGAGTCATGATGGCGGCGCCCGGCAGCGACAGCGCGGTGATGGCGACATAGATTGCGAAAAATGCCAGCGTCACCGTGACCGGCTTCTGTGCAAACTGGTCGGCGAATTGACTTTGACTCTGCTTGACGAAATCCAGGCTCAAATAATGCCCCAGATCGAATGCGAAAAACGTAACCGCTGCAGCAAGGACGACCACCAGGATCAGGGCTTTTTTGGGGCTCACGCTTGTGCACCGTTTCTGGGTTGACGGCTGCGCCCCTGGCGCGCACCGTGGAATAGGCGGATAGTCGCGGATCGGCCTGCATTCTTACACTTTCGCCGCCAGCGGCGCGTTAACGCAGTTACGTACCAGAATCGGTAGCAGCCAACGCCACAGCGCGGCGCGCGGCAGGTGCTTACGCATCGTCATTCGGTCGGGCCGAAGTGCATGTCCGCCAAGCCCGGGTCGATCGGCCGTTCGGATGCGGCTACCGCGTCCACCCGCGCTGACGGCGGACCGCGCTGGCACCA
>JANNKH010000045.1:0-52950 GCA_031396205.1 Rhodoferax sp.
TATTGCTCGATGAGCCCCTGGGCGCGCTGGACAAGAAGCTGCGTGAGCAAACCCAGTTCGAACTGGTGAACATCATCGAGAAGGTTGAAGTGACCTGCGTCATGGTCACGCATGACCAGGAAGAAGCGATGACCATGGCCAACCGCATCGCGGTGATGAGCAAGGGTCGGGTGCTGCAGGTTGGCTCGCCCGAAGAGGTGTACGAGCATCCGGCGAATCGATTCGTGGCGGACTTCATCGGCAACGTGAACCTGTTTGAGGGTCGGCTCAGCGTCGACCAGGCAGATCGTTGCGCCGCCGAGACGGGCATCGGCGAGATCCACGTCGGCCACGGCGTCAGCGGGACGCTGAAGATGAAACTGGCGATCGCGGTTCGTCCCGAGAAGATCGATATCAGCAAAACCCGCCCGGCGGTGGACCGCAACCTGTTTTCCGGCAAGGTCAAGGAAATCGCCTATTTCGGGTCCTACAACACCTATATCGTCGCAGCTTCGGACGGGTCCCTGGTGCGGATTACCGAGGCCAACACCTCGCGCCACGACCACAGCGACATCACCTGGGGAGACGACGTGTTTTTCTGGTGGAATGATGACGCCGGTGCTGTGTTGCGTGACTAAGAGGGCGACGGGCATGGGCAAGTTCGTATTTCCGGTTCCAGGGCGGCGCTTTGTAATCGGCGTTCCGTATGTGTGGCTGGTGTTGTTCTTCCTTTTGCCGTTCCTGATCCTGCTGTACATCAGCTTTGTGGACATGGGCAACGACATCCATCCGTTCAAGCCGATCTGGGATACGCAGACCGGCCTGTTGTCGCTGAAATACGAAAACTACTGGTCGATCTTTCGCCGCGGCGACGACGGCGCCCTGTTCGACACCATCTACATCGAGGCCTACCTGCGCTCCATATGGTATGCGCTGTGCACCGCGCTGTTGTGCCTTGTCGTTGGCTATCCGTTTTCCTACTTCATAGCGCGCTCCAAACCCAGTGTGCGGCCGGCCCTGTTGATGATGGTGATGCTGCCGTTCTGGACGTCGTTCCTGCTGCGCGTCTACGCCTGGAAGGGCATCCTGGCAGACCAGGGCATCCTGAACCAGACCCTGATGTGGCTGGGCATCACCAAAGAGCCGATCCTCATGCTCTACACCAATGTGTCGATGCTGGTCGGCATGACCTACGTATACCTGCCGTTCATGATCCTGCCGCTGTATGCCAACCTGGTGAAGCTCGATTTCCGTTTGCTCGAGGCGGCTTATGACCTGGGAGCTTCACCGTTCAAGGCGTTCTGGCTGGTCACGGTTCCGCTGTCCAGGTCCGGCATCGTGGCCGGATTCATGCTGGTCTTCATTCCGTCGGTCGGAGAGTTCGTCATTCCGTCGCTGTTGGGCGGTCCGGAGAACATCATGATCGGCCGCGTCGTGTGGGACGAAATGTTCACCAGCAACAACTGGCCCCGCGCGACGGCCTTGGCGGTGGTAATGATCGCCTTCATCGTGGTTCCGTTGGCAGTCTATTACCACTACACCGGCGAGTCCGCCGAAGCCCGCAAGTAGGCTGCCACCATGAACGCCGTGTTGCACAAGCACATCAGCAAGATTTGGCTCGGGGCTGTATTCCTGTTCCTGTACTTGCCTTTGTTCTTCATGATTGTGTTTTCGTTCAACGACACGCGTCAGGATGCGCGTTTCACCGGGTTTTCATTGCGCTGGTATGAGGCGCTCACGCGCGACTCGCGTATCGTCGACGGATTCTGGCTGTCGGTGAAGGTGGCCGCAGTCACCGGCGTGTTGTCGGCCGTACTGGGTACCTTCGCCGCCTTTGTGCTGGTGCGTTACCGTCGCTTTGCCGGACGTACCGTGTTCTCGGGCATGGTCAATGCCCCCCTGGTAATGCCCGAAGTAGTCATCGGCCTGTCGTTGCTGTTGCTCATGGTGGGGGCGCAAAACTTTCTGGGCTGGCCGCCACGGGGTATGCTGACCATCATCCTGGGGCACACGCTGCTCGGCATGGCCTACGCGATGGTGGTCGTGCAGTCCCGCCTGATGGAGATGGACCGATCCATCGAGGAGGCCGCCATGGACCTGGGGGCGCGGCCCTGGCAGGTTTTTTTCCTGATCACGCTGCCCAATATCGCACAGGCCCTGCTCGCGGCATTCCTGTTGTCGTTCACGCTGTCGTTCGACGATGTGGTGATCTCCGAATTCCTGTCCGGGCCTGGTGTCAATACATTGCCGCAGGTGATCTTCGGCTATGCGCGGCGGGGTATCAACCCGACGATCTATGCGGCAGCCACGCTGCTGATCGTTGCAGTCACGATGGTCATCGTCGGCTACAGCGTGTGGGTCGCGCGCCAGACCCGTCGGCGCGAGCGCGACATTGCCGCTGCGATGCGCGCCGAGACGGCTGCGTTGACCTGAATCAGGCATCCCCTGCCGCGGGCGAGGGCCGCCCCCCGCCCCCGTGCGGCAAGCGCGCCGCGCCATGTTCGAACCTGCCATCGCCCATACGCTGTGCTGCCCCTGCGCACATTGCAAATGACTGATGTCAATTTCATAATCCGACACGCAGCGGTGCTGCGGCGCGTCATTTTTTTCTGCGATGAGGAAAAGTGTTTCTTAATGCGGCAAAGTTTTCTATCTAATTGATTTTTAAAGGTTTATTTTTACTCTTATATAAGACATATGATTCAAAAAATTCTTATACAAGACCTAGAATAGACGCAGGCTCTGGATACGCGGTCCCGCAGCGCCACGTTGAGGCGAGACCAAACGGAGCAATTGTTTCCATCAACCCTAGGAGTGAAGCCATGCCACAAAGTCTTTCGGAGCAACTCAGCCGTGCCCAGCAAATTGAAGCCTTGGAAAAGGACTGGGCGAGCAATCCGCGTTGGAAAGGCATCGAGCGTGGCTACAGTGCGGCTGACGTTGTTCGGCTGCGCGGCTCGTTCCCGATCGAGCACACTTTGGCGCGCCGTGGGTCCGAAAAGCTGTGGAACCTGTTGCACACCGAACCCTATGTCAATTGTCTGGGCGCCCTGACTGGCGGGCAGGCGATGCAACAGGTGAAGGCTGGCGTCAAGGCCATTTACCTATCGGGCTGGCAGGTTGCCGCTGACAACAATTCCAACGCGTCCATGTATCCGGACCAATCGCTGTACCCGGTCGACTCCGTGCCGACGGTTGTCGAACGCATCAACAACACCTTTCGCCGCGCCGACGAAATCCAGCACTCCAAAGGCGTCGACGCCGGCGATGCGGGCTACATTGACAACTTCGCACCGATCGTGGCTGATGCCGAAGCCGGTTTCGGCGGCGTGCTCAACGCGTTCGAGCTGATGAAGGCCATGATCAAGGCCGGCGCAGCCGGCGTGCACTGGGAAGACCAGCTGGCGTCGGTCAAGAAATGCGGTCACATGGGTGGCAAGGTGCTGGTTCCCACGGCCGAAGCCAACCAGAAGCTGATCGCCGCGCGCATGGCCGCCGATGTCTGTGGAGTTCCGTCCCTGGTAATTGCGCGTACCGATGCGGAAGCGGCCGATTTGCTGACCAGCGACTACGACGAGAACGACAAGCCTTTCATCACTGGTGAGCGAACCGCCGAGGGTTTCTACAAGACCCGCAAAGGCATTGATCAGGCGATCTCCCGCGCCATCGCCTATGCCCGCTATGCGGATCTGGTGTGGTGTGAGACCGGAACGCCCGACCTCGCGTTTGCCAAGAAATTTGCCGATGCGGTGCACAAGGTGCATCCGGGCAAGATGCTGGCGTACAACTGCTCGCCGTCGTTCAACTGGAAGAAGAACCTGGACGACGCGACGATCGCCAAGTTCCAGCGCGAGCTCGGCGCGATGGGCTACAAGTACCAGTTCATCACCTTGGCCGGCATTCATTCCATGTGGTACAACATGTTTGACTTGGCGCAGGACTATGTCAAACGCGGTATGACGGCCTATGTGGAGAAGGTGCAGGAGCCCGAGTTCGCGGCGCGCGAGCGCGGCTACACCTTCGTGTCGCACCAGCAGGAAGTGGGCACCGGTTACTTCGACGAAGTCACCACGGTGATTCAGGGCGGAAAGTCCAGTGTGACTGCGTTGACCGGCTCGACCGAGGAAGAGCAGTTTCACTGATCGTGCTATTGGCCGCCGCAATGCGGCGGTCAATGCTGCTGTGCGCGAGCGCAGCGACGTGGGAATCACTGCGGTGGCCTGTGCGTTAAACTCAGGCGATTGTGTAATCGATGTAAGAGCGAGAAAGGCACTGCTGGTTATGACACCGCGAACTACCACCGCCGGGTTTCCATAGCTCACGAGGCCATGCCGCGCGCCTCGGGCGCTTGCCGCATATTTCTCCTGCATCCAAAAGCGCGGCTTGTTCCGCGCTTTTTCTTGTGCCAACGCATCAAACTCATCATGATCAACATCACATTGCCCGATGGCTCGAAACGTGAATTTCCCGGCCCGGTGACGGTCGCGCAGGTCGCCGCCTCGATCGGTTCGGGATTGGCAAAGGCTGCGCTGGCAGGGAAGGTCGACGGCAAGGTCGTTGATACCAGCCACTGGATCGAGGCCGACAGCGCCCTGGCCATCATCACCGCCAAGGATGCCGAGGGACTGGACGTCATCCGCCACTCGACGGCGCACCTGTTGGCCTACGCGGTCAAGGAGTTGTTCCCGGATGCACAGGTGACCATCGGCCCGGTGATCGAGAACGGCTTTTATTACGACTTCGCGTACAAGCGCCCGTTTGCGCCGGATGACCTGGCGGCGATCGAAAAGAAGATGGCCGAGCTTGCGGCCAGGGACGAGCCTGTAACCCGCCGGATACTACCGCGAGACGATGCGGTGGCGTATTTCAAGAGTCTGGGCGAGCACTACAAGGCCGAGATCATCGCCAGCATCCCCGCCGGCGAGGACGTGTCGCTGTACCGAGAGGGCAAGTTCGAGGATCTGTGCCGCGGACCCCACGTTCCCAGCACCGGCAAGCTTCGGCATTTCAAGCTGATGAAACTCGCTGGCGCCTACTGGCGCGGCGACCATCGCAACGAGATGCTGCAAAGGGTTTATGGCACGGCCTGGGCCAGCAAGGAGGAGTTGCAGCAATACCTCACGATGCTCGAGGAGGCCGAGAAGCGCGACCACCGCAAACTGGGGCGCGAGTTGGATCTATTTCATATCGATGACCATGCGCCGGGCCTGGTTTTCTGGCACCCCAAGGGATGGACCTTGTGGCAAGGCGTTGAGCAATACATGCGCAAGGTCTATCGCGACAATGGCTACCAGGAGGTGAAGGGTCCACAGATCATCGACAAGAGTTTGTGGGAAAAAACCGGCCACTGGGACAAGTATCGCGAGAACATGTTCGTGACCGAATCAGAAAAGCGGGAATACGCGCTCAAGCCGATGAATTGCCCCGGTCATATCCTGATCTTCAAGCAAGGCATCAAGAGCTATCGCGACCTGCCGCTGCGTTACGGCGAGTTTGGCCAATGCCATCGCAATGAGCCGTCCGGTGGCCTGCACGGCATCATGCGTGTGCGTGGTTTCACACAGGACGACGGCCACATCTTTTGCACCGAAGCGCAGATCTTGCAAGAGTGTGTCGACTACACCGCGTTGTTGCAAAAGGTTTACCTGGATTTCGGCTTTAGCGACATCATCTACAAGATCGCGACCCGGCCAGCGCAGCGCATTGGCTCCGACGCCGTCTGGGACATAGCTGAAAACGCGCTGATAGAAAGCCTGCGCGCCTCAGGATGTGCATTCGAAATTTCTCCGGGCGAAGGTGCGTTCTACGGGCCGAAGATTGAATACACGCTCAAGGACGCCATTGGGCGGCAATGGCAATGCGGCACGATGCAGGTCGATTTTTCGATGCCCGAGCGACTTGGCGCCGAATATGTCGGCGAGGACGGCGCGCGGCATCGGCCTGTCATGCTGCACCGTGCCATCGTCGGCAGCCTGGAGCGCTTCATCGGAATCCTGATCGAGGAAAGCGCCGGTGCACTGCCGACCTGGCTGGCTCCGGTACAGGTTTCGTTACTCAATATTACCGACGCGCAGGCCGAATATGCGCGTGAAGTTGCGAAAACGCTGCAGAAACAGGGCGTTAGGGTGCAGTTGGACCTGCGTAATGAGAAGATCACGTATAAAATACGCGAGCATTCGTTGCAAAAGCCGCCCTTTATCCTTGTTGTAGGTGACAAAGAGATGGCGGTTGGAGCCGTTGCGGTACGAGCCCGGGGTAATGTTGACCTCGGCGTGATGTCCCAGGAAGCGTTTTTGCAAAGAATCGCTGCCGACATCGCCCACTGATCTGCCCTGCATCAACGCGGCGGCCCTTGGTGCCGCTTGTGTTGACGCGGTCTTGGCTGCAAATGGTGCAGCAAACCATTTAAAAGGATTGAACCATCGCTACTGAATATCGTGACCGTCGTCACCGCGAAGAACGCAAACACCGCCTGAATCGGGAGATCATGTCCCCGGAAGTCCGACTCTCCGGACCCGAAAACGAACCCTTGGGTGTCGTCAGTCTGATGGAGGCACTCCGACAGGCCGGGGAACTGGATGTAGACCTGGTCGAAATTTCCCCCACGGCGAATCCGCCGGTCTGTCGATTGATGGACTACGGGAAGTTCAAGTACCAGGAGCAGAAGAAGGCGGCGGAGGCGAAAGCCAAGCAGACGGTCATCGAGATCAAGGAGATCAAGTTTCGTCCCGGCACGGACGACGGCGACTACAACATCAAGATGCGCAACATCAAGCGCTTTCTCGCTGAGGGCGACAAGTGCAAGATCACGCTGCGCTATCGCGGCCGGGAGATCACGCACCAGGAAATCGGGATGGCGTTGCTCAATCGGATCCGTGCTGAGTTGGCTGACACGATCATCGTGGAGCAATTCCCCAAGCTCGAGGGACGCCAGATGATCATGATGATCGCCCCTGGCAAGAAAAAGCCCGCTGCCGTCAAGGCAACGGCCGACGTCCCGGCAACGGTGACGTCGTAACGAAGAGATTGCAACTGGTTGGTCTGGTCACCAACCGGGTGGCAAGGTCGGCGGTTTATACCGCCTGCCAAGTGGTGAACTAACAATTCGCCACACAAGTGGCGAACTTAAAACTCGCCACACAAGTGGCTCGGGGCTACCAAGGATGCAATTTGTTTGCAGACGCCTCACGAGCTCAATCAATAAGGAGCATTCAATGCCCAAGATGAAGACCAAGAGCAGCGCGAAAAAGCGTTTCCGCGTTCGTCCCGGTGGCACCGTCAAGCGCGGTCAAGCCTTCAAGCGTCACATCCTGACCAAGAAGACCACCAAGAACAAGCGCCACCTGCGGGGCCCGACGGCTGTCCATGAGACCAACATGGGTCACGTGGCACAGATGTTGCCCGGCTTTGGCATCTGATCAACGACGAACAAGGAGTAACACATGCCTCGCGTCAAACGTGGTGTAACGGCTCGCGCCCGCCACAAAAAAGTTCTCGCCCTCGCCAAGGGATTCCGCGGTCGCCGCGGCAATGTCTTCCGCGTTGCCAAAGAGGCGGTGATGAAGGCCGGGCAATATGCCTACCGTGATCGCCGTACCAAGAAACGCGTATTCCGCCAGTTGTGGATTGCCCGAATCAACGCGGCAGCCCGTGAATGCGGCTTGACCTACAGCCAGTTTGCCAATGGCCTGAAAAAGGCCGGTATCGAGATTGACCGCAAGGTCCTGTCCGATATCGCGGTGCGCGATATGCCGGCTTTTGCCGGCATCGTGGAGCAAGTGAAGGCCAAGCTGGCTGCTTGACCGGCAGCAGCGTGGCTCGGCGGCAGCCGCCGCTGGCCCGTACCCAGGATTCGGGGGCTAGCGCTTTGACCAGCACTAGCCCCCGATCATTTTTGTGGACTCCCCATTACCATGACCGCCATGACCGCCATTGTTGACGCCGCCATCGCCGCATTTGCCACGGCCAAAACGCCCGCCGAACTGGAGAATGCCAAGGCGCAGTACCTGGGCAAGGCAGGCCGCATCACCGAAATGATGAAGGGCCTGGCCGCGTTGCCAGTCGACGAAAAGAAGTCACAAGGCGCGCAGATCAACCAGGCCAAGCAGGCGATTGAAGCGGCTTTGCACGGCCGGCGCGATGCGTTGGCGCAGGTCGAGTTGCAATTGCAGCTGCAGGCCGAAGCATTGGACGTCAGCCTGCCGGGGCGCCAGCGTGGCGCTGGCGGATTGCACCCGATCGCGATGACGATGGAGCGCATCGAGGCCATCTTCGGCTCGATGGGTTTCGATGTGGCCGACGGCCCGGAGATAGAGACCGACTGGTTCAGCTTCACCGCGCTGAACAACCCCGAAAACCATCCGGCCCGCTCGATGCAGGACACCTTCTATGTCGACATGCAGGATGCCGAAGGCCGTTGGTTGAATCTGCGCCCGCACACATCGCCGATGCAGATCCGTTATGCGCGCGCACATGCGGCCCGTTATGCCGAGGTGATGGCGCGTGGCGAAGCCATGCCCGATATCCGGGTGATCGCGCCGGGGCGCACCTACCGTGTCGACAGTGATGCCACCCATTCGCCGATGTTCCACCAGGTCGAAGGCCTGTGGGTTGGCGAGAACGTCAGCTTCAAGGACCTCAAGGCCGTCTACCTGAATTTCATCCGGACATTCTTCGAGACCGACGATCTGCAGATTCGATTTCGTCCGAGTTATTTCCCGTTCACCGAACCCAGCGCCGAGATCGACGTCATGTTCGGTAACGGACCGCTGCAGGGTCGCTGGCTTGAGATCTCGGGGTCTGGCCAGGTGCATCCGCAGGTGATCCGCAACATGGGCCTCGATCCGGAGCGCTACATCGGGTTTGCGTTTGGCTCGGGCATCGACCGCCTGACCATGCTGCGTTACGGCGTCGATGATCTGCGCCTTTTCTTTGACGGTGACCTGCGTTTCCTGTCGCAGTTCCAGCCAGCCTGAGTCCCAACCATGCAATTCCCTGAATCCTGGTTGCGCACGTTCTGCAACCCGCCTCTGACTACCCGCCAGCTGGCCGACACATTGACCATGGGCGGGCTGGAGATCGAAGCCATTCTGCCCGTAGCGCCGCCGTTCAGCCTCGTGGTCGTGGGAGAGATCAAGGAGGCGATGCAGCATCCGAACGCCGATCGGCTGCGGGTGTGCAAGGTCGACGTGGGGCAGGGTGAATGGCTCGACATCGTCTGTGGTGCGCCGAATGCCCGCGCAGGCATCAAGGTGCCGTGTGCGCTCGTGGGTGCCGAGTTGCCACCGGGCCCCGATGGGAAGGCGTTCGTCATCAAGGTTGGCAAGCTGCGGGGCGTCGAAAGCCGAGGCATGTTGTGCTCGGCAAAAGAGCTGCAGCTGTCGGACGATCATGGCGGTCTGCTCGAACTCGCCCCCGGCGCTGTACTGGGCCAGAACGTGCGCGAAACACTCGAGCTTGACGACAGTCTGATGACCGTCAAGCTCACGCCGAACCTGGCGCATTGCCTGAGCGTCTACGGCGTGGCGCGCGAGCTTGCAGCGCTCACGGGCGCGCCGCTGAATAGCCCCGCAATTGCACCGGTGGTGGCCGGGTGTGATGCCCGCTTGCCCGTGACGATCAGCGCGCCGGACCTGTGTGGCCGGTTCACCGGCAGGGTGGTGCGCAATGTCAATACCCGGGCGGCCACGCCTGACTGGATGGTCGCACGGTTGGCGCGCTGCGGCCAGCGCAGCGTGAGCGCCCTGGTCGACATCTCGAACTATGTGATGTTCGAGTATGGTCGCCCCTCGCATATTTTTGATCTGGACAATATCCACGGTGGCTTGGACGTGCGCTGGGGCAAGGCCGGTGAGCAGCTCGTGCTGCTCAATGGCAACACCGTGACGGTCGACGAGACGGTCGGCGTAATTGCCGACGATCGACAAGTCGAGTCGCTCGCCGGCATCATGGGCGGCGGTGCGACGGCAGTGTCCGACGACACCCGCCATATCTATGTCGAGGCTGCCTTCTGGTGGCCGCAGGCCGTTGCCGGTCGCTCGCGTCGCTATAACTTCTCGACCGATGCCGGCCACCGCTTCGAACGCGGGGTGGACCCCAGCCTGACCGTGGAGCATGTGGAGCGGATCACCCAACTGATCCTGGACATTTGCGGCACCGAGGCCACGATGTGCGGACCGATTGACGACCAGCAGGTCAATATGCCGAAAGGCAAGCCAGTGGCGCTGCGCGTCGCACGTGCCGCCAAGGTCATCGGCATGTCACTGTCGCTGGAGCAATGTGCCGACGCGTTGTCGCGCCTGGGCCTGGCGCCCGTCAGCAGACGCGCCGTTGGTACCGCCGACCAGCAGGAAACGATCGTCGTTACGCCGCCACCCTACCGTTTCGACCTGCAGATCGAGGAAGACCTGATCGAGGAAGTGGTGCGCATGGTCGGTTACGACACCTTGCCGACCACGCCGCCGGTGGGCCCGATCTCGGCCCGCATCCGTTCCGAGGCGAAGCGCAGCGCGTTTGGCGTTCGGCGTCAGCTGGCTGGCCTGGGCTACCAGGAAACCATCAATTTCAGTTTCGTCGAGGAACGCTGGGAACATGAGCTGGCAGGCAATCCGGACCCTGTCAAGCTGCTCAACCCGATCGCCAGCCAGATGGACGTGATGCGTTCTTCCTTGCTGGGCTCCCTGCTGCAGGTGGCGAAGTTCAACCAGGATCGCCGGGCGTCCCGGGTCCGGGTGTTCGAACTTGGGCGGGTGTACCTGCGCGATGCCGCAGTGCAGGATTCGGTTGACTCCGTCAAAGGATTGCGTCAACCGATGCGGGTGGCCGCCATGGCCATGGGAGGGGCGGACCAGTTGCAGTGGTCCGGCAAGGAGCGCAGCGCAGATTTTTTCGACGCCAAGGGTGACGTCGAGGCTCTGCTCGCGCCGCGGCGTGCCGAATTAGTTGCGGCCCAGCATCCGGCCATGCACCCGGGCCGGTGTGCCAGTGTGCGGGTCGACGGTGTTGCCATCGGTTTCGTCGGGGAGTTGCACCCGCGTTGGCGCCAGGCCTACGACCTGGCTAGCGCCCCGGTGATGTTCGAACTGGACCTGGATGCCGTGCTGCTGCGTCCGATTCCGGTGTTTCGTCCCGTTGCAAAACACCAGTCCGTGGAACGCGACATCGCGGTGCTGGTATCGGAGCAGGTCAGTCATGCGGCATTCATGGCGGCCGTGCTGGCGGCACCCACCAAAGGCCTGTTGCGCGATGCCACCCTGTTCGACGTCTATCGGCCCAGATCAACGGGACTGGCAGAGGGTGTTGTTCCTGCGCAGCCCGCAGAAAAAAGCCTGGCAGTTCGCTTGACGCTCAATAGCGACGCCGCTACGCTGACCGATGAGGAGATCGAGCAGGTCGTGCAGGCGGTGCTAGGCCAACTGGTCACCGATCTGGGTGCGCGTCAACGCGTTTGACGCATTAGCCTGGCGAGCGTACTGCCCGACAACAACAAGAGGAGAGCAATGGAATTCGCGATTGAAAGCCTGGAGACCCCGGCGCTGACCAAGGCCCAGTTGGCCGAACTGTTGTTTGAGCAGATAGGCCTGAACAAGCGCGAATCCAAAGACATGATCGATGCCTTCTTTGACCTTATCTCGACCAGCTTGGTGGAAGGCACTGACGTCAAGATATCGGGTTTCGGCAACTTTCAGATCCGAACCAAGGCGCCCAGGCCTGGTCGCAATCCGCGCACCGGCGAGGCGATCCCGATCCGTGCGCGGCGTGTCGTCACTTTCCACGCCAGCCACAAGCTCAAGGAACAGATCCAGGATGTCGGCTAGCCGGCCGCCAGTGCGCTGGTTGGGTTGGGAAACGCGCGATAAGCCACAGCGAACAGATATTTCTGCCGCCGGCAGGTGGTGAGGCTTTGCATCCTGCTCTTCTTAGAGTAACCTCGAAGCTTTCTCGCCTACTGCTTTGATTTCAATGGGAAAAAATCTCCCACTCATTCCCGCCAAACGTTACTTCACTATCGGTGAGGTGGGGGACCTGTGCGGCGTCAAACCCCATGTGCTGCGCTATTGGGAGCAAGAGTTCACCCAATTGCGCCCCATGAAACGCCGTGGCAACCGACGCTATTACCAGCACCATGAGGTGTTGATGATCCGGCGCATCCGTGACCTGTTGTATGACCAGGGTTTCACCATCAGCGGCGCGCGCAACAAAATGCAGGAAATCCTGCAAGGCGAACGCGACAAGCGCAAGAACGGCGAGGTGCTGCTGGAAGGCGTGGAGGTCATCGAGACGGGCGATTCCGAACTTGACGACTTCACCGACAGCGAACTCGAAGCGGACGCGATTACGGGGTCAAGCCAACTCCTGATGGTGCGCCGCGAACTGTCCGAGATTCGCGAACTGCTCACCACCAGTTACTGAGTTCCACCCTTTTGCGGCTCTTGTGCGGCGGCTATAATCCTTACCTTCGGTGTGTGGCGCAGCCTGGTAGCGCACTTGCATGGGGTGCAAGGGGTCGAAGGTTCGAATCCTTTCACACCGACCAATAAAATCAAGGACTTAGCGGCTAAATCTGCTAAGTCCTTTTCATTTCTGGCAACCGAAATCGTCTTTGGTTGCCGTTCGATTGCCGTTTCTCAGCGCCCGTTGTGTGATGGCTTGACGGTGAATTGCGCGATGCGGCCGTAAGAGCGTCGGTGGACCCCAACTTGGCGTTACTGGTCAGTGCACCCTCTGATTCCCTTTCATGCGGTGGGTCCCACCGACCTCGACCTGAGTGATGCGAAACGGCAGCGCTTCGACTCGCTGCGCGAATGCTTCACGCGCGAACTGTTCGACGGCGCGCGGCCGGTGGACACGCGCGCCGAGGTGCTGGCCAGCCCGTCCGACGCGATCGTCGGCGCCTGCGGCACGATCGAGGCCGGCACTGTGCTGCAAGCCAAGGGCATGGCGGTCACGAGTCTGGTTCGGTAAGACATTCGGCGGCCCAGCCGCAGTTCATTCACCGTAAAGCCGAGTCTCTTGCCCGTGCCCGTGCATCCCATCCAACCAATGGACGATCGTCCTGAATGCCAAACCGTAGTTGCCAACTTGGCAGTGGCTCCCGGCGCTTTCGCTGGTCGTAAACAGCCGAGCGGTGATGGAGCGCGCGTTTGTCAACATCCTGATCTGCCGATAGAAATGTGCCATCGGAACCAAATGGTCTTCGCGTCCCGCCAACAGCAGAACGTCTTGTTCGATCAGCGCTGAGATATCGGCCGTCACATAGGCCTTGGTGCTCTGAAAGTAACCGTACGGCGACGTTGCGCCAGTCACGTGCATGCCTTGCTCGAGGCCCCATTTCGCAATTGGACTTTTACTCGCCGCTCGTCGTGCCATTGCATTCACTACGGGCGCAGCGCCAAGTTTAAGCAGCGCCTTGAGCAGACCGCGCTGCACCGGGTTCACTTGACGAAGGGTAGTGTCCAAGGCATCTGGATAGATGTCGTAGGCCACCACTCGATGGACGCGCGACTCGAAGGCTGCGGCGCGCATCACCAGACACCCGCCCATCGACAGTCCCACCAGCGTGACGTGATCGAGCTTGAAGTGGTCCAGCACCGCTTTCACCGGCTGGTGCCACGCAGGGGTCATGCGCAGGCCCGCGTCGTTGAGCGCGCCGCCCTGGCCCGGTCCCTCGACGGCAATCACCTCATAGCCGGCATCGCGCAAGAAGAAGAAGGCCGAGGTCAATTCCTCGATGTAGCTGTCGAAGCCGCCGAAGAACACGATCGTGCCCTTGGACCGACTGGGCGTGAAACGGTAGGCAGGCAAGACACTTGTAGCACCGTCGGCGGCGTAAGGCACTTCGTGGCGTCCGAGTTGGTCGAGTCCATAGACTGACCGCACGGCATTCAGAAACTCATCGCGCGCATTGCGTCGGTCGGGGTCATCGGTGCGCATGAAGAAGTCGGCGGCACGAAAGTAGAATCCGGCTCTGAGAACTTGTCCTTCCTTTTTGGCGTGCTCGGCGAGGGTCAGAAACTCGCGCTTCCAATCGACGTAGTTCGTGATGCGCTTCGCGACGCTGCGCATCTCGTCCAACATGCCGGGTTCACCGACCCAGCTATACCAGCGGTTCATCTGGAAGTTCATGCTGACGTCGTGATGCAGCTGGTGGAAACCGACAGGGAAACCGGTCTGATGCATTGGGCTTTTCATGCGATCTCGGCTTTGGCGAGGGCCGCCATGGCGCCCGGGTCGTGCGTGGCCAGCACGACGAGCCCAGGGTGGTTTTTCCGCAGCGCATTCAGCATGGCGGTGGAGCGGCGCAACAGGCGGCGGTCGCCGACGCCGGGCACGTGACCGCGCTCGAGCAGGTGAACGTCGTAAGTCAAGTCGCCAACCAGGGCCAAGGGCGGCCGCCCGGCTCGGCGCACGATCAGCGAGATCGACCCGCCGGTGTGCCCAGGGGTCGGCACCAGCACCAGGCTGCCGTCGCCGAACAGGTCGTGCCCCGTTTCGAAAGGCGCCAGCGCCGGGTCGTGAAGCGGCGCCGGTTTGATCTGCCGCCACCTCAGGCCCGGCAGCTGGATATGCCGGCGCAACACGCCGGCCAGTTCGGGCCAGAGCCCGGACAGGGTGTCCCATTCGGGCTGGCTGACCAGCAGTTCGGCGTGGCTGACTTCACGAAGCCCAACGATGTGATCTCCATGCAGGTGCGACAGCACGACTGTGCGCACGTCGCCTGCACGGTAGCCGATGCCTTCCAGCAGGATGCTCAGCGTCTGGTGCGCAGCCATGTCGAACCTGGACATTCGGTACAGCGGCCCCATGAGGGGCCCGGACGGAAAATAATCTGGCTCTGTGACCGATGCGCGATCCTGGCCGGTGTCAAACAGCACCAGCCCGTCGCGGTGCTCGACGACATAGACGTTGATCGGGCGGAACGCGGTCCACAGTCTGGAGGCGAGCACCCACCGGAATGTGGGCTGCCAGGTGCAGGCCATGTGCTCCGGGTGGACCTGCACGCTGCCGGTGCTGACAACGCTCACCCGGCGGATGGGGTCACTGCCGTTCATGGCGACCGACCATCGCCGGGGCCTCATGGATCAACTCGTCGTTCTCGAGGGCCGCCACCGTGAAGAGGGTGAAGTCCACACGGCGCGTGATATTGCTCTTGAGGATGGGGTCGCCTACGTGCCTGCTCCAAACGGGCAGGCCCTTGCTTTCACCTCCTTCCAGATTGCTTGCACGCACGACCGTCCAACGCGTGTCGCTTGCAAACACCCGTCGGCAGGCTTTCACCTGATCGTCGAGTTCCGCGACGCGAAACAACTGCGCGAGCCAGCTGGCGGTCTTCACGACGGCTTTGAAGGTTCGCGAGTACACATCCTGGCCGTACCGTGTGATGTGCCAGCCGCACGAGAAGATCAGGCGCACGCCCGGACGAGCTTGGTCAAGGACGGCCTGGGGCCGTTCCCGAGGCGTACTCGTGAACGTCCCAAGGTGCCAGCACGGTGAGCACGCCGTCACACCCTGCGACGGCGTTCTTGATGACCGCGCGGTCGTTCGTCGCCCCGGGCACGACGGCGATGCGCCCCTTGAACGCATCGAGTTTGTCGAAGCTGCGCTCACGGCAGACACCGGCCACCTCGTAGCCCTGTGCCAGCGCGTGGCGCACCATGTACTGGCCGAGTTTGCCAGATGCGCCAATGATGCAAACCCTTTTCATACTTGCGCCACTCCTGGACGGTTAGCGCTTGGGCAGCGCATAAGTGGCCTTGTATCCAGCCGGAATCTCGAAGGGAAACAGTGCACCGGCCAGCGACAGCACGATGAACATTGACAGCGTCAATCCGATGACTGACGGAATGGCCACGATGAGAATCCGTGTCACGCGTCGACGACTTCGAGACCACCCATGTGCCGCGCACGCCAAGTGCGTGAAGAGCGCCGTGACGCCAAGAAAGTAGTAGGGGGCGAAGAAATACTGGAACGGCTCGACATGAAGACCAGCGGCTGCGAAGTAGAAGTTGGTGTCCAGGTTCAACGCCCCGCGAGCGAACAGGACGGCGCCCACATGAACGATCAGAAAGAACGCAAGATAGAGGCCCGAGCCGGCTTGCATCCATGGCACAAGACCGCGCCTTGCCTTCCAGCCGCGGACAACCAGCGTCAGGCCGCTGACGACCTGAAAGGCGACACAACTCAGGAGTAGCCATTCGATCGCGCCAAGACGGTATGCCGAACGGGCCGCCTCCATGAAGGCGATGTGTGTGGTGGCCCCTGCCAACCCGGCCAGATGATTGGCAATGTGCACGGACAAGAAGACCGCAATGAGGGCCGCGGACAGCGCATGAAGCTTGCGAAGTGCCATGCAAGCGCCGATGCGCAATCTCACTGGCCGTCCGCAGCCGTGCGTTCCACTGGATCGACCGGCGAAACGGCATTCGGCAGGATTTCTGCCCCCGCTCGGGCCATGGCCCAGAGTGCGAAGTGCTTCTTCCAGGCGGCATTGGTCGCGACGGCGTCGGCGATGACGGTGACGCGGTAGCCCAGCTCGACTGCATCGACGACCGTTGCTCGCACACACCCCTCAGCGAAGACGCCCAGCACGTAAATCTTCTTGACGCCGTGCGAGTCGAGGTAACGTTGAAGTTCAAGGTTGGAGAAAGCGCTCGGGCGGGCCTTGGTGACGACCATTTCCGAGCCCGAACGCGCAAGCCGCGGGTCCAACTCCGCACCGACCGTTCCGCTGATGGCGGCGCCACGGCGAAAGAAGTTGGCCACTCGCGCCGAGGCCGGGAACTGGTTCGTCACCAGGATGGGCAAAGCGCCAACGAGGACTCGCTTTGACAACACCTCATTGGCCACTCGAAGTGCGGCCTTCGCACCCCGCTCATCGACCGGCATGCGACCTGCCTCGCGGTCGAGGAAGTCGCGCTGGAAGTCCATGAGAAGGATGGCGGATTCAGGCATTGGCGGGTGTGGCAGCCGGCTCGGCCTCGCCCCGTATTGGCAATGTGCGCGCGGTAGCGCGGCCTGACTGTGCGCCGGCGCACAGACAGCCAAGCCGGCGCCATTTTAGACTCGTCCGAGTCCAACACGATGACGCCGCCGCGCGAGCGAGGCAACCCCCAAACCTGTTGCGAGCCCTGGCATGATCCGCCCGACCTTGATGATGATCCCCCTTGCTTCGCCGGTGCGCCATGGAAGCTGGATCAGCTGAATGCGCTTCAGGGTTGGCCTTTGCGAACGCTGCGACTTCCCGACGACCTGGACGATACCGATCGCTTGGCCGATGCCGTGCTGACCGAAGTTCGCGATCTGGATGGTTTCGTTCTCCTTGGAGACTCATTCGGCGCAGCAATCTCTATGGCCGTCGCAGCCAGGCGCCCGGCGGGACTGAAGGCCTTGGTCCTCTCCGGCGGATTTGCCAGCACCCCATCATGTCACCGCTGTTGAATGGCATTTCAGGTTCCGAGGAGCTGGTCTTGCCAAGAACCGGACACATGTTCCGCTTCTCGCATCCCGGCGCCTACTCGACGGCAGTCGCCGGGTTCTTGCACAAGGCCCTGGCGCCGGGGCAGGCCTGATGTCGATTGGCCTGTCTTGGGCTCTCAAGTTGAAGTTGTGGAGCGAAACACCATGAATAAGATGACCCTGGTTGGCGGCGTGATCGGCCTATTGCTGGGCGGTCTTTGGCTGCTTCAGGGGCTGGGGATCGTGCAAGTCCGGCCCATCCTTTGTTTCGCCAATTGCGCGCCCGTTCAGGGGCCTTCGTCAACATGGGCCATCATCGGATTCTTGGTGGTCGCCGCTGGTGTCATTGCGATCATCTTCTCGCTCAAGAGACGTGCTTAGCGGCAACGGATCACAAGGCCAGGAACCGGCGCAGGCGACAGACCGGCCCATTGGCGTTCTGAGATGGCCGGGAACAGCGGCATCACCAAGGCCCCCGTAGCTTGCAGATTCACCGTACCCTGGCCTGCAGGGTCAGAACGCGCTTCGGCTTGCAAACCAGCGGCGAGCGCCGCATGGGCCAGGTTCTCGGTGGCGCAGCCCAGTGAGGCGTGTAGGGGGTGATCGATCAGTGGTGCGCGGTCGCCGGCGCAGGCGCCGCCTGCAAGCCGGCGCCGCAGGGCGCGAGCGACGTCTTGCTCGCCCCCACTAGACAAACATGCAACCAGCGCTGGCGAGCGTGCGCCGCAAGCGACGGCGACCACAACGACCCGCCTGCGCCTCACCGGTGTCGAGCAGATGGTGTCCGACTTTCCGAGTGCTGTGGCGGTCTACGGGCTCACGCCCATGCCTCTGTTCCTGATCATGGGCAGCCTGTTCCTCCGCACTGGCCTGGGCGAGAACGTGTTCAAGGCGCTGGACATGTGTATCGGTAACTTGCGCGCTCGCCTGTCTTATCTGGTGGTGCTCGCGGGGGCCGTGTTCGCAGCGTTGTCGGGCTCGAGCCTGTCCAACACCGCGACGATGGCGCTGACCATGCCCGCCGTGGCGCGGACGACGCAGCCGAAGACGACCGCGGCGACCGTGGACGTGGGCGTGACGACGGATCCGGCCACGCATAAACGCTAGGGTTGCGAGTTTTTGCCCCGCGGGCTCGGCGGCGTCGATCAGGCCGATCTTGCGTTCGCGGGCGTCAGTGAATGCGCCGCGCTCGCGCCCGAGAAGCTCGGATTCCAGAAGGCTGGTTGGTATCGCGGCGCAATTCAATTCGATGAACGGGCCATCGCGGCGCGGACTTTCGAAATGGCACCCTCGGGCCACCAGCTCCTTGCCGCATCCGGTCTCGCCAGTGATGAGAATGGAAGGTGGTGGGCTGCCGTCGGTCACTTGCACCTGGACCGCACGGCGAATGCGGGCCTTGAGGTCAACCATCGCCGGGCACTCGCCAAGCAATTGGTCAAGCCCGCCAGCGGCCCGGGCATGGTGGTAGGCGACCTCCACCCGCATACGACGGTCGGCAACCAATTTGTCGAGCATGCGCCGGAGCTCGACAAGTACCACTGGTTTGGTGATGAAGTCGGCGGTACCGGCCTTCATCGCCTCCACCGCGAGTTGTACGTTGGCGTGCCCTGTCATCATGACCACCCGCAGTTGTGGATCTCGTGCCCGCAGTTGTGACAGTGCTGCCAGCCCATCCATGCTTGGCAGGTTGAAGTCTAGCAGGGCGATGTCCGGTGCCACCGACTCGACACGCTGCAGCGCATCCTGTGCAGTGGTCGCTATGTCCACGTCCCAGCCATAACGCGTGAGGTAAAGCGCGATGTTCTTCGCGAGCGTCACTTCGTCTTCTATCAGGAGCAGTGTTGGCATATTCAGGCAGCGGGAAGTTCGATCGTGAACACTGTGCCGGAACCAAGCGCGCTGTCGACTTGGATGCTGCCGCCAAAACGCTGTACTGCACGATGGGCAAGCGTGAAACCTATCCCCAGGCCGCGCGGTTTGGTGGTGAAGAAGAGTCCGACAAGCCGGGACAGTTGTTCCGGCGTCATACCGCTGCCCGTGTCGGCAATGCGAATGTGACCTTGCCCAGCGCCTGCGTCACGGGCCCGGTGATGCGGCCGCCCGGTCCAGATGCCTCGATGCCATTTGCCAACAGCCCGTACAGGACATGGCCCAGCAGTGCGCGATCGGCCTTGACTAGGGCCGACGGCACACCTCCCAGCACTTCACAGTGATGCCAGCCTTGCGAAAATTGCTCTCGACATCGGTGAAGCAGCTTTGCAGCACCTGTGATACGTGCAACCCGCTCGGAGGTCTTCGGCACAAATCCCCAGGGTCCGCGCCAACTGGTGGTGCAAGTCTGGTACCCGGCTATGGCAAGTCCGTCTCTTCCGCGAGCTGCCTACATAGACGATGCCGACGCAGTCACCTCGGCCTTCGCGCGCATCCACGGCAAACCGGCGTTTCTCTTTGGCCACTTCCGGTACGTCAGCACGAATGCCGTGGCGGCTGCACCGGTGGCGCCCGATCAGGCCAGCTACCCTGTACTACTCTTCCTGGAAGGCGCCACAGGCTATCGGCAGATGCCTTCGGGGTCTCACTGGGTGGCAGTGTCGTGGGCGAAGTCTGCCGTCTGGACCCGCGCGTTCGGGCCTGTCTGGTAATGGATGCACCGATGTCCAACGAAGTCGTCAAGGCAGGTCTGCGGCAGCCCAGCATGTGGATCACGCGCGATGCCGCCAGCATGCGGCTCGAACGGCAGCGCGCCGGCGGCTGGCCCGAAGTAGAGATCCAGGCCCATCTGACCAGCATGCGCGCGGCGTACGACGGTCTCTCCGGCGCCGGGTATTTCGTGCAGGTGCCTGGAATGTTCCACAGCAATTTCACCGACATTCCAAGCTGGACGCCGCTAGCGTCCTGGCTGGGTGTCACCGGCCCGATCGATGCCATGCGCGCGCACGATATGGTCAATGCATACTCGCTGTCGTTCTTCGACCGGCATCTCCTGGGTGGACCAGCAAGGCTCCTCGACGGGTCGGCGAGCCTGTACGCCGAAGTGCTCGTCGAAACGAAGCGCCCACCGCGATCGGGCGCCGTACGACGCTGCATTGTCTGTCGGGCGTGTGAGACCTACTCTCAAGCCGGCGGCGACTTCAACGCAAGCGAAACAGGTGCGGTGCGGAATCGCCGCCACCCGCGCAGGCCCGGCTTGCGGCCCTCTTCGAGCAGCAGGATCGACGCTGCTACGCCTGCGGCGACACCTCAGTCGGCCCATGCCAAGCCCGTACTGCAAGAGAGGTGCGACACAGGCCCCAACTGCGGCGAATTGAGCGGCACCTCGATGGTCGTCATGCCGCCGGTAATGAGTTGCCACGCGACGTCGAGCACCTCGGCGGGCTACATGCCGCGCAGGATGGCGGTCACGCCGTCTAAAGCCTCTCGGCACCTGCCGCTGCCATCGAACGGTTGCGCGATCAATCTGGTCCTGTCGGCGGCATGGGGGCAAGCGAGCCCAGGTAGGCCCGCACACGCGGATCAGCTACCAGGGTCTCGAAATCCGCAGCCTGCCTGATGGCACCTTTCTGTACGAAGATGAAGCGTTCGCAATGCTGGCGCAATATGTCGACGTGGTACGGCTCGTTCGGGTGCAGGCACAGGAACACGAGCTTGCCTTCGCGCTTGAGTTGCGCGAAAAAGTCCAGCATGAAGCCAATATAACCGTCCTGCGTATTGAATTGCGGCTCGTCGAACAGATGCACCAGGGGGGCGGTCGTAAGGGCCCGCGACAACGTGAAGTTCGGTCGGGTTTTCTGGAACGAGCGCAGCTGGTACGACTGGTGGTAGTGCACCGCCAACCGGTCCCGCTCGCGCGTCTTGACCTGATGGATGTCTTGCCCATTGACCAGCACGCGCCCGGCACTGGGCAGGTTGCTGCCGGTGATCAACTCGAACAAGGTCGTCTTGCCGGAGCCATTGGGTCCCATGACTCCGACCACGGCTGGCGCCGGCACAACGAAGTCGGCACTGAGTGAAAACGTGCGGATCTTCCTGAAATAGCCACGCTGGTAGTGCTTGGTCAGGCCTTCGACGTGCAACAAAGGGACGCTCATCTTTCTAGACTCCCAGTAGCCGACGGCGCAGCGTGGCGTCCTCACGCAGGGTGAGCGCGGAGCCTTCGTGCACTACTTTTCCCAGGTGCATCACATAGGCTCGGTCAGCCACCTGCAGCGCGCTTTGCACGTTCTGTTCGACCAGTAACACGCCAATGCCCTCCGCGCGCAGCCGCGTGATGGTTTTCATGACATCCTGCACCACTTTGGGCGCCAGACCCTGGCTGGGTTCGTCGAACAATACGAG
The DNA here is from genome assembly GCA_031396205.1 of Rhodoferax sp. GTDB lineage: Bacteria > Pseudomonadota > Gammaproteobacteria > Burkholderiales > Burkholderiaceae_C > CAISIP01. The sequence goes on from JANNKH010000045.1 coordinate 21,769, forward strand.
CCCCGGAGAGCCCAGCAGCGCGCGTGAGATCGCCACCATCTGCATCTCGCCGCCGGACAGGTTCTCGCACTCGCGGTGCATCAGATACTCGAGTGCACTGAAAATCTCAAAGCACTCCTTGTCGCTCCAGGTTCTGAAGCGGGTTTGCTTGCGCGCGATCGCCAGATTACGCGCCACCGTCAGTGTTGGAAAGATGCGCCTGTCGTCGGGCACCCAGCCAATGCCCGCCTGCGCAATCTCGTGCGTGGCAACGTGCGTGATGTCACGGGCGTCGAACCGGATGATTCCGCGCCGCGGTGGCGTCAATCCAAGTATGGAACGCAAGGTTGTGGTCTTTCCCGCCCCGTTGGGCCCCAGCAATGCCACCACCTCGCCAGCACCGACCCTGAGCGACACATCGAACAGGACCTGCGTTTCGCCATAGAACGTGTCAATGGCGCCAACGGAAAGCAGGTCCTGCGTGGCAAACTCGGTTGCTGGCGCGGCGCGGGCGGCGATCGCGTCCTGCCGGGTGATGCGGCGCTCGCCCGTGGCTGGACCTGCTGCGTGCGTTGGACTGCCCTTTGTGCTGTGCACTTCGGGGTCCGCTTTGGGAGCAACTCTGCCGCTCATTGCAGCACCCCGAGATTCGAGCGGCGAACCCAATCGTTCTGCCGCAGTTCGTCCGGGGATCCGTGCGCGATGACCTGACCCCAATGGATGACCGAAATCTGATCGGCCAGGCCGAACAGGAAATGCATATCGTGCTCGATGATGACAATGGTAAGTTGGCGCTTGAGCACCCGCACCAGTTCGGCCAGCCGTGCCGTGCCCTCCGCGCCCAGTCCGGCTGTGGGTTCGTCCAGAAACAACATGCGGGGTTCTGCTGCCAGTGCCACACCGATCTCGAGCGCACGGCGATCTCCGTATGACAGGCTGCTGGCTAAAACATGCCCCTTGCCGCGCAGTCCGACGCGCTCGAGCACGGCGGCAGCACTCTCCCGGGCCCGGTCGTCGGCGCCCAGATCCCGCCAGGGATTGAATCCTTGCTTGCGAACCCGTGGCGTTGCAATCAAGACGTTGTCCAGTGCCGTGTAGCTATCGAACAGATTCATGATCTGGAACGAGCGCGAAATGCCCCGGCATGCGATCGCCCGGGGGGACAGGCCCGTGATGTCTGCGCCTGCATAGGTGACGCGTCCTCGGTCGGGTTTGTAGCGGCCGGTCAGCACATTGAAGCAGGTGGTCTTGCCGGCGCCGTTGGGCCCCATGATGCCTGTCAACTCGCCTTCCTCGAAGCCGAGCGTGATGTCTTGCAACACCACCTGAGGACCGAATCGCTTGGACAGGCCGCTGGCCTCGAACAGCTTCACGGTGCACCTCCAGGAGATGACGCCGCGGGCACGCTGGCGCGCCTGCCGGCGCGCAGCGACTGCCAGGCGCCGGCAATACCCTCGGGCTTGAACAACACCACGGCCATGAAGATGAGTCCATACCAGAGCAGCCAGGTCTCTGTGTAGGCACCCAGCAGGTCGCGTGCGAGGATGAAGAACGTCGCCCCGATCAGTGGCCCCCAGAAGCTGACCAGGCCCCCGCCGATCAGCACCATCATCACGACGAAGCCGGAGGTGTGCAGGCTCATGACGTTGGGGTAGGCCGACTGCTGCGCCATGGCGAACAGGGCGCCGGCCAGGCCCGCCACCGCGGTAGAAATGGTGAACGCAATCCATTTGTAGAGCCAGACGTTGTAGCCCACGAATGCAGCGCGGGTTTCGTTCTGTTTGATGGCGCTGAGCACGCGGCCAAGCGGGGAATGAACGAGTCGCCAAAGGCCGATCAGCACCAGCGCAAACAGAGCCAGGCAGAAGAAGAATAGCGCGTCGTTGCTGGCCAGGCTGATGGAGAAGAATCCGAAATCCGCCGGCAGGCGCTTGATGTTGAGAAGGCCGTCTTCGCCACCGGTCACCGTATGCCATTTGTTGGCGACGAACCAGAAAACCTGCCCGAATGCGATGGTCAGCAATGCGTAGTAGATGCCCCGGCGGTGCGAGATGAACAGCGCGACGAGTGCACCGAGCGCGGTCGTGACGACAACGGCCCCCGCAAGGTCGAACCACAGATTGGCCCAGACGCGCAACTGCAACAGGCCGAAGACATAGGCGCCCGTGCCGAAGAATGCGCCGTGGCCAAAGGATGGCAGCCCGGTGAACCCCAGCAGCAGGTTGTAGCCCAGCGCAAACAGGACCCAGATCATGATCTCCAGGGCGAGGTATTGGTACAGCCCCACCCGCGTCACCCACAGTGGCGTTGACAACAACACCAGCACGGTTGCAACCAATGGCAGCGGGAACAGGGTCGCACGACCAGGAGCGATTTGCATGAATCGGAAAGCCTCTCGGGTTCGAAAATAAAATTCTGGACAACTCAGAATATACGTTCTAATATTAGCAAACGCAAGAAGCTTTGTTCTATTTTTTAATTGCGCGGTGCTGCTGGGCCCGGCATCATGGGCGGAATTGACGGCAAGGTGAACATGCAAGCTGCAACGACCTACGATGAACTGAAGGACCTGATTTCCCGGACCTATCCGGGCATGTCCAAGCAATTGCAGCGCATCGCGCGCTTTGCGCTGCGCCAGCCCAACGAGATGGCATTGGGCACCGTGGCTGCGCTTGCGCTGGCCACCGAGGTGCAGCCATCGGCGCTGATCCGCTTTGCCAATGCGCTGGGCTATGGTGGCTTCTCCGAGATGCAGCAGGTATTTCGTAGCCGCCTTCTCAACCGGTCCGACACCTACCGCGAACGTATCGCTGACATGCGCAGCAGGCAGGTCAACGTCGAACACGCGCCGTCCGGTGTCCTGCATCAGCTGGTCGGAGAGTCGATGACCGAGATCGGTCAGCTGGAAGAAAAGATCAGCGAGGCCGACTTCAGCAAAGCAGTGCATCTGATTGCCAAGGCACCGCGCATCCACGTGTTGGCCCAGCGTGGCGCATTTCCCGTTGCCAGCTATCTCGCGTATGCGCTGAGCCAGCTGGAGTTGCGCACCCATCTTCTGGACAGCGTTGGCGGTATGTTGCGTGAAAACCTGCGCTCGATCGCTCCGGGTGACGTACTGATCGCTGCGAGTTTCCGCAGTTATTCGACCGAGGTCATCGACGCTGCCGCAAAAGCGAAGGCGCTGGGCGCGTCCGTCATTGCCATTACGGATGGCGTGCTGTCGCCGCTACTGGCCGCCTCGCATGTCTGTCTGGATCTGGCCGAGAACTCGTCCAGGCCGTTCCTGTCGCTGGTCGCCCCGTTGTGCCTGGCGCAGGCGCTGGTGGTGAGCGCCGGACATCACATGGCGGACCTGGCGTCGACCAGAGCCGTGCGCAGTAGCCGCCGCCGCAAGTCGACGGCGGCCTGAAAGTACCAATAGGGGCAAAGCATGCAAGCACGCATCGGATTCATCGGTATCGGCATGATGGGCCACGGCATGGCCAGGAATCTGCTGGCCAAGGGCTTCCCATTGACGTTCAAGGTCAATCGCCGTCGCGATACGCTGGCGGATCTGGTCGAGGCCGGCGCAGTGGAGGTGAAGACCGATGCGCAATGTGCCCAGGCCACTGACATCGTCATCATTTCGGTGACCGGTTCGCCCGAGGTCGAGACCATCGTCTATGGCCCGAGCGGATTGCTGGCCGGTGGGCGCGACGGTCTGATCGTCATCGACACGTCGACGGCCGAGCCCGCTTCCACTACCCGGATCCGCAACGACCTTGCAGCAAAGGGCATCCGATTCATCGACGCCCCGTTGACGCGCACGCCCAAGGAAGCCGAGGAAGGGCGCCTGAACACCATGGTGGGCGCGTCGCCGGACGACTTTCGCGCGATCGAGCCCGTCCTGAAGGCGTTCTGCGAAAACATCTTCCACGTCGGTCCACCGGGACACGGCCATGTGCTCAAGTTGATCAACAACATGATGGCGATGAGTTTCGCCGCGTCCATCGCGGAGGCGTTCGCGGTCGCGGCCAAGAGCGGGCTCGACCTGAACCGGCTCTACGACCTCGTATCGGCGGGGGGCGTCAATTGCGGCATCTTCCAGATGATGACGACCCAGACCCTCAGATCCGGTGAATTGACCGGCTTCAAGTTCGGCATTGCCAATGCGCAGAAGGACCTGCGTTACTACGCCCACCTCGCCGAGACGCTACCGGTGTCCAGCCTGATGGGCGCTGCGACCCATCAGAGCCTGATCCAGGCGGTCAATGCCGGCTTCGGCGACAAGTTGATCGCATCGCTTTTCGAGGCCCAAGAAAAATTGAACGACGTCAGGATCGTTCCCCGATAACCACCCCCCAACCCACTGCAGGAGACACGCATGAACGACCCTACCCACGAATCCACACCCGATCGCCAACGCGAAGCAGATGCCCCGAGCCGCCGCAAGCTGCTCAAGACCACCGCCCTTGCGGTTGCCGGCGCCGGACTCTATGGCGTGGCCCCGTTCATGGGGCCCTGGAAGCACAACCGGGCCTGGGCCCAGTCCGCGCAGAAGAAGCCGCTGACAATCGGTCTGACGATGGATGCATCCGGCCAATATGCAGCGTCGGGTTCGATGGAGCGGCTCGGTGCCATGATGGCCATCAGGGAGTTCAATGACAAGGGTGGCGTGCTGGGCCGGCGCATCGAAGCGATCCATATCGATACCGAGACCACGCCGGCAACCGGCTCGCGCGTGGCCGAGCGGATGATTACCCGCAACGAAGCGACGTTCCTGATCGGCGCGGTACATTCGGGTGTGTCCAATGCGATTTCGCAGGTCGCCCAGAAATACGGCACCATCTTCCTGAACACCAATTCCAGTTCGCCGACAGAGGCCGGCAAGGATTGCCACCGCACCAAGTTCGTGTGGGACGGCAACGGCACCAACTTCTCCAATGCGATCGTCAAGAACGCGATCAGGTCGAGCGGCCGCAATTGGGTGCTGTTGACCAATGACTATGTGTGGGGCCACACCACGTCCAAGGCCACGCGATCGATCGTCGAGGCCAATGGCGGTCGGATAGTGGACGAATTGCTGGTGCCGCAGAACACACGGGACTTTTCTTCGTACCTGCTCAAGTTGCAGCAGCTCAAGCCCGAAGTCGTGGCAACCGCGGTGGGCGGCGACGACATCAAGGCGCTGCGCCAGCAGGTCGTGCGGCTCAAGCTGAACCAGTCCATGGCCTGGATCAACAACCAGCAGGATTGGCCCGACGTCTACGGTCTGGGCCCGGATGCGATATTCGGCGTGTTCGGCACTACCTGGTACTGGAAGCTGAACCTGCCGGGCGTCAAGGAGTTCGTGGCCGCCTACCAGAAGCAGTTCCCCGGCATGGCGATTCGCGTGCCTGGTAACGTGTTCCACAACGCCTACATGGCCACGCGCGAATTGTTGCGTTGCACCGAGGAGGCCGGCTCGACCAACAACATCGCGGTCATCAAGAAGCTCGAGGGCCGCAAGATGAGTGCCGCGGACCGGATGCAGCATTTCGACGCCTGGATGGACCCGGTGACGCACCAGTGCCAGCAGACCATTTACATGGCCAGCTACAACGATGCGCCGGCCGAGAAGGACGACATCTTCAAGATCCTCACGCAGGCCGACCCCAAGGACGTGCAGGACAAGGATGCGCAGGGCGCCTGCAAGCTCGAGAGTTATGAAGCCACGCCGAGCTACGAGGTCTAGTTCACGGCCATCGGCCGTGCAGACGCGGTTGTTCCCGCGTCGCGGCCAATTCCCGACGAAGCCATGAACTTCCTGCTGCAACTGCTGCCGCACCTTGTCAATGGTGTGGCATTGGGTCTACTGTTCGCGCTGATCGCGCTGGGCTTCATGCTCATCGTGGGCGTGATGGAGACCATCAACCTGGCGCATGGCTCGCTGTTTGCGCTGGGCATGTATTTCGCGCTGCTCGTGATGGCGCCTCCGATCGAGATGTTCCCACAGGTCCAGGCCTGGTACATGGCGCTCGATGTCGGGCTACGCTACGCCATTGCATTGCTGCTGGCTCCCGTGCTGGTGGGCATGGTGGGCATGCTGCTGGAGTTGTGCATGCGCCGGACCTATGGCCGCGATCCCCTGTACGGGCTACTGCTCACATTCGGCGCCGCACTGGTCATCGAAGAAAGCATCCGGGTGGTCGCGGGTTCGTCGGAAAAGCAGCTTTTGTTGCCACCGGCAATCTCGGGTGCTTTCATGCTGGGCGATCTGGTCTATTCCAGCTACCGCTTCTTCGCCAGCGCGTTTGCCGTCGTGATGATCCTGCTGCTGTGGCTGTTCCTGGAAAAGACGCCGTATGGCGCGATCATCAAGGCCGGCGCGCATGACAGTGAAATGGTGCGCGCGTTGGGCATCAACCTGGCGCGGTTGCGTCTGCTGGTGTTCGGCCTGGGCGTGGCGCTGGCAGCCATCGCCGGCGTGGTGATGGCCCCGATCTGGGGTATCCGACCGCATGTGGGCGTCGACGCGGTCGTGCCGGCATTTCTGATCATCGTGCTGGGCGGTGTGGGTTCGTTATGGGGCGCGGTGATCGCCGGTTTGATGGTCGGCATGGTCGTGGGCCTCACAGGAGCATACGCATCGGAATGGTCGCTGATATCCATGTATATCCTTTTCATCGCCGTGGTGACGTTTCGCTCGCGTGGCCTGTTCGGAAAGAAGAGCGTGCTCGATGCCTGATCCCGCACAACCCCTCAAGGGCAAGGTGGCGCTGGTCACGGGCGCGGCCGGTGCCATGGGCCTGGCCGCGTGCCGCATGCTGCTCGTCGATGGCTGCCGGGTCGCCATGGTGGATATCGACCATGACCGCAACCATCGGCTGGCGACCGAACTCGGCGCCGATGCCCATGCCTTTGCGTTCGATGTGAGCGACGCGACGGCCGTATCCAAGGGCCATGCGAACATCGTACAGGCGCTCGGCGCGATCGATATCCTGATCAACAATGCCGGCATCCTGTCGTCCAACAAGATCGAAGCGACGAACCAGGGCGAATGGCGGCGCGTTCTGGGCGCCAATCTGGATAGCGCATTCTTCCTGGCGCAGCGGGTGGTCCCGGCGATGAAGGCGCGACGCTTTGGCCGCATCATCAATACCAGTTCGCTGGCCGCGAAGACCGGCGGTCTCACCGCCGGCACGGCCTACGCGGTCTCCAAGGGTGCCCTGAGCGCGTTGACGTTCTCGCTCGCGCGCGAGCTTGCCTCCTTTGGCGTTACCGCAAATGCTATCGCGCCGGCCTATGTCCGCTCGCCGATGATCACCTTGCAACTCGACGAGGCACAGCGCCAGAAGTTGTTGCAGGATATTCCGGTCGGGCGCTTCTGCGAGCCGGAGGAGTTCGCCCATGTGGTGCGCTTTCTCGCCTCGCCATTGGCGGGCTTCATCACCGGAGAAATCATCGATATCAATGGCGGTCTGCTGATGGACTGAATGCCGGGTATCGTCCCCGGTTGTCCATCGACGCGGCGCCCAACCAGGAGTTCACATGCCAGAACCTGTCACGCCCCGGATCGACTTCGGCGCAGCCCTGGCCGGCCTGTTCGATCTGCGCGGAAAGTCCGTCTATGTCCCCGGGGGCTATGGCGGTATTGGCGAGGCCATCGCATGGGGCCTGTCGATCGCCGGTGCGCGGGTCGCGATTTCGGGACGGGACGAAGCCAAGGCGCAATCCGTTGTCGCGGCCTTGCGTGCGGCCGGCCATGATGCGTTCGGGTTGGCAATGGATGCCCATTCCGTATCCGACATGCAGCAGTCGGTCGACCTGGTGGCCCGGGAGTTCGGTGCACTCGACATCCTGGTCAACTGCGTCGGCATCCAGCGCGAACAGACCTTGCTGGAGGTGACCGAAGAGGCGTTCGACGAAGTGGTACAGGTCAATCTCAAGGCTGCCATGTTCCTCGCGCAGGCAGTCGCCCGCAAGCAGATGGCTGGCGGGCAAGGCGGGCGACAGGTTCACCTGCTGTCGGTGCGCTCCCAACTGGGCATGCGCGGGCGCGGCTATTCGGCGTATTGCAGCAGCAAAGGCGGCCTGGTCATGCTGATCCGCCAGCATGCCAGCGAACTGGCACCGCACGGTATCACTGTCAACGGGATCGCGCCCACGGTGGTTCGCACCGAAATGGCGCGCCACTGGCTGGACAATCCGCAGACCCGCCAGCAGGTGCTGGACCGCATTCCGCTCGGGCGGGTGGCGGACCCCCAGGACGTGGTCGGACCGGCCCTTTTCTTTGCCGCACCGGCGTCGGCATTCGTGACCGGGCAGATTCTGTACATCGACGGCGGCATCACGGCTTCGCAGTAGCGGATCGTCGGCGTTTTCTGTGCGCCCGCCGGTCAGTGGCGTCCGTCACTCGCCCATCGTCTCCGCCCAAGCCAGTGCTTGCAGGTGCGCCCAGTTGACCTGGCGGTTGGAAAGGCCCAGTGTCTGGGCCGCGCGCGCGAAGGCTTCTTCGTCAGCGGTTTCGCAGGCGACGCACAGTTCCAGGAATGGTGCCAGCGAGCCGTCTCGCTGCAGCAATGCTGAGGTGACGGATTCGGGCAGGGATACGGCTTGCAGGGCCTTGTCCATCGGCAAACCGAGCATGGTGTCGAGTAGCGAGAAGACACCGGTGACGAAGGCGTTGTCGCATTCCTCGGGCGAGAGCAATTCGGCCGCGAGCAGCTCCATGAGCCTGCCGCGCACGATGGCTGTCATCCCCACTACCGGCGGCACGCCATCGGCGGGGGATGTCGTGAGCAATAGCGCGGCCCAGCGAAACAGCTTTTTCAAGCCCAGTATCATCACCGCGTGGCGAAACGAGGTGATTTCGGTGGACAGGCCAAAGCCGGATGAGTTGATGAATCGCAGCAGGTTGTAAGACAGGCTGGCATCGTGCTTGAGCAAGGCCTCGATCTCCGCCGTTGATGCCTGCTTGCGCACCAGGTTGATCAGCTGGAGGATCACCGCCTGCGCCGGACGAATAGTGCGGCCGGTCACGATGAGCGGCTTGGCGAACCAGTAACCCTGGAACAATTGCACGCCGAGTTCGGTTGCCTGTCGATGCTGTGCAGAGGTTTCGACCTTTTCGACGATCAGCCGGGCCTGGGTCTTTTTCTGCGCCAGCTTGACAACCGGCTCGATCAGCTCGGGCTTGAGCAGCTGCAGGTCGACCTTGATGAAATCGGCCATGGGCAGCCATTGCAGGTACGCCGCATTGAGCACCGAGTGGTTGAACGCCAGGCGAAAACCCCGCTTTCGGGCATCGATCAGGCCTTGCAGGCGGCGCTCGATATCTTCGGGCGCATGGCCCCGTACCGGCGGCAGCTCCAGCACGACGCGCTCGGGTTGTACCAGTTCCAGATGCCCGCTGGCCAGGCTGTCATGGGCGCAATTGACGAACATCGTGCGGTTGTCGATGAGCGCGCCGTTATCGGCGTGCGACAGCACGTTGAACAGCAGCTGCGCATCGCTGGCGGCGTCGTGGGAATTGAACGGTCGGGTGCGATCGAACAACTCGTATCCGAATACCACGCCATTTCCGTCGACGATTGCTTGCCTTGCGATCGCAATGCCGTCCGCGGACGTGTCGCGGGGCAAGTCCTGCGGCACGGTATCGGATTCGGTGGTGTTGGACATGGGCAGGTCTGTCATGGTCGGGCCATTCTAGAACCCGGTCGTATCTTGGCTGCCGGCGCGCCCTACCGATCTATGACCTTGGCCCTCGGCCCACCGCGCGTCCCCTGGCCGTCATGGTGTCTGATCGTCTTGCAACAACGCCAGTTCGACCTCGTCGAAGCCTGCGGCGCGACGCGCCTGCAGGTTGAACGGCCCGCGCAGCCGCGGTGCGCCATGCTGTCGTGCCAACGCGGCAAAGGTCTCGATCGGGTCCAGTGCGCGCTGCGCACACAGCCAGCGGTACCAGTGGTTGCCCACGGCCACATGGCCGATCTCGTCACGCAAGATGATGTCCAGAATCGCGGCGGCCTTGTCGTCGCCAGCGGCCAACAGGCGTTCGCGCATCGGCGGCGACGCGTCGAGCCCGCGCGCCTCCAGTGTGCGGGGCACCAGGGCCAGACGGGCCAGTGCGTCGTGGCGGGTCTTCTCGGCCATGTCCCACAGTCCATTGTGGGCCGGGAAGTCGCCGTAGGCGTGACCCAGGGTGTGCAGATGGCCGACCAGCAATTCGAAATGCAGCGCCTCTTCGCGCGCGACCGCGATCCACTGCCGGTAGAACGCCTCGGGCAGTCCGGCAAAGCGCCAGACGATATCCAGCGCCAGGTCGATCGCGTTGAGCTCGATATGCGCCAACGCATGCATCAGCACCGCGCGGCCCTGCACCGAGACCGCCGAGCGACGCGCAAGCGCGTGGAAGGGCACCAGGGCAGGGCGCTCGGGCCGTCCGGGTATGCCAACAGGTTCGCTCAACACGGCCTGCGATGCGAGCGCGCCATCGGGATCGAGCTTGCGCGCCGCGGCGGCCTTGTCGTGCGCATTGCGAACGAGCAGAATGCCCAATGCCTGGGCGCGAAGATCGGTGGCGTGCTGCATGGTGGCCATTGTCGCAGTGCGGCCATGCGGCTCTTGCTTCCCCGCTGCTGCGCCAGCAGGCGCTCAAGCCCAGTTGATCACTTTATTGCTACGATACCAGCCGTCGATGTGCGGCGCGACATTGGACTCGATGCGGCTGCGCTTGATTTTCATGGTGGGCGTCAGGCAGCCATTCTCGATCGACCAGGGCTCGCGCGCGATTACCAGCAACTGCAGGCGCTCATACTCGGCCAACGCGGCATTGACCTGTTCGAGCAGCGCCGCCATCTGGGCCTCGACCTGGGCGCGCACGGCCGGTTCGCCCAGTCGCGGGCGCAGATGCTCCGCCAACACCACCATGCCATAGGCCGCGGGTTGACCGACGCCCGACACGATGGACAGCTCCACCATCGGATGTTCATTGAGCAGGTTCTCGATCGGTGCCGGCGCGACGTATTTGCCCTTGGCCGTCTTGAACAGCTCTTTGACCCGCCCGGTGACCTTGAGCAGGCCGTCCGGGTTGCGCTCGCCCATGTCGCCGGTGCGAAAGAAGCCATCTTCGGTAAAGCTTTCGGCATCCAGGTCGGGGCGCTTGTAGTAGCCTTTCATCTGGCCCGGCGACTTGATCAATATTTCGTTGCCGGGGCCGATGCGCACCGCTACGCCGTCATAGGGGATGCCGACATATCCAGGTGCGTTCCTGTCTTCGGTCGAGCGGTGCGAGAACGCAAAATCCTCGGTCATCGCATAGCCTTCCATCAGGTTTAACCCGAGCTTGCGGTACCAGATGATCAATTCGGCTGGAATCGGTGCCGAACCGCTGGCCGCCAGCTTCACCTGGTCCAGCCCCAGACCCTTGAGCACCTTGCGCCCGACCAACTTGCCGATGATGGGCAGGCCAAGCAGGAAGTCGAGCCGCCTGGCCGGCATCTTGGCCAGCACGCCCTGCTGGAATTTCAGCCACAGGCGTGGCACCGAGATGAACAGGTTGGGCCGCGCGCGGTTCAGGTCGACCAGAAAGGTGTCGAGCGATTCGGCGAAAAATATGTGCCCCCTCCCGCTATACCAGGCCGAAGACTCGATCACCGCACGTTCATACGAATGGGCCAGCGGCAAATACGACAACACGCGCCAGTCGATTTCGTCTCCCATACGCTTGTGCAGGTCTTCGGCGTAGCCGCGTGCTACCGCTGTTACCGCGCCAAAAGTGATCATCGCGCCCTTGGGCGTGCCGGTCGACCCCGAGGTGTAAATGATCATCGCCAGGTCATCTGCCTGGCGCGCCGGTTGGCCGGCCTGGGGATCGGTCCTGGTGACGATGTCGTCCCACTGGTTGAATGCGGTCGGCGGCGCCAGTGGTAGCGCGATGCAGGGCAGGTCGGGCGGCACGCCTGCTTGCTGTTGCTTCCATGCGTCGAGCTTGCCCACGAACAGCAATCTGGCATCGCTGTGTTCCAGCACGAAGCGAATGGCGTCTGGCCCCTCGGTCGGGAATATGGCGACCGTCGTTCCGCCGGCCAGCCAGATCGCCAGTTCGGCGATGAAGAAATGCGCGCAGTTCTTGGACAGGATCGCGATGTGGCTGCCCGCGCCCAGCCCGCGGCTTTGCAGGTGCGCCGCCATGCGTCGGGCCTGGTCCATGGTCTGGCCCCAGGTGATGTCGAGCACGCGGCCACCGCCCAGTGGCTGGGTCAGGAACACGTTGTCGGCCCGGTTGGCGGCGTGTTCGTGGATGATGTCCAGTATCAGTTTCTGGTCTGCCATGGCGCCGTCCTTATGCTGCTGCAACTACATTGACAACGAGCCTTCGCGGAACTCGGTCTTGTCCAACCAAATATTGACCAGTACCGCTTTGCCACCGCGTGCCAGCGCCCGGGCTTTTTCCAGTGCTGGACGAACCTCGTCCATGTGTCGGACCACGATGCCTTCGGCGCCAAACCCGGCGACCACTGCATGGTAGTCGGACCGAGCCAACACCGTGCCAACATCGTCATGCAGCATCTTGATCTGCTCGCGCGCAATCTGGGTCCAGCCAGCGTCGTTGCCGACGATGGCAATCACCGGGATACCGTGGCGCACGAAGGTGTCGAACTCCACCAGCCCATAACCACAGGCACCGTCGCCAAAGATGATCCATACCTCGGCTTGCGGTTGGCAACTTGCCGCACCCAGCGCGAAACCGGCACCAACGCCCAGGGTGCCAAACGCACCTGGATCGAGCCAGTGCAACGGCGCGCGCGGATGCAGCACATACGAGGCCGTACCCACGAAATCACCCCCATCGGCCACCATCAGCGCCTGTTCGCCGGCGACCTGCTCGACCAGCCGCAGCAATGCCACCGGATTGACGAATTCGCCGTGGGCCTGGGCCTGCTGGTCGATACCGGTTTCGCGCTCGGCGTCGCGCTGCTGCAACTGCTGCAGCCAGGGTTGCCACGCCGTCGCCCGCAGTGCCCGACCGGGCTCAGGCTGCGCCAGCGCCAGTAAAAACTGGCCGACGTCGCCGATCACCGGCACGTCGGGCCGGCGATTCAGCCGCGCGTCCCGGGCGCTGCGGTTCACCGCAATCAGCGTTGCGTTGCGGCGGATGTGTTTGCCATAGTCGAGCCGGAAATCGCAGGGCACGCCGGCCAGCACCACGCAGTCGGCCTCGCGCAGCGCCTGGCGTCGCTGGTGCCGCATCTGCAATGCATGCTGGCGTCCCAGCAGCCCGCGCGCCATGCCCGACAGGTAGACCGGAATGCCAAGTTTTTCCACCGCGGCTGCTATGTGCTGGGCCTGCGCGGCCTGGGCCATCGTCTGGCTGCCGATCACCATCAGCGGGCGATGCGCCCCAGACAGTGCCGCGATGGCCTGTCTGACCCGACCGGGCGCCGCAAGGGGCACCTCGACCGGTCGCACATGGGCGCTCGGGTTGTCGCCCGAGCCGGCGAACATTTTTTCGACATGGCGGTTCAGGTAGAAGCGCAGCAGCCGCTCGCCGATCGCGCGCCCCTTGCCCGCAGCGTCGGCATACCACTGCCGGATCGTCGCCTCGTCGTACAGCAGGTCAACCGGACATTCGATGAACACCGGTCCGGGAATGCCGCTCGCCGCCAGCCAAAAAGCATCGTCCACCGCGGGGCCGAGGTCACGGACACGGCGCACCTTGATGAATCGCTTGACGTGCGGTTCGACCAGCGGACGCTGGTTGATGTCCTGCAAGGCGCCACGGCCTTGCAGTGCCGTGGGGGCTGCGCCACCGATCAGAATCAGCGGCGACTGAGCCAGTTGCGCGTTCTTGAGTGCCGTGATCGTATTGGTGATGCCCGGTCCCGCGGTGACCGCCGCCACGCCGGGCAAGCCCGACAAGCGTCCGGTGGCGTCGGCGGCGAATACCGCGGTTGCCTCGTCGCGTACGTCGACGATCCGGATGCCACGCGCGCGCGAAGCGGCCAGGATCGGCGAAATATGGCCGCCGCACAGCGTAAAAACATGGCGCACGCCGTGCGCCAGCAGCGACAGTGCGACGCGGTCGCCGCCGTGCAGTTGGCGGGCTTGATCGTCCATGGGTTTGCCCCTCCAGCCGTTATTGAGAAAGAGTCTCGCGTCAGCGCCTCGGGAGTCTCCCAGTGATGCCGTTCGTTGGCAAGCCAACACGACCGACACGACCGACAGCCACCACGACCGACGCCCGGACAACGTGCCTTTTACAATCCTTGCAACAGGAGCAGGCAATTGGCAACTTATGTTTTGGGCGCGCTGGCCCCGAGAATAGCCGAATCGGCGTGGGTGGCCGACAGCGCGCAGGTGATCGGCAACGTGGAACTGGCCGAGGACGTCAGCATCTGGTTTGGTGCCGTGTTGCGCGGTGATACCGACCACATGCGCATCGGCCGCGGTTCCAACATCCAGGATGGCAGCGTATTGCACGCCGACATCGGCATGGCGTTGACGGTGGGCGAGGATGTGACGGTGGGCCACAAGGTGATGTTGCATGGCTGCACGATCGGTGACGGCAGCCTGATCGGCATTGGCGCCGTGGTCCTCAATGGTGCCCGCATCGGCAAGCAGTGCCTAGTCGGTGCCGGTGCGCTGGTGACCGAGGGCAAGGAATTTCCCGATGGCTCGATGATCTTCGGCAGCCCGGCCAAGGTGGTGCGGGAGCTGACGCGCGAGCAGATCGAGGGCCTGCGCAACAGCGCGCGCGGGTACGTGGAGAACGCGCGGCGATATCGCAGCGGGTTGGTAAAAATTAGCTGAGCCGGGGCGCGACAGAGCGCGCCTGCAGCATCCTGGGAAAGTCCATTGTCCGAATTGCACAAGTTTCTTTTTGACGGCCTCCCGGTCCGCGGCATCATCGTGCGACTCACCGATGCCTGGACGGAGATACTGCGCCGGCGCGCTTCCAACTCGCAGACTGGCGCGTATCCCGAAGCGGTGACGCAACTGCTCGGAGAGATGCTGGCGGCGGCCACGCTGATGCAGTCGAACATCAAGTTCGATGGCGCGCTGGTGATGCAGATCATGGGTGAGGGCCCGGTCAAGCTGGCGGTAGTCGAGGTGCAGCCGGACCTGGGTGTGCGCGCGACGGCCAGCGTGACCGGCCCCATCTCTGCGCACGCCGGTCTCAGTGCGATGGTCAACGTCGACAACGGTGGTCGCTGTGCAATCACGCTGGACCCGCGCCAACGATTGCCCGGACAGCAACCCTACCAGGGCGTGGTGCCGCTCTTCGGCGACCGGGGCGAAAGGCTCGACAGGCTCAGTGACGTACTGCAGCATTACATGTTGCAAAGCGAACAACTCGACACCACCCTGGTGCTGGCTGCCAACGGCAGCATCGCCGCCGGACTGCTGATACAGCGCCTGCCGATCAAGGGGGCGACCAATCTTGGCGGCGCACAGTCGCATGCCGACGAAGATGAAATCGGCCGTAACGAACACTACAACCGTATCGCCACACTGGCCGCAAGCCTCCAGCGCGAGGAACTGCTGGGCCTGAGCGTGGACGCGATCCTGCATCGCCTGTTCTGGCAGGAGGATCTGTTGCGGTTTGCGCCGCAGGCAAGCGATGCGCAGCCGCGTTTTGCCTGCGGCTGCAACCGCGACAAGGTCGGCGCAATGATCGTCAGCCTGGGTGAGGAGGAGGCGGCGAGCATACTGGCCGAACGGGCCGACATCGAAGTGGGTTGCGAGTTCTGCGGCCAGCAATACCGGTTCGATGCGATCGACGCGGCCCAGTTGTTCCGACCGGCCAACCAGACGCCGGGTTCGAGTTCCAGCGCGCACTGAACAGGCCCGGCCAGCAACCGGCCCGGTACGCCGGCCTCCGCGTCGTGCCGGCCCGCGGTGAAGCGCGCCTATTTGGGAATCTGCACCAGAATCTCGTTGGGACGCACCATGCCCAACTCGAATCGTGCCTTCTCTTCGACCATGTCCATGCCCTCCTGCAAATCCCGCACCTCGGCCGACAGGCGCTCGTTGCCCTGACGCGCGCGCTCGTTGCCGGCCTGCTTGGTGGCCAGTTCCTGGGTCAGCGCGGTCACATTCGGAATGCTGCCGCGGCCATACCACAGCTGGCCGTGCAGGATCACCAGCAAGGCGATCAGGGCCAACGGAACAATGCGGTTGCGCACGATGGAGCTGTGTCAGCGCAGCGAGGGGCCGCCGGGGTCAGCGCAGGTTGTAGAAGGCGGCGCGGCCGGGATAAGTGGCGATTTCGCCCAGGTCTTCCTCGATGCGCAGCAATTGGTTGTACTTGGCCATGCGGTCAGAGCGGCTGAGCGAACCGGTCTTGATCTGGCCGGCATTGGTGCCCACCGCAATGTCGGCGATCGTCGTGTCTTCAGTCTCTCCGGAGCGATGGCTGATCACCGCGGTGTAACCCGCGCGCTTGGCCATTTCAATGGCCGCGAAGGTTTCGGTCAAGGTGCCGATCTGGTTGATCTTGATCAGGATCGAGTTGGCGATGCCCTTGTCGATGCCCTCTTGCAGGATCTTCGTGTTGGTCACGAACAGGTCGTCGCCAACGATCTGAACTTTCTTGCCAAGGCGGTCGGTGAGCAGTTTCCAGCCGTCCCAGTCGCCCTCGGCCATGCCGTCCTCGATGCTGATGATCGGGTACTTGTCGGCCCAGGTTGCCAGGATGTCGATCCACTCGCTTGCGCTCAGGGTCAGGCCTTCTCCTTCGAGCACATAGTTGCCGTCCTTGTAGAACTCGGATGCCGCGCAGTCCAGGCCCAGCGCAATTTGCTCGCCCGCCACATAACCGGCCTTGTCGATCGCCTCCAGGATCATCTGGATCGCCGCCTCGTGGTTGGCGACATTGGGTGCGAAGCCACCTTCGTCGCCGACCGCCACGCTGATGCCCTTGTCGTGCAGGATTTTCTTCAGCGCGTGGAACACTTCGGCGCCGTAGCGCAGGGCCTCGCGGAAATTGGGCGCTCCCACCGGGATGATCATGAATTCCTGCAGGTCCAGGTTGTTGTTGGCGTGCGCGCCGCCATTGATGACGTTCATCATCGGTACGGGCAATTGCATGGCGCCCATGCCGCCGAAATAGCGGTACAACGGCAGGCCTGATTCCTCGGCCGCCGCGCGTGCGACCGCCATGGAAACTGCCAGCATTGCATTTGCACCCAGGCGCGATTTGTTGTCGGTGCCATCCAGGTCAATCAGCGTCTTGTCCAGGAAGGCCTGTTCGGACGCGTCCAGGCCCATCACTGCTTCCGATATTTCGGTGTTGATGAACTCCACCGCCTTGAGCACGCCCTTGCCCAGGTAGCGGGTCTTGTCGCCATCACGCAGTTCGATCGCCTCGCGCGAGCCGGTGGATGCGCCCGAGGGCACAGCGGCACGACCCATGGTGCCGCTTTCGAGCAGCACGTCGCACTCGACGGTCGGATTGCCGCGCGAATCCAGGATTTCACGGCCGACGATATCAACAATTGCACTCATCTTTTTTTCCCCCTCAGGATCAATAAAACAATAATTTTTCGGTCAGGCTCATTGCGTGAAGTCCGCTTCAAGCAATCGATGGCGCTTGACGACCCGGTCCAGCGCCAGCAGGGTTTCGAGCAGGGCCCGCATATGGTGCAGCGGCACGGCGTTGGGGCCATCGCTCAGAGCCTTGGCCGGGTCGGGATGGGTTTCCATGAAGACGCCGGAAACGCCGGCCGCAATCGCCGCGCGGGCCAGCACCGGCACCATCGCGCGCTGGCCGCCACTGCGGTCGCCCTGGCCGCCCGGAAGTTGCACCGAATGCGTGGCGTCGAACACCACCGGCGCGCCGGTCTCGCGCATGATGGCCAGCGAGCGCATGTCGCTGACCAGGTTGTTGTAGCCAAAGCTGGCTCCGCGTTCGCAGGCCATGAAGTTGTCCTCCGTCAGGCCCTTCTCGCGCGCGGCGGACCGTGCCTTGTCGATCACGTTTTTCATGTCGCCCGGCGCCAGAAACTGCCCCTTCTTGATATTGACCGGCTTACCCGATTGTGCAACCGCACGGATGAAATCGGTCTGGCGGCACAGGAAGGCAGGGGTCTGCAACACGTCCACGACCTGCGCCACTGCCGCAATCTGGTCCTCATGGTGTACGTCGGTCAACACCGCAACCTGCAGTTCGCGCCGCACCTTGGCCAGGATCGCCAGTCCCTGCTCCAGGCCAGGTCCGCGAAAACTGCTGCCCGAGGTGCGGTTCGCCTTGTCGAAGCTGCTCTTGAAAATGAACGGAATGCCGAGTTCGCGGGTGATGTCGCGCAACTGGCCCGCGGTATCCATCTGCAGCTGCTCCGACTCGATCACGCAGGGGCCGGCGATCAGGAAAAAAGGATGCGCCAGCCCGGCCTCGAAGCCGCACAACTTCATGCGGCGATCCCCGATTGGCGAGTCGGGCAGACCATCATGCGACAACTTTCAGGTTGCGCCCCTGGCCCAGGCCCTGATGATCCAGCGAGGCCTTGACGAACGCATTGAACAAGGGGTGGCCATTCCACGGCGTGGACTTGAACTCGGGGTGGAACTGCACGCCCATGTACCAGGGGTGGACATCGCGCGGCAGCTCGACGATCTCGGTCAGGTGCTCGCGCTGCGTCCTGGCAGAGATGACCAGCCCGGCATCGCGCAGCGCGTCCAGGTAATGGACGTTGGCTTCATAGCGATGGCGATGGCGTTCGGTGACGACGTCGCCATAAATGTCATGGGCCAAGGTGCCCTTGACGACGTCGGAGCTTTGCGCGCCCAGACGCATCGTGCCGCCCAGATCGGAGTTCTCGTCGCGGCTCTTGATGGAGCCGTCGGCGTCCTGCCACTCGGTAATCAGCGCGATGACGGGGTGCGGGCTGCAGGGGTCGAACTCGGTGCTGTTGGCGTCGGTCAATCCGGCCACATGGCGGGCGTACTCGATCGTTGCGACCTGCATACCCAGGCAGATGCCCAGGTAAGGCACCTTGTTTTCGCGCGCAAAACGGGCTGTGGCGATCTTGCCTTCAATGCCGCGCTTGCCAAAGCCACCGGGGACCAGAATGCCATCGAAGCGGGCCAGCTGGTTCACCGTGTCGGCGCTGATGGTCTCTGAATCGATGTATTCGATCCTGACCTTGGCATGGTTCTTCATGCCGGCGTGGCGCAGCGCTTCATTCAGCGACTTGTAGCTGTCGCTCAGGTCGACATACTTGCCGACCATCGCAATGCTGACCTCGGTCTTGGGGTGTTCGGTCTCGTACACCAGGTCGTCCCAGCGTTTGAGGTTGGCTGGCGGCGTGTTGAGCCGCAGCTTGTCGCAGATCAGTCCGTCCAGGCCCTGCTGGTGCAACATGCGGGGCACTTTGTAGATTGTGTCCACGTCCCACATCGAGATGACGCCCCAGGCGGGCACGTTGGAAAACAGTGAAATCTTGTCGCGCTCGTCGGTCGGAATCGGCCGGTCGGCACGACACACCAACGCATCGGCCTGGATGCCGATTTCGCGCAGTTGCTTGGCCGTGTGCTGCGTTGGCTTGGTCTTGAGCTCACCGGCAGCGGCGATCCAGGGCACATAGGTCAGGTGGACGAAGGCGGTATTGTTGGGGCCGAGCTTGAGGCTCAATTGCCGCACCGCCTCCAGGAAGGGAAGGGACTCGATGTCGCCCACGGTGCCGCCGATCTCGACGATGGCCACGTCGACCGCGTCGGGCTCGCCGAAGCGCGCGCCGCGCTTGATGAACTCCTGGATCTCATTGGTGACATGCGGAATCACCTGCACCGTCTTGCCCAGGTACAGGCCGCGGCGCTCCTTTTCGAGCACGCTCTTGTAGATCTGGCCGGTGGTGAAGTTGTTGCTGCGACGCATCCGCGTTTCGACGAAACGCTCGTAATGGCCCAGATCCAGGTCGGTTTCGGCGCCGTCGTCGGTGACGAACACCTCGCCATGCTGGAACGGCGACATGGTGCCCGGATCCACGTTCAGATAGGGATCGAGTTTGATCAGAGTGACTTTGAGGCCTCGCGATTCCAGAATCGCAGCGAGGGAGGCTGAGGCGATTCCCTTGCCAAGGGAGGACACGACACCGCCAGTGACGAAGACAAATTTGGTCATGTCAGGGGCGAACCGCAGGGTTCGGTTGGGTGGTAAAGAAGAATTATAGGCGTCTGCTACATTGCGATCATCGTTTACGGACGGCATTTGTGCATGGACCTCTCCAACAAACATCTGGTACTCGGACTCACCGGCGGCATCGCCTGCTACAAGTCGGCGGAGTTGTGCCGTTTGCTGGTAAAGGAGGGCGCAACCGTGCAGGTCGTGATGACCAGTGCCGCCGAGCGATTCATCACCCCGGTGACAATGCAGGCCCTGTCCAGCCGCACCGTCTACGGCTCGCAGTGGGACGCGCGCGAACCCAACAACATGCCGCACATCAACCTGGGCCGCGAAGCCGACGCGATCCTGATCGCCCCCTGCAGCGCCGATTTCATGGCGCGCCTGGCGCAGGGCAATGCCGATGACCTGCTTAGCCTGATGTGCCTGGCCCGGCCGATCGCCGCAGTGCCATTGCTGCTGGCGCCGGCGATGAACCGCGAGATGTGGGCCCATCCGGCGACCCAGCGCAACCGGGCCCAATTGGAACGCGATGGCAGCACCATCCTGGGCGTGGGCACGGGCGACCAGGCCTGCGGCGAGACCGGTGATGGGCGCATGCTTGAACCGGCCGAACTGGTGCAGGATCTGATTGCGTTCTTCCAACCCAAGTTGCTGGCCGGACAGCATGTGCTGGTCACGGCCGGACCGACCTACGAGGCGATCGACCCGGTGCGCGGCATCACCAACCTGAGCAGCGGCAAGATGGGATTCGCCGTGGCGCGTGCCGCCAGGGAAGCGGGTGCCCAGGTGACGTTGGTGGCCGGCCCGGTCGCGTTACCAACGCCGCGTGGCGTCAAGCGCGTCGATGTGCGTTCAGCCCAGCAGATGTTCGATACCACGGTCGCGCTGGCGTCGCAGGCCACCGTATTCGTCGCAACCGCCGCGGTGGCTGACTGGCGACCCGCCGATGCCGCCGAGCACAAGATCAAGAAGGATGGATCGGGTGTGGTGCCGCAGTTGCAGTTCCGCGAGAACCCGGACATCCTGGCGACCGTGGCCCGGTCATCCCGGGCTTTGGACGGAGCCCTTCTGTGCGTGGGATTTGCCGCTGAAAGCCAGGACCTGCTGGCCAATGCACAGGCCAAGCGGGCTCGCAAGGGCGTACCGTTGCTGGTAGGCAATATCGGCCCGGCCACCTTTGGACAGGATGACAACGCCCTGTTGCTGGTGACCGCCGATGGCGTGCGGGAACTGCCCAGGGCGTCCAAACTGGCGCTGGCCCGGGTGCTCGTGCAGACCTGTGCCCAGATGATTCGACGCCCGTAGCAGTAGCAATAGAAGAACGGTCCCATGCATATCGACGTCAAGGTTCTCGATGCCCGGCTGGCGGGGCAGCTGCCCGCCTACGCGACGCCGGGCAGTGCCGGCCTCGATCTGCGCGCCTGCCTGGATGCGCCGTTGCTGCTGGCGCCCAATGCCTGGCAACTAGTGCCTACCGGTTTTGCAATCCACCTGGCCGATCCGAACTATGCCGCGTTGATACTGCCGCGTTCCGGCCTGGGGCACCAACACGGCATCGTGCTGGGCAACCTGGTGGGACTGATCGACAGCGACTACCAGGGCCAACTGATGGTCAGCGCCTGGAACCGCAGTCCGAATCCGTTCACCATCGAGCCGATGGAGCGCATCGCGCAACTGGTCGTGGTGCCAATAGTGCAGGCCCGCTTCAACCTGGTGTCCGAGTTTGCGGCCAGTGTGCGGGGCGAGCGTGGGTATGGTTCGACCGGCAAGACCTGATGCGCAGTCGGGGTCGAACGCCGTATCAGTGCAATGAATCCGAACCCGGTGCCTGCAACTGCACCCTGAAAAAGCCGGTGCCAGCGCTGCCGCGTCCGATCTCTTGCTCGGTTGCCTCGCGCACGGCCTCGACCTTCAGGTACAGGCGCAAGGCGATACCCGCCAGGGGGTGGTTGCCGTCGAGCACCACATGGTCTGGGTAGACGTCGGTCACCGTATACAACGCGTCCTTGGGCGCATCCGGATTGCAGCCGGCGGGCAGGGCGTGGCCCTCGAAGGTCAGGCCTTCCGCGACGTCAGCCGGGAACAGTGTGCGCGGTTCCAGAAAAAGCAGTTTGTCATTGAAATCGCCAAATGCCTCTTCGGGTTCGAGCTGCAACTGCACCTGCGCACCGGGTTCATGCCCCTGCAGCGCTTCTTCGATCTTCTTGAACAGATCATTGCCGCCGATCAGGAATTCGACCGGCTCTTGCAGTACGTCCAACGCTTCGCCCAGCGTGTCCTTGAGCGTCCAGGTCAGTGCGACCACGCATTGCTGTGAAATTTCCATAGGAGAATTGTCGCAGTTTGCTACCCCGGCGTTTCGCGGAACGTGCGGCCATGGGGCTGCACCATCCCGCATCAACCAGTCCCAAGCCATGCATGTGCACCTGTCTCTGTCTCTGCTCGGCGGCCTGAGCGCCCAGACCTTCATGCGCCGCCACTGGCAGCGCAAGCCCTTGCTGATCCGCCAGGCGGTTCCGGGCTTCAAGGGCCCGCTCGATCGGGCGGCCCTGTTCGCGCTGGCCGGGCAGCAGCATGTGGAATCGCGCCTGGTGGTTGGTGACAGTGTCACGGGTGCCAGCCACTGGCGCTTGCGCCAGGGCCCGTTCGCCCGCCGATCGCTGCCGCCGCTCAAGCAGCCGAACTGGACCTTGCTGGTGCAAGGTGTGGACCTGCATGTGGATGGCGCGCGCGCGCTGCTGGACCATTTCCGGTTTGTGCCCGATGCCAGGCTGGACGACGTCATGGTCAGCTATGCCACGCCCGGTGGTGGCGTGGGACCCCATTTCGACAGTTATGACGTGTTCCTGTTGCAGGCCCATGGGCGTAGACGGTGGCGGGTCGGGCGCCAGAAGGATCTGCGGCTGCAGGACGGTGTGCCACTGAAGATACTGTCCCATTTCGAGCCGGAGCACAGTTATGAACTGGAACCGGGCGACATGTTGTATTTGCCACCGCGGTATGCCCATGACGGGGTGGCCCTGGACGAATGCATGACCTACTCGATCGGCTTCAAGGCGCCGGCGGTCGGCGAACTTGCGGGCGATTTGTTGCAGCGCCTGGCGCAGGATGCGACAGAGGCGTTGGGAGACGGCTTGTATCGTGACACCGCGATGGATGCGGCGGCGCATCCGGCGGCGATCCCCGCTGCGCTGGCCGGATTCGCCCAGCGGGCGCTGGAGCGTGCCATCGCCGACCCGCAGTTGTTGGCGCGCAACCTGGGCGAGCACCTGACCGAGCCCAAGCCGCAGGTCTGGTTCGACGCGGCCGAAAGCAGTAAGCTGCAAGCTGCTGTTCAACTCGATCGCAGGACCCGCATGATGTACGACCGGCACCATGTATTCATCAACGGCGAGAGCTACCGCGCCAGCGGACGGGATGCGCGCCTGATGCGCCAGTTGGCGGATCAACGAAGGCTGGATGGCGCGTCTGTCGTCGCGGCGAGTAGCGATGCGCGCAGCCTGCTGCAGTCCTGGTGTGAAGCAGGGTGGTTGCATGGCCTCTGACGAAAGCCCGCCGCCGGTCGAACTGCCCAGTGGCCGATTGACGGGCCGGGAGGCGTTCGCGCAGTGCGTGCGCTCGGCACTGGCGACCGCCGCGCAGCAAGGCTGGCGGGAACTGGTGTTGTGCGACCCGAGCTTCGCCAACTGGCCCCTGCATGAGCGCCAGGTCATCGACAGCCTGCAGTCCTGGTCGCGCGCCGGGCGCAGTTGCACGCTGTTGGCAGCCAGTTATGACGCGGTCGTCCGCGAGCATGCCCGGTTCGTGACATGGCGCCGGAACTGGGGCCACATCATCGACAGCCGGATCTGCCGGCAGATCGACCCGGTCAATTTTCCGACGTTGCTGTGGAGCCCGCACTGGACGATGCAGTTGCTTGACCCGGTGCGCAGCATCGGCGTCTGTGGCAGCGAGCCTGATCGTATCGTTCAGGCGCGCGAACAATGGCAGGCGTTGATGCTGGTCAGCAGCCCCGGTTTCCCGGCCACCACGCTGGGTTTGTAAATAATTTGCAGATCCATAGGGTTAACCCTGCGATCCTGGCTTTTTCTGCATACAATCTGTGCCGGGTAGAGGGGGCATCGAGTCCTGATCGCCCGGTCGGCGCGGTTCTCGTTGCTGGCGTTTCATCCACCGTTACTGAAATTCCGAGTCATTCGAATCATGAAGAAGTCATACATCCTGGCAGCGATCGTCGCGGCCGTCGCTCTTGCAGCTTGCGGCAAGAAAGAGGAAATGCCCGCGCCGGCCGCCACTCCCGCGGCCGCGGTTGAAGCCGTCAAGGACGCAGCTTCGGCAGCGACCAGTGCGGCTGTCAGCGCCGCCGCCGGCGCTGCCTCGGCTGCCGTCGAAGCCGCCGCCGCCGCCTCTGCGACTGCTGGCACAGTAGCCGACGCTGCCTCGGCCGCCAGTGGTGCCGCCAACGTTGCCGCTGGTGCAGCTGCTGAAGCAGTGAAGAAAGCAGCCGATGCGGCGGCCGCAGCAGTCAAGAAGCCCTAAGGCGATCACGCCTGCAGCGCGAAAGCCACCTTCGGGTGGCTTTTTTGCTGGTGGTCAACGGGTATCAAGTGTTGCTGGAGCCCGTCCGCGAACTCACACGGCGATCCAGTCGGTCCCGCTGACCGGATCGGCAACGCCGATGTCCGCCGGAGCGCGTCCGAGCGCCCGGGCCAGAACCGCGCGCGCCAGCTCGGGCCGATTGTTCTGACGGCTCAGGTGGGCCGCCACGACGGTAGCCAGGCCCGGATGGTTCAAGGCTGCGGCGATCTGGGCCGAGAGAACATTGGACAGATGGCCATGCTTGCCTCCTACGCGCTTTTTAAGGAACGGCGGGTAGGACGACGCAGCCAGCAGGTCCGGATCGTGGTTGCACTCCAGCAGCATCGCCTGGCATGCCGCCAGATGGACCAGCACATGGTCGGTTGCATGGCCGAGGTCGGTCAGGATGCCCAGGCTGGTGTTGCCGTCGGTGCAGCGTAGCTGCAGTGGTTCGCGGGCGTCGTGCGGCACGGTGAACGGCATCACACACAACGCGTCCAGCGTGATCGCCACGCCATCGCTGGCGATCCGCAGCAGGTCATCGAAATCCGGGCTGCCGGCGCCGACGTGGGTGCCGCGGCTCATCCAGACCGGTATGCGCTGGCGCAGTGCCAGCAGGCGTGCGCTGCCGATATGGTCGCTGTGTTCGTGCGTGATGAAGATCGCGTCGATGTCGCCGGGCATCAGACCGGCGCGGCCCAGGCGTTGTTCGATCTGGCGGATGCCCAGGCCACAGTCGACCAGCAGGCGTGTGACGCAGGGGCCATTGCGCGCTTCGACGACGGTTGCGTTGCCCGAGCTGCCGCTGCCCAGGTTCCTGAAACGCAACATGGGCGACGCCTATCTCAGGTCTTCGGCAATCACCTTCACGATGCGCTGCGCACTGGCCGTGGTATCTGCGGTACCGGTCGCGTTCAACACGGATACCGTTGTCGCATCGGCTTGCGATCGAACCTGGATCTGGTACTTGACCGGTGCGTTGGCCTTCGCGCTGCTGCCAAAAAGGCGGCCCAGGAACCCGGGCTCGGCCTTGTCCGGATTAGGCTCGACATAACGGACGAAATAGACGCCCTTGCTGCGGTCGCGGTCTTCAACGGTGAAGCCGGTGCGGTCCAGCGACAGGCCGACGCGGCGCCACGCGCGGTCAAAGTTATCGTCGATCTGCACCACTGGCTGGCCGTTGACCTGCGCTATGCGTGCGATCGGTTGCGCTGCACCGGCTGCGGTCGCCGCCTTGGCCTGGTCCTGCGACACACCGAGCTTGATCATCAGGCGGCGCAGGAACTCGGTTTCCAGTTCCGGTTCCGCTGGGCGAGGTTGCCACACCGTGGACGCGTCACCGGTGACGGTGGCTGATTTGGTGGAGCGATATACCTCGATCATGCCGCGATGGCTTACATAGATCTCGGTTTCACCGGCGGCATTGCGTTCCAGCCGGGTACGAAAACGGTCGCGCTCAGCAGTCGAATACAGGGAGTCCAGCAATTTGCCGAGCGAGGCCCGAATCAGGTCCTGGGGAATCTTGGCCCGGTTCTCGGCCCAATCGGTTTCCATGATGCCCAGGTTTTTCTGGTCCAGCGACAGCAGGAATCCGTGCTCTTGCCAGAAGTCCTTGATGGGGTCCCACAATTGCTCCGGCGGGCGCTTGATCACCAGCCAGCGCTGATTGCCGGCGCGCTCGATCCGCACATCGGCGATCGTGGCGACTGCGACCGGCACCGACGGTCCTGCCTGTCCCTGCTGGTAGCTCGACGCAGTGACAGGTCCCCCGGGGACTGCATAGCGGTTGTCGCGCGCCAATTGGGTAAGGTCGGGCGGCACGGACAACGATGGCGCGGTTGCCGCGCTCTTGTAGTCGATCTTGTCCGACTCCAGAATCGAGCATCCGCCCAGTACCAGGCTCAGGCCCAGCAAGGCCAGTCGTGTAGTTGCATTCACCAGATAGTCCTTCGGGAAATGGGTTGGTCAAATCAGGCCGGCGCGACGCAGGGCGTCCTCGACGACAGGAACATATTCCTGTTCCAGCGCAGTCATCGGCAGTCGGAGTGCGCCACCGCACAGGCCCATGCGCTGCATGGCCCATTTGAGCGGGATCGGGTTGGCTTGCGCGAACAGGTGCTTGTGCACCGGCATCAACTTGAACTGGATGTCCATGGCGCGGCGGGCCTCGCCGGCCATCGCGGCAACACAAAGCTCATGCATCTGGCGCGGCGCGATATTGGCGGTCACGCTCACATTGCCCTGGCCACCACACAGCATCAGCGCCACTGCGGTGGGGTCGTCGCCCGAATAGATGGCAAAACCTTTTGGCACGTCGCGGATCAACCATTGCCCGCGCTCCAGATTGCCGGTGGCATCCTTGATGCCGATGATGCCCGGCACCTGGGCCAACTTGAGTACGGTGTCATGGGCCAGGTCCGCCACGCTGCGTCCGGGTACGTTGTACAGCACCATCGGCAGATCGACCGCCTCTGCAATCGCCTTGAAATGCTGGTATAGACCGTTTTGCGAGGGCTTGTTGTAATAGGGAACGACCTGCAGGTGGCAGTCGGCACCTACCTCATGGGCGAACCGGGTCAGTTCGATCGCTTCTGCCGTCGAGTTGGCGCCGCAGCCGGCCATGATGGGCACCCGCTGGCGCGATTGCTCCACGGCCACGCGGATGATTTCGCAATGTTCCTCGACGCTGACCGTGGGCGATTCGCCAGTCGTGCCAACAACGCCGATGCAGTCGGTACCCTGTTCAATGTGCCAATCGATCAGCTTGCGCAGCGCGGGATAGTCGACGCTGCCGTCGTCGTGCATCGGGGTCACGATGGCCACGATGCTGCCGGTAATAGGTGTCATGTGCTCGGTCAAGAACGGGAAACCCGCATTCTACCCAGTCATACCCCCATGGCCGTTACAAGGCGTAGCGCCGTGGCAGGCATGATTCGCCCTGTTCCGAGGGCTCCAACCGGGGCGGGCGCACGGCGGCGATGCGCTGCACGAAACGCGCCGGGTCGGTGCAAAAACCGTCCTCGAATGCAACGATGCGCAGCCCCTGGCAGACTGCCAGCAATTCGCCGGGTTGCAGCAGGAAGTCGGGCCGCGAAGGCTTGCCCACGCTCGCATTGCCATCGGCGAAGGTTTCGTACAGCAATACACCACCCGGCGCCACGCTGCGCACGATGGTCGGCAACAGGGCGCGCCACAGATAGTTGGTGACGACCACGCCATCGAAGTGGCGGGGTGCGTCGTTGTCGGTCAGGGGCCAGGCATCGCTTTCGACATCGGCCAGTACGGTTCGGATCCGGGGCGCATCAACCCCGCTGGCGAGGTCCGCCATCGCTGCGAGCGCCTCCGCAGACCGGTCGAGCGCGACAACCGGATGGCCGCGCCCGGCGAACCAGCGTGCATGTCGGCCCCGCCCGCAGGCCAGGTCCAGGACCGTGCCGCCCGCCGCCACCAGGTGCGACCAGCGCACGATCCAGCCTGACGCCGGCGCGTTGCCGTGGGCTGGTCCAGTCATGCCGTCCCAATGCGATCATGACGGGCAGCGCCCGTCATGGCGACGACGACCGCACTCAGAAACATGCCCAGGCCTGTTGCGCCAACATCACCATGAACTCGGGCCGCAGGTACAGCGAGAAAACGACCAACAGCACCAGCAGCGCCAACCCGAGGGTGGCGGCGCGCAGCAGGGGACTTCGAACCATGCTGATTCCTAGGCCGTGGCGCCAGCACCGGCCGCCGGCGCGCGCCGAATGGCCGATTCGTTGACGGGCAGATTGATCAGCGCCGCGAGCACACCCAGCGCGATGGCAATCATCCAGGCAGCGTTGTAGTTGCCGGTCTGGTCATACAGCAGGCCGCCCATCCACACCCCGAGGAAGGAGCCAACCTGGTGGCTCAGGAAAACGAAACCACTGAGCATGGACAAATGGGCGACGCCGAAGATCTGTGCCACCGCGGCGTTGGTCGCTGGCACGGTGGACAACCACAGCAAGCCCATCAGGCTGGCAAAAATGTACACGCTCATCGGCGTCAGTGGCGCCAGCAGAAAAATCGTGATGACAACGGCTCGCGCCAGGTAGATGAAGGCCAGGATACGGCCCTTGCGGATGCGCTGGCCGAGCATGCCAGCGCCATATGTGCCGAACACGTTGAACAGACCGATCAGCGCCAGCGCGTAGCTGGCCACATGCGGCTCCAGGCCCTGGTCCTTGAGGTAGCTGGGCAGGTGTACGCCGATGAACACCACCTGGAAGCCGCAAACAAAATAGCCCGCCGTGAGCAACTGGAAGCTCCGGTAAGGGAACGCTTCGCGCATCGCCTGGGCGATGGTTTGATCCCGCTTGGCCGGGCCGCCGCCCGCAAATCCGGGTTCGCGCAATCCAAAGGCCAGCGGAATGATTACCAGAACGCAGAGGCCCAGCACCATCAGCGCGGTTTGCCAACCCAGGGATGTAATCAGCAAGCCCTCGACGGGCACCATCAGGAACTGGCCGAATGACCCCGCAGCCGCTGTGACGCCCATGGCCCAGGACCGGCGTTCGGCCGGTACATTGCGACCGATGACGCCGTAGACCACCGCATAGGTGGTGCCCGCCTGGGCGACACCAATCAGCACACCGGCACTGCCCACGAACAACAAGGGTGTCGGCGCGGTGGCCATTCCCAGCAGACCCAGCGCATAGACGATGGCTCCCACGATCAGTACGCGCATGGCGCCGAACCTGTCGGCCACCATGCCGGCAAAGACACCGGCCAGGCCCCAGGAAATATTCTGGATTGCGATTGCGAACGAAAAACTCTGCCGGCTCCAGTCCATGGACTGGGTCACCGGTTGCAGCCACAGACCGAAGCCATGGCGAACGCCCATCGACAGGGTGACGATGGCTGCCCCGCACACCAGCAACTGGGTCATGGACAAGGCCTTGGGCTGCGACTGCATGCGGGAAATGTACCCAATTCGGTCCATCCTTGTCGGCAAACGCAGAAGGTGGCTGTGTTTGTATCCAGTAATTTTGATCGGACCGGCATACAATGCGGCCATGGCCAGCAACACCAATAACCGCTCGGGCGGCGAATATACCGAACGCTCCATCCGGGTCCTCAAGGGCCTGGAGCCGGTCCGCCAGCGGCCGGGCATGTACACCCGCACCGACAACCCGCTGCATGTGATGCAGGAGGTACTGGACAATTCGGCCGACGAGGCGCTGGCCGGGCACGGCAGAAAGATCCGGGTCACCCTGCATGCTGACGGCTCGGTCACGCTGGAGGACGATGGGCGCGGCATTCCGTTTGGCATGCACCCGGAGGAAAACGCGCCGGTGATGGAACTGGTGTTCACGCGCCTGCATGCCGGCGGCAAGTTCGACAAGGGCAAGGGCGGGGCCTACAGCTTTTCGGGCGGCCTGCACGGCGTGGGCGTGAGCGTCACCAACGCGCTGGCCAAGCGGCTGGAGGTAAGCTCTTGCCGCGAGGGCAAGGTGGCGCAGATGGCGTTCGCCGGCGGCGAGGTCGTTGAGGCGCTGCAGGTGCGGGACGCCGGTGAGGGCGAGCGCCGCACCGGCACCACGGTGCGTGTCTGGCCAGACGGCAAATATTTCGAGACCACGGTCATCCCGATGCCCGAGTTGCTGCACCTGCTGCGCAGCAAGGCGGTGCTGATGCCGGGCGTAACCGTCACTCTGACGGTGGAGAAAACCCGCGAGACCCAGACTTGGCTGTACAAGGGTGGCCTGCGCGACTACCTGACACAGGCGCTGGCCGCCGAGCCGGTGATCCCGCTGTTCGAGGGCGAGTCGTATGCCGATGCCGCGCACGAGAGTTTTGCCGAAGGCGAGGGTGCCCAGTGGTGCGTGGCATTTACAGAAGATGGCGCGCCACTGCGCGAGAGCTATGTCAATCTGATTCCCACCAGTGCCGGTGGAACCCATGAAAGCGGGCTGCGCGACGGCCTGTTCAATGCGGTCAAGAGCTTCATCGAACTGCATGCCCTATTGCCCAAGGGCGTCAAGTTGTTGCCCGAGGACGTGTTCGCCCGCGCCAGCTATGTGTTGTCGGCCAAGGTGCTGGACCCGCAGTTCCAGGGCCAGATCAAGGAGCGGCTCAATTCACGCGACGCAGTGCGCCTGGTTTCCGGCTGCGTGCGCCCGGCGCTCGAGTTGTGGCTGAACCACCATGTCGAATATGGCCGCAAGCTGGCCGAACTGGCGATCAAGGCAGCGCAGGTGCGCCAGAAAGCAGGCCAGAAGGTCGAGAAGCGCAAGGGCTCGGGCGTGGCAGTGCTGCCGGGCAAGCTGACCGATTGCGAAAGCCGCGACCTGGCGCACAACGAGGTGTTCCTGGTCGAGGGCGATTCGGCCGGCGGCAGTGCCAAGATGGGGCGCGACAAGGAGTCGCAGGCGGTACTTCCGCTGCGCGGCAAGGTGCTCAATACCTGGGAGGTCGAGCGCGACCGGCTGTTCGCCAACACCGAGATCCACGATATTGCAGTGGCCATCGGAGTCGACCCGCATGGGCCCAACGACACGCCCGATATGTCTGGCCTG
>JANNKH010000087.1:0-10231 GCA_031396205.1 Rhodoferax sp.
GGGGCGCATCGTCGTATCCCAGCACGTTGAGCGTGCGAATGATGCGCAGCCCCTTGGTATCTGCGGGTACCAGCACCATGCTTTGCTGCGAGTGGCGTGGCGCCTGCGGATCGGTCTTGCCCATCGTGATGTAGATCGCGCTGGCGCTGGCGCTGGCACGCCGGCTGTCGACGTTTTGGTGGATGGACCACCCGAACGTTTTGGCGCATGTCGCGGTGGCATCCAGTTCCGTGGCACTCGAAGCTCCATTACGGCGGTCCTGGGCAGCCCTCGGTGATGCGAGTGACCCTACATTGCGCCTCCCTTTCGGGCTCCACCCCGTCTGAACTTCATGGATTGCCTATACTTGACTAAATTACTACGGTATCCATTCGGGCGGCGTGGTCTTGACGGTAGCCAGCCCGAGGCGGATGGCGTTGCGACGCCGGCTGGAAACGCATTGAACGGATCCACCCGTAATTTTTTGTTTGCCTGCTGAGGTTTTTGGTGGGCGCGTTTTCAAGCAAGGAGTTCAACAAATGACTATGACACTGACTGAACGAGCCGCAACTCAGATCCGGCGCCAGCTCGACAAACGCGGCTCGGGCATCGCGCTGCGCATCGGCATCAAAATGGTGGGCTGCACGGGGCTGGCCCACACATTCGAGCTCGCCGACGAGGTTCGGCCTGGCGAACACAGCTTCGTGTCGCACGGCGCACGCATCCTGGTCGATCCTGAGAGCCTGTTGGTCCTCGATGGCTCGCACATCGACTTCGTCACAGAAGGCCTCACGCAACGCTTCAAGTTCGACAACCCCAATGTGGATCACGAGTGCGGTTGCGGTGAGAGCTTCAATGTGAAGAAGCCGGGGACCACCGCCGCCGCAGAGACGTTCGACCGCCAATCCAAGGAAGCGACGTGAGTGCCGTGCTGCAGCAGCTCGTCAGTCAGCCCTACAAGCACGGGTTTGTCACCAACATCGAATCCGATGTCGCGCCCAAGGGCCTGAGAGAAGACACCATCCGCATGATCTCGGCCAAAAAGAGCGAGCCCGCGTGGCTGCTCGACTTCCGGCTCGAGTCCTATCGGGCGTGGCTCCAGATGACAGAGCCGACCTGGTCCAACGTGCATTACCCGAAGATTGATTTTCAGGCCATCAGCTACTACGCGGCACCTCGGCAAAAGCCCAAGCTCAGCAGCATGGACGAGGTCGATCCCGAACTGCTGCGCACCTTTGAAAAGCTCGGCGTTCCGCTGCACGAGCGCATGGCGCTGGCTGGCGTGGCGGTGGACGTGATTTTCGACAGCGTGTCGGTCGCCACCACCTACAAGGCCAGGCTGGCCGAGGTCGGCATCATTTTTTGCTCGATGTCCGAAGCTGTGCAATCGCATCCCGAACTGGTGAAACAGTACCTCGGCACCATAGTGCCGACCGGCGACAACTACTACGCCGCGCTCAACTCGGCAGTGTTCACCGATGGCTCGTTCTGCTTCATCCCCAAGGGTGTGAAGTGCCCGATGGATCTGTCGACCTACTTCCGCATCAACACCGAAGAGTCGGGCCAGTTCGAACGCACGCTGATCGTGGCCGAAGCGGGCGCCTCGGTATCGTATCTGGAAGGCTGCACCGCCCCGGCGTTCAGCACCAACCAGCTGCATGCAGCGGTGGTCGAGCTGGTGGCCCTGGACAACGCCGACATCAAGTATTCGACTGTTCAGAACTGGTACGCGGGCGATGAAAGCGGTGTGGGCGGCATCTACAACTTCGTCACCAAGCGCGGCCTGGCCAAGGGCGTGAACTCCCGCATTTCGTGGACGCAGGTCGAGACCGGCTCGGCCATCACCTGGAAGTACCCGTCGGTGATTTTGCGCGGCGACAACTCGGTCGGCGAGTTCTATTCGGTAGCGGTGACCAACCACCACCAGCAGGCCGACACCGGCACCAAGATGATCCACCTGGGCAAGAACACGCGCAGCACCATCGTCAGCAAGGGCATCTCGGCCGGGCAGTCGAGCAACAGCTATCGCGGCCTGGTGAAGGTGGCACCCACGGCCACCGGTGCCCGCAATTATTCGCAGTGCGACTCGATGCTGATCGGTGACAAGTCGGGCGCGCACACCTTTCCCTACATCCAGGTGCGCAACCCGACCGCCCAGGTCGAGCACGAGGCCTCGACCTCCAAGATCGGCGAAGACCAGTTGTTCTATTTTGCCCAGCGCGGCATCAGTGCCGAAGCCGCCGTGTCCATGATCATCAATGGATTCTGCAAGGATGTTTTTCGACAGTTGCCCATGGAGTTCGCGGTCGAAGCGACCCAACTGCTCGGCCTCAAACTTGAAGGAGCGGTCGGATGATCACGCCCAACAGCCCGGTATTGCTCGACGTGCACGGCCTGTGCGCCAGCGTCAGCGGCATCGACATCCTCAAGGGCCTGGACCTCACCGTCAGGCGCGGCGAGGTTCACGCGATCATGGGCCCCAACGGTTCGGGCAAGAGTACCTTTGCGAAGGTGTTGGCTGGTCACACGGCCTATGCAGTCAGAGCCGGAACGGTGCGTTTTGAAGGCCAGGACCTGCTGGCGCTGGCGCCCGAAGCGCGCGCTCTGGCAGGCGTGTTCCTGGGTTTTCAGTACCCGATTGAAATCCCCGGCGTAGCCAACAGCCAGTTCTTGCGTCTGAGCTACAACACGCTGCAGGCCCAGCGCGGCCAGGAAGAGCTGGACCCGCTGGAGTTTGACGACTTCGTGCGCGCGAAGATGAAGTTGCTTGAGATGAGCCCCGATTTCCTGGATCGCAGCGTCAACGAGGGCTTTTCCGGTGGCGAGAAGAAGCGCAACGAAATCCTGCAGATGGCGCTTCTGGAGCCGCGCCTGGCGATTCTGGACGAGACCGATTCCGGCCTGGACATCGACGCTCTGCGCATCGTATCGCAGGGCGTGAACCAGCTGATCACGCCCGACAACGCCGTCATCCTGGTGACGCATTACCAGCGCTTGCTGAACTACATCGTGCCCGATTTCGTCCATGTGATGGAGGCTGGCCGTATCATCAAGACCGGCGGCAAGGAACTTGCGGTGGAACTCGAAAAGCGCGGTTACGACTGGGTCAGCGCCGAGCACGAGGCGGCTGTCGGGTCGAGCGCCGACGAGGTCAGCGCCTGATGCGCACTGATACCGCCCGTCGCCCGCCTGCGGTGGACCACCTGGGCGCGCTGCTGGCCGGCCAGCCGCTACTGGCGCCCGGCCCCTGGGCCGCCGTCAACGCACTGCGCGAACAGGCGCAGACCGCGCTGGGCGCGCTCGCCATGCCGACGCTGCGGGACGAGGCATGGCGCTTCACCGACCTGGCGCCGCTGCATCGACTGACGTTCCAGCCGGTGCTCACGGCCGGCCGGCCGCAGCCCGACGACATTGCGCCGTTTGTCGTTGACG
Organism: Rhodoferax sp.; assembly: GCA_031396205.1. Lineage (GTDB taxonomy): Bacteria > Pseudomonadota > Gammaproteobacteria > Burkholderiales > Burkholderiaceae_C > CAISIP01. Next base: position 3,412 of record JANNKH010000087.1, read on the forward strand.
ACACCGCGATCCGGCTGGTGTTTGTCGATGGCGTTTACGCGCCGCAGCTGTCGACCCCCGCCCTCGAAGGCGAGGTGGTCGTGACCGATTTGCCGACCGCCATGGCCACGCGCGCCGCCGTTCTGGCGGCGCAGCTGGGCCGCCAGCAGGCTTTGGGCGACAACGTATTTGCCGCGCTCAATACGGCTTTTTTGCAGGATGCAGCGGTCGTGGTGGTGCCGCGTCACGTGGCGCTGGCTGCGCCGGTGCACCTGCTGTTCGTGACGACGCAGGCGGGCGCACTCAGCCATCCGCGTTGCCTCGTTCTGGCCGAAGCGGGCAGCCGCGTGACGCTGATTGAAGACTACGTGGCGCTGCAGGATGCGGCCTACCTGATAAACCCGGTGACGGAAATCGTGCTGGCCGAGCAGGCGCAGGTCACGCATGTCCGCGTGCAACGCGACGGCCGGCAGTCGTTTCACATCGCCAACTGCGCGGTGTCGGTGGGGCGCTCGGCTAACTACCAATCGGTCAGCGTCGCGATGGGCGCGCAGCTGTCGCGCTACCACTTGAGCGTGGTGTTGGACGAGGGCGCCGAGTGCGCGGTCGAAGGCCTCGCGCTGCTGGCCGGCAGCCAACTGGCCGACACCCACAGCTGCATCGATCACGCCCAGCCGCACGGCACCAGCCGACAGCTGCACAAGTGCATTGCAGATGGCAGCGCGCATGCGGTGTTCAATGGCAAGGTGGTGGTGCGCCCCGGTGCGCAGCGCACAGACTCCGCGCAGTCCAGCCGCAACCTGCTGCTGAGCGGCCGGGCCCAGGTCGATACCCAGCCGCAGCTGGAGATTTTTGCCGACGACGTGAAATGCACGCATGGCGCCACCATTGGCCAGCTGGACGCGGAAGAAGTGTTCTACCTGCGGAGCCGCGGCCTGTCCGATAGCGCCGCGCGCAAGCTGCTGACCTATGCATTCGGCGCCGAGATCATCGAGCGCATTCCCGTCACCGCTTTAAGGCGCCATCTGCAGCAGCGCATGCTGGCGCAAACCGGTAGCCGTCCATGAACGCTCGCCAATCCGAAATGAGTCGCGCCGCTTTCGATGTCGAACGCGTGCGCGCCGACTTTCCCATCCTGCAGATCGAGGTCCAAGACAGGCCACTGGTCTACCTGGACAACGCCGCATCGAGCCAGATGCCGCAGCCAGTCATAGACCGTTTGGTGCACTACCAGGCCACGGAGCACGCCAACATCCACCGCGCGGTGCATACCCTGTCTGAGCGGGCGACGGCCGCCTACGAGGAAGCGCGGCGCAAATTGCAGCGCTTCATCAACGCGCCCGACGAGCGCGAAGTCATCTTCACCAGCGGCACCACCGAGGCCATCAACCTGGTGATGCATGGCTACGGCCGCAAGTTCATCAAGTGCGGCGACGAGATTATTCTGACCACGCTGGAGCACCATTCCAACATCGTGCCGTGGCAGATGCTGGCCGAAGAAACCGGCGCCACCATCCGCGTGCTGCCGATCAACGACGCGGGCGAGCTGTGCCTGGAGCAGTTCGAGCCGTTGTTCAATGCGCATACCCGGCTGGTCGGTGTGAGCCATGTTTCCAACGCGCTGGGCAGCATCAATCCGATCAAACAGATGATTGCGCTGGCGCATCGCCACGGCGTACCGGTGCTGGTCGATGGTGCGCAGGCGGCGCCGCACATGCCGGTCGATGTGCAGGATCTGGACTGCGACTTCTACGCCTTCTCGGGCCACAAGCTGTGCGGCCCGACCGGCATTGGCGTGCTCTACGGCAAGGCTGAGTTGCTCGAGAAAATGCAGCCCTTCAAAGGCGGCGGCGACATGATCTTGTCGGTGTCGTTCGAGAAGACCGTCTACAACACGATTCCCTACAAGTTCGAGGCCGGCACGCCGCCAGTTGCCGCCGCCATCGGGCTGGGCGCGGCGGTCGATTACCTGTCCGCTATCGGCATGGATTCCATCGCCCGGCATGAGCACGCGTTGTTGCAGTACGCCACCAGCCAGCTCAATGCGCTGCCCGGCCTGCGCGTCATCGGCACGGCCACCAACAAGGCGGCGGTGCTTTCCTTCACGCTGGAGGGCATCCACCCGCACGATGTGGGCACCCTGCTGAACCAGGAGGGCATTGCGGTGCGCACCGGCCATCACTGCGCGCAACCGGTGATGACGCGCTTGAAGGTGCCCGCCACCACGCGCGCCTCGTTTGCGTTCTACAACAGCATGGCAGAGGTCGATGCCCTGGTGGCCGGTATCCGCAGCGTGCAAAAAGTGTTTGCGTGATGGCTGACTACAAGGCGCTTTACCAGGAAGTCATCCTGGACCACAACAAGAAGCCGCGTAACTATGGCACGCTGGAACAGCCCAGCCACCACGCCGAGGGGCACAACCCGCTGTGCGGTGACCACCTCAGCGTGGGGCTGCAACTGAAGGGCGAGACCATAGACCAGATTGCGTTCCACGGCGAGTCGTGCGCCATCTGCAAGGCGTCGGCTTCGATGATGACGGCCGCCGTGAAGGGCAAGACGCGCGAGCAGGCCCGGGCGCTGACCCAGGAGTTCCTGGCCATGGCCACCGGCAAGCTGGACCTGAGCCAACCCAACCAGATCGGTCGGCTGGCGGTGTTTGCCGGCGTGCGAGACCTGCCCACGCGCGTCAAGTGCGCGATCCTGCCGTGGCACACGCTGCAGGCAGCCTTCCAATCGCAGGGAACTGCCAGCACCGAAACGCAATGTTGTTGATGACTGCAGACGCCCTGAAAGACCCCCATGCGCCGCAGTTCCCGCAGTGCGGCTTTTCAGGCGCCACGGCGCAAGTACTCCATGCCTGCGGCCTGCGGGACTTTGCCGCCATCGACGTGCTGGCCGGCCCGGACATCCGGGCCGGCATCAAGGCCTATGCCAACTGGCCGACTATTGCGCAGCGCCATGTCAACGGCGAGCTGTTGGGGGGCGCCGATATCCTGCGCGAGATGTACAAGCTGGGCGAATTGCAGGCACGGGTCAACCCGGCAGGAGTGCCATGACCTTGCCATAGCGTTCTTGCAGCCCGCACCATGCGCCTTGATTTTTAGGAGGTTTGAATGCCGAGAATTGCTGATATTGACGACACACCAAACCCGAATGCAGTCAAGTTCACGCTCCGCGAACCGTTGACCTGGGGTGTTTCGCATTCCTACGAAAACGCAGAGCAGGCCAGAGACGATGCGCTGGCCTCTGCGCTGTTCGCCCTCCCCCATGTCAGCAACGTGTTTTATGTAGACCGCTGGCTCACCGTGACGCAGGACGGCGACGCCGACTGGCCCGAACTGGTGCGCCTGATTGCCGTGCCGTTGCGCGCGGCACCGGCTGCTGCTGCGCAGTCGGCCGCTGCTGTGTTTGCCGCGCGCGCGTCCATCGACGACATCGGCGAGGAAGACCAGGCGCGGCTCGCTGTCATCAGCGACCTGCTGGACCAGCGCATCCGGCCGTCGCTGCAGGCCGACGGCGGAGACCTGCATGTGGTGGGCCTGTCCGGCAACCGCCTCAGCATCCATTACCAGGGCGCCTGCGGCAGCTGCCCGAGTTCGATTTCCGGAACGCTTGGCGCCATCCAGAATCTGGTGCGCACGATCGAGCCGGACCTCGACGTGGTCGCGGTGTAGCCAACTGCCGCGACAGTCCAGCAGTCCACGCCATGGCATCCCCTCATCCCTGAACGCTCATCCCCGAACGTACAAGGCAAGAAACACCGCCATGCAAAGCACTGACCCCGCGCAACAGCCCGCGCCAGAGGCCTTACCCAAGTCGGCTGACGGCCCCGGGAAACTGCCGGCCGGACCCTGGGTCCGCAGCGCATACCCTGCCAACGCGCAGGCGCGCGCGGTGGGCATCCTTTAAAGTTGACGCGGTGTCCAGACCAAGGTTCCAGCTCTCCCTACCACTACTTTGCCGAATCCAACAACCATGCAACAGCCCGCTCCAGAAATGACCGCCGCCAAAACCGAGACCTCGACAAGCAAAGACAAGATCAAATTTCTGCTTCTAGAAGGTATTCATCCATCGGCCATTGCCGTGATTCAGGCGGCGGGGTACACGCAGATCGAGTGCATGGCGAGCGCCTTGTCCGGCGAAGAGCTCAAGAGCAAACTCTCCGGCGTGCATTTCCTGGGCATCCGGTCGCGAACCCCATTGACCCAGCAAGTGCTGGCGCATGCCAGCACACTCGCGGCGGTGGGGTGCTTCTGCATCGGCACCAATCAGGTGGATCTGGCGGCCGCGCGTGATCTTGGCATCGCGGTGTTCAACGCACCTTTCTCCAACACCCGCTCGGTGGCAGAGATGGTGCTTGCCGAAGCGATCCTGCTGATGCGTGGCATCCCGGAAAAAAGCGCCGTGGCGCACCGCGGCGGTTGGCTCAAGTCGGCACAAGACGCCTTCGAGGTGCGCGGCAAGACCTTGGGCATCGTGGGCTACGGTGCGATCGGTACGCAGCTCTCAGTACTGGCCGAGGGCATGGGGATGAAGGTGATTTTCTACGACGTGGTGCGCAAGCTCGCTCTGGGCAATGCCAGCCAGGTCTCCCGTCTCGATGACTTGCTGGGTGAGGCCGATGTGGTCAGCTTGCATGTGCCCGAGACCGCCGCCACACGATGGATGATGGGTCCGGCGCAGATTGCCGCGATGAAGCACGGCGGGGTCTTGATCAACGCATCGCGCGGGACCGTCGTAGACATTGAGGCTTTGGCCAACGCCTTGCGAAGCAGGAGATTGTTGGGTGCCGCCATCGATGTGTACCCTGAGGAGCCGCGCAGTAACGACGATCGCTTCGAGTCGCCGTTGCGTGGCCTCGACAATGTGATCCTGACACCGCACATCGGTGGGTCCACGGTGGAGGCACAGGAAAATATCGGCATCGAAGTGGCAGAGAAGCTCGTCAAGTACAGTGACAATGGTACGTCGACCTCATCGGTCAACTTCCCCGAAGTTGCGTTGCCCTCCCACCCTGGCAAACACCGGCTTTTGCACGTTCATCGCAATGTGCCGGGCGTCCTTTCGGAGATCAACAGGGTCTTCTCGGACCACCATATCAACATCGCCGCGCAGTATTTGCAGACCCGCGCGGACGTGGGCTATGTGGTGATCGACATCGATGCCGAACACTCTGACCTGGCGCTCGCCAAGCTTGCCGAAGTACCGGAAACCTTGCGCAGCCGGGTCTTGTTCTGAACAGGCCGAACCATGAAGTCATGGTTGGTCGGCGGGATCGGTGCCAGTGCCAGTGCCAATCGGGTGCTGACCTGCAACTGCAGTTGGATGCCCAAAGATTCCGGTGAGTCCTTGGCCAGGTCACGCGGGTCGTCGCGGCAGACAAAAAGATATGCGCCTTGTTCGAAGTTGGGCGGCCGGACGCGGGCTACGACGGGGTGCAGGTGGCGGGCGTGAAGATTCATGAACCCCGTGCCGCGGTGCCGCTCGCCAGCACGGCGCCGATCGACGGGACCTGGTCCACCATCGGCTCGACTAATCTGCGCTGGCGCAGCTTCCTGCACATTCACGATGACGACGCGGTGATGCTGGGTACCGCGTTCGGCAGCCCGCTTCGACGCATGTTCGACGACGCTCGGCAAGCCCCCGACGCGGTGCTGTTTCCGGCTTGGCGGGATCAATCCTGGTCCTTGCGGATGAAGGAATTTTTTGCCCGGCTGTGGGAGTATTGGCTGTGAACAAGATGCTTGGAACCTACGTTGCAGTGCTGCTGGTGTTGCTTGTTTTGGACGCGCTATGGCTGGGCGTTGTGGCCAAGCCGCTGTACCTGCGGGCGATTGGCCATTTGATGGCCACCCCGCCCCGCCTGGGCGTGGCGCTGCTGTTCTACGGCGTTTTTGCGATGGGGCTGACGGTGTTTGGCGTCTGGCCCCAGGCGACCGCACAGGGCTGGCAGCGTGCCATGACCATGGGCGCCTTGTTCGGCTTTTTCTGCTACGCCACCTACGACCTTACCAATCTGGCCACTCTAAAGGCTTGGCCAGTAGGAATTGCGCTCATCGACATAGCCTGGGGTACCGTGGTGAGCGGGGTCAGCGCGGCGGCAGGCAAAGTTGCGCTGGATCGGCTGTCGGCCTGACTTTGGCAGTGGCCAGCTATCCAAGCCGGGTCAGTTGCTGGCGTTGCCGCAGTTGCTGCAACGCCAGCAACCGGGCCCAGGGGTTCTGCCGCAGTTCGTCGGTCTTGCTGTGCAGCAGTATGGTCTCGGTGATGGCGCCCAGAGGGGTGCTCCCGCAGCATCGCACACGATGACGACGCTGACCTGCGCGTTCGACAACAGCGCCGCCACCTCGACCAGCATGATGTTCGAGGCCACTGTCCGCAACCGCGAACGGGACACCGCTTCGATGCCGCTGACCCGCAAAGGCCTTGTTGACGACCCGGGCGGCGATCTCCTGGGCCAGGTGTTCGGGCCTGCCGCGACACCGAACAAGCAGCGAAGGCTGCGCGCGACCCCATCGCGCAGGCCAAGCGGTCACTATCACTGCCAAAGCCAAGCAGCAACATGCTACGGCTCTGTTACGGGCAATTGCGCCGTAGACAGAAACTCGAACTTCGAATCAATGCCCCATGCTTGATGGGCCAGCGAAACTGGCTCGCCAAATGGTGGAATTTCAGGCTAGCTGCCGCGCGTGATCGGCATCTCCACCGGCCTTGGGTTGGCCGCGTACTTGCCAAGTTCCAGCTTTGCGATGGCGTTGCGATGCACCTCGTCCGGGCCATCGGCAAAGCGCAGGGTCCGTGCATGGGCGTAGGCATAGGCCAGCGGAAAGTCGTCACACAT
>JANNKH010000093.1:0-18940 GCA_031396205.1 Rhodoferax sp.
GTAGCGCCGGCTGAATGGCAAGTCGAAGACATGTGAAATGCGGCCGGGGCGAGGCGACATCACTATCAGCTTGGTGCCCATGAACAGGGCTTCCTCAACGCTGTGGGTGATAAAAAACACCATCTTGCCGGTGTCGCGCCAAACCTTCAAGATCAACTCTTGCGCGCGCTCGCGCGTCAGCGCATCCAGTGCGCCCAGCGGCTCGTCCATCAGCAAAATAGCCGGGTCACTGGTCAGCGCCCGGGCAATGCCGACGCGCTGCTGCATCCCGCCCGACAGCTCATAGGTGGCCGATTGCTCAAACTGCTCAAGGCCGAGTAGCTTGATGAAGTCGCGCGCAATGCCTTCGCGCTTGGCTTTGTCGTGGCCCTGAATTTTCAAGCCGAAGGCGACGTTGTCCAGCACATTGAGCCAGGGCAACAACGCATGCTTTTGAAACACCACCGAACGGTCAGCACCGGGCCCTGTGACGACGCGGCCATTGAGAGAAATTTCACCCTCACTGGGCGCCATGAATCCGGCAATCAGATTCAGCAGGGTCGACTTGCCGCAGCCCGATGCGCCCAATGCCACCACAAACTCTTTCTCATGAATCTCGAGGTTGATATTTTTGAGCGCGTGAACGGACGTTTTACCGGGAACCGGGTAGAACACCGATGCGTTCCTGATGGCAAGTGCTGTCATGGTGGGCCTCAAGGGGTTGGTGGCGCGTGCTGACCCAGCCTGAACAGGTCAGGCCGGCACGCGGTACGTGCACACAGCCAACTACTTGCCAGCGGCGGCTTTGGCGAACTCAGAATTCACGAACTTGGTGTAGCTGTCAGCCGCTGCGTTGATACGGCCAGCACCCTTGAGGAAGTCAGCGGTGGATTTGATCGTGGTGGCTGCACCGCCGCCCATCCAGGCTGCTGACATATTCAACTCACCATCTGGGTAGATGGCACCATCCAAGGCGGCAACGACGGCAGCTGGGGTAATGCCTACATTGGTGGCCACCGCTTTGACTTTAGGTGAATCTGCATTCCACGCGGCTTTATTTTTGCTGTAGTCGCCATTGATTTCGTTCATGGCTTTGAGAAAGTTCACCAAGCCAGCACGGTTTGCCGCGGCGAATTTGTTGGTGGCGACCCATCCATTGAAAGTGGGGAAGCCAGTTTTGGCAACGATGCCCGCGGTCGTCATGACCTTCCCGTTTTCACGAATCTTGGCCTGGACCGGATACCAGACGAAAGCTGCGTCGACTGCGTTTTGGGCCCACGCGGCGGCGATTTCAGCTGGCGACATGCCGACGACCGTCACATCTTTCTCCGTCAGGTTGTACATTTTCAATGCGCCCATCAGTGAGAAGTGCGCTGTGGAGCCGATCGGCACAGCAATGCGCTTGCCTTTCAGATCGGCGGGCTTGTCAATGCCTGCGCCATTTCGGGTGACCAGTGCCTCTGAACTGTCAATGACCTTGCCCACGGAAACCATCTGATAGTCCAGGCCTGAGCTAAGTCCTGCTGAAAGGGGCGAAGAGCCAATCTCGGAAATGACAATGCCACCTGAGGCCATGGCCGCGTTGACCTCAGCGCCTGAGGCGAATTGGCGCCACTCAATGGTCCAGCCAGTGGCTTTTTCAAGCGTTCCGTCGGCAACGATCGCTTTGTAGGGTGCCGGGTCGCCAAAGTGGCCAATGATGACCTTGGTTTGCGCCATGGCTTGAGACGCCATGGTGAGCGCGAAGGCCGAGCCGATGACAAGGGTTTTGAGCAGGTGCTTCATGGTGTTTCCAGTAAGTAAAAGAAAGCAGGTGTTTGGGCGATTTGAAAAGAGCTCGTCTTTGGGTTTGCACGTGAGTTCAAAAAATGGTGACGCAAAATTAATGCCAGGTTGATTTCTCCTTATTGCTCCGGTCCGATGAAGTCTCAAGCAGCACAGCGTGGCCGTCGATCCTGAAAGTATTTGAACTCAAGATGCCGGCAGGCCAAAAACGTCGGGATAGCCGAACAACGCAGCGGATCCGCCAGTGTGAAGAAAGACGACGTTTTGGTCCTCTGCAAAGTGGCCTTTGCGAACCAGATCGATCAAGCCGGCCATTCCTTTGCCCGAATAAACCGGGTCAAGCAAGATGCCCTCGGTCTTGGCCAACAACTTGACTGCTTCGACCATGCCCGGTGTCGGAACGCCGTAGCCGCCGCCCACGTAGTCGCAGTTGGCTTGTACCGATGCGCGCGGTAGCTCACCAGTCAACCCCATATGAGCCCAGGTGCGGCAGGCCAAATCGTAGATCATGCTTTCCTGCTTTTCTTTCGGCGCACGCACGCCAATTCCCAGCAGTTGCACCACACTGTGCATGGCTTGCAGGCCGACCACCAAACCGGCTTGGGTGCCTGAGCTCCCGGTGGCGTGTACCAAGTGGTCTATTCGCAGGCCCAACTCAACCGACTGGTTCACCAACTCTAGCGCCGCATTGACGTAACCCAGTGCGCCGACCGGATTCGAGCCGCCGCCAGGAATCACGTAGGGCCGATGGCCCGCGCGCTCCAGTCGCCTGGCCACAGACTCCATCTCGGCTTGCATGTCACTACCGCCGGCGCGGCGCTCCACCGTGGCTCCATGCAGCCGATCAAGCAGCACGTTGCCATTCTCTGTGTAATTGAACTGCGTATTACCCGTTCGATCTTCAAGCAAAATGTGACACTGCATGCCCAGCTTGGCGGCAGCGGCGACAGTTTGACGGGCGTGATTCGACTGTGTTGCCCCCTGCGTGATCACAAAGTCAGCCTTTTGCGCAATCGCTTCAGCCATCAAGAATTCCAGTTTGCGCGTTTTGTTGCCGCCGCTCGAGAGTCCGGTTCAATCATCGCGCTTGATCCACAAACGCGGCCCGCCAAGCAGTCGCGTCAGGTTATCCATGGGCTCTAGTGGGGTCGGGAAATGACCGAGTCGGATGCGGGGAAAGCGGGCGAGGTCCAAACAAGTCTCCAAGTAGTTAGCTTGGCATACTAATTTCCACTGGCGACATCCGTCCAATAGATTTATTGGGGCCTATTTTTCATTTTTCGCATACAACAGGCGTGACGCCAGGGTGTTGCACCCGACGCCAAATTGCCTCGTATACCAGAACGCGTTTGACCTGCCGGTATCCGAAACAGTCCCGTGGATCGATGTCACCGGGATCACCAAGGCGTTCACCCGGGCCATCAAGTCCTGTCCGGAGATGTGCATCCGGGGCACCAATTCCGCTGGACCACTGATCACAGTGATTCCATCTGGAGGGTCGCCTGATTGTTGCCCAATGAGCAACAAGCTGGCGGACGAGAGGCCGGCCAAGTTGCCCTGCACGAACTGTCGGGTTGAATTGCCGCCGCTAGGCTCGATACAGTATTTTTCCAGTTCAGGTATGAGCCTAAAGGCGGACTCGGGTACCGTCCAGTCGGCCAGCGTCCAGGGCGTAATCCCACGCGCCTGCGAGCAAGCCGCGCAGCTTGGCCGCCGCCGTGGGGTTGCCTTTATGCGGCTCCAGCAAGTCGAAGGCATCCGAGCACGTGATGCTGGCTGCTGGCCGGGATGCAACGGGTTCGATGGCCGATTCCAAGCGCCGTCGGGCAGCCAACGCCCCAGCTTCGCCCCTGCCGGAGTCAATGTGCCCGGCCAAGTAGTCGGCGACCAGATCGGAAACACTGTAAGCCCGCGCCTGGGCGACCTTCTTGGGCTTGTCTGGCTCTACGCCATCGCCCCGCTATTGACGCTTTTCCTGCCACGCCTGCGCCGCCTCCATGATTCCCATGCGCGGCCACTGCCCGAGGGCGGCTAGTTTCATCCGGCCATCAAGGGGTGACCTGTACCGGTACCTCCAGGTCTTGCTGCTTGGCGTAACTTCCAGGCGTAGGCCTGGACAACCGCCGACAACCAGATGCTGGCCGGGTCGCAACAGCTTTGCTGCACGCGCGTCGAATTGCACCGCTTTATACTCCAGACTGGGGCGTGGGGATCGGTGGCAGGTAGGGGAATCCAACCTACGCCAAATCAACGACTTAGGCGATAAAACCCAAACAATTCAATGGGTTACGAAATGCGGGTGTAGTTCAATGGCAGAACGGCAGCTTCCCAAGCTGCATACGAGGGTTCGATTCCCTTCACCCGCTCAAACTTGGGCATTCACCCATTGGCTGCGTGAGGTGATGTACGGTCAATCTAGACAGCGCCTCAGGGCAAACTCGACCTGGTTGAACTCAGGCACTCCAAGCCGTCGCCCGCGCAGTTGCACTGCCTCACGACTCGTGGGGCGGCGTGTAGTGCAACACATTGGCGCCGGTGTTTTTCTGCACCCGCGCCAGTTCGGCCTTGGCCACCACGCCCAGATGCACCTCGTCCGGACCATCGACGAAGCGCAGCGCACGACCCCAGCTCCACAGGAATGCCAGGGGGGTGTCCTGGGTCAGGCCCATGGCGCCAAATACCTGCATCGCGCGGTCCAGCACCCTGGTCTGCAAGCACCCGGCCAGCAGCTTGATCGCCGACACATCGACGCGGGCTGCGCGATTGCCCTCGCGGTCGATCCGGTCGGCGGCACGCAACACCAGCAGGCGCGCCTGGTCGATCTCGATGCGCGAGAGTGCGATCCAGTCGCGGATGTTGGCCTGGTCGGCCAGCCGCTTGCCGAACGCGCGCCTCTCCAGTGCGCGTTCGGCCATCAGGTCCAGCGCCAGTTCGCACTGGCCGATGGTGCGCATGCAGTGGTGGATACGCCCCGGGCCCAGGCGCGCCTGGGCCAGCGCGAATCCGGCGCCCTCCTGCCCCAGCAGCGCGTCGGCGGGCACATGAACATCACGAAACAGCACCTCGCAATGGCCCTCGACCGCATAGTGGTTCATGATCGGCAGGTTGCGTAGCACGCGCACACCCGGCGTATCCATCGGCACCAGCACCATGGAGTGGCGCTCGTGTGTCGCGCGCTCCTGGTCGTCGACACAAACGCCCATCACGATCATGAAACGGCAGTGCGGATGCATGGCACCGGTAGTGAACCACTTGCGGCCGCTGACCATATAGCCCGAGTCCTTGCGAGCGATCGTGGTCTGGATATTGGTCGCGTCCGATGAGGCCACGTCGGGCTCGGTCATCGCGAAAGCGGAGCGGATCTCACCATCCAGCAACGGGCGCAGGTACTGCGAGGCCTGCGCCGGAGTGGCGAACAGGTGCATCAACTCCATGTTGCCGGTATCGGGTGCACTGCAGTTGAACACCTCCGAGGACCAGTGGATGCGCCCCATCATTTCAGCCAGCGGTGCGTATTCGAGATTGGACAGCCGGACACCCGGCTCGTCCTCGCGCAGCCCCGGCAGGAACAGGTTCCACAGGCCCTCGCTCCTGGCCAGCGCCTTGAGGTCGTCAAGCAAACGGGTCGGATGTGTTCCCGCTTCCGCCATGTCGTACCACTGGCGATGGTGTGGCATGACATGGCGGTCCAAGAAGTCCTGCAACTGGCGCTGCATCGCACGGGTCTTGTCACTGTACTGAAAGTCCATCACGGTTCCAATTTGAAAGTGGAGAGAAAACCCGCCGTCGATGCGCCGGCGACTCGATTGACCAAGCATGCCGCGGCGCGCTTGTTCGTTCCTTGACTTTGCGCAAGTTCTTCAGCCGCGAGGGATCGCGCAGGCGCGTCGCGGCCGAACTTGCCGGGCGCCGTTCAGTCCGATGTCGGATGATCCAGCGTCAGCACCATCACCACGCCATCACACGCCAGCCGGATGCGCGCGCCGGGCGCTGCAGTGTCGTGGTTCATCGCGCCCCCGCTGCCGCCGGTGGTCGTCCGAGCATGAAGCCGGCATCGACAACGACCAGTTGCCCGGTCATCATGCAGTCCGGATCGAGCAACCAGCCGATCGTGCCGGCGATGTGCTCCGGCGTACACGCCCGTCCCAGCAGCGCGTTGTCGGAAAATTGGGCCTTGACCCGCTGGTAGGCTTCGTCCCCCAGGCCGTCGCGCATCCAGCGCCCCTCGATCAAGCCGGGCAACACCGCGTTGACCCGGATACCAGGGGCCAGCGCCCGCGCCAGACCCAGCGTCAACGCGTTGAGAGCCGCTTTCGACACCACATACGGCAGTGAACTGCCGCTGCCAGTCTGGCCGGCGATCGACGACACGTTGACGATCGCTGCGCCAGCGGCCATGTGTTTGGCGGCGGCACGACACATCTGGAACGGGCCGACAGTGTTGACGCCAAAAATACTCTGGAAGTCGGCTGCCTGGACTCCGTCGAGGTTGGAGATTGGCACGAACTTGGTAGCACCGGCGCTGTTGACCAGCACATCGATCCGGCCCCAGCGCGAAACCGCCTGTTGCACGAGCGATAGGCAGTCGGCGTCGAGCGCCACGTTGCCCTGCTCCGCCATCGCCTGCACTCCCAGCGCCACACATTCGGACACGACCGCCTGCGCCATGTCGGCGCTGCGCTGGTAGTTGACCAGCACGTGGTAGCCGCGCGCCGCCAGCAAACGGGCGCTGGCCGCGCCGACACCACTGGCGCCGCCGGTGACGATGGCGACTTTGCCTGGTTGCTCCTGGGTCATCATGAAACCGCCTTTCTGTTGTGGTTGTGCTGCGTGTCGGACTGTCCAGTCATGGATGACCCTCCGCCGCGCAGTCGCTTCACGCGCTCCTGAAATATTGCCGCACCACCGACTCGGCAACACATGCCGGTTTCTCGACGCCCTCGATTTCCATCGTCACGTTGAACGTCAACTGAATGCCTCCTTGGATATCTTCGAGCTGCGACATAACGAAACGTCCGCGCACCCTGCTACCGGCCTTGACCGGCTGCGTGAACCGCACCTTGTTCAAGCCGTAGTTGATGCCCATCTCGCAGAACGGCAGTGACAGGTGCGCCTCGTAGAACTTGCCCAGCAACGACAGCGTCAGGAAGCCATGCGCGATCGTGCCGCCAAAAGGCGAGGACTTCGCCGCCCGTTCGGGATCCACATGGATCCACTGGTAATCCTCGGTGGCTTCGGCGAACAGGTCGATGCGCTTTTGGCTGATCATCACCCATTCGGTCAGGAAGACCTGCTGGCCGACATGGCCGCGCACGTCGTCGAGTGTCAGGAAGGTCGTGGATTGCTGTGTCATGTCGTGGCTCCCTGGGTGGCGAGTTCGGCCAACAGACGCGCGCGCATTTCCTGCTTGACCAGCTTGCCGTTCGCATTGCGCGGCAGCGGCGTATCGCTGATCGTGAAGCTCTCGGGCACCTTGTAGTCCGACAGGCGCGCCTTGCAGAACGCGCGCAGTTGCGCATCGGTAGTTCCCGGTGCCTTGAGTGCGACGAAGGCATGTACCCGTTTGCCCAGCACCGGGCAGGGTTTGGACACCACGGCGCACTCCTGCACCGCAGGATGCTCGTGCAGCGCGTTTTCGACCTCGATCGTGTAGATCTTGTAGCCGCCACGGTTGATCATGTCCTTCATGCGATCCGCGACCTTGACGTAGCCCTGCGCATCGATGGAACCGATGTCACCGGAGTGCCAGTAACCGGCGGTGAAGCTGGCGGCCGTGCCTTCGGGGTTGTTCCAGTATCCTTTGACCGTCATCGGCCCGCGGATCCAGATTTCGCCCAGCGCGTCCGGTGGCAGTTGCCTGCGGTCGGTGTCCATCACCAGCATGTCGGCACACGCCAAGGGCATGCCCACCGTGTCGTTATGGGCTGCGGTCTGGCCTGGCGGCATCAGCGTCGACGGCGACGTGGTCTCTGTCGAGCCATAGCAGTTCATCAGCATCAGCGAGGGCACGGCGCCGGCCAGTGCCTGGATCGTCGCCACCGGCATCGGCGCGCCGCCATAAGCCCCGATGCGCCACTGCGACAGGTCATGCCCGGCGAAATCCGGCCGCAACAGGCACAGGTTGTACATGGCGGGCACCATCAGCGAATGCGTCATGCGCTCGCGCGCGGCCAGTCCCAGGAAATCGGCCGCCTTGAACGCCGGCATGATCACCAGTTTGCCGGCGCAGCGCACCATGGTCGTGATCAGCGCCACCAGTCCGGTGACATGGCTCAGCGGCACTGCGGCAATGGAGCAGTCCTGCGGCCCCAGGCCCATCGCGATCTGAAAATGCATCGACGAATGCACGATGCCCAGGTGGGTCTGCATCGCACCCTTGGGCCGGCCGGTGGTGCCCGAGGTGTACATGATGACGGCGGTATCCTCCTCGTGCACCGGCACCGGCGCGGCAGGCGGCGCATCATCGACCAGCAGCGCGGCGAAGGGCTCGGAGCCGGCGCATGCGTCCACCGCAACCCGCACACGCAGCGACAGTGCATCCGCATCGGCCGGCAACAGGTGGCCCAGGTCGGGTTCATGCACCACCATGCAGGCGCCACAATGCGCGAGCATGTAGGCCAGCCCGGGAGCCTGCTCGCGGATGCTGATCGGCACCGAGATCGCGCCCAGGTGGGCCGTGGCGAACAATACCAGCACGAACTCGATCCGGTTGCCCAGCAACAAGGCCACCCGATCCCCCGCAAGGACCCCTCGGGCGGCCATGCCGGCGGCGAGTCGCTGCGAACGGGCCCGCAATTCGCGGTAGCTCAGGCGCTCCTCGCCGCACACCAGCGCTTCCCCGTCGGGATTACGTTGCACCGCCTGGTGCAGCATCTCGAGCATGCTGCCCGGACGTTCCGAAAAGCAGCGCACGACCCGGTCGCCGTAGTGGGCCTCGCAGCGCATGGGCGGCCAGGTATCACCCCAGGGATTCATGGCTGCGTCTCCATCGGAAAAACCTCGGCGATCCCGTCCAGAAACTCCACCGCCCGATGCGCAAACGCCTGTGCAAGCAGGCCCACCTCGGCCGCGTTGTCGCCAACCGCATTGCCGCTGGCAGCGCGCGCCGCAATGCCCTGAAAGATCACCGCCATGCGAAACAGCGCGAATGCGAAATGAAATGCCGTCACGCCGTCGCGCCGTCCCGCCGCGCGGTAGTAGTGCTGCAGGTACTCCGACTCGCCCGGTATGCCCAGCGCCTGCAGGTCGAGTCCACGGATGCCGCCGTATTCCGACGGCAGCGTATGGAAGGCCATGCAATTGAAGGCCACATCGGCCAGCGGATGTCCCAGCGTGGAGAGTTCCCAGTCCAGCACCGCGATCACGCGCGCTTCGGTCGGGTGGAACATCAGGTTGCCGAGCCGGAAGTCACCGTGGCTGATGGTCGTCTCCAATTCATCCGGCAGATTTGCGCCCAGCCAGGGGATGAGCCGGTCGATATCGGCGTTGGCCGTAGTCTTGGACATATCCCACTGTTTGGCCCAGCGCGCGATCTGGCGCGAGAAATAGCCGCCCTGCCGGCCATAGTCCGCCAGGCCGATCGCGGCCCAGTCGACCTGGTGCAGGCGCGCCATCGTCTCGGCCATGGCCAGGTAAATCGCGCGGCGCTCGGCCGGCGCCATGCCGGGCAGCTCGCAGTTCGAAAACACGCGCCCCTGCAGCCGCTCCATCAGGTAGAAAGGCGTGCCGATCAGCTCGCGCCCTTGGTGGTACAGGATCATCGTCGGCACCGGCAGTTCGGAATCTGCCAGCGCTTGCATGACCCGGTATTCGCGGTCGATCGCATGCGCCGACGGCAGCAGGCTGGAGCCCGGTTGCTTTCTCAGCACCATCGCACGGTTGTCGAAACTGACGAAGTAGGTCGGGTTGGACTGGCCACCACCGATGCGCTCCAGGCGCATCGCGCCGCGCAGGTCGGGCAGTTCCCGGCGCAACACGTCTTGCAGTCGTTCTTGATCGAAGTCCATCATGTCCACCAGGGGTAGAAGTCGGGCATTGCGGATGCCGCTTGCGTGAACACCGGATCGCGTTTGGCGAGGAAGGCGGCAACACCTTCCTTGCCGTCGGCCAGGCTGGTGTAGAAAATACCCAGCGACTCGACCTTGTGCGCCTGCAGCGGGTCGGGCGCGGCCGAATTGCGGTACATCATCTGGCGGATCAGCGCCACCGACACGGGCGAACTTGCATCGCTGACCTGGTGCGCAACGCGACGTGCCTCGACCAGCAGCTGTTGGGGCGCAACCACCTGGCTGACCAGGCCACTGGACAGAGCCTCGGGCGCACCGATCAATTCGCCGCTGAAGGTCCACTGCAAGGCCCGCGGCAGTCCGACCACGCGCGGCAGGAACCAGCTCGAGCAGGCGTCGGGCACGATGCCGATCTTGCCGAACACGAAACCGAAACGCGCCGTGTCCGACGCGATGCGAATGTCCATCGCCAGCGGCAGGGTGGCGCCCACGCCCACCGCCACGCCATTGATGGCACCGATCACCGGCTTCTTGCAGGCATAGATCGCCAGTGCGACCCGCCCGCCGGTATCGCGCACACCGTGCACGATCGGCGGATCGTCCAGCCGCTGGTCCAGGTCGCGCATCGTCGGACGCAAGGATTCGTCCAGACCGAACACGTTGTCGCCATCGGTGGTCGCGAGGTCCATCCCGGCGCAAAACGCACGCCCCTCCCCGGTCACGATGACGGCACGCACGGTGTCGTCGTCGCTGGCCTGCGTAAAAGCCTGGATCAGCTCGTCGGCCATGCCCACTGTGAACGCATTCATCTGCGCGGGCCGCGCCAGCGTGATCGTCAGGATGCCCGCGTCACGCTCGCAACGGATCGTCTGCGGGGCCAAGGTGTCCATCATCGGCTCCTCATGCGCCGGCCGGGCGACCGCCCCAGCGCAGCTCCAGGCTTTCCGGGTCGATGTCCAGGTCGAGCAGCAACCAGATCGCCGCCTTCTGCCAGTGCAGCCCGGGCCGCAGCGATGCATACACGCCGCCAGGCAAGGCCTGCGGCAACACGAACTTCAACGCATGCAGGCCGGGCACTTCGTAGCGCAGCACCGGTCCCGCCACCACCTGGTTCAACAGGGCGCCCACTGCGTCGGCACCCAGCGCACGCGCGAGCAACCCGTAGGCCTGCGCATCCTGCGCCACCAGCGTCAGATCGAGCATGTCGCCCTTGTCGCCGGCGCGACCGGCCGCGATATCACCGACCCTCACCCGATGGGTACGGGCAGTACCGGGCTTTGCGGCACCCTCGCCCGGCGTTGGATGCGCGGTGGCCGGGTTGGGGGTGCTCATGATGCACTCCAGACGATGCGCGGCGACATACGCTCGTGTGCGATGAAGCCGTCCAGCACCTCGATCCGCGGCCGGCGTTCGCTGCGCACGCTGCAGCCGCCGGCCGGACCGGACAGCGTCAACGCATATACCTCGTCCTCGACGATCTGTGCCTGCTCGAGATCGCGGCAACGCGCCGAGACGTGCACGCGCAATTCCGCGCCCGGCGGGCACTGGACCGATCCGGCACGCAGAATCGAGTCCATGCCCACGACATCGACCACCACATCCTGCTGCGGCCAGTCTGACAGGCGCAGGCGCAATGTCTCGGCCGCCATCTGGGCCCGGTCGAAGGCGTGGCTGCCGGCGAAACCGATCTCGCAATCGGCGATGAAACCCGGCAGTTCCAGAAATCCGGCGACCTTCAGGGTCGGCGGGGGCCCCAGCGAACGCGCACCCGACATATGAACCCGGTTCGTCCCGATCTGCTGGAAACGCACGCCGCTGAAGTCCACGATCAGATCCGGTGTTGCATAGCGCGCCGGGTCATGGACCTCGTACAGCAATTGCAGGCTGCAGGTCATCGCATCGACGATGCCCGGGTGGCCATCCAGGATCGTGATGTCGGCGCTGCCGTCGGCATAGACATGGGCCAGCGGATAGCCCAGCCGCGCAAAGTCCTGCGCCGTCAGGCGGTTGCCGGGCGCCCCAACGCCCCTGACTGGTTCGTAGTTGCCACCGGTCAATTGGCCGCCGCATTCGAGCAGATGGCCAACCGTGATCGCACCCGCCAGCGCCTGCTCACCGGCTACCAGGTGGCGCCGGGCGACGGCGGAGAAAAGCGCCGAATCGGCGACGCGCCCGGTGACGACCACATCCGCGCCCTGCTCGAGTGCATCCGACAATGGCCCGCTACCCAGGTAGGCATGGGCACCCAGCAATCGGCCCTCGACCGGACGCACCCAGTCGATGTGCTCGCGTTGCGCGATCACATCGTCGCCCTCGATCGCCGCCACCCGTTTGCCGGCCAGTCCGAGTTGCCTTGCCAGGGCCGCGATGGCCATGCCTGCAGCCGTCGGATTGGCGGCCCCCAGATTGGATACGATGCAGCAGCCATGGACGTGGGCCGCCGGCAGCAGCGGCGTGAGCCGACGACCCAGGCGCGGATCGAAGCCGCCATGACGGTTCTCCGCGCGTGCCTTGATCGCCGGCACCAGTGTGCGCTCGGCCAGACATTCGAGCACCACTGCATCGACCTCGCCCGAAGCGGCCAGCGCCACCGCGGGATCGATCCGGTCACCCGCAAAACCGGCGCCGGCGCCAATCCGGCTGACCACCGAAGCGTGTGTGTGTCCCATCGTCACAGCCCCATGTAGGTGCGCTGGATATCCGGGTCACCCAGCAACTCTTCACCGGCAGCCGTTTTCAGGATGCGGCCATGGTCCAGGATGCAGCCGCGCTGGCACAGGCGCAGTGCGTTGCCAACGTTCTGCTCCACCAGCAGCACCGACAAACCCTTGGACTGCACCAGCGCCTGCACCATCTCGAACACCTTGTCCACCATGATCGGCGCCAGGCCCAGCGAGGGCTCGTCGAGCATCAGCAGCTTGGGCAGCGCCATCATCGCGCGCGCCACCGCGCACATCTGGCGTTCGCCACCCGACAGGCGTCCGGCCAGCTGCCCACGCCGTTCGGCCAGGATCGGGAACAAGCCCATCACCTCGTCGAGCGTCTGTGCCATCCGGGCACGGGCCTGCTTGTGGTAGGCGCCCAGCTCCAGGTTCTCCAGCACCGTCATGAACGGAAACAGGCGACCGCCCTCGGGCACCATGACCAGTCCATGGGCGGCCGCGTCGTGCGCCGGAAGCCGGGTGATGTCCTGGCCATCGAAGTGCACTGTGCCCGAATGGGCCCGCAGATGGCCACCGATGGTCAGCAACAACGTGGTCTTGCCGGCACCATTGGCGCCGACCACCGAGACGATCTCGCCGCGGCCGACCTCCAGATGGATGTCCTCGAGAACCGGCAGCTCGCCGTAGCCGGAGTACAGGGATTGGACCCGCAAAATAGACGTCATTTGTGTGCCTCCCCGATATATGCCTTGATGACTGCGGGTGAGCTGAGAATCTGCTCGGCAGTGCCTTCGGCAATCAGCCGGCCGCGGTCCAGCACCACGACCCGTTCGGAAAACGCGCGTACCACCTTCAGGTTGTGCTCGATGATCAGGAAGGTCTGTCCGGCCGCGTGCAGCATCCGCAGCAGCTCGATCTCCTGCGCCACCTCGCTCTGGTTCAAACCCGCCATGACCTCGTCGAGCAGCACGATCTCGGGCTCGAGCGCCAGCGCCCGCGCCACCTCCAGGCGGCGCCGCTCGCTCAGCGTGAGGTCGCCGGCACGCCGGCGTGCCAGATGCGCCATCTTGACTTCCTCGAGTACCGCCATCGCCTTGTCGCGGGCAATCGACAGTTTGGCGTGGCGCATGAAGGCGCCGATCATCACATTCTCCAGCGCACTGAGCGCGATCAGCGGCTTGGCAATCTGGAACGTGCGGCCCATGCCGAGCTGGGCCCGTGCGTGAGGCGCCAACTCGTTGATGCGTTTGCCCCGCAACCGGACCTCGCCTTCGGTTGGCGCGAGTTGTCCCGTCAGCAGGTTGAAGAAAGTCGTCTTGCCGGCGCCGTTGGGTCCGATGATGCTGACGATCTCGCCCTGGCGCACCGACAGCGACACGTTGTCGACCGCGCGCAGGCCCAGGAATTGCTTGCTGACGCCGCTGACGGCCAGTAATGCTTCAGCCATGTTTGTTCCCCTGCTTTTCGCGCCGGCGCCGCACCAGGCCGTCCCAAACGCCAACCACGCCGCGCTTCATGAAGAGCGCCGCCAGCACCATCAGCAGCCCGAGAATGGCCAGGCTGAAACCCGGCAGCTGGCTGGCGAGTTCGCCGCGCAGGAAATTCTCGAACGGGATGATCAGCGCCGCTCCCAACAAGGGACCGGCAATGGTGCCGATACCGCCGATCAGCGACAGCAGCGCGAACTTGACGCCGACCTCCGGCAGGGTGAAAAGGGTGGGCGGATCGACATAGCGCAGGTACATCACGAACAGCGTGCCGCCGATCGCTGTCAGGCCGGCGCTCAGCGCCATGCCACGCAACTTGGTGCCCAGCACATTGATGCCAGCGGCGCGCGCTGCGTCCTCGTCCTCGCGCACCGCTAGCAGGTAGTACCCCAGTCGGCTGCGCCTGAGCACCACGGTGATGGCCACCACGACGGCCATGAAACCGAACATCAGCAGCGCATACTGCCAGCGCTCGCGAAAGATCATGTTCTCCAGGCCGGCCTTGTAGGGAATCATGATGCCGCGCGGCCCGCCGGTCAGCGAGTCGAAATGGTTGGCGATGACGAACGCCACTTCGTTGAACGCCAGCGTCGCGATCGCGAAGAACGGACCGCGCAGGCGAAACGTCGGCCAGGAGATCAGCACCGCGATCAACGCGGCGAATATCGCGCCCGGTATCATCATGATCCAGGGCGAGATGCCGAACAGGACGTTGAACTTCGCAGTCGTATAGGCGCCGATGGCGAAGAACACACCGTGACCGAGCGAGAACTGGCCGCCGAATCCGCCAATGATGTTCCAGGCCGCCGCCAGGCCGCCCATCAGGTAGGTAAAGGCGATGATGTTGAGCCAATGGGCGTCGTTAAACAACAGCGCAACGGGAGCAAGCGCCACTGCCATGCCCACCAGGTACTTGAGCAAAGCCCTGTGGCTGGCCTCGATCCCCGATTGTTCGGCGCTGACCGGTGCGTGATCCGGCACGGCCCCGACGGTGGATGTTTTAGCTTTGTTCACGGAAACCTACCTCCTCGGCACCGACCTGGCCCAGCAGGCCAGCGGGGCGAACGACCAGGACCACCAGGAAAATCGCGAACCAGATCGCATTCTTGAGCGCCGGGTCGATATAGAAACCGGCGAAGGCTTCCACGACACCCACGATCAGGCCGCCGATGTACGCGCCCCACACGCTGCCCAGGCCGCCGAGCACGACGACCGCAAACGCCGCAAGGATGAAATTGCCCCCGACCGCCGGCGTGATCGAGTAGATCGGTGTGAGCAGTGCGCCGGCCATGCCGGCCAGCGCCGCGCCGATGCCGAATGTGATCAGGAAGGTGCGCTCGACGTTGATGCCCATTGCCCGCGCCGCGCGTTTGTCCTGGGTCACCGCACGGATCGACTTGCCGGCCATGGTGCGCGACAGGAACAGGTGCAGTCCGATCGTGATCAGCGTTGCGGCAGCGAATGTGACCAGGCGCACGACGCTGATCTTGAGGTCGCCGATGGCCAGCATCTCCGTGCCGACCTTGCCGCCGACACTGTAGGTCTCGCCCCGGGTGACCGCCAGCATGATGTTCTGGAACATGATCAGCAGGCCGAAGGTCGCAAAGATCTGCATGTTCGGCTCGTCGCGCAAGGGTTGGATCACCAGTCGCTGGATCACCACGCCGAGCAGGCCCACCAGTGGCGCGACGACCAGCACCGAGAGATAGGGATTGATGCCGAACTGCGCATAGGCAAAATAGCTTCCGTACATGCCGAACATCACCAGTTCGCCCTGGGCGAAGTTGACGATGCGCACCACGCCGAAGATCAGGTTCAGCCCGATGCTGACCAGCGCATAGATGCCGCCCAGCAGGATGCCGAAACTGAGCACGTTGAGTATGGTCATCATGGTGTCATGCCCTCCCCGCCTTTGCGCGGAAGTGTTTCTTGCCGCGCAGCGGTGGGAATGTCGGGCGCGTCTTTGTCGTGTGTCTCCATATCGTTCCTTTCCGGCTCCAGTGGTCGCAATACATATCCGATGCGCGGGAAATGCACATGTACCGTGCCGACCCGCGGGTTGTCGTGGCGCAGGCTGTAGTGCGTCCGGGTGGCAGCCACCAGGACACCCGTGCTGGGCTCCCGGCCAAAACTGGTTGCGGCGATCTGTACCGGGGTTTCCAGCGCGATCCCGTGCTCGTCCAGCGTGTCGCTGTCGGGCAAGCCGTTCGATCCGGTCGCCATCGGTTGCGCACGCGCTGCCACTGCAATTGCCTGCTGTGCGTCGAACGCCTGCATCCCACCATGGCCGATGGCCTGCATGCGCGCCAGCCACGCCGCCACGGTCGGCCAGGGAGTCAGCAGGTCCGTTACCGGCCTGGTTCGCAGATGTGCCAGCCACAACGGGTGGTAGGCACAGAAGTCGGCGATGCAGGGTTGCGGGCCGAGCAGGAACGGATGCAGGCGCAACAGTTCGTCCAGACGTTGCAGATACGCCTGGTATGGCACCGTGGCGTCGGCAGGACGCTGCCAATCGAGATCGAAACCCATCGCCTTGCGGTCCTCGAACATCGCCCGAGCCTGTTCCGGCGGACCACCGAATTGCAGGCCGGAACCCTTGGGTCCGCGGTTGTGGCGCACCGCCGCCCAGAACAGGGTGTCCTCGGCCCACTGCGCGACGATGCGTGCCAGTGCCGCGCCCGGTTCGGGAAACAGCGGCGGCTGCCCGTGCAAAAAGTCAAGCACCTCGCAGATCAGCGCCGTGTCGCAGTAAACGTCGGACCCGATCTGCAGGAACGGCGTGCGCCGGTAGCCGCCGGTGAGCGCCACGACATCGGGCTTGGGCATCATCGCCGGCACCGTCACCGACTTCCAGGCCAGGCCCTTGTAACCCAGCACCAGGCGCAATTTCTCCGAGAACGGCGAAGCCGCGAAATGGTGCAGGATCAGATCAGCCATGGTGCTAGTTCCGGATTGCGGCGCGACAGACCACGTCCCGCACCGCCGGTGCCCATACATCCATGCAGGCGACCCGATGTTTCATGCCATTTAGTGGTATGCAAACCATTCGCAGGAGGCCAACATGGACGTCGGGTCTTGCTGATTGCCGGCTCAGGGACGAGCGAGCGGCTTGAGCGTCACGCCGGCGCCGACAGCGGGCTTGGGAAACACCGTGACCATCTTGCCGCCTTGCCACTGTGAGGTGGTGAACTGCGCACGCACGTTCTGGAAGTTCTTGTCGAACTTGGCACCGAAACCCGAGGGATAGGTGTTCTCGGCGACTTCCATCTTGGCCGCGGCGGCCTGTACCTTGTTCATGTCCACACCGCCGGCCGCTTTGACGGCATCGGCCATGATCATGAAGCCCGAATAGGCAGCCATGCCCTGGGGTGCGACGGGATCGGACTTGTACTTGGCCCTGTAGGCGGCAAGATAGGCCATGCTGCCCGGTCCGTACTTCTCGCTGATGTCGTTGCGCGGGTAACCGACCACCAGGATGCCCTCCATGTAGGCCGCGCCCAGCGCCTCCACGGTCTCCGGCGTGTCGCCGGTGCCAACAAACAGCACCGCTGCCGGCTTGAAGCTCTGCTCGCGCATCGTGCGCAGCAACAGATTGCCGTCGGGCACGTAGCCGGTCTGGATCAGCACATCGGGCGCAGCCTGCTTGGCGCGCAGCACCGTGTCGTTGAGGTCGATCGAGCGGCTCGAATGCGCGCCCACGCCCACCACCTTGGCGCCAAATGCCTCAAGCACGCGCTTCTGACCCTGGGCCACCGACGTGCCGTAGATCGAATCTTCATGCTCGATCCAGATCTTCAGGTCCTTGACGTTCTTCTTGAGTGTCGGCGCGATCAGGTCGCGTACCGTCGCCGACGAGGTATTGACGAAAACGCCGCCGTCAGGACCACTGCGGATGAAGTTGGGCAAGCCGCGCTCGGTCAGCGATTGCACGACGGCATTCGTCTCCCAGTACAACTTGCTGTAACGCAGTGCGGTGTCGCTGGCGGTCAGCGAGATGCCGCTGACATAGGTGCCGATGAACATGTCCACCTTGGGCGCCAGTTGCTCCACCGTGGCGATACCCTGCTGCGGGTTGGTCACGTCGCCGCGGATCAGTTCAATCTTGCGTCCCAGGATCCCACCGGACGCGTTCAACTTGTCGGCTGCCAGCTCATAGCCTCGTGTCACCTCCGTGCCGTACAGCGCCAGCGGGCCGCTGTAGGGGTTGAGCGCGCCAATCTTGAGCGTGTCCTGGCCCAGCGCGGATTGCGCCAGCGCGGCTGCACCAACGAGTAGAGCAGTGCGGGTTAGTTTTCGGACGAAATGCATGTCGGTCTCCTTGTGAATAAAAAGTTAATCTGGCGCTTACAACCTGGACCACACCGTGCGAACGCCACGCACCGTTGTGTTGTGTTGCCCGGAAATCGTTGACCGCTGCATGCCCAAGCCCCCCTACAAGGCGCCGATCGCCCGGCCGACCGGCCAGAACGTGCCGCCGCCGGTCACGCCGCCGTCGACCGCGATATCCGCGCCCGTGACATAGGAGGCCTGCGGACCGAGCAGGAAAAACATGACCTGGGCGATCTGATCGGCGCTGGCCATCTGCTGCATCGGGATGATGGTCTGCAGCGCCGCCACCAGCGCAGTGTGCGACCGGATCATCTCGGTGTCGACGACGCCGGGCATCACGCAGTTGACCCGGATTCCGGCCGGGGCCAGTTCCAGCGAGGCGCTCCGGGTCAGGCCGCGCAACGCCCATTTGCTGGTCGAATAGGCGGCCGAGTAATAACCGGTCATGCCGACGATCGACGAAACATTGACGATCGCCCCGCCGCGCGGCATCAGCGGCGCCAGCGCCCGGATACCCAGGAAGGCCCCGGTGAGGTTCACGCCCATCACCTGCTCCCACTCCTGCGGCGATGCCTTGGTGACGGTGTTGCGCGGACCGGTGATGCCGGCATTGTTGACCAGCGCATACAGCGGCACGCCGCCTGCGCCGAACTGCGCTGCGACCTGCTCCCAGGCCAGCGGGTTGGCCACG
>JANNKH010000097.1:0-81526 GCA_031396205.1 Rhodoferax sp.
CATCGGCACATCCACCAGCGGCACGATGGCGGCGTCGCCCTGACCAATCCCCGAGGTCTCGACGATGATCAGGTCGAACCCGGCCAGCCGGGTAGCAGCCAGCACATCGGGCAGCGCCGCGCTGATCTCGCTGCCGGTATCACGCGTGGCCAGGCTGCGCACAAATACCCGAGGCCCGCGCGACCATGGGCTGATCGCGTTCATCCGAATCCGATCACCAAGCAAGGCACCTCCACTCTTGCGCCGGCTCGGATCGATACTGATGACGGCGATGCGCAGCGCATCGTCCTGGTCCAGCCGGATGCGGCGGATCAGTTCATCGGTCAGGCTGGACTTGCCGGCACCGCCTGTGCCGGTGATGCCCAGCACCGGTACCCTGGATTCCCCGGCCCGCTCGCGCAAATCCGCCAGCAATTGCGGATCGGCCTTCTCGTTTTCGAGCGCGGTGATCAACTGGGCCAATGCGCGCCAGGCGGCTTCGCCGTGACCGGTGACCGCATCCAGCGACTTCGGCGCATGCGGCGACAGGTCGCGGTCGCACAGCATCAGCATTTCGCCGATCATGCCGGCAAGACCCATGCGCTGGCCATCTTGCGGGCTGTAAAGGCGGGTCACGCCATAACCCTGCAGTTCCCGGATCTCGGAGGGCACAATGACGCCGCCACCACCGCCGAACACACGGATATGTTCGCCACCGCGTTGTTTGAGCAGATCTACGACGTATTTGAAGTATTCGGTATGCCCGCCCTGGTAGGAACTGATGGCAATGCCCTGCACGTCCTCCTGCAGCGCGGCAGTCACTACCTCATCGACGCTGCGGTTGTGGCCCAGGTGGATCACCTCGGCGCCCATGCCCTGCAGGATGCGGCGCATGATGTTGATGGCGGCATCGTGCCCGTCAAAGAGAGCCGCGGCGGTGACGAAACGCACCTTATTGACGGGACGGTATTGGGCCAGGGCCTTAAACTCAGCGGATAGGTCGGTCATGAATGTCTCCAGTGTCCTGACCTTATCCGCGCGCAATTGCCCCGGGAAGCGCAAAACCCGCCGAATTCGGTGGCGTTTTTCGCCACCACCGGCGTTTGCCGACAGCAGTAGGCGAGCGCAGGCATGGAATTCGGTCAAGTGATGCAAAAAGACACGATTGCAATCTACTTCATACGCGCCGCAGTGGCCCGGCTCGCGCCCCAAGCGCGCGAGCGGGTGTTGCACGACGTCGCCATTCCGGCCGAATTGCTGTCGCTGCCCCAGGCGCGGGTCCCGGCGGAGAACTTTGCGGCATTGTGGATCGCCGTGGCACACGAACTGGACGACGAGTTCTTCGGGCTCGACCACCGGCGCATGAAGGTCGGCAGTTTTGCGCTGCTGTGCCATGCGCTGCTCGATTGCGCCACGCTCGAACGAGCGGTCAAAGCCATTGCCCGTGGTTTCGCGTTGTTCCTCGATGATGTCCAACTGCGCCTGCTGGTGCAGGACGGGCAGGCGGCGATCGTGATCGACAACCAGATCACGTGGCCACCGGACCGCCAGTTCGCCGATGAGACGCTGCTGGTCATGGTGCACGGGCTGATGTGCTGGTTGATCGGCAAACGCATTGCACTCGGCCTGGCCGAGTTCGCCGCGCCCCGGCCAAGCCATGCAGCCGAGTACACGCTGATGTTCTCGCAACAGCTTGGGTTCGACGCACCCCGGTCGGCAATCCACTTTGACGCCCGGCTTTTGCAAGCCCGGGTCGTACAGGACGGCACATCGGTGCGGGTTTTTCTGCGCGATGCGCCGCAATCAGTGTTCCTGAAATACCGCAACACCGACAGTTGGACGGCGCGCCTGCGCCGACGACTGCGCGGATGTATCGGAGGCCACGACTGGCCGGTGCTCGAACAGGTCGCCGGCGAACTCCGAATCACGCCGACCACGCTGCGCCGCCGACTGGACGCCGAGGGCACCAGCTACCAGAATCTCAAGGACGACCTGCGCCGAGACGCCGCGGTGCACTATCTGTGCACCACACAAAAAAGTGTGACCGAGGTTGCGAGTTTGTTGTGTTTTCAAGACACCAGCGCGTTTCGCCGGGCATTCAAGAACTGGACCGGCGTGCAGCCATCCCGCTATCGGATAGGCGGCGCAGGTACGCCTGCGCCGCAGGCTCGCTGAACGCTGCCTGGCGAATGCGTCACAGTCCATGCGATCAGCGTCGACCAGCCCTGGCAACCGTTGCGCGCAGACGTGGCATGGGCATGCGTGCATGGAGGCTCCCGGTCAAACTGGCTTCGTCAATACCGGATACCGGATTTGTACAACCAGATTTCACGGGCTGAGCGGGCCACGATCGCAGTCGATGCTTCGATGGCAAGTTCGATTCTCTTCACCCGCTCCAGGCGCTACGCTGTTGATGGCCGAACGTTGCACTTGCGCAAGGGGAACGGCGCATGTGCACCGACATCGCCATTGCTCGGTCGAATGGTTAAGATCGATGTTCGTTGGTGATACCACCGAGGAGGCCGTCCGATGCGAGTGCAGTTCTGGGGTACCCGCGGCTCCATAGCCACGCCCGGACCGGGAACAGTACGGTATGGCGGCAATACGTCCTGCGTGTCGATCCGAACCCGCAGCGGAACCCACCTGGTACTCGACGCGGGCACGGGTCTGCGGGGCCTGGGCAAGGCACTGTTGGCTCAGGGTTCCGATGCTGCGGCGCGCGGCCATCTGCTGATCGGGCACACCCATTGGGACCATATCCAGGGCTTTCCGTTCTTTGCGCCACTGTTCGAGCCCGGGTTTGCGTGGGACGTCTACGCGCCGCGCGGCTTTGGCGCCTCGCTGCGCGACACACTGGCCGGACAGATGCAGTATGCCTATTTCCCGGTCAGCATCGATGCCATGGGCGCAACCATCCGGTACCACGAACTGGTGGAGGGTACGTTTGCGATCGACGATGTGCGGGTTACGGCACGCTACCTGAACCACCCTGCGCTGACCCTGGGATACCGGATCGAAGCCGACGGCATCAGCGTGGTCTATTCGAGCGACCATGAGTGTCATTCCCGGTCGGCAGCATTGGGCGTGCCACTGGGCCAGGTGCTCGGCGCGCTGCACCCGGGGGACCGCCGGCACCACGACTTCATTGCTGGCGCCGACTTGCTCATCCATGATGCGCAGTACACCGCGGACGAATACCCCAAGCGTATCGGCTGGGGCCACAGCACGGTCGAGTATGTGGTCGACCTGGCGATCGGCGGCGGCGTCAGGCGGCTGGAACTGTTCCACCACGACCCCTCGCGCGACGACGCCGCCATCGACGCGCTGGTCGCGGCGGCGCGACAACGGGTCGCCGATGCCGGCTCGGCGCTTGAGGTGTTCGCAGCGACGGAAGCTGCTGTGGTGGACCTGCAAGCGCCCGCGCAGGCCGCCGCCGCGATCGGAGACGACGCAAAGGTAGAAGTCGATACGGTCGGCCTGGCCGAGAAGCAGGTGCTGATCGCCTGCCCAGACGCTGGCCTGGCACTGCGCATTCTGGCGGCGGTGCAGGCCGAGGGCATTCCGGCACTGGTGGCTGGCAGCCACGCGCAAGCAATGCGGCTAGCCGATCCGGACCGGCTAGGCGCCGCGATCGTCGCACCGCGCGCTGGTTCCGACGATGCGGTTGCATTGACGAACGCGCTGCGCGCAACGCCGGGTATGGCGCAATTGCCGGTGATCCTGGTCGCACCCACGGTGGATTGCCCGGCGCCTGGATTGTGCACCGGGGCAACTGGCATTGCGCCGTCGGTGATCACCGAATGGCTGTCGCCGCAGTTCACGAAAACCTATTTGCGCACCAAGCTGCGCGCCGCCCTGCTGCGCACGCGAGCGCGCTGGCAGGCCGCGCCGCTGCCGGCCAACGAAAATCAGCGATTGCAGGCTTTGTACCGGCTGGCCATACTCGACTCGCCACCGGAGGAACGCTTTGATCGCATCACCCGGTTGGCCGCGCGCTTGTTCGGGGTGCCGATCGCATTGGTTTCGCTGGTTGATGTCGACCGTCAATGGTTCAAGTCGCGCAGTGGCAATGTTGGCCCGCAAACGTCGCGCGAAGCCTCGTTATGCGCGCACGCCATACTGGAACCCCGGGCCATGGTGATCAATGACGCGTTGGACGACGACCGATTCGCAGAAAACCCCCTGATACTCGGCGAACCGCGTTTTCGCTTCTACGCCGGCCATCCCATCGCGGCGCCGGACGGCAGTCCGGTTGGCACCTTGTGCCTGGTCGACCACCAGCCGCGCCATTTTGGCGAGGCCGACCTTCGGGTTCTGTCTGACCTGGCGGCAATGGTCGAGCGCGAACTGCACTCGGCAGCGTGAATCGCAGGCGAACTGTGTGGCGCCGTTCACCCGCCAGCCCAAAGGCTCACCGCGCCGGTTCCGCCCAAGGTCACACGATCCGCTCCCAGGCGCCTGTCCAACGTCCTGCAACCTGGCAGAACCATTGAAGAACCCATGTGGCGTCGATGTCCCACCTGCGATCGCGGCCTCGCCTGCTGCGCGCACCGCGCCTGCCCATCCCCGCGCGCTTGAGCGGCGAGCGCACATCTATATCTTGAACGCCTCCAGCGACTCCGGTGCGAACAGCTCGCGCGGTTCCAACTGCCGCTTGGACAACCCCTGCTCGAAGTGGTAGCGCAGAAAAGTACGCAGGTTAGCTTCGTTCTTGTCGAATCCATAGGGCCAGAAGTCCTCGCCCATTTCGCGCCTGACCTGCTCGACATGCGAGGTCAGCCACGGCAGCATGGTCTTGAGCGCCGCTGTCTCGTACAGGTCTTCGTAGCAACGCCGCTGCGCCTCCTTGAAGGCCTTCATCAGCGACTGCGCGATCCAGCGGTTGGCCTCGTACACGTCGCGGCGCATGGCCACGGTGTGCATGATCGGGAACAGGCCTGACCGCCTGAAATAGTCGCGCTCGACCTGCTCGTAATCCTCGAACAGGCGTTTGACGCGCCCCCCGCCCGTCAGGAAACTGGAAGGCATGCGCGCGGTATACAGCGCATCGATCTCGCCTTCGAGCAGCATGCGCGACAAAGTCTGCTCGGGTCCGATCGGTTGCACCTTGATGTTCGGCGGCAGGTCCAGTCTTATTTTTTCGGACCGTCCGGGCTCCTCTTCGCCGCCGGTGAAATAGGTCACGCTGTCAACCGGCACACCATAGAGGTCTGACAGGATGCCGCGTATCCAGACCGGCGCTGTCATCTGGTATTCCGGATTGCCAACGCGTTTTCCGATCAGGTCCTTGGCCTCGCGGATACCGGAATCGGCGTTGACGTAAATGCAGGAGTGGCGGAAGGAGCGCGACGGAAAAACCGGTATCGCGACAAAGGGCCGCTCCAGCTTTCCAGCCGACACCGCGTAGGACGACAGCGACAATTCGGCCACGTCGAACTCCTGGTGGCGCAGCATCCGAAAGAAAGTCTCCTCGACCGGCATATTGAGGTAGTTCAAGTCGATGCCGTCGGCCTGGACCGTGCCGTCCATCAGCGTACGGGTGCGGTCGTAGTTCCAGCAGCCGAAGGTGAGCTTGAGTCTCGACATCCTGCGTTCACTGCTGCTTGACGCCGGCGGTTTTGATCGCGCCGGCCAGACGCTCGTTCTCATCATTGATGGCCTTGGCATAGTCGGCCGGGGTGCCTCCACCGGCCTCGATCCCTGCGTTGGCAAGAATCTGGATCGTCTCGGGCGTTCTGGCGATCCGGTCGATCTCGGCGCTGATGCGCTCGATCGCGCTGGCAGGCGTTCCGGTGGCCGCCAGCACGCCCACGATCACGGCAAAGTCAAAGCCTGGCACCAGTTCGGCAATGGCCGGTACGTTGGGCTCCTGCGGCGAGCGCTTGCCGCCATTGGTAGCCAACAACTTGACCCGGCTGTCCTTGACGAACCCGGCCAGCGACGGCAGCGCCGAAAACGCGACGTCGACCTGGCCACCGATCAAGGCAGGAACCGACTGGCTCGACCCCTTGAAGGGAACATGCACCACGTCGATACCCAACGCTGCCTTCATCGCCTCCATGGTCAGGTGGTGCGAGCTACCGATGCCCGACGATCCGTAGTTCAGTCCGCCCGGTTTGGACTTGGCCATGGTGACAAACTCCTGCAAGGTGTTGACACCGGTCTTGGGATGCACCGCCAGATACAGCGGGGCGCGTGCAGCCAGCGAGACCGGAATGAAATCGCGCTTGAATTCGTAGCTCAGGTTCTTGTAGATCGCCGGGTTGATCGAGAACATCGAACCGTCCGTGACCAGAAACGTATAACCGTCGGCGGGCGCAGAGGCCAGTGACTGCGCTGCCACAACGCCGTTGGCCCCGGGCTTGTTGTCAATCACTACCGATTGGCCCAGTCTGTCCTGCAGGCGCTGCGCAAAAATCCGCGCAACCGTATCTGGCAATCCACCGGCCGAATAGGGCACGATGAACTTGATGGCCCGGTTTGGGTAGGCCGCCTGTGCACGGGCCGACACAGGGACGGCGAGCGCGGCGAGCAATGCGATGCCAAGGACAATGTGACGGCGTGCAAGCATGGTCTGTCTCCGGGTGGGTGGTTCTGGCTCGGGAACGGGAACGGCAACCGGGCCCCTATCGGTTCGGCGTTGCATACGAGGGCTCCAGCGCGGGCGCATCGGAGTTCCACACAGGCGACGCCTCGAAGGAACGCCAGTCGGTGGTTTTCGGGATGATCGCCTGAAAGGCGCACACCGACGGCGCAAAGGCAGCGTCGCCGGTACCGATGGCCGCTGCACCGCCCTGAAATGCGCGCACAGCCTCCAGCATTTGCCGGCGAAACTCGACGATGGCTACATCGCTGGCGCCCAGGCGCTCATGCGTGCGATCGGCGATCGGACCCATGGTAAGCCACATCGCGATGTCCTGGTTGGGAAATCCGCTGATGCCGGTGAAGTTGCCCGCTTTCATTGCGACCCGATCCTGCCAGAACCGGTTTTCGCGGTTACGCAGCGGGCGGTAGTGCTCGTCCAGGTCGCGACCCACCTCCTGTCCGAGGAACTTGCGCCACGTGGCAGTCTCGGGCGTATGCGATGGATGGCCCCAGGCGATGAAATAGAACGCCGTGTGCGTGTCGTCCAGCGGCACGTTGATGTTGGCCACGTTGTACCGATTGTTCGGCGGAATCAGCGCGGTGGCCGGCGCCACGAAAACCGTCGAGCGCACATAGTCGTTGACGGCAGCATTCTGGATCGGCCTGCGGATCGCGGCATACCGAAATCCATAGGGTGTGCGCTCGACCTGCAGCCGCGGCGCCTTGTCGGTTGACGGGCGCAGCCACATCGAATCGGTCGCCTTGGCGCTGTCCCCGCGCGCCGGTACCATGTCCGATGAATGCAGGCTGGAACTGTGTGCAGAGTCGATGGCGCCCTCCAGGATCTGAGCCCAGTTGCACGCGATGATCGCCTTGGCTATCGTCACCCGGGCGCCTTCGGTGGGCGCCCAGGCCGGCGGCCGGAACACAGGCATGGAGTCGGCCGGCCCCATGTAGGCCCAGATGCATCCACCCCATTCCCGGGTCGGATAGGCCAGATGCTTGACCTTGGCGGTCATGCCGCTGGCGGCCGGTTCGGACACCATCTCCAGCACATTGCCATGCACATCCATCTTCCAGCCGTGGTACAGGCAGCGCAGGCCGCAGTTCTCGTTGCGGCCGAACACCAGCGACGCGCGCCGGTGCGGGCAATACTCATCCATGACGCCGACGTGGCCCTCGGTGTCGCGAAACACCACCAGATCCTCGCCAAAAACCCGGGCACGCACCGGCGTTCCATCAGGTTCGGCAACCTCCTCGACCAGGCATACCGGCGTCCAGTGCCGACGCATCAGCTGGCCCATCGCGGCCTTGCCCTCAACGCGACACAGGAGCTCGTTCTCGTCACTTGTCAACATACTGCATTACCGTGCGGCAGACTCCGATCAAACATCTTGCAAACTTATACTTAGAAGACTAAGATTATTTTCAGCACCCTGCTTTGTCAAGCTCTTTTTGACGGTCATCAAACCAAAGGATTTGCGTTGCTTGCGTCCAGCCCCTATCGGACTTCCGTTTCCGAGTCGCCGTTCATGGCGTTGCAGGTGGCCGCGAAGCTGCTGCTGTCCACCGACACCTGGAGTTTCGAATTTCGCCATCCACAGGGGGAGTCGCTGCCGTCGTTCAGCGCAGGCGCGCACCTGACGGTGCAGACACCGGCCGGCGTGCGTCGCAACTACTCCTTGTGCTCCGATCCGGCTGACAGCCTGCACTACCAGATCGCCGTCAGGCGCGATGGCCATGGACGCGGCGGCTCCGTCAGCATGGCCGACGCGCTGCAGGCGGGGCAGAGCATCGCGGTCAGTGTGCCACGCAACAACTTCGAACTACATCCACGGGCCACAGAGTTCCTGTTCATCGCTGGTGGCATCGGCATCACGCCCATCCTGTCGATGATGCGCCAGCTGCGGCACCGCCCAGGTGTCCGTTTTCGGCTGATCTACTGCACCCGTGACGCGGCCGGCACCGCATTCCGTGACGAACTGCAGGCCCAATTCGCAGGCCAGGTGCAGTTGCACCATGACCATGGCGACCCCGACCAGGCGCTCGACCTGTGGCCCGAGTTCGAGGCGCCCGGCAAGGCCCAGGTCTATTGCTGCGGACCGCGCGCACTGATGGATGCAGTGGCCGACATGTCGGGGCACTGGCCGTCCGGGTCCGTCCATTTCGAGAGCTTTGGAGTCGACGCAAGCCAGCACGCGGCCAACCTGCCATTCGACGTGCGATTGCACAGAAGCGGCGCAACCGTTCGCGTGAACGCCGAGCACAGCATCCTGCAGGCGTTGCGCGCCGCCGGTCACTCGGTGCCGAGCTCCTGCGAGAGCGGTACCTGCGGCTCATGCCGCACCACCTTGCTGTCCGGCGCGGTGGAACACCGCGACATGGTGCTGCGCGAGGATGAGAAGCACAACCAGATCATGGTCTGTGTGTCGCGTGCAAGCGGTGGCGAACTGGTGCTGGACCTGTGAGCACCGAGCCCTTGCGCATCGGCGTTGCGGGTCTGGGCCGGGCCTTCACGCTGATGCTGCCCACGTTTATCGGCGATAGCCGCGTGCAACTGGTCGCCGCGACTGATCCGCTGGCGCCGGCCTGTGCGCAGTTCTGTCGCGACTTCAAAGCACCCACCTACGACAGCGTCGACGCACTGTGCGCTGATCCGGCGGTGCAGGTCGTCTATATCGCCACGCCGCACCAGTTCCATGCCGAGCATGTGCGCATCGCTGCAGCCCGTGGCAAGCATGTGCTGGTCGAAAAACCCATGGCGCTAACGCTGGCGCAATGCGATGCCATGATTGATGCCACCCGTGCGGGCGGCGTGGCCATGGTCGTGGGCCATAGCCACAGCTTCAATGCGCCGATCCTGCGCGCCCGCTCGTTGATCGACAGCGGCGCTTTCGGTGCGGTACGCATGCTGACGGCGATGAATTTCACCGATTTTCTGTACCGGCCGCGCCGGCCCGAGGAGCTCGACACCGCGGCCGGCGGCGGTGTCATTTACAGCCAGGCCGCACACCAGATCGACATCCTGCGTCTGCTTGGCGGTGGCCGCGTGCGCCGCGTAAGCGCCTGTACGGGCAACTGGGATCCTGCCCGCCATACCGAAGGCGCCTACCAGGCGCTACTGGAGTTCGACGACGGGGCATTTGCCAGTGCAACCTACAGCGGCTACGGACGATACGACAGCGACATCCTGATGGACGGTGTGGGCGAACTGGGTCTGCGCAAGAAGGACCAGGACTATGGCGCCGCACGCAAGCGCCTGGCCGAGCTGGCGCGGGACGGACAAGAAAGCGAACTCAAGGCTAGGCGCAACTACGGCGGCGATCTTTACAGCCCGCCGCCGCCCGAGGTGGCCGCACACCACCAGCATTTCGGCCACATCGTGGTCTGCTGCGAGAAAGCCGACCTGCGGCCGACTCCGCTGGGCGTGGAGATATTCACCGATACGCAACGCCGTTTCGAAGCCGTGGCCAGGCCGCGCATTCCGCGCAGCGAGGTGATCGACGAACTGATTGATGTAGTCGTGCGCGGCGAGCCGGCGCTGCACAGTGGCGCCTGGGCCCGGGCCACGACCGAAGTGTGCCTGGCCCTGTTGGCGTCTTCCGCCAGCCGCCAACCGCAGACGCTGCGCTTTCAGACGGGCCTGCCCGGACGCTAAATGCCATCACCCACCCAGGACATACTGCGCCATTGGCGCGACGCCGTTCCCAACGACCGCATGGCGCATCTGATCCGTGACACCGAACGCGCGTTTCGACGCGCGCTGCAGATCAGGCTGGCGCCGCATGGCGTGCCGTTCGGCCAATGGAGTTTCCTGCGCATCCTGTGGGAGACCGATGGCCTGACGCAGAAGGAACTGAGCGAGCGCGCCGGCGTGATGGAACCCACCACCTTCGCGGCGATGAAGACCATGGAGGAGCGGGGCTATGTCACGCGCCGGCAACTGCCCACCAACAAAAAGAACGTCTACGTCTACCTGAGCGACGAAGGCCGGGCTTTGAAGGAACGGCTGGTGCCACTGGCCGAAGACGCCAACCGGATCAGTACCATCGGGGTCGAACCCGACGAACTGGCGATGGCGCGCAGGGTCCTGCTGGCCATGATCGGCAATCTCGCGCAGGACGAAAGCAATCTGCAGTCTGCGCCGGCTTCCAAGGCCGCCGGGAACAACCGCAAGCGCGACAAGACGTGATCAGAAAAGGACCCGCGCAAGTCGCGCTCCGCTCCGGCACGCCGTTGATCCAGCGATCACCGCCGTGGCGTACGCTGGCTACTTCTGCGCAACAGCACCCGACCAGCGACTTCAGGCCATCAAATGGCGGTCCTGCATCCAATTCACGCACAGCCACGCCGCCTGGTCCAGCAACTCTGGCTGGCCGACAAAATAGTGTGTCGCACCCTTCAGGCAGACCATGGACTTGTCCCGACTGGCACAGGCGTCGAATATGCGTTGTGTGTGTGGCTGCGGCACCGCATCGTCGGCGCTGTGCTCGATCGCCAGCATCGGCACGGTAATGTGCGCCGCGCATTTCTCGCCGTGCGCATGGGTGTCGTCGGGCGACCACTGCGACAGCCAGGAGCGCAAGGTCGAGAACCGCGCGGACCCGACCGGCCCGGTGTTGACGGTTTCCGGGTTGCCCATGAAGCAGGTGCCGACGGGTCGGTCATTGGGGTCGATGCGGGGGTCCAGGAACCGCGGCTCGGCCATCGTGCGGTGGGTCACGAAACCGCGCTCCATCTCGAGTCCGCCCCGCAGGCGAAGTTGCTCAAGCACCTCACGCACCCAGGCCGTGCGCCGGCGGATGCGGGCCAACTGCGCGGCACGGAACCGCGCAAGAAACTGCGGCGTATACGGTGGCTTGTTGGCCGGGTGGTAGAGGTCCAGTTCCGGGTCGCGCCGATCGGGATCGCTTTCGTCCAGCACGCTGGGATCGATCCAGTCCGACAATACGACGGCGCGCGAAACATGGGCCGCTTGAAAAATGAATCCGTCGGCCGGCTGCAACTTCGCTGCGATGAGGTTGCACGGGTCTCCGGCCGGCGTATGGGTGACCGATGGCCTTTCGGCCTGCGCCTGGTAAAACAGCGCCAATGAACCGCCGCCGGACCATCCGGCAATAACGATCTTCTGGTAGCCCCAGACCTCGCGCGCATGACGCACATAGGCGCCCAGGTCGACCACCACGTTCTCCATGATCAGCGCCGTGTCGTTGCGTGCGTAACGGCTGGCGGCGCACAATACATGTACCCCGCGCTCGGCCATAGCACGCGGCATCGGCAGCAACTGCAAGGTTGAAGCCGGATGCATGTAAATCAGCAACGTGTCCGACGCCCTGCCCTTGGGCAGGTAGCGTATGCCCTCCAGGTTGACCACGCCCTGGTTGCCGGCAAAGCCGTAGACCTCCTTGAACTTGCTGGCCTCGGCGTACTGCACATGCACCCACTCGGGTTGCACCTCGAAACGAATCTGCGCATCTGCCATCAACGGGTCTCCTTGTCGATCGTGCTCATCGCCTCCGACGCTCCGTGCACCACCGGACGGCGGCCTTTCTCGTGTGTCCACCGGGACAGTGCCGCGTGGGCGTCATCGCGGAATGCCTGCAACTCCCGGCTGTCGGACATCGTCAGGGTGAGTTCGAGCCGAATGCCGTTCGGGTCGAAAAAGTAGATCGAGTGCACGAAACCATCGTGCGACACCGGCCCGATCACGTCGATCCCGGCCTGCAGCAAACGCGCCTTGGCCTGGTCCACCTCGGCCGGCGAGCCGACCCGCAGTGCCAGGTGGTTGACCCAGCGCGGCGTGTTCGGCGACGGCTCGGCGGCGGCGTTGTCACCCAGGTCAAAGAACGCAACGCAACCGCCGTCGGTCATCTCGAAGAACAGGTGCACGAACGGACAGGCCTCGCCGGTACTCTGTACCGTATCGGCACGTACCACATGCACCAGCGGCAAGCCCAGCACGTCCTCATAGAAGTGGCGGGTTTCCTCGGCGTCGCGACAGCGATAGGCCACATGGTGCAAGCCATGGACAGGGACTGGATCGGGCATGGTGCTCTCCTTGCGCCGGCAGGCGTTGACTCAGGTACGCTGTACGGACAGGTGGCGGGTCACCTGCTCGAGCCAACGCGTATCGTCCGACAAGCTCCGCAATTCGGCCAGGGCTTCGTCGCGGGTCTGGGTCCAGCGCTCGATAACCCGGATGTCGTCGCCATCACCCTCCTGGTAAGACAACTCGAGACGGATGCCGTTGGGATCGAAAAAATAGACCGACCAGGTACCGGCGCCCACAGGGATCGGCCCTATCAGCGCCACCCCCGCAACTTGCAATCGGCCGCACAAATGCCGGAAGCGCTCTTGGGTGACGGCGAACGAGCAATGCTGCATGGCGGCGATCGCGTCGCGGTCGACCTGCCCCTTGGCGCCCTTGGGGATCTCGAAAAACGCGACCAGGCAGTCCCCGCCAGCGTCGAAAAAATAATGGCGCAGATTCTCGAACGGCGGGTTGCCGCGGTTGCCCGGACCGGTGCCAAGGCCGGGCGGCACCTTGAGCGCATGCACCAGCGGCATGCCCAGCACGCCGGTGTAGAAATCAATTGTCATCTTCATGTCGTCGGTATTGAGCGCCAGATGGTGCACACCCCGGGTCATCGCGACAACAAAGGGCTGCGCAACGCCTGGCACCGCCGAACCTGTCTTGGTCATGGTTGATGGTCCTTCGCAAGGTCAAAATACAACTGCGACAGCCGGGGCCGCGCCGCCATCTGCGCACTGGCTTGCGACAACGCCACCCGGCCCTTGACCAGCACGTAGGCCCGGCTGGTGAACGGCAATGCGATGTCGAGTTTCTGCTCCACCAGGACCATGGTCAACCCGGTCTCGCGCAACGCGTTCAGCGCGCGCCGGATTTCCTCCACCACCAGCGGTGCCAGGCCAAGAAAAGGCTCGTCCAGCAACAGCACGCGCGGCATCCACATCAGGGCCCGGCCGATGGCAACCATTTGCTGCTCGCCGCCCGACAAGGTGCCGGCGAGCTGTGCGCGCCGCTCTGCAAGGCGCGGGAACAGTCCATAGACAAAATCAAACCGCTCGTGCTCGAGGCGCGCATTGCGACCGGCCAGCCGCACGGTACCCAGGCGCAGGTTGTCACGCACCGATAACGGTGCAAACATGCGCCGCCCCTCGGGCACCTGCACCACGCCGCGCCCGACGATCACATGACTGGGCATGCCCATCAGGTCGTCGCCGTCAATTCGCACGCTGCCGCTGCGCACCGGCAAGGTACCCGACAAGGCCGCCAACAAGGTGGACTTGCCGGCACCATTGGGCCCCAGCAACGCAACCGTCTCGCCGCGCGCGACCTGCAGTTCGACGCCCTGCAGCACCATGCCGTGGCCGTATCCGCCCGACAGATTGCGCACCTCAAGCATCGGCCATCGCCCCCAGATCACCCAGATAGGCCTCGACCACGGCCGCATCGGAACGGATCTCCTGCGGCGTGCCCTGTGCAATCCTGGCGCCGAAGTTCAGCACCACGACCCGGTCGGCCAGTGCCATCAGAAAGTGCATGTCGTGCTCGATCAGCAGCACCGCAATGCCCCGCTGCGCGATCTGGCGAATGATGCCGGACAGTCGCTCGCATTCAGCCGGCGTCAACCCCGCGGCAGGTTCGTCGAACAGGATCAGGCGCGGTTCGGACGCCAGCGCCCGCGCGATCTCGAGCAGCCGGCCCTGCCCGAACGACAGCGTGTCGACCGCCGCCTCGCGCCATTCGCCCAGGCCGACGAATTCGACCAGCGCGTCGGCGCGTTGGGCCGCCTCGCGCTCCGCACGGACCACCCCCGGTCCGGCCAGCAGAATCCGCCACAGCGAACCGCGCAAACGCCGGTGCATACCGACCATGACGTTCTCGCGCACCGTCATGCTGGCAAATGGCTTGTTGTGCTGGAAGGTGCGCATGATGCCGCGTTCGGCCATGGCATGGGCCGGCAAGCCGGTCAGGTCCTCGCCGTCGAACCACAACGCGCCGCTGCTGGGCGCAAGCGCGCCCGCGATCATGTTGAAGGTCGTGCTCTTGCCGGCCCCATTGGGCCCGATGACGCCCAGTATTTCCCCCTCGCGCACATCCAGGTCGAGGTGGGATACCGCCAGCAGACCACCAAAGCGCTTGGACAGGCCCTTGGCGACCAGCAGTTCCCGGCCGCCGCGCACAAGAAAACGCCGGGCCGCTCCCAAGTTTTCCTGCACCCCCTCGGGGGGCCTGGCGAAGACAGGGCTGGGGGCGCTCATGATGCCCTGCGGCGCGCCAGCCACCAGTCCCAGACACCGATCAGGCCCTTGGGCTGGAACAACACCACAGCCACCATGACCACGCCAAAGACCAGCGCATGGTGATGCCCGATCAGCGGCGACAAAACGAACGGCAACAGGTACAGCAACGCAGCTCCGATGAGCGCGCCGGCGTGCCTGCCGCTGCCGCCCACGATCACCATGAACAGCAGCAGGAACGCGTTTTCCAGGCCAAAAATCGGTGGGTTGACGGTATTGTCGACAAACGCATAGACCATCCCGGCCACACCGGCCAACGCACTGGTCACCGCATAGGCCAGGATGCGCGTCGTGGTGACGTTGATGCCCATGGCCTGGGCCGCCTGCGGG
The DNA here is from genome assembly GCA_031396205.1 of Rhodoferax sp. GTDB lineage: Bacteria > Pseudomonadota > Gammaproteobacteria > Burkholderiales > Burkholderiaceae_C > CAISIP01. Next base: position 15,220 of record JANNKH010000097.1, read on the forward strand.
TCATCGCGCACGGCCCGGCAGGCGCGGCCGAACCACGAACGGTCGAGCCGCCACAGCACCGCCAGCGTGCCCAGCAGCAGAAACACGATCACCACGGTGTACCAGGGGCCTGTGACCCGCACGCCCAGGACGTCCGGCAATCGGTAGTTCGCCAGCCCCCCGGCAGCGCCGGTAACCGAGCCGCCCTCGTTGAGCACAACGATGAACAACTGCGCAAAGGCCAATGTGGCCAGTGCCAGGTAAAAACCCTCCAGCCGCGTGGCCGGTATCGCCACGACCAGTGCCAGCACGACGCAGACCACCACGCCCGCCATGATCGCCAGTGGCAGCGGCAGCCCGACCTGGAACAGCAGGATAACCATGGCATACGCGCCGATCCCGTAGAAGGTGAAATGCGAAAAAGCCACTTGCCCCGCGATACCGAACAGGAAGTTGTAGCCTAGCGCCAGCGACATCCACAACAGCAGTTTGCGGTACACGTCAGTCTGGTAAGAGCCCAGCATGAAGGCGATCGCGGACAACACCAGCGCCGCGAACAGGAAAGCTGCCAGCGACCTCATGTCCGCGACTCTCGCGCGCGTAGCAGCCCGGTCGGGCGCAGCAGCAGAAAAACGATCAGCAGCACCAGCGGCACTCCTTGCGCCAGGCCGGGTGGTATCGGGGCATAGCGCACCGTGAGCTGCTCTGCCATTGCCAGGATCAGGCCGCCCAGCAAGGCACCTTCGACCCGCCCGACGCCACCGATGACCAGCGCGGTAAACCCCTGGATTGCCAACGGCAAGCCCATCAGGTAATGCGCGGACACATTCGGCGCCACCAGCACGCCGGCCAGCGCCGCTACCGCAGCGCTACCGGCAAACGCCAGCGACGTGACGCGGCGCAGGTTGATGCCCATCAAGGCAGCGGCGCGCCGGTCAATGGCAACCGCCTCGAACGAGCGCCCGGCCAGGGTACGCTCAAAGAAATACCAGACGGCCGCAAATACGCTGGCCGTAATCGCAATGATGAAAAAGCTCTGGTAAGAACCCGCGACCGGGCCCAACTCAAGCCGCCCATAACCAAATACCGGCGGCACTGGCCGCGGATCGGGCCCCATGCCGACCGATACCAGTTCGCGGAACACCACCAGCATACCCAGCAGGGCCAGGATCGGAGCCAACGCCGGAGCGCCTTGCTCCACCAGCGGACGCACCGCGATGCGCTCGGTCAACCATCCGACACCCACCATCAGCGTCAGTATGATGGCCATGCCGACCGGGTACGGCAACTCGAAGCGTGACAAAGCCAGAAAGCCGCCGAATGCCGCCAGCATGGACCACTCACCAACCGCGAAATTGATGACCCCGGTGGGCCGGGTGATCAACAGGTAGGAAAGGGCCACCAACGCATAGATGCAGCCGCTGGCCGTGGCCCCGACGATCAACTCAAGGAAGTCGCTCACTTCGCGCCGACGTGCACGACCTTTCCCTGGATGTCACCTTCATAGACCCGCACCACCATGCCATTGGGGTCAAAGCCGGTGCGCTTGCCGTCGGCGAACCCATACGAGGTGCCCACGCCGCCCATCACGCCCTGAAAACCCTTGGTGGCTTGCATCGCCTCGCGTACTTTCTCCTTGTCGGTGCTGCCGGCACGCTTGATTGCGTCGGCCACCAGCATGATGCCGTCATAGCCGTAGCCATTGAGGTTGTACGGTTCGGTGCCGCCGTTGTCCTTTTTGTAGCTCTCGAAGAACTGCCTGGTCTGCGGCTTGGCCGGATCGAACGCATCGACAAACGTCACGCCATCGAGCAGGCCTTTTGCCACCGAGCCGTAGACCGGGATCGAGAAGTTGTAGTTGCCCAGCAGCGGCATCTTCAGGCCAAGCTGGCGGTACGAACGCAGGATAAGTGCGTTCTCCGGCGTCAGCACGCCAGCCAGGAACACCGCATCCGGATTGGCGGCACGCACCTTTTGCATCTGCGGATCGGCAGTGGTCGAGCCGCGCGGCACGACCTCCTCGCTGACGATCTGAATGTTGGCTTTCTCCAGCGCGCCCTTAAAGAAGCGGTTGGTCAGCTGGCCCAGGTCCGAGTTGTCGGTGACCAGCGCGACTCTCTTGAAGTTCTTGTTGCTGGCGTAGGACAGCAGGGTCGCGATCTGGGTCGAGCCCAACGGCCCGGTCTGCCAGAAATTCGCGTTGTTGATCTGGGTCGTCAGCGTGTCACCGCTGTTGGACGGTGTCATGTGCGGTGTCTTGGTCTCCAGCGTGACCGACTGCGCCTGCTGCGTGGCCGGCGTCAACGACACCGACAGGATGAACGCCACGCCAGCGTCGACCAGCTTGCGCGCCGCGGTGGCTGACACATCGGGCTTGCCTTGATCGTCTTCCACCAGTAGTTCGATCTGCCGACCCAGCAATCCGCCCTTGGCATTGAGCTCCTTGACGGCGTACACCGCACCCTGCGCCACCGGTTCGGCATAGCCCTTGGCGGGCCCGACCCGATCCGTGATCATGCCGATCTTGATCGTGTTCTGGCCGAACGCCAGCGGCGCAACCGCGACCATGGCGCCGGCAATGACGGCCCGTGCAGCCGATAAGAGTGTCTGTTTCATGTGCTTGTCTCCTCGTGAAAAAATTGATCCCGCTCACTTCACCGAACCAGCATCCGGCGCGTCCAGCGCCCGTAGGCCTCCATCTGGTCTGCCACAGCCTTGCGCGCCGCAGCGTCCACCAAATTGCCTTCTGTGTCGAACTTCGATTGGCACAGGTTGATGAATACCTCGGGCTTGGGCATCACCAAGGCCTCCAGGCAGCCCAAAATCTTGCGCACCTCGTACTGGTGTCGCGCTCCACCGACCGGTCCCAGTGTGGCTGACATCAAGGCGACCGGCTTGTCCTTGAACGGCTGTGGCTGCTGGCGCGACATCCAGTCGATCGCGTTCTTGAGCACGCCGGAGATGGAAAAGTTGTACTCCGGACTTGCAATCAGCAGCGCGTCAGCAGCGCGGATTTCCTGCGCCAACTGGATCACCGCCAGCGGCACGCCCTCGGCCTCCAGGTCCTGGCTGAACAAGGGAACCGCGTCATAGCGCGCGATGCGCAGCGCCATTCCTTCAGGCAGCATGCCTCCCGCAGCGCGCAACGCGCCCAGGTTATAGGACTGGCGGCGCAAACTGCCGCAGATGCCCAACACCGAAATACCTGGCATGAAACAGAACTCCTTGCTGGTCTATGCGGCGCTCACGGTGCGGCCACATCGGCATACTGCGGCGCCACCCGGATCTCGAACTCTCCCACCTGATCAATGCCCGCCTTCAATCGGTCGCCGGGAACGACAGGGCCAACGCCCTGCGGTGTGCCGGTCATGATGATGTCGCCCGGTTGCAATGTATAGAAGGCCGACGCAAATTCGATCAGCCGCGCCACGTCATACACCATATGGCGGGTATTGGACTGCTGGCGCATCTGGCCATTCACACTCAGCCAGAGATCGAGCTGGTTCGGGTCGGCGATCTCGTCGGCGGTGACCATCCAGGGTCCGAGCACGGCATAGGTGTCGATGGATTTACGAAAACTCTGAAATTCCGTGCCCCGCACCGTCATGTCCAGCGCGACGGCGTAACCAGCGACATGGGCCATTGCATCGGCGCGGGAAACCTGCCGGCAGATCGAACCGATCACCACCCCCAGCTCGACCTCATGGTCATTGCGGCGGCCACCGAATCGCAACGCAATCTCCTGGCCGCAGCCGATCAGGGCACTGCCGGCTTTCAGAAACAGGCCCCAGTCAGCGATCGACGTGATCTGGCGCCCGTGCGCGATTCCCGCATCGGCCTTGGACTCCGCAATATGGTCCTGGTAATTGATCGGCGCGCCGATGATCTTGCCAGGATTGGCCACCGGCGTGTCGAACCGCACGGTATCCGCCGCATGGCGCTGCGCCCCTGCCATAGCCTTCAATAGCTGTGGCCGCAGCCGTGGCAAGGCCTCGATCAACAGGTCTTTTTGCGGCAGCGGATACCGCTGGGCCGGCAGCAGATCGAGTACGCTGGTCACGTCATACACCAGACTGTTGTCGACCACCCCCAGGCGGCCGCCGTTGAATCGACAGATCTTCATCGGGCAATGCTCCAGCAGCGTGAGCACGCATACGACGCGACGTGACCCCGGTTGTCGATCATGTAGCTTCGACCTCTTCCTCGCGCAGGTAGCCCATGCAGGCCAGCAACTCGCGATCGGTCATCATGAAGACCATGGCGTCGTCGGACGCCGCGGTATGGCTGATCCAGTTCCAGTGCGGCAATGTAAACACATCGTGTTGTGACCATGCGATCGTCGTCGTGCCGATGCGGCTACTGCCGTGTCCGCGCGCAATGACACAAATCGCGTTGCTGGTGCTGCGGTAGCGCCGGGTCGGGCGGCCTGATGCGCAGGCCAGCAGGTAGCAGTCCAGGGTCGGAAGCACGGCTCCCTGCGATTGGCCATCGACATAGCGCAACCAGCGGCTGCCATCGGCCTGCGGCGCAGCCTCTGCAATGGCCCGGCAAGCGCGCTGCCAGGCGAACCGATAGCGACTGCCCGCAGCATCGCCTGGTTCCTGCGCGTCGGGCCCGAGCAGAACCGCTGCGCCGTGCGCTGCCGGTGGACGCGTTGCAGACGGCTCGACTGCGCCCGCTTTCGGGCTGGCCATCTCGAAGAACATGCTGTCCAGGTGGTGCAGCAACGGCAGGTCGAGCCCATCGAACCACACCAGGCGGTGCGTTCCCTGGTGCCTATGTTCATGCCAGGTCCAGGCCGGTGTCAACACCAGATCGCCCTCGGCCATCGGGCATTGGTGCTGGTTGACGGTAGTGATGGCCCCTTCGCCGCTCATCACGAAACGGATCGCCTGCAGGCTGTGGCGATGCGCCCGTGCCGTCTCGCCCGGCAACAAGGTCTGCAGACCGCCCGACAGGTTGGTGGTGGTGGCGACCCGACCATTGAACGCCGGATGCGTCAATAGCAACACCCGCCGTTCGGCGTCTTCCATCGCCACTTCGCGCGAGGCCCGATCGATCAGCGGCAACATGTCGCGCCAGGCCCAGGCCATAGGAACATCCGGCGCCTGCGGTGCGCGGGTCGTGATACGGTGGTAGCGGTCCCACAACGGCTGCGCGTGGCGCGCGGCAAGCGCGCCGATCAGTCCGGCATAACGCGTCTCTGAGTGCGAAACGTCCATGGGCTCTCCGTGCGCACCGGCGCGTGGCCGGCCTGTCCAATGTCACAGCGCAGTCTAGTGCCCTCCCATATAAGCCGCAACCAAGACCATTTATCGTTACTATCAATGATGTGAATATCACGTTGCTGGCCGCGCATTGCGTTCGCGCTGCTGGAGACATGCATGGAACTGCACAAACTCGACCTGAACCTGCTCAAGACCTTCGATGCGGTGCACCGGCACAACAATCTGTCGACAGCAGGCATTGAACTGGGTCTGACCCAGCCGGCCGTCAGTGCGGCGCTCAAGCGATTGCGCACCCACTTCGACGACCCGCTGTTCGTGCGCACCTCGCACGGCATGCGACCCACGCCGCATGCAGACACCATCGCGGTCAAGATTGCCCGGGCGCTGACTATGCTGCGCGAAGTCCACCAGGTGGCCACCTTCTCGCGTAGCACGACGACGGTGCACTACCGCATCTATATCAACGATGTCGGCATGCTGGTGGTGATGCCCCAGGTGCTCAAGCAGGTCAGCGAGCAGGCGCCCCATGCCAAGATCAGCATCATCGACCTGCGGCCCGATGAGGTGGTCGACGCGCTGGACAGCGGCGAAATCGACCTGGCCATCGGCTATTTCCTGGGCATGCCCAACTGGGCGCGCCAGCAGACGATTCGCAAGACATCCTATGTCTGCGCGGTTCGCACCGGCCATCCGGATATTGGCGACAGCCTGTCGATCGAGCAATACCTGCGCGCCAAGCACGGCATGTACTCGACCAGCGGCTCACCGCACAGCGTCGTTGATGAAACGCTGGCGCGGATGAACATGACGCGCGACGTGAGCTTGCGCGTGCCGCGTTTTGCCGCGCTGCCGTTCCTGATTGCGCGCTCGGATCTGGTGGTGACCATTCCCGAGGATCTGGGCCTCGCTTTCAGCCGTCTGATCGACATCAAGCTGTTTGCGCCGCCACTGCCACTGGGTCAATTCGAGATCAAGCAATATTGGCATGAACGCCATCATGCCGAACCAGCGTTTCGCTGGCTGCGCGGTGTCGTACGCAAGGAAACGCTGCATCTGGTGCGGCAACGTCCGCGCAAAGCGGCCGTCTGAGGTGGGTCGACCGCAGCAGGTCAAGCTTGCCCCGGCAATGACGGCGGCAAGGCCGCCCAGCCCGACCCAGTCAGATCAGATCAGCTTGACGCCAGTCCGCTCCTGCAGAGCGTCGCGCGTGACGTCCGGGGCCAGTTCCACCACCTTCAGGCCTTCGGGCGTGACGTCCATCACGGCCATGTCGGTGATGATGCGGTTCACGACGCCGACCCCGGTCAAAGGCAGCGAGCACTGCGGCAGGATCTTCAGGTCGAAACTGCCGTCTTTCTTTTTCGCGACATGCTCCATCAGGATGATGACGCGCTTGACGCCGGCCACCAGGTCCATCGCGCCGCCCATGCCCTTGACCATCTTGCCCGGAATCATCCAGTTGGCCAGGTCACCCTTTTCGCTGACCTGCATGGCACCCAGGATGGACAGGTTGATCTTGCCACCGCGGATCATTGCAAAGCTGTCGTGGCTACCGAAGATGGATGAGCCCGCCATCGTGGTCACGGTCTGCTTGCCAGCGTTGATCAAGTCGGCATCGACCTCGTCCTCGGTCGGGAACGGGCCGATGCCCAGCATGCCGTTCTCCGACTGCAGCCACACTTCCATGTCGGCGGGAACATGGTTGGCCACCAGGGTCGGGATGCCGATACCCAGGTTCACGTAATACCCGTCTTGCAGTTCCTTGGCAGCACGTGCCGCCATTTGGTCTTGAGTCCAGCCCATATCAGTCTCCAGTTCGTCTCGTTTGTCGGGTTCAGGCAGCTGCTTTCTCGCGGATCGTGCGCTTCTCGATCCGCTTTTCCGGATGTGCATTGAGCACGATACGGTGCACATAGATGCCCGGCAAATGCACCTGGTCCGGCTCCATGGTGCCGGTCTCGACGATCTCCTCTACCTCCACGATCGTGACCTTGCCCGCCATGGCTGCGGCAGGATTGAAATTGCGTGCGGTATAGCGGAACTGCAGATTGCCCGACTTGTCGGCACGATGCGCCTTGACCAGCGCCACGTCAGGCACCAGCGCGCGCTCCAACACATAGGTCTCGCCGTCGAACTCGCGCAGCTCCTTGCCCTCGGCCACCAAGGTGCCGACGCCGGTCTTGGTGAAGAAGGCCGGTATGCCCGCGCCCCCCGCACGCAGCTTCTCTGCCAAGGTGCCCTGGGGCGTGAATTCCAGTTCCAGTTCACCGGCCAGGTACTGGCGCTCGAACTCCTTGTTCTCGCCCACATAGCTCGAGACCATGCGCTTGATCTGGCGCGTCTCGAGCAGTTTGCCCAGGCCGAATCCGTCGACGCCGGCATTGTTGGAAATAACGGTCAGGTTCTTCATGCCGCTGTCGCGTAGCGCGTCGATCAACGCCTCGGGAATGCCGCACAGGCCAAAACCGCCCACAGCCATCAACTGGCCGTCCTTGACGATACCTTCGAGCGCCTTGGCGGCGGAGGGGAAAATCTTGTTCACACTGATCTCCTGATGGTGAGGTCTGAACGATACTACGTAATGCCATACGTAGTATTTCGTACTGGTGAACCATGCATTGACGCAGGCATTTCTGCAGTTGGCCAATCCCAGGCAAATGGGCCCCCTTGGGGGCTGCGACAAACGCGCGGCGACAAGCCTGGCGGCGTATGACTGACGTCGACTACCAACTGGCGTTCGATCTCGCGCCGATCGGGCTGGTGCTTTCGCGCCATCGCAGCATCATCGACTGCAATGCGCGCCTGTGCGAGATGTTCGGCTTGTCGCGCGAATTGCTGATCGGCCAGACGTTCCAGATGCTGTACCCGAGCCAGCAGGAATACGAGCGCACCGGCCTGCGCATTGCTCCCATCCTCAACGCCGGTGGTCACTATGCGGACGATCGGGTCATGAAGCGCGGCAGCGGCGAGACCTTCTGGTGCCATGTCACCGGGCGCGCGATGAATCGGCAGGACCCGCATGCGGCCGGCATCTGGACCTTCATGGATCTCTCCTCCCGCCGGCCGGTCAAGGCAGAACTGACCGCACGTGAACGCGAGGTCGCAGCCCATCTGCTGGACGGGCTGACCAGCAAGCAGATCGGCCGGGCGCTGGCCATCAGCCACCGGACCGTTGAAATATACCGAGCGCGCCTGATGCGAAAATACCAGGCATCCACTACTGCTGATCTGGTGCACAAACTGATGGGCGGATAGACTGCGTAGCCTGCCCCTGCACCCAAGCCCATGAACGAATCCCTGGCCCGCGAAGAAATCTGCCGCATTGGCAAGAGCCTGTTCGAGCGCAGTTACGTCCACGCCAGCGCCGGCAACATCAGCGTGCGGCTGGACGACGGATTTCTGATAACGCCCACCGATGCCTGCCTGGGTTTCCTGGACCCGGCACGGCTGGCGCGGCTGGACGGGCACGGACAACACATCAGTGGCGACAGGCAAAGCAAGACGATTGCGCTGCACACCCGCATTTACGGCGCCACGGCCCGATTCTCGAGCGCCGCGCGCTGCATCGTGCACACGCACAGCAGCCATTGCGTCGCGCTGACCCTGGCGCCGCACGAGGCGGAGTTGTTGCCCCCCCTCACGCCCTATTTCGTCATGAAGGTCGGACGGGTGCCAGTGATCCCGTATCACTTTCCCGGTGACCCGCAAACAGCCGAACGGGTGACCGAGACGATTGCCCGCTATGCGTCCGACGGCATCGAACTGCGCGCGGTCATGCTCGAACGCCTGGGTCCCAACGTCTGGCACACGTCGCCTGCAGCGGCGATGGCGACGCTCGAAGAACTGGAAGAAACGGCCCGGCTGGTGTGCATGGGATCGCGGCCATTGTTGCCGCTCAACCCGGCGCAACTGCAGGACCTGCAGCGCCAGTTCGGCGCGCGCTGGTAAGTTGGGCTGACGGCCAGGAACTTGATACCGACACCACAAGGAAGCACGATGAACCGCTACCCCGCTCCCGAACTAAAAGACCTGCCCGAGGACATCCGCACGCGCATCCTGGAGGTGCAGGAGAAATCCGGCTTCATTCCCAACGTCTTTCTCGGTCTGGCGCGTCGGCCGGCCGAATGGCGGGCTTTTTTTGCCTACCATGACGCGCTGATGCTGCGCGAGGAGTCGGGTCTGACCAAGGGCGAGCGCGAGATGATCGTGACCACCACCAGCGCCGCCAACAACTGCCTGTATTGCGTGGTCGCGCATGGCGCCATCCTGCGCATCTACGAGAAAAAACCGCTGGTGGCCGACCAGGTGGCCGTCAACTACCGCAAGGCCGACATCTCGCCGCGTCAAAGCGCCATTCTCGATTTCGCCATGAAGGTCTGCCAGCAATCGCACGAACTGGCAGACGCCGACTTCGAGGCCCTGCACGCCCACGGCCTGAACGACGAGGACATCTGGGACATCGGCGCGATCACGGCGTTCTTCGGCCTGTCGAACCGCATGGCCAACATGAGCGGCATGATGCCGAACCCGGAGTTCTATCTGCTGGGGCGGGTGCCGCGCCAGAAATAGCCCTCAGCTGACGACGGCCCGCAACCAGTCAGGCAGCTTTATTGCCTTTTGCCTCGGAAAATCCACCCAAATCGTCGTCGCGCCACCCGCCGCGCAAAGGGTGTCGGGCTCATCGGTGCGCTCCATCGTGACCCAGGTCTCGAACGTGGTGCGCGCCGGGTCGCTGGTGTACATCCTGAGCAGCACATCGCCCGGATAGGTCAGCTGGCGATAGAAATTGCAGAACGCGTTGACGATGACGATGCCTTCGCCGGCGCGGCTGGGCACGCTGTCAACCGTCGCCAGCCAGTCGATGCGACAGACCTCCATGTAGCGAAAATAGCTGGTGTTGTTCAGGTGCCCCATCGCATCCATGTCACCCCAGCGTATCGGGATGGTGGTCTCGAAAACCAGCTTCTTGTTCTGCGGTAGTTCCAGCCTCATACCGAGAATCCGTCGTCGGCGGCAATCACCGCGCCGTTGACAAAATGGCTCTCCTTGGCGCACAGCATCACCAGCAAGGCATCGAGGTCGGCCACACCGCCCAGTCGCCTGCGCGGCGTCATCTGGACGAGCTTGCGGCCCTGCTCGGTGGTCCAGTGGTGGTGGTTGATCTCGGTATCGATGTAGCCGGGGCAGATCGCATTGACATTGATTCCGAACCGGCCCCATTCCACCGCCATCGCACGGGTCATCTGTACGACCGCGGCCTTGCTCATGCAGTACACGCCGATCTGCGGCAACACGCGAAGTCCAGCGGCCGACGCAATATTGACGATCCGCCCGCCGATGAAGGTGCCCGGCGCGGCGCCAACGGCGCGCGCCAGCATGCGTTTGCCGACCTCCTGGGCGACGAAGAAGGCGCCCTTGACATTGGTGTCGAATACGAAGTCGTAGTCGTCCTCGCCGACATCCTGCAGCCGCTGCGTGGTGCTGACACCGGAGTTGTTGACCAGGATATCGATCGATCCCATCTCGGTTTCGGCATGGGCCACCGCGGCCTTGATTGAGTCATGGTCCGTCACGTCGAGTTCGACCACATGCGCGTTACCCCCGGCGCCCTCGATCTGGGCCCGCAACTCCTTGAGTTTCTCGATGCGACGGCTGGCCAGAACCACGGCTGCCCCGGCATTGGACAAGGTACGGGCAAACTGCGCGCCCAGCCCACCGGACGCACCAGTGATAAAGGCGACGCGGCCCGAGAGGTCGAGGCTGTATGCCATGGCTCAATTTCCCAAAAAAAGGTTGATCAATCGATTATGGCGTCGCACCTGGAGGCGCCGCATAAAATCGCCTTTCTTCCCGAAATCGGCATTGGCCGTCCTGAAAGCCCAGCAACCATGACCCCAGCAGAAATCATTGCGCAGCACGGCCCACGCGAAGCCATGGATTACGACGTGGTTGTCGTGGGCGGCGGCCCGGCCGGCCTGGCCACCGCGATCCACCTCAAGCAGCTTGCGGCGGCGGCCGAAAGGGAACTGTCGGTGGTTGTGCTGGAAAAAGGCTCCGAGCCAGGCGCGCATATTTTGTCGGGCGCGATCATGGACCCGATTGCGCTGAGCGAATTGATCCCGGACTGGAAGGCGCGCGGCGCGCCCCTGAACCAGCCGGTTACTGACGATGCCATGGTGTTCCTGGGCGAGAAGTCCTCGTTTCGCACCCCCAACTTCCTGCTGCCGGCCTGCCTGCAGAACCATGGCAACTACATCGTCAGCCTGGGTTCGGTGACGCGCTGGATGGCCGAGCAGGCCGAGGCGCTGGGCGTCGAGATTTTTCCGGGCTTCGCGGCTGCCGAGGTTCTCTACAGCGAGAACGGCTCGGTCAAGGGTGTTGCCACCGGCAACATGGGTGTGGGCAAGGATGGCAAGCCCGGCGACAGCTTCCAGCTTGGCATGGAACTGCATGCCAAGTACACCGTATTCGCCGAAGGCGCACGCGGACATCTGGGCAGGCAACTGATAGCCCACTTCAAGCTTGATGCCGACAGCGACCCGCAGACCTACGGGTTGGGCGTCAAGGAGTTGTGGGAGATCGATCCGCAGCGCCACCAGCCCGGCTTTGTGCTGCACACTGCCGGCTGGCCGATGGACGACGACACCTATGGCGGCGCGTTCCTGTACCACTTCGACGACAACAAGGTGGCGCTGGGTTTCATCACCGGGCTCGACTACAGCAACCCCTACCTGAGCCCGTTCGAGGAATTCCAGCGCTGGAAAACCCATCCGAACATCCGCTACTACCTGGAAGGCGACGAGGCCAAGGGCATCAAGCCCGGCAAGCGCATTGCCTACGGCGCGCGGGCCATTACCGCGGGCGGCCTGCTCAGCCTGCCCAAGACCGTCTTCCCCGGTGGTGCGCTGGTCGGCTGCGATGCGGGTTATCTGAACGTCAGCCGCATCAAGGGCAGCCACGCCGCGATCAAGACCGGCATGTTGGCCGCGCAGGCCGGGTTCGACGCGATCGTCGCTGGTCGCCAGCATGATGTACTCGAGGCCTACCCGCAAGCATTCGAGAAAAGCTGGCTGCATGCCGAACTCAACAAGGCGCGCAACTTCAAGGCCTGGTTCAAGAAAGGCCTGACCGTCGCCACGCTGATGAACGGCATCGAGCAATTCGCGTTGCGCGGCAATATTCCGTGGACACTGCGCCGCGACAAGCCGGACTATGCCTACCTGAAGCCGGCCGCTGATTGCAAGCCCATCGTCTATCCCAAGCCCGATGGCAAGCTGACCTTCGACCGGCTTTCCAGCGTGTTCATCAGCAACACCAACCATGAAGAGCAACAGCCGGCGCACCTGACGCTCAAGGACGCATCGGTGCCAGTAGGTATCAACCTGCGCACATACGCCGGGCCGGAGGCACGCTATTGCCCGGCCGGCGTCTACGAGTTCGTCAAGGACGACGACAACACGGATCGCCTGCAGATCAATGCGCAGAACTGCGTGCATTGCAAGACCTGCGACATCAAGGATCCGACCCAGAACATCGTCTGGGTCACGCCCGAGGGCGGAGGCGGTCCGAACTACGCGGGCATGTAGCCGGCGACGGCGTCGCTGGCAGGACAAGCGGCGTCCGTTGCGGATTGGCAGTTTTATTGCGGTTATAGTGGAGGCGTTTCGTCAGGAGAGAGTCTCCCATCAGGGGGGCCGCCGAAGGCGCAGTACAGGCTGATCGCAGCCGGTTGAACGCTCAGGCAAAAAGGACTGGCAACCGTCCGTGGCCAACAATCCACGTGTCGTTTCCCCACTGGAGAGAGGTGGCGCCAGGCGCCATCCACCGAAGGAGCAAGCCGCCTGCCGCACCAACCGGTGCAGGTGCCAGCGGTGAATCTCTCAGGTACCACGGACAGCGGGGGCAGCCCATGGCTATAGCCATGGTTCGACAGTTGCCCCGGGAGAAGCCATTTGTCCAGCACCCCTGAATCACTGCGTCAGACGCCATTGCATGCCCTGCACGTGGAACTCGGCGCGCGCATGGTGCCATTTGCCGGCTACACCATGCCGGTGCAGTATCCCAGCGGCGTCATGGCCGAGCACCTGCACACCCGCGCCGCGGCGGGGCTGTTCGATGTCTCGCACATGGGCCAGTTGCGCCTGCTCGGGCCCGATGCAGGGGCAGCCTTCGAGTCGCTGATGCCGGTGGATGTGATCGACCTGCCACGGGGCAAACAGCGCTACGGCCTGTTGCTCAACGATGCGGGCGGCATCCTGGACGACCTGATGTTCGTCAACCGCGACTACCTGCACAACGGCGACCTGTTCGTCATCGTCAACGGCGCCTGCAAGACTGCAGACCTCGCACATATCGAGGCACGGATCGGCAATCGCTGCGAGGTCATACCCTGCCCGGAGCTGGCATTGCTCGCCCTGCAGGGACCACAGGCGGTCAGCGTGATGCAACGCCTCTCACCCGGCATCGAAAAACTGACGTTCATGACCGGCGCACGATGCAGTGTGGTGTCGGAATCGGACGGCGCGCGCCAGCAGATCGAGATTTTCGCCACCCGCAGCGGCTATACCGGCGAGGATGGCTTCGAGATCTCGGTGCATGAAAAGCAGGCCGAGGCGCTGGCCCGCCTCCTGCTCGCGCAGGCCGAAGTCAAGCCGATCGGCCTGGGCGCCCGCAACTCCTTGCGTCTGGAAGCCGGACTGTGCCTTTACGGCAATGACCTGGACACTACCACCACAGCGGTCGAAGCCAATCTGAACTGGGCGATCCAGAAGGTACGTCGCACGGGTGGTGCGCGCGCCGGCGGTTTTCCCGGCGCCGACATCGTGCTGGCGCAACTCGCCGGAGGCGAAGGCGCACCGAAACGCAGGCGCGTCGGCTTGAAAGCGCTGGAGCGGATTCCGGTGCGCGAGCACAGCTTGCTGCAGGACTGCGCCGGCAAGCCGATTGGCGAGGTCACCAGCGGCCTGCTCGGGCCGACCATCAACGAGCCCGTCGCGATGGCCTATGTACAAAGCGCATGCGCGGTCCCCGGCACGCGACTGCAGGCCCTGGTGCGGGGCAAGGCGGTTCCGATGGAAGTCGTCGGCATGCCCTTCGTGCCGCATCGCTATTTCCGCGGCTGACAGCCACCCGCGCAACGATCTGGCCCCTGCCGTACCCACCCCGCTTCTTCGCAACCCATCTGACCAACCCGTTACCCTACTGGAGAATCCCATGGCAATCAAATACACCGAAGACCACGAGTGGCTCAATATCGAAGCCGGCATCGCCACCGTCGGCATTACCACCCATGCGCAGGATGCGCTTGGCGACGTGGTTTTCGTCGATCTGCCCGAGGTTGGCAAGCATTTCGACGCAAAAGAGGTCGCTGGGGTCGTGGAGTCGGTCAAGGCGGCGGCCGATGTTTACATGCCGGTCAGTGGCGACGTCACCGAAGTCAACGAAGCGTTGCGCGCCGACCCGTCGCTGGCCAACTCCGACCCGCTGGGTGCAGGCTGGTTCTTCAAGGTCAAGCTGTCGGATGCATCCCAGCTCGATGCGCTGATGGACGAGACCGCCTACGGCAGCTTTTCGGCCAATGCCTGACCTTTCGCGCGACCGGCCCTGTGCGCAGCGCAGTTGCACCTGAATCCGATTACGCTACGCCCGCGTCGGCGTTGCGCCTACACCTTGTGAGAATGCCATGTCGATGCCATCTGCCATGACGCTGCAAGCGCTGGAGCACCAGCACGAATTCATCAGCCGCCATATCGGCATCAGCCCGGGCGACGAGGCGCACATGCTGTCGGTGGTTGGCGCCGCCTCGCGCCAGGCCCTGGTAGAAGGCATCGTGCCACGCTCGATCGCCCGCGCCAGCCGAATGGTCATACCCGCAGCCATCAGCGAGGCAGCCGCGCTGGCAGAGATCCGGGCCATCGCCGACAAGAACCAGGTCTGGCGCAACTTCATCGGCCAGGGTTACTACGGCACGCATACACCGGGTGTCATCCTGCGCAATGTTCTGGAGAACCCGGCCTGGTACACCGCCTACACGCCCTACCAGGCGGAAATCTCGCAAGGCCGCCTGGAGGCGCTGATCAACTTCCAGACCATGGTCTGCGACCTGAGCGGCATGGCGATCGCCAATGCATCGATGCTCGACGAAGCCACTGCGGCGGCCGAGGCGATGACGCTGGCCAAACGCAGCGTCAAAAGCAAGAGCAATAACTTTCTGGTCGCCGACGACTGTCACCCGCAGACGATCGAAGTCATTCAGACCCGTGCCGCACCACTGGGGATCACCGTTCGCGTCGGACCGCTGGCGACGCTGATGGTGGATGGCGACTATTTCGGCATGCTGGCCCAGTACCCAGCCAGCACGGGCACCGTCCATGACCTGCGTCCGCTGGTCGATCAGGTGCACGCCAACAACGCGGCCGTGTGCGTCGCGGCCGACCTGCTGGCATTGACCTTGCTCGTGCCACCCGGCGAATGGGGCGCGGATATCGTCGTCGGGACCACCCAGCGCTTTGGCATGCCGCTGTGCAACGGCGGACCGCACGCTGCCTACCTGGCTTGTCGCGACGAATACAAGCGCTCGATGCCGGGCCGGCTGGCCGGCGTCAGTATCGACGTGCATGGCAACCCGGCCTACCGGCTTGCGTTGCAGACGCGCGAACAGCATATCCGGCGTGAAAAGGCCACGTCCAACATCTGCACTGCGCAGGTGCTGCCCGCGGTGGTTGCCAGCATGTATGCGGTCTACCACGGGCCCGCCGGCCTGACCCGCATCGCACGACGCATTGCGACGCTGACGGCCATTCTTGCGCGCGGCCTGCAAGCGCTGGGGTACCCGTTGGCCAATACCAGCGCATTCGACACGCTGACCGTCCAGACCGGCACCGGCACATCGGCGGTGTTGCAGCGCGCGCAACAGGCACGGGTCAACTTGCGCATCGCCCAGGACGGCTGCCTGTCCGTGTCGCTCGACGAGACCAGCACGCGCGCAGACCTGACACTTCTGTGGTCCCTTTTCTCCCCTGCAGGACAGGCCTTGCCGACCGTTGCGCAATGCGACACCGGTGTCGCATCAATGCTGCCGGACGGCCTGCAACGCGGCAGCAGCTTCCTGACCCACCCGGTGTTCAACACCCACCACAGCGAGACCAGTATGTTGCGCTACCTGCGCAGCCTGTCCGACAAGGACCTGGCTCTGGACCGCAGCATGATCCCACTGGGCAGCTGCACGATGAAGCTGAATGCGACCAGCGAGATGATTCCGATCACCTGGCCGCAGTTCGCCGACATCCACCCGTTCGCGCCGATCGCGCAGCGCCAGGGTTATGTCGAACTCGATCAGCAGTTGTGCGACTGGTTGTGCGAGGCCACCGGATATGCCGGTATCAGCCTGCAGCCCAATGCCGGCAGCCAGGGTGAGTACGCCGGCCTGCTGGCGATCCGCGCCTTCCACGCCGCCAAAGGCCAGGGCAACCGCAGCATCTGCCTGATCCCCTCGAGCGCCCATGGCACCAACCCGGCCAGCGCGCAAATGGCGGGACTGAGCGTGGTGGTGACGGCCTGCGACAGCAGCGGCAATGTCGACATGGCCGATCTCAAGGCCAAATGCGAGAAGCACAGCGCCAACCTGGCCGCGGTGATGATCACCTACCCGAGCACCCACGGCGTGTTCGAGACCCAGGTGAAGGAGCTGTGCGCACTGGTCCACCAGCACGGTGGCCGGGTCTATGTGGACGGAGCCAACATGAATGCGCTGGTCGGCGTCGCGGCTCCGGGCGAATTTGGTGGCGACGTCAGTCACCTGAACTTGCACAAGACCTTTTGCATACCGCACGGCGGCGGCGGCCCGGGTGTGGGACCGGTTTGTGTGGTCGCTGATCTGGTGCCGTACCTGCCGGGACATGTCTCTGGTGGATTACCCGCCAGCGGCGTGGGGGCCATTTCCGCAGCGCCGTTGGGCAATGCCGCGGTTCTGCCGATCAGCTGGATGTATTGCCGCATGATGGGGCCGGACGGTCTGACCGCTGCCACCGAGATTGCGATCCTGAGCGCCAACTACATCAGCGCACGGCTCAAAGACCACTATCCCACGCTCTATGCGAGCGCCAATGGCCACGTGGCACATGAGTGCATCCTGGACCTGCGCCCACTCAAGGAAACCAGCGGCGGTGTCAACGGTGTCAGCGCCGAGGACGTCGCCAAGCGCCTCATGGACTACGGCTTTCATGCGCCCACGTTGAGTTTCCCGGTCCCGGGCACGCTGATGGTCGAGCCGACCGAGAGCGAGAACTTGCAGGAGCTGGACCGCTTCATCGCCGCAATGATCGCGATCCGAGACGAGATCCGCAAGATCGAACGCGGCGAATGGCCGCAGGACAACAACCCGCTCAAGCACGCGCCGCATACTGCGGCATCGGTGATCGGCGATGCGTGGGACCGGCCGTATTCACGCGAGACGGGAGCGTTTCCACTCGAAACCCTGAAGCATGCGAAATACTGGACGCCGGTTGGACGCATCGACAACGTGTATGGCGACCGCAACCTGTTCTGCAGTTGCGTGCCAGTAGCGGATTACGCCTGAATGCCTGCAATGGCTGCTTGCGCCGACGTACCCGGGAAGCGGCGACACTCCATCGTTCTCATGCCATGGCGCAGCCAGCACCGACCCGTCTGGGCGATGCGCCGCAGGCCGAACGGCTGCAAGCGCATCTACCCTCGCGAGCGCTCGCACCGCTAGCCCAGGCGTATTGCGCCGCCACCCAACAGTCCGACGACGCCGATGACGATCAGGTAGATCGCGACAATGTAGTTGAGCAGCCTTGGCATGACCAAGATCAGGATCCCCGCAACAAGGGAAATCAAGGGAGTCAGGCTGTTATGGATGTTCAAGGTGATCCCAGGTTGATTGAAAAATGGAAGTCCGACGCTAACCGTCTGCCGGTGCGCGCTGTGCTTGCCCCCGCTTGAGCGAGAGGTATTCATCGAGCTCGAGTTCGTGCAGTTGCACCGGGTAGCGCTCGACGCCCGCAAACCAGGCCGCCAGGCGACGCTCGAACCGCTGCGCGGGAGGCAACGCCAGCGCGCCGAGGTAGGCCTCGATGGCAATGTAATAGCGCATCGTATTGCGCTCAACCACGCCGCGCGTACTGCCGATGTATATCGGTGTGCCATCGGCCTCGCGGCCAACAACGCTGAAACCGACCTTGTCTCGTCCGATCGTCGCCAGATAGCCGCGCATCGCGATGGCAGCGCCAATGCCGTAGCGGTAGGCGTACGAAAGATGGATGAAGCTGCGGCCGTCGCCGATGGGAACTACCTCGAGCTTGAGGCGGTAGTCGCTGGTACCCAGCGGGCCCTGGTCGGCACTGAGCGACACCTGGAGGTAATCGGTCCGGCTGGCTACCGTGTGCATGGCGAATACGAGTGGGTAAGTGTCGGCTAGCGGCTGGTCGCTCTTGCTGCCTACGGCAAGCCTCAACGTGGGCCCAGCCGCAGTCGCATCGGCACGACACAGCTTGACATTGAGGTGCAGGATCAAGACCTCACACCAATTCGCGCCGCCCTGCAACGCCGGTCCGACAATGTCGAACGGCTGATCGATGCGGGCATAGATGTCGCCCCGCAGCCTACCCGCAGTTTCGCTCGATTCCAGTACCAGCGGACGCCCGAACGCGTTGCCCGATAACGCCTGCGCCATGCTGGCGTGGCGCGCTCGCAAAGCCGCGCCGTCCTGGGCCCAGGACGGCGGCACCGCGACGACCATGCAACCCAACACCAGCCACAACGGCGCGAACCAGCGCACCAAGCAGCTTTTGGTCAAAGCCGTCGGCATCGCATTGCGGGGCAGGCGACGTCACTGCGCGCGCCCCCCGCAGGGCCGCTCGTGTGGCCGGAATCGAATGGCCAGGTCATGAAAGCACTCCTGCTGATGCAGCCGGATACGGCGAAAACGCGATGTTGACCCCTGCTCGGCCCCCTGCACAGGCCGGCACCGGCCGACCCTCTGTAGGACACCGGCCCGGCCAGTGCACATCGCCTGCCGTCCTACACCAAACTCAGGCATGGCTGACAGACCCGGCGCGCCGTCCGGTCCACATTAGGGATGCTCACCGCCAACAGCGACACCCGCCATGTTCACGCACCGACCGCCGCCTGCAAGACGCTGGCACACGTCGTGCAGTAAAGATGATTGCCTACGTCAAAGTTGCGCGGCGCAGACCTTGTCCGTGCACTTTTGCGGGCCAGGCCTTGACCCTTTCAACTTCCTGCTTTTTTTCTGGAGAACGCGATGAGTCTAGGTACTATCATTTTGATCGTCCTGCTGCTGCTGCTTGTCGGTGCGATCCCGACCTGGGGCCACAGCAGAAGTTGGGGTTACGGGCCCAGTGGTGGCATTGGCCTGGTCGTCTTGGTCGTCATCGTGCTGCTGCTGACCGGACGACTGTGATGCAGCGGGTGCTCCCTCCAGCCGGCGGGAGCACCTGATGATGGTGCAAGGCGCGCTGGCCGTGCCGTCACTCGGCCTGGCGGCTGGCTGTAGCAGCATGCCAATTGTCGTAGCGGGCCGGGCGCGCGATGACGACTCGCCGGTGCAGTTCAAGGGCGATCGCGGGCTTTGTTGGTAACACAACGAAAGGCTGCGCTCGACGAAGCATGTGGCGACGCCGCCGCCTATACGTCGATGGCAACGGGACGATGTGACAATATGACGGCCCATGCTGCTCGAACTTGTGGCGGACATCGCCAAACTTGGATTTTTTGTGCTCTGCGCCTATGTGGCGCTCAATGCCTATTCACGGCGCAGGAGGCCAAATTGGGCTGAGCACCTGACACAACGCCGCCTGGCCGTCCTGGCAACACTGACGCTTACCGTGAGCGCGGTCAAAGTGATCGAAGACGTAGTCTCAAGGGAATCGGGGCCCGTGGACGCGGCCATCCTGTGGTTCGTCCGTGACCATATGCCCACTGCGTTCAATGGCTTTTTCGCCGTACTCACCTGGAGCGGCTCGGCAGCTTTTCTGGCTCCTGCAACGATCGCGGCCGCCGCCGCGCTGCTGATCGCCCGGCGCCGTTTCGAAGCGGTGTTGCTGGCCACCTCGGTCATCACGGCAGCGCTCGTAGTCTATGTGCTCAAAGCGATCGTCGGCCGGGCCCGACCCGATCTGTGGGATACGCAGTGGTACTGGGGATCGAGTTTTCCCAGCGGACACACGCTCAGCATTGCGGCTTTTTCAACCGCTGGCGCGTTGAGCCTGGCGCGTATCTGGCCTCGCTCTGGCAACCTGGCCATGTTGGTCGCGATGTTGTGGACATGCCTGGTTGCGGTTTCCCGCCTCGTCATAGGCGTACATTGGCCATCCGATGTCCTGGCTGCCATTTGCCTGGGCGCCTTCATTGCGCTGTTCACGAGTGTCGCGTTCGACCTGGGTCGCCGATGAGATGCCAGGCGCGCCCGCATGGCCCGACCGTTCGCGGGTGCGCAGACCAAGTTGGGATTTACCGTGGTTGGCCGGCGGGCCGACGGCCAGTCGGACTACATTGGCGAATTGCGTGGGCTGTTGGAACGCAACACGATGCGTCACAACCCTGCGATCGACAGCTCTCTGAAGGCCGCCTCGATGGCGCCCGCGGCACAACTCGAGAAGCGCCTGCAGAACTGGCTTATGGTGCCGCAGCGCTGTCCGCGCCAGCTCCATACGATCGATCGGGAGGCCAACCCGGCCAACAAGCGTGCCGGCAATGTAAGCCAGCAGACTCTGCAGTAGCGACTTGACAGAGCCGATCTGGAACCAGGCGAGCATCCCGAGGCCCGCAATTACAAGCCCTGTCATACTGCCGGCTTCCCAACCAAGCTGCACGTCAGACCGCCTCATGCTCTACGCCATCCTCAAGACCCTGCACCTGTTGTCCATCATCCTGTGGGTCGGCGGCATGGCCTTCGTGCTGTTTTTCCTGCGCCCGGCGCTGGGCAGCCTGCAGCCGCCGGCCCGCGTCACTTTGATGCACGACGTGCTACGACGCTTCTTCGGTGCCGTGTCGGCCGCCATCATCATCGTGCTCGTATCCGGGCTGTGGATGATGGGCGTATTCGCCAGCGGAGCATCGGCCAGCGGCGTGAAAATGCCGATAAGCTGGATGGTGATGGCCGCACTGGGCCTGCTGATGATGGCCATCTTCGGCCATATCCGCTTCGTGCTCTACAAGCGACTGCAGCGGGCCGTGGCCAGCAGCGATTGGCCAGCCGGCGGCGCGGCGCTGGGATCGATCCGGGTCTGGGTACTGGCCAATCTGTTCATCGGCCTGGTGATCATTGTGGTGCTGATGCTGCTTTAGCTCGCCAGCGCGTACGGTCCACCCCGTTCAAGCGCGCGCCGGTAAGCCGGACGCGCCTGGAAGCGCTTGACCCAGGCATCGATGTGCGGGTAGTCGGCACGCAAACCGCGCGCCGCCTCCCCCACAAAACTCATCTGGATGTCGGCCCCGGTCAGGCGGTCACCCACCAGCCACTCGCGTCCCTCGAGTGATGCATTGACAAACCCCAGATGGTTGGCGATCTCGCTATCGATGCGCGGCGCCAGCGGCGCGCCGGCCTCGCCCAGGCGCGAGACATACAGCTTGAGCATCAAAGGCAACATGGCCGAACCTTCCGCATAGTGCAACCACTGCTGGTAGGTCTCGTACTCCGGCCAGCCAATGGATGGCTGCAAACGGCCATTGCCATGGTGGCGGATGACATAGTCGACGATGGCGCCGGACTCGACGACCGTCTGGCCATCATCGGTCAGCACGGGTGCCTTGCCCAGCGGATGAACAGCCTTGAGTTCGGGCGGTGCCAGCCGGGTAGTCGCATCGCGCTGGTAACGCTTGATCTGGTAGGGCAACTCGAGCTCTTCGAGCAGCCAAAGGACCCGCTGGGATCGGGAGTCGTTGAGGTGGTGGACAACTATCATCGTGCGCTCCTGGCATGGATGCCGGCTCTCTGAACCTGGTTGGACCGCACGTACACGGCGCGCGGTCTTCTGCGCCAGTATAGAGCGCAGGCGCCGAACGGTCAGGCAGCTTTGGGCGCGACTGCCAGTGCCTTCATCGTCTTGGCGGCACTGGTGTAGCCACCGTCGCCACCATCGACGAAATGCACATGCAGGCCGTCCGCGGCAGCCGTGACGATACAGGTCATCAACGCGGTCTGCGATACGTTCATGCCGTAGCGCAGTTTGCCGGAGACCATTTGCTGGTCCAGGTATGTCTTGATCGAGGCGATGCAGTCCTGCGGACAGTCGATGACGAAGCTGACGGTGTCATCGTGCTTGCAGAAGTCGGTATTGCTGGAGACCTCATCGACATACTGCTTGGGGTCAAATCCACCGACGGGCTTGCCGAACAGGAATATCAGATGTGCAACCAGCGTGTCCCACAATACCCGCAGCACCGACGTCCATAGCCAGCCGCCATGCCGGCTGGCCTGCGCCTCGAGTATCATGCCCTTGGTCGGCCAGCCCATCGACAGCGTCTCGCGTCGCACCGGCGTCGCAGCTCCGCCCTGGCGCGCCAGTCGCATTACTTCAGCATGTACAGCGCCCGCGTCAGCCGCGCCCTGGATGATCAGCGTCAACATGCGCCCGCGGCCGGACTGCAGCGGGTTCCAGCGGCAGGACAGGCCGTCCAGATCGACCGGGAGACCGTCGTCCAGTTCAGCTGGCACGGCGACACGGGCGATCAATGCCGGATCACCACGGCCGCGTACCGCGCTCTCCAAGAAACCCACGCCACCGCCGAGAAACACGCCAAAGCTGTTGCCTGGCGTAGGCTCGAACCGGCCCACCCGCAACTCGCTGCCAAACTGGCGCAATACGCCGACCGGGCAAATTCCGATCCGCAACTGCATACCGAATTCGCGCTGCGCAAATCCGCGCACCCGGGCCAGCGCCTGCCGCGCGGCCTGCGCATGGGCGGGCGGCACCATCACCACTGAGCCGTCGCCCCCAAACAGGAACGGCAACCGGGTGGGTGCGCACAGGTTCTTCAATGCCGCAATCGCCATCGCGGCGACAAAATTAACGGTCTTGTGTTGTCCGGCGGCCACCGCCTGCGTCGAGCCGACGATGTCGGTAACGACCAGTTCCCAGTCATCGGGCGCGTCGCGGTAGCGTGACGTATCGAAGGTATCGCCGGCCTGCAGCAGCAGGGGCAGATTGGCGAAAAAGTCGTCGCCAGAAGTCGCAGCAGCGATGTCGGATCGGTCCATGCGGTTGGTCGGTTACAGGCAAAGTATCCGGTTCAGGCATCCCGGGGTCAAGCACGCACCATGGCCGGTTGCAGGCCTGGGGTCGATGGCGCAACCGGCGATGCGTGGCCGTGTCAGGGTAACAGCTTGGAACGGGATGACTTGGTTTCAGAACGTTGCGCTTTGTCCTCCAGCCGGCGCCGCACCGATCCACGCGTTGGCCGGGTCGCACGACGCAGGCGCGGCGGCTGCGCCACGCTGTGCACCAGTTCATGCAGCCGCGCAAAGGCGTCCATGCGGTTCTGATCCTGCGTCCGGTGCGACTGGGCCTTGATGATCAGCACGCCATGCTGGGTGATGCGCTTGTCGCGCAGCGCCAGCAGCCGCTGCTTGACGTCGTCCGGCAGGCTGGAGGCCGGGATATCGAAGCGCAGATGGATGGCGCTGGAGACCTTGTTGACGTTCTGGCCGCCGGCACCCTGGGACCTCACGGCGGTGGTTTCGACTTCGGACTCGTCGATTTGCAGGGCTGGTTCGGTGTCGGCCATGGGCTGGCACTGTACACGGATCACGCCACGGTGCGGGATCCCGTGAATCGATCGCCCCTGCTCCTGCCCCTGCGCTATACATCCCATCCGCCTGGATAGAAAGGAGCCGGTTTGCACAGTGCTAAGCTTGCACGAGCCCGGTGTTCCACGCTCCGTTCCACCACCCTCCACGCGCAAGATCCATGTCCCAGAAACTCGACCGCGACGCCAAGGGCGTCTACCTGATCACCGTCACCCCGTTCACCGACAACGGCGAACTCGACCTGGCCAGCACCGATCGCATGGTCGACTTCTATCTGGAGCGAGGCGCCACCGGCCTCACGATCCTGGGCATCATGGGCGAGGCGACCAAGCTCACCGCACAGGAGTCACAGACCTTCGTCCAGCGGGTGCTGGCGCGCGTCGATGGTCGGGTGCCAGTCGTGGTGGGTGCGTCGGCGGCTGGCTTCGCGCCGATGCGCGAGTTGTCGGACAGCGTCATGGAGAAGGGGGCAAGCGGCGTGATGGTCGCGCCCGCGTCGACATTGCGCACCGACGACCAGATCCTGGCCTATTTCGACATGGTCGGCGAGACGGTCGGAGCCGACGTGCCGTGGGTGCTGCAGGACCATCCGGTTTCAACCGGCGTGCAGATGTCGACCGCGGTCGTGCTGAAGATCCTGAAAAGCGCCGCCAACTGCGTGATGCTCAAACACGAGGATTCACCCGGCCTGGCCAAGCTGTCCGCCATCCGCGCGGCCAGTGAACGCGGCGACGTGCCCCGGGCGTCGATCCTGGCCGGCAACGGCGGCGGACTGTTCCTGCCGGAAGAACTCAGCCGCGGCGCCGACGGCGCAATGACCGGCTTCGCGTATCCGGAAATGATGGTCGGCGTCTGCCAAGCCCACGCAAAGGGCCAGGTGGAGCGTGCGCACGACATCTTCGACGCCTACCTGCCGCTGGCACGCTACGAACAACAAACGGGCATCGGGCTGGCGGTGCGCAAGCATCTGATGGTGCAGCGCGGTGCGATTGCGTCGGCGATGGTGCGCAGGCCAGGACCGACGTTGGCAGCCACGGATGTCGCCGACATCGAACGCCTGGTACGCAGGCAGGAGCGGCGGCTGGCGGAAATCGACGCCGATTGAGGTCCGTCCTGTCCGCACCCGTCCCATTGCGACCGGTCACGCAAAAAGCAAGGCCGCCTGTCGATTCCTTTGCCGGGTCGCCGATACCGGACGCTGCTGGCCATCGCTGCATCATTTCTGCGCAAGCCGAACGCATCAAGGATCACCTCGTTCAATGACATTCGTCGCAATGGGTGCTAGCGTTCTTACTTCGTAATACTTTGGGGAACGCGGTATGGACGCATCCACCGTCACCAGCAAAGGCCAGGTCACCATTCCCAAGGAGGTGCGCCGCGCGCTGGGCATACGCCAGGGCAGCCGCGTGGCATTTGCGACGAAAGACGGGAAAGTCGAATTGCGCGTGCTGCATCGCGCGCCCGAGACTGTGGTGTCGGGGCACGGCATGCTCGATGCACGTGGCAAGCACCTGCCTCCCGATTTCGACGCCGCAAGCCTGCTGGTGGCCAAACGCAGTGGCAAGCGCTGATGCACGCGCTCGATACCAACGTGCTGGCGCGCTACTACGTGCACGAGGGCGGCGCCGCCAGTGCGCAAGAGGAAACGGCGCGGACAGCGGTGGAACGCGGCAGCCAGTTGTTTGTCGCCAAGACCGTGGTGCTCGAACTTGAATGGGTGCTGCGCGGCGTGTACGGCCATCCGGCCAAGGACGTATGCCGGGTGTTCGACCACCTGCTGTCGCTCGACCATGTCACCGTCGAAGACCGCCCGGCGGTCAAATCCGCCTTGGGCAATCTGCGTCGGGGACTGGATTTTGCCGACGCACTGCACCACGCGTCGAGTCGCGCCTGCGAAGCTTTCCTGACCCTCGACGCCAAAGGCTTTGCCGGCAAGGCGCGTCGGCTCGCGATCACACCGCCGGTGCGACTGGCGGCTTGAGCCGGATTCAAGGTTGCCGGGTAGCGAACCGGGCGCATCCCTGCCTCGAAGCCGCGTCAGGCCGGTCACATTGCTGACCGGCCGGGCGAAGTTTCCGGCCAGCCGTTCCATCGTCATCTCCCCGGCCGGGCCGACGACGATGGGGATGGTCGTCGTGGCCTTCGCTGCGGCATCCGCTGCGACGGTGGTGTAGGTGTAGATGACATCCGGCTGCAAGGCCACCAGTTCGGCCGCCAGCGCGGGCAGGCGCGCCGCATCGCCCTCGGCGAACCGGGCTATGAATGCGACATTGCGCCGTGCGTCGTAGCCCAGTGCGCGCAGCCCCTCCAGCAGGCAAGCGGAGGCGCCCCCCTGGTTGCCGGGCAGGCAAACTATTTCCGTCGCCTGCGTGCCCGGCGACAGGATGCCGACCTTGGGCAGTCGGGCGGTCGGCTGGCTCCACGCTGTTACTGATGCGCAGGCCAAGACGACGCCGAGCAGAAAAAGCAGAAAACGGCACCGCATCATTGGATTACCTCGTCTGCACGCAGCAACAGCGCTTGCGGGATCGTCAGGCCGATGGCCCTGGCGGATTTCAGATTGATCACAAACTCGAACTCGGTGGGCTGCTGCACCGGGAGGTCGGCGGGTTTGGCGCCCTTGAGAATCCGGTCGACGAAGCTGGCGGCCTTGCGCCAATGCCATTTATCGGCCGAGAGGTAGGACATCAGGCCTCCCTCGACCGCCAGCACGCGTGCGCCAAATATCGAGGGCACCCGGTGGCGCAGCGTCAACTCGATGATTTGCCCGCGATGGGCGCTGAACATCGGGTCGCCCAGGACCACCAAGGCGCCACCGGCGGCGCGCGCGATGGCGCCGTCCAGTGCATCGGGTGCGCCGACGTCAATGCGCTCGAGATGCAAGCCCAACTTCGTCGCACGCGGCAGCATCGCATCAAAGAAGAAGCGGTTGGCGGGGTTGACGCTGCTCATCAGCACGCTGATGCGTTTGAGCTGCGGCACGGCGGCCGCCAGCAGCTCGACCTGCTTTCCAAGCACCTCTTCGCCTGCCGCCGAGGTGCCGGTCAGGTCGCCGCCCGGCCGCGCCAGGCTGGCCACAAAACCCGCTCCGACCGGATCGCCGGCGTTGATCATGACGATTGGCAGACCTGGGGCGCCATCGCGTGCCGCGCGAATGGCGGTGGTGCCCGACGCTATGATGAGCGCCACTGGCAGGGCCTTGAGATCGGCGGCGAGTTCGCGCTGGCGCTGTGGATTGGCACCGGCATACCGCGTCTCGACCATCAGGTTCCTGCCATCGACCCAACCGAGATCGCGCAACGCGGCGTGCAGATCCTCGAGGTAGAGCGCATACGCGGCGTTGGGTCCGGCGGCGTTGGCGATCAAGCCGATCCTGGGCAGCTTGTCTGCCTGCTGTGCCTGCAGGCGGGGCGCGGCGAACAGCCCGACAGCCAGTTGCGCAAGGAAGGTTTGGCGATTCATCATTCGATGACCCTGCCCGCGCGCAGCAAGTCGGACTGCGGAACGGTGATGCCCAGTGCCTTGGCTGTGTTCGGATTGACCACCCGTTCAAACACCGTCGGCTGCTCGATCGCCATGTCCGCCGTACGAGCGCCCCGGCGCTCGATGCGGCGCAGGCCATTGCCCGAAGTCTGTGCCCGCACAGTCACTGTGTGGCAAGCGATCAAGGCGCCGAGCGCACGCAGGACGTCGCGGCAACGACCCATGCGCAGACCTCGCCCAGCGGCATGCGATGACCCCGCGGGGTCGCCGTGCGGTACCGCCGTTGCGCGACAGTTTGGCATGCTGTTAAACCCTGTGCCGATGGTCACCGTTGCAGGACCGATCGGCTTGACCATCGTCCGGAACCGGGCAGCGTGCACGGTCCCTGGCCGGTGAGCAGCGCAACGAATCCGATTCCTGCGGATTCTGCGCCGTTTTTCAGCGAACGTGTTGCCAATCGTCGCGCATTGGCGCCACCCTCATTTTTGGCGGCAAGCGGCCTGTCCGTGAGTCTGTTCCGACTCCCCGCAACGGTTCACGACCCCGCGTAGCCAAACATCATCGGCACCCACAACACCAGCGCCGGGAAAAAGATCAGCAAGACCAGCGCGAACACCAGCGCGATCAGGAATGGCGTGATCTCGCGGATGATCTCGATCAGCGGTATGCCGGTGGTTCCGTTGATGACGAACAGCAACACGCCATACGGCGGCGTGTTCAGCCCGATCATGCAGTTGACCACCACGACAACGCCGAAATGCACCAGGTCGATGCCGAGCGCCCTGGCAGTCACCACAAACAGCGGAATGATGACCAGGATGATGGTCGTCGCGTCCAGGATGCATCCCAACAGCAGCAGCAGCACGTTGACGCCAAGCATGAAGGCCATCGGCGTGATGTCCATGCCCAGCATCTGGTCGGCCAGCAGCTTGGGGATGTTTTCCGACGCAACGATGTAGTTCAGGATCAGCGCGCCGCCGATCACCAGGCCCACCGACGCAGATGACTTGACGCTGTCGAGCATGATGTTGCGCAGCGTACGGACCGACAACGACCGGTAGAAGAACGCCGCCAGTACCAAGGCATAAGCGGCCGCCACTGCGGCGGCCTCGGTTGGCGTGGTGGCGCCACCATAAATGCCGTACAGCAGGATGACGGGCATCAGCAGTGCCGGAAAGGCGCGCGCCGTCAGGCCCGGAATCTGGCGCAGCGGCACTACTTCATCCGCCGCGAAACCACGCCTGTGCGAGATGTAGGTATTCATCATCATCAGCACGAGACCCATCAGCAGGCCCGGGACGATGCCGCCCAGGAACAGGTAGCCGATCGAGGTGTCGGACACCAGCGCATACAGCACCATCGGGATCGACGGCGGGATGATCGGGCCGATGGTCGCCGATGCGGCGGTGATCGCTGCTGCATAGCCCCGGCTGTAGCGGTTGTCCTTGACCATCATTTCGATGACAACCTTGCCGATGCCGGCTGCGTCCGCGACGGCTGAACCCGACATGCCGGAAAAAATCAGGCTCGAGACGATGTTGACATGCCCCAAACCCCCCTTGAACCGACCGACGACACCGACGCAAAATCGCAGCAGGCGCTCGCTGATGGCCCCGGCATTCATGATGTTGGCGGCTACGATGAACAGCGGCACGGCCAGCAGCACAAAGCTGTCGTACAGGCCGTAGCTGATCTGCTCGGCGGCGATTCCCAGGTCCTGGCCCTTGAGGGCCAGGTAGACGACGGCGCCGATGATGATGGAGTGCGCGATGGGCGTGCCGATGGCGGCCAGCCCGAACAGCACGACCAGGCACAGGGTGAAAGCAAGCGTCATATCGTGGGCGCCGCGTCGAGCTGCGGTTCTTCGAGTTCGTTCCTGAGTATCTGGCGCAGGCGCACCACGTAGATCACGATCGTGCCGACCATGAACAGCAGAAAGAAGCTGAACACATAGGCCAGCGGAATACGCAGCGTGGCGCTTTTCTTGATGGTCAGGAAACTGACCCAATCCCAGGTGGCCGGCAGCGACACCAGCATCGCGATGATGATCGCCAGCGCCGAGATGATGCCAAACACCTTGCGCAATCCCGGACTGACGATGTTGTAGAGCATGTCGAACGCGATGTGGTCCCGGTGGCGCAGGCAAAAGGCCGATCCCCAGAACACGGTCCACAACCAGGTCGTCAGGCTGAGCTCCAGCGTCCACGGCAACGGGTAATTGACGACGTAGCGCGCGGTGATCTGCACGACGAAGGCCAAAAACATGGCGGTGAGCAAGCCCACCGCCACGTCATCGGCCCTCGCCTGCCACCAGCCAGACCTGGTTTGCATGGCTCGGTCTCTTGTGCAACTGCTGACTTACAGCGCGTTGATCTTCTCGACCAGGCCCTTGGGCCATGCCTTGGACAGGTCGGAGTCCAGATACATCTTCTGCGCACGTTTGCGGAACGCATCGACATTCGGGGTATAGACCTGCAGACCCTTGTCCTTGAAGAACTGCACCAGTTCGTCTTCCAGCTTGAGCTGCTTTTGGCGACCCGACTCGGCGGCGTCATCCGATGCCTTTTGCAGCTTGGCCTGGTTCGCCGGCGAGAGCTTGTCGAACACCTTCTTGCTGATGGTCACGTAGTTCAGGTCGACCAGGTGGCTGGTCAGTACGATCTGCTTGGTCACCTCATAGAACTTGGCGTCCCGGTTGGTCGGCAGCGGATTGTCCTGCCCGTCGATGGCACCGGTCTGCAGGCCGGTATAGACCTCGGTGAACGCCATCGGCGTCGGGTTGGCGCCCAACGCCCGGCCCATGAACATCCAGGTCTCCGAACCCGGCATGCGCAGCTTGATACCGGCCAGGTCTTCGGGTGTATTGATCTTCTTGTCGCTGCGCAGGTTGAGCTGGCGCCGGCCCAGATACATCACGGACAGCAGCTTGACGCTGAGCTTGTCTTCGACCATCTTCTTGAACGGCTGGAACAGATCGGATGCGAACACCTTCTTCTGGTGCTCAGCATCCCGATGCAGATAGGCCGACGCAAAGATGGAGAACTCGGGGAAGAATTCGGCCAGTTCCTGCGCCGAAGCAATCGACATTTCCAGGTTGCCACGCGAGATCGCCTCGAGCTCTGTACCCTGCTTGAACAACGCGGCGTTGTAATGCGGCTCATAGGTTGCGAAATCAGCCACTGCCGGAGCGAACACGGTTGCCAGCGCAACCGTGCGCTGATCGGTGGCCGAAGCAGGCGTGGACATGCGCAACTTGACCTTGTCCTGGGCGAACGCGTTGCCCGCCAATGCGGACAGGGAGGCTGCTGCTGCGGCAGTCATGACGCTGCGGCGGCTGAGGGAGGATTGCAAGGTAAATGTCTCCTGGATTTGGACGTTGCGGGCCCGGACAGGCTTGCCGGGATCCAACATGTTAGCACGCAATCATGATTCCAACTGCTTTGTACTGAACGGTTCATTATCGATGTCGGCTATGTAGAATGTCAACATTCTCAGCGCAATTTAACTGTTAAATTGCGCTGAAGCATTATGAACCAGTCAGTACAAAATATGCCTGCATTGAACCGCAAAGGAGGCCGGGCCCGGGTTACCTCAGTGCCGGCCCCGGCGCCTGCGGCAGAACCCCGGACCAACGACCCGGAACGTACCCGGGCCGAGATTCTGCGCGCTGCCATTCTTGAGTTCGGTGAGAAAGGCCTGGCCGGCGCACGTATCGATGCGATCGCCGCAGCGACCAAGACCAGCAAGCGCATGATCTACTACTACTTCGGCAGCAAGGACGGCCTGTACCTTGCCGTGCTGGAGCACAGCTACGCCCTGGTGCGCGATAGCGAACTGCAATTGCATCTCGACGACATGGACCCGCAGACCGCGCTGCGCTGCCTGACCACGGTGATGTTCGACCACCACCTGGGCAACGAGCACTACATCCGGATCGTGATGTCCGAGAACATCAACCGGGGCCGCTACCTGGCACAAAGCAGCAAGATACAGGAACTCAACCGGCCGGCCATCACACTGTTGCGCGGCATATACGAGCGGGGTGTCGCGGCAGGCGTTTTCCGCGCCGGACTGGACGCCACCGACGTCCACGCCTCGATCTCGGCGCTGTGCTTCTTCAACGTCTCCAACCGCCATACCTTTGGGCTGATCTTCCAGCAAGACAACCAGTCTCCTGCCTACCAGGCGAACCGGCGCGAAAACATCGTGCAGATGATCCTGCGCTACGTACGCAAGCCATGAAACCGGTGCGCATCGCCGTCGCCGGCGCCGGCACGATTGGCCAGGCGCACATGAACGTCGCTCAGCGCAGTGCCGACTGCGTGCTCAGCGCGCTCGTTGATCCAGCCCCGGGCGCAGCGGCGATCGCAGCCAGGGCTGGCGTTCCGCTGTTCGCGAGCCTTCAGCAGTTGCTGGCCGCTGACAGACCCGATGGGGTGATCCTGGCCACGCCGAACCTGCTGCATCTGGAACACGCCCTGGTCTGCATCGAGGCCGGCGTGGCGATCCTGCTCGAAAAGCCGATTGCTGCCACTGTGGCCGAGGCAAAGCAGCTGGTGCGGGCCGCCGACAAGGCGCGGTCCCGGTTACTGATCGGACACCACCGGGCGCACAGCCCGATCATGGCCAAGGCGCGTGAGGTCGTCGCCAGCGGCGTACTCGGCCAGCTGGTCGCGGTCATCGGCAGCGCCACCTTCTACAAGCCCGACGACTACTTTGCCGACGCACCCTGGCGCCGCGAAGCCGGTGGTGGGCCGATCCTGCTCAACATGATCCACGAGGTGCACAACCTGCGCATGCTATGCGGCGAGATCGTCGCGGTGCAGGCCTTCACCTCGCATGCCATCCGCAAATTCCCGGTCGAGGACACGGTGTCGATCAACCTGCGCTTTGCCAATGGGGCACTGGGCAGCTTCCTGCTGTCCGACACCACGGCGAGTGCGCGCAGCTGGGAACAGACCGCGCAGGAAAACAAGGCCTACGCCAGTTATGGTGATGAAGACTGCTATGTCATCAGTGGCACGAACGGCAGCCTGTCGGTGCCGACCATGCGCATCAAGTCCTACCCGCGGCCCCAAGACCGGTCGTGGTGCAAGCCGTTCGACGCCGGCGTCATCGGCGTGGTCCGCGATGACCCGATCACGCGCCAACTGGCGCATTTTTGTGCTGTGGTCCGCGGTGAGGCGCAGCCCCTGGTCAGTGCCCGCGACGGGCTGGCCAACCTGCGCGTCACCGAAGCCATCGCCGCTGCAGCGGCCAGCGGCGCGACCGTCGATTTTCCCCTGCTTTGAAACCCATCCGAAGGACCACCATGAACATCCTCGTGCTGCACGGCATCAACCTCAACATGTTTGGCAAGCGCGACCCGGCGCAGTATGGCACCGTCACTCTGGCCGAGATCGACCAGCGCCTGCTGGCGCTGGGTCGAGAACTCGGCGCCGCAGTGGAGAGCTTTCAGACCAACCATGAAGGCGCGATGTGCGAGCGCATCCACCAGGCCTTTGCCGACCAGGTCGACGCGGTGCTGATCAACGCCGGCGCCTGGACCCACTACAGCTACGGGATCCGCGATGCACTGGCCATCCTGACCTGCCCGGTCGTGGAACTGCACATGTCCAACGTCCATGCGCGCGAGCCGTTTCGCCATGTGTCGGTGTTCTGCGAGATCGTCAAGGGGCAGATCTGCGGCTTCGGCGCCGACAGCTACCTGCTGGCACTGCGAGCCGCGGTATCGGCGGCCCAACCGGCCTGAGAACCAGCGACATGATCCGAGGCAGCACTGCGCTGATTGCCCACATCGGCTTTCCGACCCACACCTTCAAGTCGCCGATGATCTACAACCCCTACTTCGAGCAGGCGGGCATCGACGCGGTCGTGGTGCCGATGGCCTGCCGCCCGGAACACTATGGCGCCTTCCTGCGCGCCGTGTTCACACTCGACAACACCCGCGGCGCGTTGATCACGATGCCGCACAAGGTCACGACTGTGGCATTGCTCGATCAGGCCTCGGCCAGCGTACGGGTCGCTGGCGCCTGCAACGCAGTGAAGCGCGACGCCCAGGGCAAGCTGGTGGGCGACATGTTCGATGGCGAAGGCTTCGTGCGCGGCATGTGGCGCAAGGGCTGCCCACCGGATGGCGCGCGGGCAATGGTCGTCGGATGTGGCGGCGTCGGCTCTGCGATCGCCGCGTCTCTGGCCGGCGCTGGTGTGGCCGCGATCAGTCTGTTCGATACCCAGCCGGCAGCGGCCGACGCACTAGCCGGCCGGCTCACGGCCCATTACCCCCGACTGATGGTGCAGACCGGTTCGAACGACCCGGCGGACCACGGCGTAGTGGTGAATGCAACGCCGCTGGGCATGAACATCGGTGACCCGATGCCGGTGGACGTCGCGCGCATTGGCAAGGACGCCTTCGTCGGGGAGGTGGTACTCAAGGCCGAGTTGACTGCCTTCCTGCTTGCGGTGCAGTCGCGCGGTTGCCGCTTTCAGGTCGGCTCGGACATGCTGTTCGAGCAAATTCCGGCTTACCTCGCGTTTTTCGGGTTTCCGACCACAACGCCCGAAAATCTGCGCTCCATTGCGAAGCTGGGTTCGTAAAACGTCAGGATGTCGCCGCGCGACGCATTGGCACCGCAAACCCCCGCGCCACCGCCGGGCGCGCCATCATCGTCTGGTACCAGCGCTGCACATGCGGAAAATCGGCCAGGTCGACCTTGTGGCGTGGATGGCGCCAGGCCCAGCCCAGGATCGCGAAATCAGCAATCGACAGTTCGTCGGCAAAAAATGCGTGCTCCGCCAGGCGCCGGTCCATCACCCCATACAGACGCCGGGTCTCGGTCATGAAGCGCTCCAGGCCATAGCGGCGGTCCGCCTCGTTCTCCAGCGCAATGAAATGGTGCACCTGCCCCGGCATGGGCCCGAAACCGCCCATCTGGAACATCAGCCATTCGAGCGTGGCAATACGCGGGAGCGGATCCTTGGGCATGAACTTGCCAGATTTCTCGGCCAGGTAGATCAGGATCGCACCGGACTCGAATACGCTGACCGGCGCTCCCGTAGGGCCCTGTGGATCCACAATCGCGGGTATCTTGTTGTTCGGGCTTATCTTCAGGAACTCCGGCTCGTTCTGCTCGCCCTCTCCAATGTCGACCACATGCACCACATAGGGCAAGGCCATCTCCTCGAGCGCGACACTGATCTTGCGGCCGTTGGGGGTGTCGAAGGCGTAAAAGGCAATGGTCATGATGGGTCCTTGGAGAGGATGTTTCACGCGTCACGCACTTACAGGCTGCGTTTGACCAGCGCCCGCAGCTGCTCAGTCACCGCCGGCAACGGTCCGAACCAGGCCGCGAAGGCCGGGCGCGCCTGGTGTAGCAACATGCCAAGCCCCCCCACGGTCGGATTCCCACGCGCGCGCGCTGCGGCCAGCAGCGGCGTTAGCAGCGGCACATAAACCAGGTCGGACACCAGTGCGTTCTTGGGCAGCGCATCGAGTGACAAGTCCAGTGCCGACTGCCCGCTCATACCCTGGCTGGTGGTATTGACCAGCAGCGCTGCCCCCTCCAACGCGGCGTGGCGCTGCTCCCAGGGCACAGCCCGCACCGGCGCGCCGAACTCCGCCGCCAGTAGCTCCGCCTTGTGCATCGACCGGTTGCACAGCCGGATCTCGCGCGCGCCCTGCTCCGCCAGTGCAACCAGCACCGCGCGCGCCGCGCCACCCGCGCCCATGACCGCCACCGGCCCGGTATCGGCCCGCCAGCCAGGCACCTCGTGCAGCAGACTCTGGATGTAGCCAAAGCCATCGTTGTTGAAGCCTGCCAGCGATCCGTCCGGCTGGACCACCACGGTGTTGATGGCGCCGATTCGGCGCGCGACGGGATCGACGCTGTCGACCATTGCCATGGCCGCAACCTTGTGCGGTATCGTCAGGTTGCATCCGGCAAATCCGAGCACCGGCAAGGCGCGCAGCGCCTGCTCGAGCTTGCCGGGTTCCACCGGCAGCAGCACATAGGCGCCGTGCAGGCCGTGTTCGGCAATCCAGTGGTTGTGGATGTTCGGGGAACGCGAATGGGCAACGGGCCAGCCCATCAGGCCGGCCAATCCAAAGCTGCGGTGGTCCATGTGCTCCAAACTTGGTAGTACGACGCTAAGCCGGCATTGTCGGCGTTTGTCGAACCGCTGATCGGCGCGCATCCGTCGCGGGCGTTGGATGCACGACAATCCGGCGCATCCATGTCCCGCTACACCGTGCAATTGGTCGCCTTGTCCGCCTTGTGGGGTTCCTCGTTCATGCTGACCCGGTTCGCCGCCCCGATCCTGGGACCGAACCTGCTGGCGGCCATGCGCATGGGCATGGCCACCATCGCACTGGCCTGCCTGATGCGATGGATGCGCCTGCGCTGGCCGCTGCAGCACTGGCGCGAGCTGGGCCTGCTGGCACTGTTGGGCGTGGCCGCGCCGCATGCAATGTTCGCCTGGTCCGCCCTGTATATGCCAGCCGGATACGCCGCGCTGCTGTATGTCACCTCGGTGTTGTTCGGTGCCCTCGCCTCGGCCTGGATGAAGGAAGAGGCGCTGTCCGGCCCCAAGCTTGCCGGCTGCGTGCTGGGCATCGTCGGCGCGGCGTTCGTGGTTCAACTGGGGCCTTTGGAGCCGACACCGCGGCTGGTCATGGCGGTACTGATTGCGGTTGTCGGTTCGGCAGTCTCCGGCATGTCGACACCCATGCTCAAACGTGCCGTGATGCGCATGGACCCGCTGGCCATCACCGCCAGTATGCATGCCATCGCGTTCCTGATGCTGCTGCCTGGCGCGGGCGTTGATTGGCCGCGCGCCCGATTCAGCGCCGGCGCGTTGGGCGCCGTGTTCGTGATGGGCACGTTCACGTCGGGCCTGGCCTGGTGGATGTATGCCCGCATCATGCGCCACGTGCCGCCGCTGGCGGCGCTGAGCTCGACCTTCATGATCACCGCGTTCGGCGTCCTGTGGGCGGTACTGTTTCTCGGCGAGTCGCTCGACAGCGGCATGATCCTGGGTGGCGGGCTGCTGGTCTTGTCCTGCATGCTGGTGATGGGATTCGATCCTCGATCGCGGATCAGCGCGATTTTGTCCCGTACGCGCTGGTGACCGGGCACATCCGGCGGGGAGCCTGGATGCCTTCGAATCCGCGATACCGGACAATCAGCGATTCATGCAGAACAAGTATTTCGCCCAGCTGGCGGCCTTGTCGATCCTGTGGGGAGCGACGTTTCTTTTTACCCGGGTTGCAACGCCAGCGATCGGGCCAAGCCTGACGGCTGCCGGCCGGATCGGCCTGGGCGCGGCGACGCTTGCATTGATCATGGCGTTCACCCGCCAGCGCTGGCCCTGGGAGCACTGGCGCGCACTCACCGTGCTGGCGGCGCTGAGTATTGCCGGACCCCATTTCCTGTTCGCCTGGTCGTCGCTGCATCTGCCAGCCGGCTACAGCGCCGTGCTCAGTGTCACATCGGTGATGTTCGGCACCTTCGCCTCGGCATGGCTGGGCGAAGACACACTCACCCGCTCAAAGGTGTTTGGTTGTATCGCCGGCTTCGCCGGCGTTGCGCTGGTGGTACAACTCGGACCGATGCGCCCAACGCCGGAACTGCTGGTGGCGGCCATGGTTGCGATCACCGGCTCGGCCTTGTCGGGCTCATCGGCCCCGATGCTCAAGCGTGCCACCAAATACATGGAGCCACTGGCCATCACCGCAGCACTGCACGTGATCGGATTCGTGCTGCTGCTGCCCGGCGCCCTGTGGGCGCTACCGGAGGCGAAATTCACTGCGGGCGCCATGGTGTCAGTGGCCATCATGGGCATCTGCACCTCGGGCCTGGCCTACTGGCAATACATGCGCATCGTGCAGAAGGTCAGCCCGGTCGCGGCACTGAGTTCGACTTTCATGGCCACCCTCTCCGGCATCGTCTGGGGCCACCTGGTGCTGGATGAAAAGTTCTCTGGCGCCACCTACGCCGGCGGCCTGCTCGTGTTGGCCGCCACCGTGCTGGTAACCGGATTCAACCCGTGGCGGGCGAACGTGGTGGTGAAACCGCCGGGTCCCGATCCATCTGCACCGCCCGCAACGCGCACGCCGCCGCCACCAGCGCCATGACCATGCAGGCCCAGAACACACTGGGCAGGCCCAGACGCGAGCTGAGCAGCCCGCCGAACAGCCCCGCCAGTACGCCGGGCAGGCCATAGCCGATCACGGTATACAGGGCCTGGCCACGGCCGCGCAGCCGACCCGGGAAATGCCGGGCCAGCAAGGCGATGCAGCTGGCATGGTGGGCCGCAAACGTGAAGGCATGGGCGATCTGGGCCAGCGCCATCAGCAACAGCACACCGGCGCCGGCCGCCGTCACCCCCATGCGCAGCGCCGTGACGAGACCGCACACGACAAGCCACACCAATAATGGCAACCTGGGCAACCAGCGGCCCTGCCAATAGAACCAGCCGATCTCGGCCACCACCGACACCGCCCACAACAGGCCAATCACCGTCTTGTCATGCCCGCTGGCATCCAGGTACAACGACAGGTAGATATAGACGCCCATATGCGACAGGATATGGAAGAACACTGCCGCAAAGAACCACCGCACCTGTGGCTGGCGCAGCACCGGCCACACCGAGACGCTGGCGGTCGGCGCATGGGAATGCTCACGCGTGTCCGGTAGCCGCCAGGCGCACAGCAGAACACCGGCCAACGTCAACGTCGTGGCAACCGGGAAGAACCGCATGCCAAAGCGGTCGAACCAGGCTCCGGCCAGCATGACCGTGACCAGGAATCCAAACGAGCCCCACATCCGCACCCGGCCATAGCGCCGCACATCGAATACGCCGGCGTTGCTGACCAGCAGCGCCAATGCGGCTTCGCTCATGGGCATCATGGCACTGGTATTGGTGAACGTGATCAGCAAAACGAGCGCAAGCCACCAGACGCCGGCATCGATCCAGAACCCGAACGACGCGACGAAGGCCAGGCCAGCGCCCAGACGCAGCAACCGCACCCGCTCGCCCGTGCGGTCGCTCAGTGCGCCCCAGGCATAGGGCGCAAACAGGCGCGTGGCCGCCTGCACCGACGTCAGCAGGCCGATGGCCAGCAATCCGATGCCCAGTTCATTGAGCCACAAGGACAGGTAGGGATTGAAGAATCCGATATGGGCGAAGTAGCTCGCCGAGAAGGCTGCAAACGGCAACAGCGGCCGCGCAACCGGCGCAGCCGCCGACGCGCTCATCGGGCGCCGGGAAGCGCGTCGGCATGGGCGCCGATCGGCGCCAGATCGACCACCACGTCCGCGCACTGGGCGCGGTGGCGCAAGGCATGGTCCATCACCACGAGCGCCAGCATGGCCTCGGCGATCGGCGTGGCGCGGATGCCGACACACGGGTCATGCCGGCCCTTGGTGATGACCTGCGTGCTGTTGCCAGCGATGTCGATCGACTCGCGCGGCGACACAATGGAGCTGGTAGGCTTGATCGCGACCGACACCTCCAGGTCCTGCCCGCTGGTAATACCGCCGAGCGTTCCGCCCGCGTTGTTCGATCGAAATCCATCGGGCGACAGGGAATCGCCATGCGTCGTGCCACGCTGGACTACGCTGGCGAAACCGGCGCCGATCTCGACCCCCTTGACCGCGTTGATGCCCATCATGGCGTAGGCGATGTCGGCGTCCATTTTGTCGAACAGCGGCTCGCCCAGCCCGACCGGGACACCATGGGCAGTGACGCGGATCCGCGCGCCGCAGGAATCGCCCGACTTGCGCAGGTTCTCCATGTAGGTCTCCAATCCGGACACGTCGGCAACAGGAGCAAAGAACGGGTTGTTCGGCACATGGTCCCAGCTCTCGAACACCAGGGCCAGTTCGCCGATCTGCGTCATGCAGCCGCGAAATACGGTGCCGTATTTCTGGAACAGCCATTTCTTGGCCACCGCGCCGGCCGCCACCATGGGCGCCGTCAGGCGCGCGGACGAACGGCCACCGCCGCGCGGATCGCGAATGCCGTACTTCTGGAAATAGCTGTAGTCGGCATGGCCGGGTCGGAAGGTCTGCAGGATGTTGCCGTAGTCCTTGCTGCGCTGGTCGGTGTTGCGGATCAGCAGCGCAATCGGCGTACCGGTGGTCTTGCCCTCGTACACGCCGCTGAGGATTTCCACCGCGTCCGGTTCATTGCGCTGGGTCACGAATTTCGAGCTGCCCGGCCGGCGCCGGTCCAGATCACCCTGGATATCGGCCTCGCAGAGCGCCATGCCGGGCGGGCAGCCGTCGATGACGCAACCAATTGCCGGGCCGTGGGATTCGCCGAAGTTGGTGACGGCAAACAGCTTGCCAAAGGTATTGCCACTCATGGCGTTCCAGGAATGCCGTCTTCCTCGGGCCAGTCGCGGATATAGGCCTTGAGCATCTTGTTCTCGAAGTTCTGCGCATCCACGACCGCCTTGGCGACGTCATAGAAACTCACCACGCCCATCAGCATCGAGCCGTCCATCACCGGCATGTAGCGCGCGTGTTGCTCCAGCATCATCCGGCGCACCTCATCGACCTCGGTTTCCATCGTACAGGTCAGCGGCGCATCATCCATCGCCGCCAGTACCGAACCAGTCCCGACCTGGCCACCATTGCCCACCACGGTCTTGATCACCTCGCGAAAGGTCAACATGCCCACCAACTCGCCCCGATCCATCACGACCAGGGAGCCGATGTCCTTGTCCGCCATCGTGGTCACGGCCTGCGCCAAACGTTCGTCGGGATTGACGGTGAACAGCGTGCCACCCTTGACACGCAAAATATCGCTGACTTTCATGCTGGTCTCCTCACAGTGAATATAGCCCACAATAAGGGCTTTTGCCGGGGCGTTCGGTGATGCTGGCAACGAATCATGCAGCCATCAGGCAGACGCCGCGCCAGGCTCGGTCTGCGGCCATTCTGGCGGCATGGCCGGTCCAAACCTACAACGACATCAGACCGTTACCTGGAGAACCCACATGCCTGGATATTCCGACCCTGGCTTTGACACGCTGGCGCTGCATGCCGGCGCCGCGCCGGATCCCGCCACCGGCGCACGCGCCGTGCCGATCCACCTGAGCACCTCGTTCGTATTCGAATCGAGCGAGCACGCAGCCGCCCTGTTCAACCTGGAACGCGCCGGCCATGTCTACTCGCGCATCAGCAACCCGACCAATGCGGTGCTGGAGCAACGGGTGTCGGCCTTGGAGGGCGGCATTGGCGCGATCAGCACGGCCAGCGGCCAGGCCGCGCTGCACCTGACGATCGCAACCCTGATGGGTGCCGGCTCACACATCGTCGCCTCGACCGCGCTCTACGGCGGCTCGCAGAACCTGTTGCACTACACGCTGCGGCGCTTCGGCATCGAGACCACGTTTGTGAAGCCCGGCGACATCGACGGCTGGCGTGCTGCCGTGCAGCCCAACACCCGGCTGTTCTTCGGTGAGACGGTCGGTAACCCGGGTCTGGACGTGCTCGATATCGCCACGGTTTCGGCCATGGCGCATGAGGCCGGCGTGCCGCTGCTGGTCGATTCGACCCTGACCACGCCCTGGCTGCTCAAACCGCTGGAGCATGGCGCCGATCTGGTCTACCACTCGGCCACCAAGTTCCTCAGCGGTCACGGCACGGTGATCGCCGGCATCGTCGTCGATGGCGGCAGCTTTGACTGGGCCGCCTCGCATGCCGCAAGCGGCAAGTTCGCCGAGCTGGCCGAACCCTACGAGGGCTTCCACAACATGGTGTTCACCGACGAGTCCACCGTCGGCGCCTTCCTGTTGCGGGCGCGGCGCGAAGGCCTGCGCGATTTCGGCGCCTGCCTGAGCCCACATTCGGCCTGGCTGGTGCTGCAGGGCATCGAGACACTGGGTCTGCGCATGGCGCGGCACATGGACAACACCACCAAGGTGGTCGAGTTCCTGGCCGGCCACACGTTCGTCGCTCGCGTCGGCCATCCGCTGCTCGAATCGCACCCGAGCCATGCGTTGGCGCAAAAGCTGCTGCCGCGTGGCGCCGGCTCGGTCTTCAGCTTCGACCTCAAAGGCAGCCGCGAACAGGGCAAGGCTTTTGTCGACACGTTGCAGGTGTTCAGCCATCTGGCCAACGTGGGCGACTGCCGCTCGCTGGTGATCCATCCGGCCAGCACCACCCACTTTCGCATGAGCGACGAGGCATTGGCTGCGGGAGGTATCACGCAGGGCACGATCCGCCTGTCGATCGGCCTGGAAGACCCGGTCGACCTGCTCGAAGACCTCAAGCGCGCACTGCGCGCCGCAGAAAAGGCGGGTGCATGATGGAACTGCTCGTCAACAACAGCAGGACTTTCTGCTACACCGGCGGCAGGGCATTCGACCCCGCCAAGCCAACAGCCATATTTCTGCATGGCGTGCTCAACGACCACAGCGTCTGGATCTTGCAGACGCGCTACCTTGCGCACCACGGATGGAACGTGCTGGCACCCGACCTGCCAGGACATGGCAAGAGCGCTGGCGATCCACCGGCCAGCGTCGAGGCGGCAGCCGATTGGGTGCTGGCACTGATGGATGCCGCCGCTCTGGACAAGGCGGCGCTGATCGGCCACAGCTTCGGCGCGCTGATTGCGCTGGAGGCTGCAGCGCGGACCCCGCAACGCGCCAGCCACCTGGTGATGGTCGGCGTGGCATCGCCGATGAAGGTCTCGCCGGTGTTGCTGGAGGCGTCGCAGAACGACCCAGAGAAGGCCATTGCGATGGTCAACACCTTCTCGCACAGCACGCTGGCACCTCCGCCGTCCGCGCTCGGCCCCGGCAGTTGGCTGTATGGCGGCTCGCGGGCACTGATGCGCCGGGTGCTGGCCAGCAACCGCCGCGTCAATGTGTTCCATATCGGCTTTCTGGCCTGCGACCGTTATGCCGGTGCGGATGCGGCGATGCCCAAGGTAAGCGCGCCGACGCTGTTCATCCTTGGCGCGCAGGACCAGATGGCGCCACCCAAGGCAGCCCGGTCACTGGTGCAGGCGGCACGACGCGGCACGGTGGCGACGGT
This sequence comes from Rhodoferax sp., assembly GCA_031396205.1. GTDB lineage: Bacteria > Pseudomonadota > Gammaproteobacteria > Burkholderiales > Burkholderiaceae_C > CAISIP01. The sequence goes on from JANNKH010000097.1 coordinate 57,747, forward strand.
AACCGGCGGACACCAGATGATGCTCGAGTGCCCTGAAGAAGTGCTCGCTGCCATGCGCGATTTTCTGCAACCATGACCGAGCGATCTGCCGCCACGCCTGCGATGAGCGACGAGCGTGCGCGGCACATCGCGAGCACGTTCGACCTGCGTGCGCTGCCGGCCGATTTCTACGCCAACCCTTACCCGGTCTATGACCTGCTGCGCGCCACCGAGCCGGTGCGCCTGATGCCCGACGGCAGTTGGTTCCTGACCCGCTACGCCGACCTGACCGCGGTCTACCGCGACGCCAGGACCTTCAGCTCGGACAAGAAGGTCGAGTTCGCGCCCAAGTATCTGCACGCACCCTGGCAGCCTGACGCGCGGCCGACGGCCGATGCACCTCTCAAGCCGTTCGCCGGACCGTCCCAGGAACGGCAGCACCCTCCCGCGGGGCCAGGCCAAGCCTGGGCTGGAGGCACTCTCTTCGACCACCACACCTCCAGTCTGGTGTTCAACGACCCGCCACTGCACACCCGGGTGCGCAAGCTGATCATGGGCGCGCTGACCCGGCGTGCGATCCGCGAAATGGAGTCCGGCCTGGTGACACTGGTCGATCAATTGCTCGATGCGATCGAGGCCAAGGGCGGCGGCGATCTGATCGAGGACTTTGCCAGTGCCATTCCAGTCGAGGTCATCGGCAACCTGCTGGGCGTACCGCATGCCGACCGCGCGCCGCTGCGCGGCTGGTCATTGGCGATCCTGGGTGCGCTGGAACCGGCCCTGAGCGCCGAGCAAGAGGCGCTGGGCAATCGCAGCGTGGCCGAATTCATGGGCTACCTGAAGGACTTGATCGTGGACCGGCGACGCCATCCCGGCGACCCGCAACACGATGTGCTGACCCGATTGATCCAGGGCGAAGCCAACACCGACGGGCAGGACGGCGGCAGCTTGTCGGAGGCCGAACTGCTGCACAACTGCATCTTCATCCTGAACGCCGGACATGAAACCACAACCAACCTGATCGGCAATGCGCTGGTGGCGCTGCAGGAATGGCCGGATGAAAAGGCAGGCCTGCTGATGCGCCTGGACCGCTACCGCGACGACCCGCCGACACAGGAAATCTACCTGGACTATGCGATCGACGAATTCCTGCGCTTCGAATCTTCGAACCAATTGGGCAACCGCCGCGCCACCGTCGCATGCACGTTGGGCGGTGTCGATCTACCTGCCGGTGCTCTGGTGACCTTGTGCATAGCCGCCGCGAACCGCGACCCGGCGCAGTTCGACCATGCCGAGCGGCTCGACCTGGTTCGGCGCGACAACCGGCACCTTGCATTCGGTTTCGGCATTCACCAGTGCGCCGGCATGAGCCTGGCACGGCTTGAGGGGCGGATCGCGATCGGGCGTTTCCTGGCGCGGTTTCCGTGCTACCGCCTGAGCGCCGCGCCCGTGCGCGGCGGGCGGGCGCGGTTCCGGGGGTTTCTGAAGGCGCCCTTCTGCACACACTGACGGCAAGACCCGGGTTGATGAGGGCTACAGGCCAAGGCCCGCGCGGCCCTGCGTAACACCAGTGACAGGTTCGGAGTCGGCTTCAGGCCATACTGCGCCGCTCATCCATTCCACCCATCGCAACAGGAACCGCCATGAACCGCGTCCTCGCCCATACCGGCGCCAAATTTCCCATCATCCAGGCCCCGATGGGCTGGATCGCCCGGCGCCAGCTTGCCAGCGCCGTCTCGCGCGCCGGCGGCCTGGGCATCATCGAAACCTCGTCCGGCGAGACCGAGGCCTGCAACGCCGAGATCAGCTACATGGCCACGACGAGGTTGCCGTTCGGCGTCAACCTGCCGATCCGCTTCCTGAAGGACGATGCGATGTTGCGCTTCGTCTGCGAGTCGGGCGTGAAATTCGTCACCACCTCGGCCGGCAGCCCGGCCAAGTTCATTGCGCCGCTCAAGGCGGCCGGCATTACGGTCTACCACGCCGTTCCAACGCTCGAACTGGCGCTCAAATGCGTCGATGCCGGCATCGATGGCCTGGTGGTCGAGGGTTCGGAGGGCGGTGGATTCAAGAACCCGGAGGAGGTCTCCACCCTGGTGTTGCTGCAGGCGATACGGGCGAAGGTCGATGTACCCCTGGTTGCCGCCGGGGGCATCTGCGATGGTCGCGGCATGGCGGCGGCCTTTGCGCTGGGCGCCGAGGCGATCCAGATGGGCACCCGCTTTGTCAGCTGCGCCGAGAGCCCGGTCCATGCCAACTACAAGAACGCGATCATCGGCGCAGATGCTACCGGAACCTGGGTGCTGAACAAGAGATCCACGCCCTGCATTCGGGCGCTGAAGTCGGAATTCACACAAGTGATCCATGAAGCCGGTGTGATGGCGCCCGATACATTTGCCGGTATCCGCCGTGTGTATTTCGAGGGCGACATGAACGCGGCGCCAGCGTTGGCCGGCCAGAGCGCCGGTCTGATCGACTCGGTCAAAACCGCGCAAGAAATCGTCGACGAGACAGTGACCGGGTTCTTCGCCATCACGCGCCGCCTCGGACAGTTGGCTCTGGCGCAGACCTTCGGCTGACGCGCGCCAGCGCTACAGCACGTCTGTCAGCGTCATCTGGCTGAGCCGGGACCGCTCCCACACGGCGTCCGTGCCGCTGCCACGCCGAAGCAACAGGGCCTGCAGCAGGGGTTCAAGCGACGTCGCAGCAGGGTCCGTCAGTAAAACATAACGCGGACCGTCGTCGCTTGTGCCATCATCCAGCCGCGCCACCCAGTCCAGCTCCACCAATGTCTGCAGCGGCGCGTCGATTCCCAGCGCGCTAACGCGCAGCGCCTTGGCCAGCTGCGCCTCGGTCTGACCGCGGGCGGGCATGTCACGCGCCTGGTGCAATAGACGCACCGTCTCCAGGGCCAGCTGAAACTGCCACCCTGCGCCCAGATTGCGCTGCACCACGCCCGCCATCAGGCTGGGCAGGTAGGCCGCGATGACCGCTCCAAGCAGGATGATGACCCAGGCCAGGTAGATCCACACCAGCAGGATAGGCACCGTGGCGAAGGTGCCATAAACCACGGAATACGTTGGCACTTTCGCCAGGTAGACGACCAGCAATTTCTTGGCCAATTCCATGGCCAATGACGCGAACAGACCACCGGCCCAAGCGTGCGCCCAGCGGACCGGGGTGTATGGCACATAGCGGTACATCGCCGCCGCGCCGCCGGCCAGGATCAGGAATTGCAATGCGTCGAGCAACAGGGCGATGCCTCCCAACGAACCGCCGACCAGGCCGCGCGACAGGCCGACCGCATACGAGGTCAACGTGATGCTGGCACCCAGGACCAGCGGCCCCAGCGTGATCGCCGCCCAGTACACCAGCAGCCGCTGTGCCAGCCGGCGCTTGCGGCGCACGCGCCAGATGCCGTTGAGCGTGCGATCGATAGTCAGGATCAACGCCAGCGCGGTACCGAGCAGGATCACCAGTCCCACGCCGCCCAACTCGCTCGCCTGCTTCGCAAACTGCGTCAGATAGCCCAGCACCTGGCGCGCAATCGTGTCTGGCACCAGGTTGTCTACCAGCCAGCGCTGCAGCACCACCTGCAGTTTGCCGAACATCGGGAACGCGGTGAAGATCGCCAACGCCACTGTGAACAAGGGCACCAACGCGATGGTGGTGGTGAAGGTCAGGCTGCTGGCGGTCAGACCAAGACGATCTTCGCGAAAGCGCTCGCGCAGCGTCAAGACCGTACTTTTCCACGGAAAGCGGGCCAGATCGTCCAGCAGCGCTTGGAGCCGGGTGGGCAGTTGCATGGCCGGTATGATGCCACCGACAGGCACGCATCCAATTCGACAGTCGCCCTGACCCGCACCCTGGCCGTAGGAAGCCTGCTCGGCATGGCGTTTATCGACACTCTCCGGACTTTTTCTCGACGAGCGACCCAGCGCATACCGTGGACCTGCGGAAAGCCGCGCGCCGAAGGCCCTCCCAGACCCGCAAAGCGCCATGTGCTGGCCTGACTTGGCCTAATGTGGCCTTACTTGGTCTTGCCCTTCACGGCGGCCATGAACTCGATTTCCGAGATGCCACCATCGCCATTGGTGTCGATCTGCTTGAACTGCTCTGCCACCGCTGGCATGGACTTGGCTTCTTCCTCGTCGAGCAACTTGTCGCCGTTCTTGTCGGCCTTCTGGAACCTGGCAGTCGCATCCTGGTCATTGCCTGCGCTGGCGGCGTTCGCTGGCTTGCGCGGCGCCAGCCGCTCTCGGAGTCGGCGCAGTCGCATACATTGACATGACCGATGCATCCCACCAGAAGTCAGGATGCTGAAACGAATCACCCGGTATGCATATTCTGCGGTCGCTTCAAGACCGGCTTACGCCGCACTGGCCGGATCGACCGCGCACAAGCGGCAATGCCCCTGGGCCATAGGATCGCCCCGGGGCGATTCTTACTCCAGTCCCATGCAATTCGCGTAATAGGTCACGGTGGCCGGCCAATCGGAAAAGATGCCGAGAATCTTGACGTCGCGCGCCAGCACGTCAAGGGCCTTGTACATGTCGCTGTCCTTCTTGATTGCCGCGCCGGTCGGGTCAAAGTCGTAGTAGAAGCCGGCCCTCGAAGCACCCTGGCGAAGATCGGAGCGCTCTAACGTCCAGGTGATGATGTCAAAGCCTATTGCCTTGAGGTCCTTTGCCAGCTTGGACGGCACGATCCGCTTCTGCGCATCGACCGCAAGCAGTGCCGGCATCGCCGGCGCGATCACGCGCACTCCGCGCTTCTTCAGCATCTTGAAGTACTCCATTCGGTCCATCGTGTTGTAGGGCGGCTGGATGACGATGTCGTTCACCGGATCTGTGCTGTTGAAGTCAAGCAGGTAGACCGCTTGCTTGCCGTATCGGGTGTGATCGATCCAATACAGGACATCATCCACGTTGAACGACTGCGACCAGGTCTCCCGCGGTTTCACGCCCTCATCGGCAAGGACGTCGGCAAACGCCTGCGCATAGTTCTGCTGCGGCGTTCGGCTGGTGGGATGTTTGAAGACGTCGTCGATGCGTTTGCGTCCGATGGCCGGATCCACTACGCTTTCCTTCAACTCGGGAGTGTGCTTGACCCCGAGGCTCTGATTAAGCCGAATGCTTTCTCTGAGCGTCATCAGGGTGCCGCGGCCGGTGTAGACATCGGTACGCCATGTCGCGGTGCCGCCCAGGAACTCCGCTGCGGTGCGCGCATTGGGATTGGACGCGTCCATTTTCCCGGTGAGGGTCTTGAACTCGTCGAGCGTGAGGTCGGAAGCCCTACACTCCGCGCTGGCCGCAGTCAGGCGGCTACCGCTGGCGTCGTATGTCGCGGGCGTGAATGGCCTGGAGCATTTGTCCGCGAGCGCTGTAACCAGTATGTTCGTGGTGGTGTGCAGGTCATTCTCGGCATGGCGGCAGACGAGCTCTCCGTCCTTCGTGAAAGTCGTGTCACACTCGATGATGCCCGCGCCCTGCCGTGCGCCAGCCTGATACGACTCCTTGGTATGCTCCGGGAACTGCAGGGCGGCCCCGCGGTGTCCAATGGAGAAGTCGGTGCGGTGGAACGGCCCGGCCTTGCATTGCAACAGCTTGCGCTTCAATGGGCCTTCGTCCATCCCGTCGACCAGATAGAACGGACGAGGCCCCAGTTGGACGGAGTCGCGTCCGCTGCCATTGTCGCGACCACGGTCGCGGTCGTCATCGGCAAATGCCGACATCGAGAAAAGGGTCGCCGTTGCGGCAAGCGCGAGCACGGGTAGCGGGTAGCGCATGTAAGCTCCTTGGACGTTGGTGGTTGGCTGGGACGGCGTAGAGACCGACACCTCCCAACGACCACGTTCGTTTACACGGGTGACATAGGTGTGACAGTTGTATCCACCGTTCGACCCATTCTGCGGCACTGTGATGCGCTGCCCGAAACTTGACAAGGCGATCGTCCCTGCGCCGGAATAGCCGCGCTACCGACGGCCAGGACGTGTCCTGAGGCTTGGCGCAGCTGACGCCTTCTTGCCGTTCGCAAGCGGGTTGCGGCGCGACCGCGCAGCATCGCCGCGACGCTGGAGTTCTCCCGTGCCAACCCGGGTCGCCTTGCCGGTCCGCGCTTGCGCGATTTTCACGGCAGCAGTTTTGTCAAACAGCCACTGGTCGACCGCAATCCGGAACCATCATCCCTGAACCGTCCGGTCACAACAAACCAACCATTGGTGATCGACCCACCCGCAGCGCACCATTGGGGCCGCGCGTCGGTGCCATTTCAGAATGGCCTGGGCGCGCATGCCGACGTGATCCCGGATCCTCCTGATGTGCACACCCTCGGTGATGAACGCAATTAGGCGCATGTTGCCGCCGCCCATGGGACACACCAGCGCGAATACCTGACAGATGCGCACAATCAGCACGGTTCAGGTTGTGAGCCGGTAGCTCGCGCAGCGTCAGCACCGTCCTTTTCACCGAAAGCGGGTCGGATCGTCCAGCAAGACCCGGGGTCGGGTAGGCCGTTGCATGGCCGGTATGATGCCTGCGACATGCACGCATCCCATTCGACCGTCGCCCTTACCCGTACCCTGGCCGTGGGAAGCCTGATCGGAATGATCTTGTTGGGCCTGGCCTGGGAGCTGTGGCTGGCGCCGCTGCGTCCGGGCGGCTCCTGGCTGGCGCTCAAGGTGCTGCCGCTGTGCATCCCGCTGGCCGGGTTGCTGAAAAACCGCATGTACACCTACCGCTGGGTCAGCCTGATGGTGTGGCTGTATTTCACCGAGGGGGTCGTGCGCGCCTGGGGTGACAAGCCGCCGGGCAACTGGCTGGCCTTGCTGCAGGTGCTGCTGTGCGTCACGCTGTTCATCGCCTGCGCGCTGCATGTGCGATTGCGGCTGCGCAACGGCGTGCGGACCGCATCCGCGGAATCCTGAATTTCACCTGATGCATGCGCCGATGACCGACAACACCCCCGCGCTTCTCGATGGCTTGCGCCGCATCGTCGGCACACAGCATGTATTGACCCACGAGGACGACGGGGCCGACCTCGGCGCATGGGAGCAGGACTGGCGCAAGCGCAACCACGGACGGGCACTGGCGATTGTGCGCCCTGCCAGCACCGGCGAAGTGGCGGCGATCGTCAAACTGTGCGCCGAGATGCAGGGGTCTACCGATGTCAGCATCGTGCCGCAGGGAGGCAACACCAGCATGGTGGTGGGCGCCGTACCCGACGCGTCCGGGCGCCAGATCGTGCTCAGCCTGCAGCGTATGAATCAGGTTCTTGCGCTGGATACCGGAAATCTGACACTGACGGCCCAAGCCGGCTGCGTGCTGCAAAACCTGCAGGACGCCGCGCACAAGGCCGGGTTCCTGTTCCCGCTCAGCCTGGCCGCAGAAGGCAGTTGCACCATCGGCGGCAACCTGGGCACCAATGCCGGCGGCACCCAGGTCGTGCGTTATGGCAACACCCGCGACCTGTGCCTGGGGCTGGAGGTCGTCACCGCGCAGGGCGCGGTCTGGACCGGCCTCACCGGGCTGCGCAAAGACAACACCGGTTACGACCTGCGCCACCTGTTCATCGGCTCGGAAGGTACGCTGGGCGTGATCACCGCGGCCACGATGAAGCTCGTTTCGCTGCCGGCGGCGCAGCTCACCGCCTGGGCGGCTGTGCCCTCGATGGAGCATGCGGTGGCGCTGCTCGGGCTGTCCCACAAATTATTGGGAGCGGGCCTGACCGGCTTTGAGGTCAAGGGGCAGTTTGCGCTGTCGCTGGTCGCGCGGCACATGCCCGGCGCCAAGGTTCCGCTGTTCGAATCCACGCCCTGGTGTGTGCTGCTCGAAGTGTCGGACCATGAGTCCGAGCAGCATGCCAGGAGCCAGTTCGAACGCCTGCTGGAGGCCGGCATGGAGCAAGGTTGCATCACCGACGGCGTGGTCGCTGAAAGCCTGACACAGGCCAAGGCGCTGTGGCAGATTCGCGAGAACCTGCCAATGGCACAGGCGATGGAAGGCCTGAACATCAAGCATGACATCTCGATCCCGATCTCGCGCATCCCCGAGTTCGTGCGCGCGACCGACGCCGCCTTGGCCAAGGCCCTGCCCGGCATCCGCATGGTCGACTTCGGTCACCTGGGCGACGGCAACCTGCACTACAACGTGCAAGCACCCGAAGGAGCCGATGCAGCGGCTTTCCTGCGCGACAACGAGACCACGGTCAACACGCTGGTTTTCGAATCGGTGGCGAGGTTCGGTGGCTCGATCTCGGCCGAGCATGGCATCGGCAGCTTGAAGGTCGACAAGCTCGGGCATTACAAGTCCCCGATCGCGCTGGAGATGATGCGTGCGATCAAGCGCGCGCTGGACCCGACCAACCTGATGAACCCGGGACGGGTGGTACGACTCTGACTCACCCCCTGTCAGCGCCGGGCTTCAGTGTCAGCGCCGGCACCGGAGCACCAGCCGCAAGCTGCGCGCAATCAAACCAGACACCAACGGCAGGCGGGTCAGTTCGACCCGTGCATGTCTTGGATGCCGAACCACCCCTGCTGATCTAATTTTGGCATCGCATATACAGAAAATCGGCGCTTGCACGCTCAGGCGCTTGTCTCCAGAATGGACCCGCCCACCTGTTTCGGGCGCCTAAAACCACAGGAGATTCCAGATGAACCCGACCCCCTCTCTGACGCGACGCAGGTTGATTGGCGCAGGTGCCGCTGCTGGCGCTGGCGTGTTCCTGTCGATGCAATCACTGGCGCAGAACAAGGTCAAGATGAATATGCAGCTGGGCTGGATCGCCGGCGGCAACCAGATCGGCGAGATTGCGGCCAAGCGCATGGGGTATTACGAAACCGAAGGCATCGAATTCGCGATCCAGCCGGGCGGTCCGAGTATCGACGGCGTGGCCATCATTGCATCCGGGCGTTACGAGGTCGGCCAGGTCTCGTCCAGCCCGTCCAACATGCTGGCGGTATCGCAAGATCTGCCCATTCAGGTCTTCGCGACCGGGTTGCAGCAACATCCCTACACCTTCTTCTCGTTGAAGAAGAACCCGATCCGCACGCCGCAAGACATGGTTGGCAAGAAGATCGGCATTCAGTCCACTGGCATGGTGCTGCTGCGCGCGCTGCTGGCCAAGAACAAGATCGACGAAAAATCTATGACCATCATCCCGATCGGCAGCGACATGACGCCGCTGCTGACCGGTCAGGTCGACACCGTCACCGGCTGGCAGACCAACACCACGGCGCTCAAGCCATTGGGCGCGGACCGGGTCGACCTCAAGCTGTGGGATTCCGGTGTCAAGCTGTACGCGCTACCGTATTACGCGACCACCGACATCATCAGAAACCGGCCTGAGGTGCTGCAGCGATTTCTGCGCGCAACCGCGCGCGGCTGGGCCTATGCCAACAAGAACCGCGACGCCGCCGTGGAACTGCTGATCAAGGAATACCCCAACCTGAACGGCCCCGACGAGCGCCTGGCAGTGGACTCGTTGATGTCCTTTGCCTACAACGACCTGACCAGCAAGAACGGCTGGGGCACGATGGACAAGGGTGTCTGGCAGGAGCAGATCAAGCAATATGCCGACTTGGGCCAGTTCACCAAGCGCGTGCCCAAGGTCGACGAAGTGATGACCATGGACATCCTGAACGCCACCCGCGAATACCGCCTGCGCAACTCGTAGTCCGCCCGGCTACTGTCCCACCATGACGATCTCCACTACGGTTGCGCCGCGGGCGCAAGGGCTGGGTGTTGCCCGTTCCCAGGCAGCCAACCTGTCTGCGGCAGACTTTTCGGTCAGCTGCCGCGACGTGTCGGTGCGTTTCTTCACCGAACGGCGCAGCGTGACGGCGCTGCAAAATATCAGTCTGGACATCCACGAGGGCGAACTCCTGACACTGTTGGGCCCATCGGGTTGCGGCAAATCCACCTTCCTGCGGGTGGTCGCCGACCTGATTGCGCCCACCGGCGGCAGCCTGCAGGTACTCGGTGTAACGCCCGGGGCGGCGCGGATCCGGCGCGACATCGGCTTCGTGTTCCAGGATGCGGCGCTGCTGCCCTGGCGCACCGCGCTGCAGAACGTGGAGTTGCCGCTCGAAGTGGCCAAGGGCCGTGCCAAATCCGACCGGGCCGCGCGTGCCACGCCACGTGAATTGCTCGCGCTGGTCGGGCTCAAGGGCAGCGAGAACGCCTATCCACATGAGCTCTCCGGCGGCATGCGCCAAAGGGTGGCGATCGCCCGTGCGCTGGTCAGCGATCCCCGGGTACTGTTGATGGATGAACCGTTTGGCGCGCTCGACGAGATTACGCGTGACCGGCTCAATGAAGAACTGTTGCGACTGTGGCGCGAACTCGGCATGACGGTGCTGTTCGTGACTCACAGCATCTACGAGGCGGCATTCCTGGGGCAGCGTGTGTTGATGCTGGCCGCCAACCCGGGACGCGTCAAGGAAATCGTACCGGTCGACCTGCCGGCCGACCGCACACTCGATATCCGCGAGACACCGCGGTTCGTGCAACTGGCCGCACATTTGCGCCAGGTGCTGGAAACCTGCTGAAGGAAGCGCCATGTCAACCACCACCCTGCAGCCCCCGATGGCATCAACGCAAGACGACCAGGAACTGCTGGAGCACCAGGCACTGCGACAGCGCCAGGTATGGCGCCGGCGAGTAATGCCGGCGATCGGCGTATTCGTGCTGCTGTTCGGCTGGTGGGCACTGGTCGTCGGCCTGGACGTGAAGCCCTTCATCGCGCCCTCACCTTTCCTGGTGCTGGAAACGCTGGTTGCCAAGCGCGCCGTGCTGCTCGACAACATCCTGCCCACGGCCATGGAGGCTGCCGGCGGCTTCCTGATCGGCAACCTGGTGGCGATCATCATCGCCACCGTCTTCGTGCACAACAAGACGCTGTACGAGATCTTCTTTCCGGTGGCACTGATGCTCAACGCGATCCCGATCGTCGCCAAGGCGCCGGTGTTGGTGCTGCTGATGGGCAACGGCGTCGAGCCCAAGATCGCCATTGCGGCGCTGGTGTGCTTCTTCCCCTCACTGGTCAACATGGTGCGCGGGCTGGACGCCGCCAACCCGCAGGCGATGGAGCTGATGCGCGTGCTCTCGGCCAGCAAGACCGAGGTGTTCTTCAAGCTGCGCCTGTTCAGCTCCCTGCCCTACCTGTTCTCGGCGCTGCGCATCTCGGCCTCGCTGGCGGTGATCGGAGCGGTGGTGGGTGAGTGGATCGGCGCCACGCAGGGCATCGGCGCACTGATCATCCAGGCGACCTACAACTTCGACTCGGCGCTGCTGTACTCGGCCATCGTCATGAGCGCGCTGCTGACCGGCTCGTTCTACCTCGTCGTCGCGCTGGCCGAGCGTGCAGTTGTACGCTGGCACCCCGAACAAACATCCATCTAGGCTGCATGCGCAGCGCAATCTGAACCGAAAGGCCCCCGATGAACAAGTCCACCGACACAATCCGGCAACAACCGCGCGATGTCAAAGTCGCAACCAGGGCCGACGTTGTCGTCGTCGGTGGCGGCCCGGCCGGAGTGTCCGCTGCACTGGCTGCCGCGCGCAATGGCGCCAGTGTGACGCTGCTCGAGCGCTACAACCACCTCGGCGGCCTGGCCTCAGGCGGCATGGTGCTGGTGCTCGACGACATGTGGGACAACCACTTGAATGAAATTTCGGTGCGCGGCAGCTGCATGGCGATGATCGAACGCCTGGCCGCGCGCAAGCATGCGTTCTACCCGCGGGAGAATGAATGGGGTTACGACCCGGCCGCCTATCGCCGCTGGGGGCGATGGGGCGCGTTCGATTTCCACACCCACGAGAAACCGCACCCGGTCTGCTTTGCCGCTGCATTCGACCCCGATGGCTGGAAACGCCTGTCCCTGGAGATGGTGGTCGAGGCCGGCATCGAACTGCGCCTGCATTCCTGGTTTTCCCACACGCTGGTCGAGGACGGCGTGGTGAAGGGCGTGGTTTGCGAGAGCAAGGCCGGCCCGCAGGCGATTCTGGGCCAGGTCGTGATCGACACCACCGGCGACCTGGATGTGGCCGCCAGCGCCGGTGCACCACACACCGGCGGCAACTACATCATGACCACGGTGTTCCGCCTGGGCGGCGTGGACACTGAGGAAGCCGAACGATTCGAGCGCCAGGAACCCGAGGCGTTCTCGGCGCTCGACCGGCAGATCAAGAAGGTCCTGGGTGGTTCCTGGGGCTACTGGTGGCTCAAGACCCCACTGCCCGGCATCGTCTGGTGCAATTGCCCGCACATGGCCGGGCTGGACGGGCAAAAGGTCGAGGACCTGACCAGCGCCGAAGTGCGGGGCCGTCAGCACCTGCATGCGCTGGTCGACTTCGTGCGTGGCAAGCTGCCGGGCTTCCAGAACTGCTTCGTCGTGGACGTCGCGCCACAGACCGGTGTGCGCCAGACACGCCTGCTGGAGGGCGAATACATCCTGACCAAGGAAGACCTGCAGCAACGCACCCGGTTCGACGACAGCATTGCGCGCGGTCGCGACTATTACATGCCCTACCGTGTACTGCTGCCGCAAAAAATCGACAACCTGCTGGTCGCCGGACGGCACTATTCGGTGACCTCGCAGGCGCAGAAGATTTCACGCGAGATTCCACCGTGCATGGCGATGGGCGAGGCGGCCGGTGTTGCCGCGGCACTGGCCGTCCAAGCCAGCGTCATGGTGCGCCACGTCGACGTTGCAGCGGTGCAGAAAGCCTTGCGCGCCCAGGGCTGCGACCCGGGCGACCAGACCGGCCGCAATGCGGACGTTCCCGAACTTGCGCGCGCGCTGGCCACCAGCGACGCTGTGCTGGAGACCGTATGACGAGCGCAACAGCAGCATCGTCCGCCGAACTGCCGCTGGCGGGCATCCGGGTCGTCGACTTCACCCAGGTCATGATGGGTCCAGTCTGCACCCAGATGCTCGGAGACTATGGCGCCGACATCCTGAAAATCGAACGCAAGGGTACCGGCGATCTGAGCCGCTCGACTTTCGAGCCGGTGCATGGCGCCGACAACCCGATCTTCTGCAGCCTGAACCGCAACAAACGCAGCGCCGCGCTCGATCTGCGCGACCCGGCGCATCTGGCGGCCGTCAAGGCGCTGATCGCCGACGCCGATGTGGTGGTGAATAATTTCCGCGCCGGCGTGATGGAGCGCATGGGGCTGGGCTATGAAGACTGCCAGGCCATCAACCCGCGCATCATCTACGCGGTGGGCACCGGCTATGGCGACAGCGGTCCGTATTCCCACAAGGGTGGCCAGGACGTGCTGGCCCAGGCCATGAGCGGCGTGATGGCGCGGCGCGCCGACGACAACGTTCCGGTAAGCGTCTATCCCACCGCGCTGTGCGACTACACCGCCGGCATGCACATGGTGCAAGGCATACTGCTTGCGCTGCTGCAACGCGGCAAGACCGGCATCGGGCAAAAGGTGAGTGTGTCGTTGTACAACTCGATGCTGGCAATGCAGGTGCAGGAAGCAGCGATGATCATGATGGCCGACTCCGAGGTCAACTGGGCCGCGATGCCGTTGTCGGGCGTGTTCGATGCGCAGGATGGCGCACTGGTGCTGGTGGGCGCATTCAAGGCCAACCCGCTGCAGGACATCTGCAAGGCGCTGGACCTGCCCGACCTGTCGCTTGACCCGAAGTTTTGCAACCTGAACCAGCAGTTCAAGCACAAACCCGAATTGCAGTCCATGTTCCGCAAGCAGTTCGCCAGCAACACCCGCGAGCACTGGCTGGCCCGGCTGGAGGAACAGGATCTGCTCTGCGCGCCGGTGCGCGACCTGCGCGAGGCGCTGGTCGATCCGCAAACCCTGCACAACAAGATCCTGATCGAAGGCCCCGGCGAAGGCCAGACCTGCAGGTTCGTCGGCAGCCCGATCCAGATGTCGGGGGCGCAGGTGTTGCTGCTCAGGGCGCCACCGCGACTGGGGCAACATACCCAGGAAATCCTGGACCTGGTGCAGCTCGAGGCGCAGGCATCGTGATCCGGATGGCCGCACGCCAACGCATGGATACGGCAACTCCCACCCAGCAATCGCCATGGGTGTGACGCTGGTTATCCAGGACCATGTCGCGACGGTCACGCTGGACCGGCCGCAGGCCATGAACGCCGTCGACCTGGCGACCGAAGCCGAACTGCAACACATCTGGACCGCGATCGAGGGCGACGCCGACGTGCGTGTGGTGGTATTGACCGGTGCCGGCGAGCGCGCGTTCTGCGTCGGCGCTGACCTGAAGAACCCGTCAGTGACCGGCCTCGAATACTGGGCCGCGCCGCGCGTCGGTGGCTTCGGTGGCATTGCGCTGCGCGAGACGCTCAACGTACCGGTGATCGCCCGCGTCAACGGCTTCGCGCTTGGCGGTGGCCTGGAAATGGTGCTCGGCTGCGACATCGTCATCGCCTGCGATGACGCCAGCTTCGGACTGCCCGAGGCGCTGGTCGGCCGCATGCCGCTGGACGGCGGCATGACGCTGCTGCAGCGCCAGGTACCGTTTCGCAAGGCCATGGCGATGATGCTGACCGGCAAGCGCATCACGGCAGCACAGGCCCTCGACATGGGCCTGATCAATGAATCCGTGCCCCGTGCCGGGTTGGACGACGCCGTGCAACGCTGGGTCAACGACCTGCTGGCCTGTGCGCCGTTGTCGTTGCAGGCAATCAAACAGGTCGTGCGCCTGACCAGTACGATGTCTCCGGCACAGGCGCAGGCGACGCGGCTGCCAGCGGTGGTTGCTGCGCTGCAGTCACAAGACGCCGATGAGGGCGTGCTGGCGTTCCAGCAAAAGCGCAAACCGCAGTGGCGCGGTCGCTGAATCAGCATTCGACGGCCAAGCGGATACCAGCATCCTGCCCTGACACCATCGCAGCTGACGCCATGGCCTACGTCATCATCGACACCTGTATCGACTGCAAGGACGCCAGCTGCGTCAGTTGCTGCCCGGTCGACTGCATCTACGAAGGTCCGCGCACGTATTACATCCACCCGGACGAGTGCATCAACTGCGGCATCTGCGTCTCGGTATGCCCGCCCGAGGCGATCTATGAGGATGCCGAGGTACCAATGGCGCAGAAACACTTCATCGCGATCAACCGGGAGTTTTTCGAGCCGCAGGTCACAAAACTGGGAAGTCCTGGCGGCGCCAGCAGTGTCGGAGCGGCGCTGCTTGACCATCCATCAGTGGCAAACTCGCCTCTGGCTGACTGACTAAAAGCGGATCAAGCGTCCGGAGCATCTTGTTGATCTGCCGCAAAATTGCCCTGAGACGAAGGGTTGGCGGCCACACGTAGTGGATCTATTCAACGGCGCAAACTTCAGACTTCGACAGGCAAGATAACTTCACTCGTAGGACGTGGACGACTCGATGAGACTGGGTCCGGCCATACGACTTCTCGATTTGCCTGCTGCAGAGCAGTGGCTGAACATGCAGAGGGTTCAACCGCGCTTGGAGAGCACGTGCGCCAAGAGCCCCAGCGCGGTTAGACTCGCCAAAATGGCCATGTTGTACCAGGCCACCGGCGCGCCGGTCTGCTCCGCCAGGAGAATAGCCGTCTGCGCCGCCACAGCCAGCGCAATCCAGTAGGCCACCGACACCATGGGCGCCGCCCAGGCGACACCCTGGCGCATGGGGACCAGCACTACATACGCACCGAGCACGCCCAGTCCGATCGAGGCGCCTCCGATGAGTTTCATCAGTGCGAAATACAAGGGGCGCACCTTTGCCAAGGCGTCCGACGGCACCGCCGCAGCATGAAACCACAGCGGATCATTCACGTTCGAGTACAGCAGCCCGAACAGAATCATGAACAGGCTCACAGCGCAAAAGAAGAAGACGCTCGCGCGACGATACAAAGTGGTCGTCATCTTGTGTACTCCGGTTCGTTGCCGTCTGCGTCGAGCAAGGCCTGGCTGCCGCTGAAGCGCAGATGGGTGATGTCAGTCGGAAAGAACATGCCCCAGGTCCACTCGACGAAGATGCGTAACTTTCGTCGCAGTGTCGGCATCTGGGACAGGTAGTAAGCGCGCCACAAGAGCCACGCAGGCAGCCCCGACAGTGGTACGCCGAAGACCTCGGCAACGCCCTTCATGTGCCCGATGGAAGCCATTGCGCCGCTCGAATGGTGGCGGAAGGCCTTCGTCGGCTCGCCGCGCAGCGCGGCAAGCAGATTGCTGGCGAGCAGGACACCCTCTCGCACCGCGAACTGCGCCGTCGGCGGTGCAGGCTTGTCGTCGTACGCGTTAGGCACCAGCGCGCAATCGCCAAGTGCCCAGATGCCGGAGTGGCCGGCCACAGACAGGTCCGCGGCCACCTTGACCCGGGCGCGCTCTTGCGGCAGACCCAGAGCTTCTATCAGTGCGTTGGGCTGCGTGCCAACGGTGCTAATGACGGTGTTTGTGGCCAGACTCTCGCCGGATGCGAGTTGCACAGCCATCGCATGCACGCTGGCCGCTCGCGTCTGCAGGCGTACTTGCACACCTCGCGCGCGCAGTGACTTTTGCGCCGCCACGCCGAGAGTGGGCGGCAATTCGGGCAACAGGCGTTCCAGGTCCTGCAGCACCGTGACTTGCAGTTCATCGGTGGCAACGCGCGGGTAGAAGCGGCGGATACTGCGCAGGCAATCGACCAGTTCGCCTGCCACCTCAACACCCGAGAAGCCGCCTCCCACGATGACGAAATGCCCCAGGGCGCGGCGCAGCGCAGGGTCGGTTTCGAGTTCGATGCGGGCCACGCGCCGCAGCACGGTATTGCGGATCTCCATCGCGTCGCCGACGGTCTTCAGCGGGAATGCATGTTCAGCCATGCCGGGAATCAGGTCCAGGCGCGCCCGGTTGCCGAACGCCAGCACAAGGTGGTCGAAGGGCAACACCCGCTCACCGGCCAAGGTCGCGCAGCGCAGGGTGCGCGCGCTTGCGTCGACACCCGTGACGCGGCCCATGATGAATTGCTGCATCGGCCCGGGCCGGATGATTTCACGCAGCGGCGCCACCACCTGCTCGGGAAAGATCGAAGCACCCACAGCTTCCGGCAGCATCGGATTGAAGGTGGTGTAGCTCTCCTCGGAGACGAGGGTGAGCGTGACGCCGACCGGCAGGCGTCCGACCAGCCCTCGGACCACAGAGGTGCCGGCAAAGCCGCCTCCTACGACGATGATCGATTTCTGTGCGTTCAATTCATGTACCTCTGTAGATCATCGCTGCCGGGTCGGTCGATCCTGTGCCTTCGTCGAGCAGAGCCCCTTTGTCTTACTGCGCGCAACTTTTTTTTAGCTGTAATTTCTGCTGACTTGACGCTACATAGCAGGGGCACGGCGCTCAACGAGTTAGCCACTCCATCAGAAACCATCTCAAGGTCATCCACCATGCTCAAAGACAAGACTGCACTCGTGACCGGTTCCACTTCGGGCATCGGCCTGGGCATTGCCCATGGCCTGGCCGCACAGGGTGCCAATGTGATCCTCAACGGCTTCGGCGAGTCCGGTGCCGTCGGCCGGCTGAAGGACGAACTTACTGAACGTTATGGCGTTCAGGTGCGCCACGACGGCGCCGACATGAGCCGCCCCGAAGCGATCGAGGCCATGATGGGCAAGGCCCTGGCGGAGTTCGGGTGCATCGACTTGCTCATCAACAACGCCGGCATCCAGCATGTCGCCCCGGTAGATGAGTTTCCAGTCGATAAGTGGTACGCCATCCTGGCCATCAACCTGTCGGCCGGCTTCCACACCACGCGGCTGGCGCTGCCGGCGATGAAGAAGAAGGGCTTTGGTCGCATCGTCAACATCGCATCGGCGCATGCGCTGGTGGCCAGCCCCTACAAATCGGCCTACGTGACCGCCAAGCACGGCGTGGCCGGGTTCACCAAGACGGTAGCGCTCGAAGTCGCCGAAGTCGGCATCACCGTCAACGCCGTCTGCCCGGGCTATGTGCTCACGCCACTGGTCGAGCAGCAGATACCGGACACGGCCAAGGCGCGCGGCATTACCAACGAGCAAGTCATCCGCGACGTGCTGCTGGCCGCGCAACCAACCAAGAAGTTCGTGACGGTGGAGCAAGTGGCGGCGTTGACCTGCTTCCTGTGCACCGACGCCGCCGCCTCGATCACCGGCGCCATCCTCCCCATCGAGGGCGGCTGGACCGCGCACTGAGGCCTGCCGTCAACGGCTCGAAGAATTCTCGTGCCCGCCGAATGCCCGCGCGCGATCTCACGGGCAGGGGCTCAAGCTTTGTCCCGAGCAATTCCCAGTTCCAGTCTTACCAACCCGGCCTCTGTGCAAAACCCAAGGAGAACCCCGATGAATTCACAAACCTTCCGCCTGCTCGCTGCTGCTGCCGCACTCACCGCGGCCGGTTTCGCCCAAGCAGGGCAGTGCCCGTCCGACAAGGTCGCAGCAAATAGCCTGCCCGGTGCGGCCACGGCACCGGTCGGCGTTGTCGACACCGAACTCGCGTCGATCGAACTGGCCAAGGAGAACGTCAAGCTCGACCAGCGGCGCCTGCGGCTGCGCCACATGACCATTGCCCCCGGCGGTGTCGTGCCGATGCACAGCCATGAAGACCGTCCGGCGCTGATCATGGTCAACAGCGGCGAAGTCTACGAGTACAGCAGCAAGTGCGCGGTGCCCATCCTGCACAAGGCCGGCGAGACCGCGCGTGAGTCCATGGGCACCAAGCACTGGTGGAAGAACGCCGGCTCGGTGCCGGTGGACCTGACCATCGGCGACATCGTCAACGACAAGAAGCCCGAAACGATGCAACAGATGATGTAAGCCATTGGCCGCGCCGGCGACTATCTGATGTCGGCGCGTGCCCACCCTGCCCGGCAAGAAATGCAATCGAGGAGACTCATGATGAACACGACCCCGGCCAACGCTGCCGCAAGCCGGCGCAAACGAGCGGCTCCACAGTCCGGGCTGCCTGGCCAGGTGGTGCTGGTGCTTCAGGGCGGCGGCGCCCTGGGCGCCTACCAGGTTGGCGTCTACGAAGCCCTGCACGACTCGGGCATCGAGCCTGCCTGGGTCATCGGTACGTCGATCGGCGCCATCAACGCTGCGCTGATTGCCGGCAACCCGCTCGAACAGCGCAAGGAACGCCTGAACAGCTTCTGGCAGCACGTGGAGCGGCCGGCCACGATCGCCGGCCCTCTCGACTGGCTCGGAATGGGCAATTGGGCAGGCAACATGACCACCGTGATGCGCGGCATCCCGTCGTTCTTCGCGCCCAGCATGGCTGCCTTGCGCGGCACGCGGGCCAATGTGGGTGTGGAATCTGCCGCCTACTACAACACCGAGCCGCTGCGCCAGACGCTGGGCGACCTGGTGGACTTCAAGAACCTTCGGAACGGACCCACGCGGCTGACGGTCGGCGCGGTCAACGCCTGCAGCGGCGCCATGCGCTATTTCGACAGTCGCAACGAAATTTTGTGCGTCGATCACGTGATGGCCTCGGGCGCATTGCCGCCGGCCTTCCCGGCGGTGCGCATTGATGGCGAGCCCTACTGGGATGGCGGCATCTACTCCAACACTCCGATCGAGGCGGTGCTAGACGACCGGCCTCGGCGCGACGCGCTGATCTTCGCGGTCAATGTCTGGCACCAGACCGCGCCAGAGCCGGAGTCGATCTGGCAGGTAATGGGCCGAACGAAAGACATCCAGTTCGCCAGCCGGGCCGACAGCCACATCGCGAGGCAAAAGCAGATCCATCGCCTGCGCCACGTGATCCGCCAACTGACGCAGCAGCTTCCCGTCGGCAAGCGGGACGACCCTGAAGTCAAGGAGTTGTCGTCCTGGGGCTGCGGCACCACCATGCATGTCGCCCACCTGGTGGCGCCCCGGCTCGAAGGCGAAGACCACACCAAGGACATCGACTTCACGCCCTGCGGCGTCAACGCGCGCCGCGAAGCCGGCTATGTGGACACCATGAAGATGATCGAACGTGCGCCCTGGAGCGAGCCCACCGATCCGATCGAAGGCGTGGTCGAACATCGCTGAGCCTCTCGCCTGCACGCCAGACCGCCGAGAAACCAAATGCGTCATTGCAACGCCGTGATGTTCGTCAGTGGCCAGGTGAGACCTAACCCATGACGGTAGTCTGGCTCGCCTGCGTTCTGAGCGTGGGTGTGATGGGTTTTGCAATCCAGCGCGGCGCCACCTGCACCGTGGCGGCAGTCGACGAGTTGCTCACCAAGCGTCGCGTGAATCGCCTCGTAGCCATGCTGGAAGCCTCGCTCTGGGTTGCCGGCGGCCTGGCATTGGCACAACTGGCGCATCTGGAGCGCAGCATGCCTGCCGGCTACGCGGTCAGCGTGTGGACCATGGTCGGCGGCGCCATGCTGGGCCTAGGGGCGTGGGTCAACGGGGCCTGTGTCTTTGGCGCCGTGGCGCGCCTTGGGTCAGGTCAGTAGGCATATGCGGCCACGCCGCTCGGATTCTATCTGGGCTGCCTCAGCGTGATGCCGCTGTTCTCCCGCCCCGTGGCCAGCCCGTTGTCGCAGGGTTCACCGCTTTCGAATATCTCAACACTGTTCGCGCTCAGTTTCGCGGTATTCATGCTTTGGCGCGTATCGCCGGCCCTGCCTGCGTTGCGCAGACCCGATCGCCGCAACTGGCTGCGCCAGAAAATCTGGGCACCACACGCTGCCACGATTGTGATCGGCGTTAGCTTCGTGATCACGCTGCTGTTGGCCGGCCGCTGGGCCTACACCGATGTGTTGGCCGATCTGGCGGCCTCCATGGGCGGTGGACCGGCGACCCTCGTGCTGCCCGTGCTGCCCGTGCTGCTCTTGCGCGCGCTTTACGCTGGTGCACTAGTCGGTGGTCTCACGGCAGGGCGGTGGCAATCCACACCCGTGTCGGGAGCGCAATTGCTTCGATGCTTGTGTGGTGGCGTCGCCATGGGCTGGGGCAGCTTGCTGATTCCAGGCTCAAACGACGGGCTGATTCTGATCGGTATTCCGCTTCTGCATCCTTACGCCTGGTTGGCGCTCGCAACCATGGTCGGCGCTATCGCCGCCGCGATGAAGATCGCCGCAGCGAGCGCTCCCGTCTCCAAAAAGGGGCTTTGACTCAGCCATGGCGAAGATTGGCGTCTATGCACTGCCCAATGCCGTGGCAAGAATCGAAGCCTGAGCTTGGCGGCCTTCAATGATGCTTGTCGGATTGAACCGCCGGCGCGATCCTGGCCGACGTTGATGAACACCAGCCCGCCATCGGGGACCGATCGCCATCAACAGCGCTTGATGGGCAACCAAACAATCGCAATTTGACTTCCCTATGCCGGCCTTTGGTGGAAAAAAGCTAACGCTGCATTGGAGCCGATCCATCCAGTACCGGCCCAATCGGCATCATGGTCAAACCCCCTTGACAGCGAGCCGATAGGCTGACCGCCATAATTCCAGATGCCCGCAACGGGTGGCGCACTCGGTGGCACCCGCGTCAGATCGTGCGTGTGCCGCCATGCTTTCTACCAACACCCAGGATTCGCACATGCAAAAGCCAGTCGCCCTCATCATCGGAGCCGGTCCGGGCATCAGCGGCGCTTTTGGCCAGGCGCTGGTGGCCGATGGCTACCAAGTTGCGCTCGCGGCGCGCAATCTATCGAAGTTGCAACCGTTCGCCCAATCAATAGGCGCAAGACCCTTCGAAGCCGACGCTTCGTCGCCGTCCAGCCTGGTGCATCTGTTCGAACAGATCGACCGCGTAATGGGCCAACCGGAGGTGGTGCTGTACAACCCCAGCGCCCGCATGCGCGGCGACCTGCTGAGCCTGGATATCGCCGCGGCCACCGCAGCGATCCAGATCACGGCCATCGGCGCGCTGGCCACGGCTCAGGAGGCGGCACGCCGCATGCTGCCCAAAGGCCGGGGCAGCATTTTCTTCACCGGCGCTACTGCGGGTGTCAAGGGCTTCGCGCGCTCGTCCGTATTTGCCATGGGCAAGTTCGCGTTGCGCGGACTGGCGCAAAGCCTGGCCAGGGAACTGGCTCCGGCCGGAATCCATGTGGTGCATTTCGTCATCGATGGCGGCGTAGTGCAGGACGGCGCCGGGCCGGGCTCGCTGACGCCCAGGGCGATTGCGGGTTCGTACATGGCGGCGCTGCACCAGCCCTGTGGCGCCTGGAGTTGGGAGCTGGAGTTGCGCAGCCACACAGAGCCGTTCTGACGTTGGCATTTCGAACCGGACCGATGCACGACGAGACCCGGGACCACGCGCGGCTGGGCTTACCCCCTGCTTTCGCTATGCTACTACCACCCGGCAGTAGCAAAGCGAACGGGACGCCGCCACAATGGAGGCTCCGCCGCAAGCTACACGTCGGCAGTTTGGGCCCGTGTTTCGGACCGGCTTGGGACCCCAATACGAGGGAAACATGACGCTTCCGATGTCGTTCCTGTGGCCGGATTTTCTATGGCTGCTGCTGGCCGTGCCGCTGCTGGTGCTGGCTTATGTCTGGCTGCTGCGGCGCAAGAAGAAGCTGGCGCTGCGTTTTGCCAGCATCGCGATCGTCAAGCAGGCCATGGGCGCGGGCTTGCACTGGCGGCGCCACCTGCCGCCAGCGCTGTTCCTGCTCGCGATGGCCGTCGGACTGCTCGCCGCGGCCAGGCCAACGGCGGTCATAGCGTTGCCGTCCAACCATGCCACGGTGATGCTGGCCATCGATGTATCACTCAGCATGCGGGCGACCGACATCAAACCCAACCGCATCACCGCGGCGCAGGATGCGGCCAAGGCCTTCTTGCAGGAATTGCCGCGCAACATCAAGGTCGGCATCGTCACTTTCGCCGGCACCGCAACAGTGGTGCAGCCGGCGACGCTGCAGCGCGAGGACCTGGTGGTGGCGATCGACAAGTTCCAGTTGCAACGCGGCACGGCGGTCGGCAGTGGCATCGTCGTGGCCCTGTCCGAACTGTTCCCCGACCAGGGCATCGATGTCGGCGAGATGACCTATGGCAATGGGCGTCGCGGCAAGAGTATCGACGAGGCACCCGCCAAGCCGAAGAAGGAGTTCGTTCCGGTCGCACCGGGCTCCTACGAGTCCGCCGTCATCGTGCTGCTCACCGATGGCCGGCGCACCACCGGTGTGGACCCGCAGGAAGCGGCCAAGATGGCGGCCGACCGCGGTATACGGGTCTATTCGATCGGCCTGGGCACCGTCGATGGCGAAGTTCCCGGCTTCGAGGGCTGGTCGATGTACCTCAAGCTCGACGAGCCCAGCCTGAAGGCCATTGCCCTCACAACGCAGGCCGAATATTTTTATGCCGGCGACGCCGGCGCCTTGAAGAAGGTCTACGAAAAACTCGGCACCCGACTGCAGATCGACAAGAAGGAGACCGAAATCTCGGCCATCCTGGCATTGGCGTCAGCGGTGTTGGCGCTGGCCGCGGCGGGTCTGTCGCTGCTGTGGTTCAACCGGATTCTCTGACACACCTTGTCAGGCCCTACGAGCGGCGCGGATCACGCGCCATACCCTGCCACAATGTCTTGGTGGGACGCGCGCCGCGCATCCTCCATCCACCAAGGAAATCAGTCCATGCGCATTCTTTCGCTTTTCGCCGCCGGTCTTTCGATCGCCTTCCTGTCAGGCTGCGCCAGTATCGTCAATGACACGACCAATCCGGTTCGGTTCGAAACATTCGCCCCGGATGGCGCCGAGGTAAAGGACATGGAGTGCAAGGTCGAGAACGACTACGGCGCACTAACCGTCAAAACACCCGGCACGTTGCAGGTGCGCCGCTCGTCAAAAGACCTTCAAATCGTTTGCGGCAAGCCCGGTGTCGCAGACGCCAAAGG
>JANNKH010000106.1:0-128473 GCA_031396205.1 Rhodoferax sp.
ACGACGACGATCCGACAGAATGCGCGTTCCCCACGCGGGTGGGGATGAACCGACCTACAACGGCACGCCGCACCCATGACTCGCGTTCCCCACGCGGGTGGGGATGAACCGTGATCGGCACCAATCAACTCGTGCGGCACCAAGCGTTCCCCACGCGGGTGGGGATGAACCGCAATTCGTCCTCGCGTGCCCGCCACTGTTGAAGCGTTCCCCACGCGGGTGGGGATGAACCGCTACACCACACGGAGCGGCGGTAACAGTGCCGGCGTTCCCCGCGCGGGTGGGGATGAACCGCCCACCGCGCTGTTTCGCCAAATGCCTTTGGCTACCGATCGGCAACGGTATGTTTCTAACCCGCGCGCTACCCGGTCCATCGTCATCCATAGTACGTGGCAACAAAGTCCTCGAAACTGCCGCTGTCTTCGGCTTCAATCCGGCCTTGCTGCTCCAGTGATTCATGCGCAGCGGTTTCGAAGCGGTCCCGTGTCGCGGGATCCAGCGGATGCGCCAGCAGCGACTGCCTGTGGTGGTTGGATGCGAACATGGCATATTTGAAAAAGCCGCCGTGCGCCCGTGCCGATTCGAGTACCTGTGCCGATGGCGTCAGGTCCGGGTTATCGATGCGCTGGCGTAGCAGGCGCATGGCGCTGGAGTGGCGCGTGCTGCCGTAGGCGGTGTCCAGCATCTCGGCAAACGGCGCCATGTCATCGAACAAGTTGTGCGCCAGCGGGCGAAACGGCTGCTCCTGGTTGTGCACCAGCAGGTGCAGGTCGCTTTGCCGTCCACGGGTCACGATGCGGCGCTTGTTCTCGTCGTTTTCGCCTTGTTCGCGGGCACTGATCGGCGGGCTTTCGCGAAACAGGCACATCAGCAGCAGCGCGTCGACAAAACTGCCCTGCTCGGGCGTGATGCCGATGTCCACCATCGGGTTGAGGTCGAACAGCCGCATCTCGATGTATTCCACGCCCTGCAGACGCAGGCCCTTGGCCGGGCGATGAGGTCCGACTCGTTTTGGGCGCATGGCCGCGTAGAACTCGTTCTCGATCTGCAGCAGGTTGGCATTGAGTTGCTTCCAGTGCTCGCCATCGCGCACGCCGAGTTGCTGGTAGTACGGGTCGGGTGTCGTGATCGCCGCCTCCAGCGCCTGGGTGTACTCCGCCAGCGAGTTGAAATTGACATGCAAGTTCGACTGGGCGCTGTTCTGATAGCCCAGGTCGCTCATGCGCAAGCTGGTGGCATGCGGGCCGTACAGCGTGCCGGGCACCAGTTGCTGCAGATCGGACTTGCGTCCCTGCAGGAAGGACTCGCAGATCGCGGGCGAGGCGCCGAACAGGTAAGGAATGAGCCAGCTGTAACGCAGGAAGTTGCGGATCAATCCGAAATAGCGGTTGCTGATGAAGTCCTGTTGGCCGCCCTCCACCTCGCAGCAGTCGTACAACGCGGTCCAGAAGTCATCCGGCAACGACCAGTTGTAGTGCACGCCCGCGATGGTCTGCATGTGCCGGCCGTAGCGCAGACCCAGGCCTTCCCGGTAGACCCGTTTCATTTTTGCCCGGTTGGAGCTGCCGTAGTCGGCCAGCGGTATCGTGCTGTCGTCACCGATCACGCAGGGCATCGAGCTGGCCCACATCGTTTCATCACCCAGAGCCGGGGTGACGAATCGGTGGATATCGCGCAGGTGCCGCAACGGTTCATCGAGATCGGTCGTTGGCGGCGTGATGAACTCGAGCAGCGCTTCGGAATAGTCGGTCGTGATCCAGGGATGGGTCAGCTTGGAGCCCAGCGCGCGCGGATGGGGGGTTTGCGCCAGGGTGCCGTTGGCGTCGACGCGCAGGCACTCCTTTTCGTAGCCGCGCCGGATGCCCCGCAGCACCTGCGCCTGAACGCGCCCCGAAAATTGCCCGACGGCATCGCAACATGTGAACTTCAACATAGACCGGTCCTGTCAATCAAACGGCAGGCAGTATGGCAGTTTTCCCGTTGCTTGCGGGCGCGGGACGGGTTGGCCGGTGTTTCGCCGCGGCATTCACGGCGCTTGCGTTACGGCACCGCGATTCAGTGGTTGTGGCGGCGCCACCCGGTCGAACCACGGAGCTGCCTGTTCAAGCTGGGCCGCGAGCGCCAACAGCTGCGCGTCGGCGCCAAAGCGTGCCACCAGTTGCACACCGACCGGCAGACGGTCGGCACTCCAATGCAGCGGCAGGCTGATCGCGGGTTGACCGGTGGCGTTGAACGGTGTCGTGAACGGTGCCAGGCCGAAGGTGCGCCGGGTAAACGCGTCCAGATCGTCGGTGTCGGTGCGCAAAGTGCCGAGCAGCGGCGGCGGCGCGGCCATGGTCGGCGTCACCAGGACGTCGAACTGCTCGAAAAACCGGCCGATGCGCCGCACTTCCTGGTTGATGACGCCGAACTGCGCCGCGTACCGGGTGCCGGAAATTGTGCGCCCGTGCGCGACGGCAGCATGGGTGACGCGTTCCAACTCGTCGGCGCGGGCCGCGCGGCCCAGCTGCTGCTCGCGGGCACCCACGTTGGCGGCCAGGCCGGTCAGCATGATGGTCATGACCGCATTGAACAGCCCGTCGTAATCAAATTGCGGCGCCGCGGCGTCGACGTGGTGCCCCAGGCCTGCCAGCAACTGTGTGGTCTTTTCTACCGCTGCGCGACACTCGGCATGCACCGCTTGACCGGTGAAGTCGTTCGCCATCCAGGCAATGCGCAGTGGACCCGGCGCGTGGCCGATGCTGCTCAGAAACGTTCCTGCCGGGCGTTGTGTGAAGTAGGGTGCGCCGATGTCCGGCCCGGCGGTGGCGTCCAGGATCGCGGCGCAGTCGCGCACCGAGCGGGTGAGCGCATGCTCATGGCTGATGCCGTGCGCCGCATCGCCGCGGTGCGGTCCGTAGGCCAGCAATGCACGCGTGGGTTTGAGCCCCACCAGCGCATTGCAGGAGGCCGGAACCCGGATCGATCCGCCGCTGTCGGTGGCATGCGCCGCCGGCAGCATGCCGCTGGCCACCGCAGCGCCGGCGCCACCGCTGGATCCACCGGCGCTGTGCGCCAGGTTCCACGGATTGCGGGTGGCGCCGTGCAGTGCCGGTTCGGTGCTGACGTTCATGCCGAACTCGGGCGCGTTGCTGCGGCCGATGATGCAAAAGCCGGCGCGACGCAGCCGGGCCACCGTCTCCGAATCGAAATCATGGACCTGCCCCGCGAACAGCCGGCTGCCATGGGTCAGTGGCATGCCCTTGACCGGTGCATGCAGGTCCTTGATGAGGTAGGGCACGCCGGCGAAGGGGCCATCTGCGCCAATGATTGCGGCGGCCGGATCCAACGCGCTCTGGTGCAGATACGACACCGCGTTGACGATCGGGTTGACAGCCTGCAGCCGCGCCAGCGCCGCAGCCATCACCTCGGCGCGCGAGACCTCGCGCTGGCGGACCAGCTCGGCCAGGCCGATCGCATCGAAGCAGCGGTATTCGTCGAAGGTCATGGGTGAGGCAAGTTTGGGCAGTGACCGGAATGGACCTGCGCCACAATCTTAATCATTCCGGGCCCGAGCCCGGAGGCTCACCACACGGGAGGCCTTGCATGCAGGTACTGGGAGCAGGCGCCATCGAGGCGCTGATGCCGATCGAGCGGTGCATCGACGTGGTGGCCGAGGCGATGCGGGCACTTTCGCGCGGCGCGGTGCTTGCGCCCTTGCGCACCATCCTGCCGCTGGCCTCGCCCAACGCCATCGGCATCATGCCTGGCGCGATGCTGGAGCAGGGCCTTTTCGGCGTCAAGGTGCTGGCCCTGTACCCCGGCAATGGCGCGCGCGGTCTGCCCAGCCACGCCGGCATGGTGCTGTTGTTCGATGCGCGGGACGGCGCTGCGGTGGCGGTGCTCGAGAGTAATAGCCTGACAGCGCTGCGCACGGCCGCTGCCAGCGCGGTTGCCACGCGCGCGCTGGCGCGCCCGGGTAGTGCCGTGCTGGGCCTGCTGGGCGCGGGGCATCAGGCCCGATGGCATGTCCGTGCCATGATGCAGGTCATGGCGTTGCGGCGCCTGCAGGTGTGGAGCCGCAACCGTGCCAGCGCGCAGCGTCTGCTGGCTGGGTTGGAGCTGCCGGCAGCATTGCAGGTCGTGTTCGCCGAAGACGCCCGGTCCGCGGTGCAGGGAGCGGACGTCGTCTGTACCGTCACGGCTGCCCGCGAGCCGGTCCTGCAGGGCGACTGGCTGGAGCCGGGGCAACATGTCAATTTGGTTGGCGCCAGCGTAGCGAGCGCGCGCGAGGCCGATACGGCGGTGGTACGGCGCAGCCGTTTTTTTGTGGATGCCCGCGCCAGTGCGCAGGTGCAGGCCGGCGAGTGGCTGCTGGCGCTGGAATCCGGCGCTGTGGGGCCGGACCACCTGGTGGGAGAAATCGGCGAAGTCCTGCTGGGCCGGGCGGCTGGCCGGTTGTCCGCCGATGACATCACGGTCTACAAGTCACTTGGCCATACGGCGCAGGACCTGGCGACCGCCGACGCCATCGTGCGGCTGGCACGGGATAGCGGGCAGTACCCCGAAACTGCCTGGTAGGACCATGCCTTGCCCATCAGCGCGCCGGCCGGCCCGAGGACCTTGTCGGGACCATTGACCAGCCTAGTTTGGCGGCAGTGGCACCGAGCCCAGTGCGACCGCAGTCACGCCGTTTTGTGGTGAGCCGTCGATCAGCTTGTCCGAGTAGGTCAGGTAGACCAGCACATTGCGCTTGCGGTCCAGCATGCGCACCACGCGCAGCTTCTTGAACAGCACCGAGATGCGCTCATTGAACATCTCCTCCTGAGCCTCCATGGGTTTGCCGGAAAACGTGATCGGGCCGACCTGGCGGCAGGCGATGGAGGCTTCAGCCTTGTCCTCGGCCAGACCGATCGCGCCCATGACCCCGCCGGTACGGGCGCGCGACACATAGCAGGTGATTCCATTGACCTTGGGATCGTCATACGCCTCCACGACCACCTTGTGATTGGCGCCGATCAGGATGAAAGCGGTGGATACTTCGCCGACCTTTTCGGCCAGGGCGCCTGTGGCGAGCATGAGGCCGGCGAGCAGGCTGATGATGGGGCGCATGGTGTTCCTTCCGTTGTGAGATGCATGCAAAGCAGGTTGCATCCATTGTTGTCCAAGTGTGATGAATGCCCGGAGTTGGCGTCCAATTCCGTCCAATCGCAGCATGAATTGCGCACGCAGCGGCGCGGCGCGCCACAATAGAGCTTCATGTCCGCAATCAAGCTGCCGATAAAACCGAGGTGGGGCCCATCCCGGGGACCTGTCCCTGGGGTAGTCGTGTCTTCCGCTTTGCCTATCAGCCAGACCGAGCCGTTCGATTTTCGTTCCAGCCGCTTTCGCGCCGATGCGGCAACACTGGTACGGGCGACGGGACGATCGCTGGTCGACTGCCGACAGGAGCTTTTTGTCGCTGAGGGCGACATGGCGCTGGCCCTCGAACTGCTGGTGGAAGGATACGGCGTCGAGCCGGTCGTGCGCACATTGCATTGACGACGGCTGGCGTGCGGGATCTGTAGCGATCAAGCGGTGGTCTTGTCGGCACGTCTTGCGCGAAGGTGCGGGTTTGTCGGTATGCCAATTGCGTGCAAATGCGGTATGTTCCAACGGCGATGTACGCGTCAGTGCAGAACTGCCCGCTGACGCAACCCACACAAGGACCGCTATGACCGTTTTTTCTTTGCCCGGGCGCGGTACGCGGCGCCGTACGCTCAAGGTTTTGGCGGCCGGCGCCAGCATGATGGCTTGGCCGGCATGGGCCGACTGGCCCGAGAAAACGGTGCGGATCGTCGTCACGTTTCCGCCCGGTGGCGCCAGCGACATCGTGGCGCGGGTCATCGGCGACCAACTGGCCAAGAAGCTGGGGCAGGCGGTCGTGGTCGACAACCGTCCCGGAGCCGGCGGCAGTGTCGGTGGGACCCTGGTCGCACAGGCACCGGCGGACGGCTACACATTGCTGCTGTCGAACTCCACCCCGATATCCATCGGACCCTTCGCGCTGGAGAAACTGCCCTACGACCCGGTCGAGGCGTTCACCCACATAGCGTCATTGGGCGCCGCACCCTGCGTGGTGATGGCCAATCCGGCGGCGGGTCTGCGCACCTTGACCGATGTGGAGGCGCAGGCACGCAAGGCGGGGCGACTCGACTTCGGGTCGGGCGGCCCTGCCTCCATCGGGCATATTTACGGCGAACTGATGAAGAAGGAGCTTGGCCTTAATCTGGTGCATGTTCCCTACCGGGGCGGTGCACCCATGACAACCGATCTGATTTCGGGCATCGTGCCGATCGGCATCGACGTGCTGACCGCCTATCTGCCGTTTTTCAAGACCGGACAATTGATCCCGCTGGCCGTCACCTCGGCCCGCCGCACACCGTTGGTGCCGGACGTTCCCAGTGTGGCGGAGCTCAGCAGCTATCGCAAACTGGTGCTGGACAACTTCTTCGGCGTGTCAGGGCCGGCCAGGATGCCGGCGGGCATAGTGGCCCGCATCAATGCCGCCTGCAACGAGGTGCTGGCGCAACCCGACATCCGCAAGCGCATGCTGGATCTGGGGATCACCGTGACGCCCGGCACGCCGGCCGCATTTGCAGCCTACGTGCGTGACCAGGTCGCCGCCCTGTCGCCGGTCGTCAAAGGTGTCGGCGTCAAGTTGTGAGCGGATTGGCCGGCTTGCTCGCTGTTCGACGGCTTGGGGCTGCGCAGTCTTGAATGCAGCGGCGTTGGCGTTGATGACCGCATTGTCGCCAGCGACCGCAAATGCTGCATCGCCGGCGCTGGGGTGCGGCGACATCGCCGCCAGGGCCATCGAGCGGCGCACGCAGGTTGCCGCCTATTACGAACTCAAGCTGGCTCTGATCGATGGTCGCGTCATTGAATGGGGTCGGGGTAGCGAGCCGCGCACCGTGCTGCGCGACGCGCTGCAGGTCGCAGTGGGGCAGTCCCGCGGGTATGCGATCGACCGGCAGCGTCGGCTGCTCAGCTGGCCAGCCGGCGGCGGACCGATGGAGACATGGCTGGAACAGTCGGTTTGGGTTGCAGCGGGCGACAGCGGGGTGTTTGCCATCCGCTGTGATGGCAGTCTGTGGTACCGCAGCACTGACGACGCGCGCTGGCAGCGTACTGCCGATGCCGCGGTGCATGCCTGGGTGGGCGATGGCGCCGACTATTACGTCGATCCGGCCGGCAATCTGTTGGTGCGTGGCAAGGCGCACCGCGGGCAGTATGGCGACGGCCGCTTGACCGAGGCGCAGGGCTGGGTCAGGGTTGCGACCGATGCGCTTGCCGTGATCGGGCATACCGGGCACGCCCTGTACCTGCGCCGCGATGGCGTGGTGATGGGCACTGGCGGAAACCGGTTTGGCCCGCTGTCCCACCATGGCATCGGTGACAAGGCCGATCGCTGGGGTCCGATCTTCGAGGGCGCAGTGGCGATCGCTACCGGCAGCCGCCATTCGTTGGCCCTGCGGGCCGACGGATCACTGTGGATATGGGGTGCGCAGGAGGGGCTGGAACCCAAGGCCGTGCTTAAAGCCGTCAGAGCCATGGCCGGTGGCCTGCAGGACAGTGTGGCGCTCGATGCCGATGGTGTCGTCTGGTACTGGCGCCTGGGGCACAAGCCGGAGCGCCTGATCCTGCCGAAGGAATGAGCCGATTGCGCCGTGCTGGTGCGATCGGTCTTGCCCGCCCGTTTCAGCCCGGGTGCACCACCACCAACCAGGCGCTGGCGGCTGTTTTGCCGGGATTGCGGATGCAGTGCGCGCGATCGGCGGCGTAGCGTGCGGTTTCGCCGTGCTTGAGCCGCTGGACCTGGTCGCCGGCCTGCACTTCCAGCGTGCCGGAAATTGCGCTCAAGTGCTCGCGGGTGCCCGATTCATGGGCCTGGGAATCCAGCGCTCCGCCCGGTTGCACCGTCAACGCATACCACTCGAACTGACCGGCCAGGCCGATCGGCCCCAGGATACGCAACTCGCACAGGCCGTCCGGGCTGCGGATCGACGGCGCGGCGTGGGAGGCCAGTACCTCGATGGTTTGCGCGCCAGCGGGAGGTGCGCTGCCCAGCAACTCGCCGATGCCCACATCCAGCGCATTGGCCAGCCGCCAGACCACCGCCACGGTCGGGTTGGCCTGGCCGCGCTCGATCTGCGAGAGCATCGACTTGGACACGCCGGCCTTGCGCGACAACTCGTCGAGCGAGAGTGATCCGGCCTGGCGCAACGCGGCCAATGTGTCGCCGACGCGGGGTGGTTCACTGGAAATACTGTGGGGCTTGCGGGATGGCATGGTGCTTCGATATACTGCAAACTTGTTCGATATACTGGACATCGTTCGATATTTAGCGACGCCGCATTGTGCCTGACAAACCGGATCCAAGGAAACGCCATGAGCCAGCAGCAGGACTTTTATTCCCACCTGGGCCAGGAACTGCAGGGTATCCGCGATGCCGGCCTGTTCAAGGCCGAGCGCATCATCGCCACCCCGCAGGGCGCGCATATCCGCACCGTCGCCGCGGATGGCACCAGCCGCGAGGTGCTCAACCTGTGCGCCAACAACTACCTGGGCCTGTCCTCGCATCCGGACGTGGTGGCTGCGGCGCACGAGGCCCTGCGCACGCATGGTTATGGCTTGAGCTCGGTACGATTCATCTGCGGCACCCAGGATCTGCACAAGACGCTGGAGGCGCGGCTGTCGCTTTTTCTGGGCACCGAGGACACCATTCTGTATGCCGCCGCGTTCGACGCCAATGGCGGCCTGTTCGAACCCCTGCTGGGCGAGCAGGATGCGGTGATCAGCGACGAGCTCAACCATGCCTCCATCATCGACGGCATCCGGCTGTGCAAGGCCAGGCGCTACCGCTACAAGCACAACGACATGGCCGACCTGGAGCGTTGCCTGCAGCAGGCCCGCAGTGAGGGTGCGCGTTTCACGCTGGTGTTCACCGACGGCGTTTTTTCGATGGACGGCACCATCGCCCAGCTCGATACGATGCGTCGGTTGTGCGATACCCACGGCGCCTTGCTGGGGGTGGACGAATGCCATGCCAGCGGTTTTGTCGGCGCCACCGGGCGCGGCACCCATGAGCACCGGGGCGTGTTCGGCAAGGTCGACATCATCACCGGCACCCTGGGCAAGGCCCTGGGCGGCGCGTCCGGCGGCTTCACCAGTGCTCGGCGCGAGGTGGTCGAACTGCTGCGTCAGCGCTCCCGGCCCTACCTGTTCTCCAACACGGTGGCACCCAGCATCGTCGGCGCATCGATTGCGGTGCTGGACTTGCTCGAAGCTTCCACCGCACTGCGCGACAAGCTGGCCGACAACACCGCTTGGTTTCGCAGCGCCATCCGCGCCGCCGGTTTCCAGATCAAGGAGGGCGAGCATCCGATCGTGCCGATCATGGTGCATGACGCGGTGGTGGCCCAGAAGCTGGCGGCCCGGATGCTGGAGCTGGGCGTCTACGTGGTGGGTTTCTTTTTTCCCGTGGTGCCCAAAGGCCAGGCCCGTATCCGCGTGCAGATCAGTGCGGTGCATGAGCGTGCCGACCTGGAGCAGGCGGTGGCGGCCTTTGCCCAGGCCGGGCGCGAGACCGGGTTGATCGGCTGACCCAGCCATTGGCCTGTCCCGGCCCCGCGCCAAACGCGGGCGCTGGCAATGCACACAACCCACACATGCCCATGACTACGCAACGCATCCTCATCATCGGCGCCAACGGCCAGATCGGCACCGAACTCACCCATGCCCTGGTCGAGCGCCATGGCCGCGCAGCCGTCGTCACGAGCGACCTGGCACCCGAGGGCAGGGTGATCGGCGTGCACCACGAGGCACTCGATGCGACCGAGGCCAGCGCCCTGACCGCGATCGTCGAACGCCACCAGATCACGCAGATATACCTGCTTGCCGCGGCCTTGTCCGCACGCGGCGAGCAACATCCCAAGTGGGCCTGGGACCTGAACATGAAGGGCCTGCTCCATGTGCTGGAGCTGGCCCGCACCCACAAGCTGCAGCGCGTGTTCTGGCCCAGCTCGATCGCCGCCTTCGGCCCGTCGACACCGCGCGACCTAACGCCGCAAAAGACGGTGATGGATCCGACCACGGTGTACGGAATCTCCAAACTCGCGGGTGAGGGCTGGTGCGCCTGGTACCACCGCAACCATGGGGTGGATGTGCGCAGCCTGCGCTATCCGGGGCTGATCAGCTGGAAAACCGCGCCGGGTGGCGGCACGACCGACTACGCGATCGAGATCTTCCACGCCGCGTTGCGCGAACAGCGCTACACCAGCTTCCTGGCCGCCGGCACCGCCTTGCCGATGATGTACATGCCCGATGCGATCCGCGCCACGCTCGAACTGATGGAGGCTTCGCCCGACGCGGTGCGCGAACGCCAGTCGTACAACCTGGCGGGAATCAGTTTCACCCCGACGGACATCGCTGCCGCCATCGCGCGCCAGATCCCGGGATTCACGCTGCGCTGCGAACCCGATTTCCGCCAGGCGATCGCCGACAGCTGGCCGCGTTCCATCGACGACAGCGCGGCACAGCGCGACTGGGGCTGGCGCGCGCGCTACGACCTGGACGCCATGGTGCTCGACATGCTGGAGAACTTGCGCCTGCCTGTCGCAGCCTAGGAACCTGTCGGACTTGGGAGTCGCCGGCTGCGGCGAAGGATCGGACGGTCGTCGCGCGGTTCGACCGATGGGTGTTCCCGTGGCGGTTTGTCACGTACGGCGCGCAGGGGGCCGTTTTGTCCTTTCCCTGGCAGTGCATGCAAGCGGCAGTGGACAATGGTATGCCTACAACCCGCAGGATCCAATGCTGCCCCAATTAGTCCCTCTGTCTCTGAGTGCCGCGCTGCTGGTCGGCTGCGGAGCGGCCGTGCAAAACCCGGTCACCGGCCAGCAAGAGCGCTCCGTTATGGACGAGTCCCAGGAGATTGCGCTGGGACGCAAGGAGCACGAGGCCGTGCTGCGCGAGATGCCGCCGTATGCCGACACACGGGTGCAGGCCTATGTGAACGCGCTGGGCCAGAAGCTGGCACGCCAGTCCCACCGCAGCCAGTTGCAGTGGACCTTTACCGTGCTCGACAGCCCGGACATCAACGCGTTCGCATTGCCCGGCGGATATGTGTATGTGACCCGCGGCATCATGGCCTACCTGGAGAGCGAGGCCGATCTGGCCGGCGTGATCGGGCACGAGATCGGTCATGTCACCGCCCGCCACGGCGCGCAGCGGGCCACCCGCCAGCAGAACGCCGGCATCGGGGTGCTGGCGGCCACGGTGCTGGGTGCGGTGCTCGAAAGCCAGGGGGTCAGCGGTGCGGGCCGCGCCGCCAGCGACCTGTCGCAGGTGGCCGCCGCCGGGTATGTCGCCTCGTACGGGCGCGAGCAGGAGTTGCAGGCCGACAGCCTGGGCGCCGAGTACCTGGCGCGCAACCAGTACGACCCCAAGAACATGGTCGATGTGATCCAGGTGCTCAGGAATCAGGAGCAGTTTGCCGCCGATCGCGCGCGGGCACAGGGCCGCGAAGTTTCATCGGGCGCTGGATGGCTCGCCTCGCACCCGAGCAATGAGCAGCGGCTGCAGTCCATCACCCGTCTGGCCGCCCAGTACAAAGGGCAGGGCGGTTATGGCGACGAGGGACGCCAGCGCTATCTGCAGTTGATCAGCGGCATGCGGTTTGGCGAAAGCGACGCGCAGGGCCTGAGCCGCGGGCGCAACTTCTATCACCGTGAACTGGGCCTGGCGATCACCGCTCCGGTGCAGTGGACGATCCAGAACCTGGCCGATCGGCTGGTGCTGGTGAATGCTGCGCGCGACGCCGCGCTGGTGCTGCGCACCGTGCCGGCCCAGGCTGGCCGCGACCATGGGGACATCATCCGCAACCTGATCAAGCCGGTGCGGGGACGTACCGATGCGTTGCTGCTGAGCGGCTTGCCGGCGACCCATTTCAGCGGTGCACGCAATAACGCCCTGGGTCAGCTGGAACCGGTGGAGGCGACGATCGTCAGCGGCCCGGGCGAGAACCGTTTCATTCTGGTGTGGAGCGGCAAGGACGCGGCCGCGCTGCAACGCGCCCGCGGCCCCCTGCAGCAGGCGCGCGACTCGTTTCGGCCCTTGAGCGCCGCCGACCGTGCCCAAGCGAGCCCCTGGATGCTGCGCACGACGCCATTTCCGCGCGACGGTTTCGCCGAACTGGCGCGACGATCACCCCTGGAGTCGGCCGAGCAGCAACTGCGCCTGATCAACGGTGTGTATGGTGGTGGCGAACCGCGTGTGGGTCAATTGGTCAAGATCGTGGAACAACAATGAGGACTTTGCATGGCAGAGTTTGACTGCGAGCTTTTTGTCGTGGGCGGGGGCAGTGGCGGCGTGCGTGCTGCGCGCATGGCCGCCCAGCGCGGCGCCAGGGTGATGCTGGCCGAGCAAGGCGGCACCGCGGGATTGGGCGGCACCTGCGTCAATGTCGGCTGTATTCCAAAAAAGCTCTACAGCTACGCCGCCCACTATGCCGAGGCCTTCGAGGAGTCGCATGGTTTTGGCTGGCAGGGCCCTGCGCCGACTTTCAACTGGGCCACGCTCAAGGCGAATCGGCGCAAAGAGATCAGCCGGCTCAACGGCGTCTATGCGAATATGCTCGGTGGCAGCGGCGTGCAGGTGATCAATGCGCGGGCCCGCCTGAGCGGGCCTCAGCAGGTGCTGGTGGACGGTCGGACGGTGCACGCCCGGCATATCCTGATTGCCACCGGTGGCACGCCGTTCGTGCCGGACATGACCGGTGCCGATCAGGGGGTCACCTCGGACGCGATGTTCGATCTGGACCCGTTCCCGCAGCGCCTGCTGGTGGTGGGCGGGGGCTACATTGCCTGCGAGTTCGCGTCCATCTTCAACGGGTTGGGCGCGCAGGTCACGCAGTTGTACCGCGGCGAGCAGGTGTTGCGCGGTTTCGATGATGAGGTACGCCATTTCATCGCCACCGAGATGCGCAAGGCCGGTATCGACCTGCGCCTGGGCGCCGAAGTCGCATCGATTGCCAGCGGGTCGGACGGTCAAACGGTGACGGTCAAAGACGGGGCAGGTGTATCCACGACCGTCGACGCGGACACGGTGCTGTATGCCACCGGACGCGTGCCCAATGTACGCGGCTTGGGGCTGGAGGAAGCTGGCGTCAAACTGCGCTGGGATGGCGCAGTCGAGGTCGACGACGGTTACCGCACGTCGGTGCCGTCGATCTTTGCGGTCGGTGATGTCACTGACCGGATACAACTGACGCCGGTGGCGCTTGCAGAGGCGATGGTGGTGGTGGACCAGTTGTTCGGACCGGCGGCGGGCAAGCTGGCCCGCAGCATGAGTTACGACTTCATCCCGACCGCGGTGTTCACCCATCCCAACATCGGCACCGTCGGCTTTTCCGAGCAGGACGCGCCCAAGCACTTCGGCAAGATAACGGTTTACCGCAGCGACTTCAAGGCCCTCAAGCACACCCTGAGCGGCAGCAGCGAACGCACCTTGATGAAACTGGTCGTCGAGGATGCCACCGACCGGGTGGTCGGCCTGCACATGGTCGGCCCCGATGCCGGCGAGATCGTGCAGGGCTTTGCGGTGGCCATGAAGGCCGGCGCGACCAAGGCCGTGTTCGACAGCACGATCGGTATCCATCCGACGGCGGCGGAGGAATTCGTCACGATGCGCGAACCGGTGAAGCCCGGCGCTGTCGTGTAGAGCGCCGATCGCGCAGCACAGGGGCGCAATAGGGCGCAATCGCCGTTACCATGTGCGCATGACCGATACAACGCCCAGCCCTGCCACGCTCGAGTGCCTGCGCCAGCTGATCGCATTCGACACCACCAGCCGCAATTCCAACCTGGCCCTGATCGACTGGGCCGAGGCCCATCTGGTGCGGCACGGCGCCTCGGTGCGCAGAAGCTACAACCGGGAGCGGACCAAGGCCAACCTGTTTGCCACCTTTGGCGAGGGTCCGGGCGGGGTCGTGTTGTCGGGCCACAGCGACGTGGTGCCGGTGGACGGGCAGGACTGGACGACCGATCCGTTCCAGGCCGATATTCGCGACGGTCGGCTGTACGGCCGCGGCGCCTGCGACATGAAGGGTTTCATCGGCGTCGTGCTGGCACAGGCGCCCAACTTTTCCCGCGCGCCGCTGCGCTCGCCGGTGCATGTTGCGCTGAGTTACGACGAAGAGGTCGGTTGCCTGGGCATCACGCCGTTGCTGAGTGACCTGGCCCAGGCCGGTATCCGTCCCGATGGCTGCATCGTGGGCGAGCCCACCAGCATGCGCATGGTCACCGCGCACAAGGGCGGGCGGGTCTACCGCTGCTGCGTGCGCGGGCATGCCGCCCATTCGGCGTTGACACCCTCGGGTGTCAACGCGATCGAATATGCGGCGCGGGTGATCAGTTTCATCCAGGACCTGTCCTGGCGCGAAGAGGCGCAGGGCCTGCGCGTCGACGGGCTGGATGTGCCGTTCTCGACCATTTCCACCAACTTGATCAGCGGCGGCAGTGGCAAGAACATCATCCCGGCACTGTGCGAGTTCTTCTTTGACTACCGCTATGTGCCGGGCGTCGCGCCCGACGCTTTCATCGACGCCATCCGTGCCTATGTCGCCGAACAGGTGCAGCCGCGCATGCAGCGCCATCACCCGCATGCCGGCATCGAATTCGAGTGCACCGGCGACGTCCCGGCGCTCAATGGCCAGGAGCAGGAGGCGATCGCGCAGCTGGCACAGTCGCTGTTGCGACCGCAGCCGGTGACCAAGGTGGCTTACGGGACGGAGGCCGGCTTTTTCCAGCGCGCTGGAGTTCCCAGCATCGTGTGCGGGCCGGGCAGCATCGAACAGGCGCACAAGGCCGACGAATATGTGCCGCTGGCGCAACTGGCGCAGTGCGAGCGCTTCATCGACGGCGTGGTAGCGCGGCTGGCAGAGCCGGCGCTGGCATGAGGCTTGCCTGTCGCACCGTTTGCGGAGCGTGCGCGGCGCGGGACTGAGCCAAGTCGACGCACGCGCTGTATCGCCAGCGCGGCGTTGGTCGCCTCACATGGTGCCTGGATAGGCCCCGCCGTCGGCCAGGATGTTCTGGCCGGTGATGTAGCCCGCGTGCTGGCTGCACAGGAAAGCGCAGATGGCGCCGAATTCGGACGAGTTGCCAAACCGTTTTGCTGGAATCGCCTTGGCGCGCGCGTCGAGCAGGGTTTCGATGGGTTGTCCGGTCTTTTTGGCGGCGCCCTGCATCGTCGTGCGCAGGCGATCGGTATCAAACGCACCGGGCAGCAAGTTGTTGATGGTCACGCCGGAGCCGGCGATGCTGCTGCGCGCAACGCCGGCGACAAACCCGGTCAGGCCGCTGCGCGCACCGTTGGACAGGCCCAGGATGTCGATCGGCGCCTTGACCGCACCCGAGGTAATGTTGACGATGCGACCGAATCCGCGCGACGCCATGCCGTCGACGGTGGCCTTGATCAGCGCGATCGGCGTCAGCATGTTCGCATCCAGCGCCTTGATCCAGGCCTCGCGCTCCCAGTCGCGAAAGTCGCCCGGCGGCGGGCCTCCGGCATTGGTGACGACGATGTCGTAGTCCGTGCCGGGGCCACCGTCGATGGCAAACACCGCGGTGCGGCCGGACTCGGTCGTGATGTCGGTCGCAACCGCGATCACCTTGCCGGCGCCGGGCAGCGCGCGTAGCAAAGTGGCGGCGGCCTCCAGCACCTGCGCACCCCGCGCGACAATCACCACGTTGGCGCCGTCGGCTGCCAGCGCCTGCGCGCAGCCCAGGCCCAGCCCTTTGCTGGCACCGCATACCAGCGCCCATTTGCCCTTGATTCCGAGATCCATCAGCTACTCCTGGTTGGTCGGGCAAGCCGCCCGCAGTCGATCCATCGAATGGACCTCGCGGCGTCGCACATCGGTCGCATGGCCGGTCGCGGTTGCGTTCGCTCAGGAGGGCAGGTTCTTCAGCACATCTGCCACGAAGGCGCAGCTGTCGAACTGCCCGCCGCGAAAGGTCCAGCCCAGCCGCACGATAACAGCATCGCGCGAGGGCACCATGGCGACCACCTGGCCCCAATGACCGCTCATGCCCAGCGTATCGGACGGCAGGCCATGCGCCTTGCACCGTCCCGCCTGCGGGTCGGCGATGCGCCAGGTCTGCGCGCCATAACCCGGCCCGCCGCCTTGGGCCGCCGCCGGTTTGGACGCGAACGCCCACCATCCGGGTGGCAACACCGCCTTGCCATCCCATTGACCGTCCTGCAACATCAATTGGCCGAGCCGGGCCCAGTCGCCGACGCTGGCCCACAGGTAGGACGAGCCCACCCAGTTGCCGGCCGCATCCGTTTCCAGCACTGCGCTGCGGGCGCCGATGGGAGCGAATAGCGCCTTTTTCGGGTAGGCCCAGTAATCGGCATCGGTTGGCAGGTGCACCCGGTCGACAGCGGCCAGTAAATTGGCCGTTTGGCTCAGATAGCGCCACCGCTGGCCGGCTGGCGCTTCGGGCTTGACGGCGCCAGCGAATGCGGCGACGTCGCGGTGGCCCCACAACATGCGTGGCACCGACCCCCACGGCACATACTCCTCCTGGCTGGCCAGTCCATCGCGCATGTACATCAGGTCGGCCACCGTGATGGCCTTGCGCGAATCCTGGCGCCAGTCGGCGACCCAAGCCGGCGCCTGGGCCCCCTTGAACGCATCGACCACCGGCGTCGAGAAGGCGAAGTTGTTCTCTTGTGCGAGCTTGTAGCTCAGCATGCCGAGCACGGTCTTGGTCATCGACCAGCCGTGCAGTGCGGTGTCCGGGCCGAATCCGGGTGCCGTCTGCAGCACCAGCGCGCGGCCCTTGTGGATGATGGCGACGCCCCGCGTGTTGGCTGCCAGCGGGTCGCCGGCTCCGACAAACGCCTGCTGCACTGCCCGCTGCAGGCCGGACCGATCGATGCCTGCGCCCCATTGGTCCGGCGGCAATGCTGCGTCGCCCTGAGGCCATGGGCTGGCGGCCTGCGCAGGCGGTCGCGGCGATGGCAGTACCGGAGCGTGCGCCAAGTCCAGCACACAGCCGCGATCTGGCATCCACTGCGCCTGGCGTTCGAACAAGCCCGCAAACCGGGCTTGCACCGTCTGGTCGGCTTCCTGCACCGACACGCTGATCAGGCGCAGCACCAGGCTGGCCGGCAACACCTCGGCCTCCAGTAAGCCCGGCACCGGCCGATGCGCGACAAATGCCGCGGAGCATACGCCCTTGGCGGCCATGCCGGCAGCGTTGCGGGGAATGTCCAACGCCAGCAACGCGCCGATGACCAGCACTGGCAGCGTCAACACGATGAGGCCGCAGATGCGCAGCGCGCGTCGAACAAGGGGTCGGGGCATGGCGATTTTTGTCGGACAGTGAAGCAGGTCACTCTACTCGATCGGGCCGGCGCCGAAGAAGGCATCGCTTGCCGGCGGCCTGGGGGCCCAGGAAAACGCCGGGCCGTCCCAAGTTTTCTGGCTCCCCCTGGGGGACGGACGGCGCATCGCGGCGGCCAAGGGGGCCCTATCTCTCGCCATTGTGGACAATAGCGTCATGACCTATCTCCCCCCACCCATGGCGACCACGCGCCATTCCGATGCCGCCAGTGCGCTGGCCCAGGTTCGCAGGATTTACGACAGCTCGCTGGCGCACCTGCGCAAGGCGATGCAACGCTATGTGGCGGGCGAGGATCTGCCGGGCAGGGCGCGCGCCTGCTATCCGTTTGTGCGCGTGCAAACCCATACGGTGGCACGGCTGGTGACCGAAGACAGCGCGCGGCTGAGCTACGGGTTTGTCTCCGGGCCGGGGCGTTACGAAACCACGCTGACGCGGCCGGACCTGTTTGGCGACTACTACCTGGATCAGTTTGAGCTGTTGCTGCGCAGCCACGAGGTCGAACTCGAAGTGGGCACCAGCAACCAGCCTATTCCGATCCATTTTTCATTTGTCGAGAACGACCATATCGAAGGCAGCCTGAGTCCGCAAAGGCGCCAGTTGATGCGCGACGCGTTCGACCTGCCCGACCTGGGCGCGATGGACGATTGCATTCCCAACGGAACCCATGAGCCGCGCCCGGGCGAGCCGCATCCGCTGGCGCTGTTCACCGCACCCCGGGTGGACTATTCGCTACACCGGCTGCGCCATTACACGGGCACCGCGCCACAGCATTTCCAGAACTTCGTGCTGTTCACCAATTACCAGTTCTACATCGACGAGTTCGTGCGCATGGGACGCGCGACGATGCAGGACACGGGCAGCGAATACAGCGCCTTCGTAGAGCCGGGCAACATGGTCACCCGCCGTATCGGGCTGGCGTCCGAGGAGGGCGACGAGTTCGGTGCCGAGCCGCTGCGCCTGCCGCAGATGCCCGGCTACCACCTGCTGCGCCGCGATGGTTGCGGCATCACGATGATCAATATCGGCGTCGGCCCGGCCAATGCCAAGAACATCACCGACCATGTCGCGGTGCTGCGGCCGTATGCCTGGATCATGCTGGGCCACTGCGCGGGCCTGCGCACCACCCAGCAGCTGGGCGACTATGTGCTGGCGCACGGCTATGTGCGCGAGGATCATGTGCTGGACGAGGAGCTGCCCCTGTGGGTGCCGATACCGGCGCTGGCCGAGATCCAGGTTGCGATTCAGCGCGCGGTTGCCGACGTGACCCAGGTCAATGGGCCCGAGCTCAAGCGCATCATGCGAACCGGCACCGTGGCCAGCACCGACAACCGTAACTGGGAGTTGCTGCCCGACAACGGCCCGCAGCGCCGTTTCAGCCAGAGCCGCGCGGTAGCGCTGGATATGGAAAGCGCCACCATCGCCGCCAACGGTTTCCGCTTCCGCGTGCCCTACGGCACCCTGCTGTGCGTCAGCGACAAGCCCCTGCACGGCGAGATCAAGCTGCCCGGCATGGCCGATCATTTCTACCGCGAGCGGGTGGACCAGCATCTGCGTATCGGTATCCGGGCGGTGGAGTTGCTGCGCGAACAGGGCATCCACCAGTTGCACAGCCGCAAGCTGCGCAGCTTCGCCGAGGTCGCCTTCCAGTGATCGCACTGCAGCAGGGTTCGCGAGCGCGACCTGCTGCGGGTTGAGGACCTGCACGTGCATTGGAGTTGCTGCATGCTGCACGGGCGCATGCCGATGGCATGTGCCCGACCCTGCACCGCAGCGGCGACATGAGCGCGGTTGCCGCGCCCGGCTTTCTGGGCATCCTGATGCTCGACACCCGGTTTCCCCGTCCGCTGGGGGACATTGGTCACCCGGGAAGCTTTGAGCGACTGGGCATCGGTGTGCGTTACGCGACGGTTCGCGGTGCATCACCCCGGCGCATCGTGCAGCAAGGCGACCCTGCGCTGTTGTTGCCGTTCGTCGACGCTGGCAGGGACCTGGTGCGCCAGGGCGCGCGCATGATCTCCACCAGCTGTGGTTTTCTG
Organism: Rhodoferax sp.; assembly: GCA_031396205.1. GTDB lineage: Bacteria > Pseudomonadota > Gammaproteobacteria > Burkholderiales > Burkholderiaceae_C > CAISIP01. The sequence goes on from JANNKH010000106.1 coordinate 19,469, forward strand.
GCGCTGTGGCAGCGGGAATTGGCGCAGGCGTTGCCGGTGCCGGTGTTGACGTCGAGTCTGCTGGCCTGTTCCGGGCTGTCCCGCCCCGGCATCGTGACCATCGATGCGCAGGCCCTCGGTGTACCGACCCTGCGCGCAGCCGGTGTGCCGCAAGGAACCCCGCTGCAAGGGGTTGCGCCGGGCTGCGAATTTCAGCGCCGGATCCTGGGTGACGAAACCGGGATGGATCTGGAGCAGGCCCGCGACGACGTGGTGCAGGCGGCCCGTTCGCTGATGGACCTGCATCCCGATGTCAGTGACATCGTGCTCGAATGCACCAACATGCCGCCCTACCGACAGGCCGTGATGGATGCCACCGGACGGCCAGTGGTCGATATCGTGGGCATGTTGGCGCTGGCCTGGGCCGCGCTGCAGCGCGAAAACTGAATCTGGCGATCCGACGGCCCTCAGGCCGGCTGCATGGCAGGCGAGCGCACCAAAGCGGGAGAGATGTCAACCTTGTCTACCACCAGCGTCGTGGCCGGCACTGATTTGGCATCGGCCTTGATCATGTCGGCCGCCTTCTCGGCGATCATGATCGTCGGCGCATTCGTATTGCCGCCCACCACACTGGGCATGATGGACGCGTCGACCACGCGCAAGCCTTGCAGGCCATGCACCCGTAATTGTGCGTCGACCACGTCGAGCGCTCCGCTGCCCATGCGGCAGCTGCCCACCGGGTGGTACACGGTGTCGGCATGGTCGCGGATGAAGTGCTCGAGTTCCTGGTCGGTCCTGGCCGACGCCGAGCGCGCTGATTCCCGCGCGCCGATGCCGCTCAGAGCGGGTTGCGCCATGATGTGCTGCGTGATGCGTACCGCCCGCATCATGCGGTCCATGTCGTCGCGGTCGGCCAGGAAATTGGGATCGATCAGCGGCATTGCCAGCGGGTCCTTGCTGGCCAGCCGCAGCGTACCGCGGCTTTTGGGTCGCAGCAGGCAGACATGGCAGGAGTAGCCATGGCCGAGCACGGTCTTGCGACCATGGTCCATTATCTTGGCAATCACGAAATGCAGTTGCAAGTCGGGGATGGCTTCATCGGGCGCGCTCTTGATGAAGCCGCCAGCCTCGGCAAAATTGGTGGTCAGGATGCCGGTGCGTTGGCGCCGCCACTGCAGCATGCCCTTGACGACTTGCGCCAGCCCGGTCGGTGAAATGCCGATCAGGTCCGTCAGCTTGGGCGCGTTGGCCACGAGCACCACGTCGGGGTGATCATGCAGGTTCTCGCCCACACCGGGCAGGTCGTGCACGGTGGCGATACCGTTTTCCAACAGTTGCTTGTGCGGGCCGATGCCCGACACCATCAGGATCTGCGGCGACATCAGCGCACCCGCGCAGAGCAACACCTCGCGCGAGGCCTTGAGTTGCTTGTGCACGCCTTGGTGCTGGAACTCCACGCCGACGGCACGTTTTTTCTCCAGCAGGATGCGCGTGGTATGGGCGCCGGTAAATACCTGCAGATTGGGCCGGGACAGGTTGGGTGTGAGATAGCCCTTGGCCGCGCTCCAGCGTTCGCCGTTCTTGTGCGTGACCTGGTACATGCCCACACCTTCCTGATCCGCGCCATTGAAGTCGCGGTTCTCCTTGATGCCGGCCTGTTTGCCGGCTTCGACGAACACCGGGCCGTAGCGGTTGGGGCTGGTCAGATCCTTCACATTGAGAGGGCCGCCACTGCCATGCCAGTCGTCGGCTCCACGTTCGTTGTTCTCGGCCCTTTTGAAGTAGGGCAATACCGCGTCATACGACCAGCCGGCATTGCCTTCTGCGGCCCAGCTGTCGTAGTCGGCGCGATGTCCACGGGTGTAGACCATGGCATTGACCGAACTCGAGCCGCCCAGCACCTTGCCGCGGGGCTGGTAGCCCTTGCGGCCGTTCAAACCGGGCTGCGGCACGGTTTCGAAGCCCCAGGAGGTTTCCTTCTGCTTGGCCAACAGTGGCAATGCAGCCGGGCAGTGGATCAGCACGCCGCGATCGACCGGGCCGGCTTCCAGCAGGGCGACGGTGACGGTCGGATCCTCGCTCAGGCGTGCTGCCAGTACGCAACCGGCCGAGCCGGCGCCGATGATGATGTAGTCAAACATGTTTGCAATTCCTTCAGGTGGTGTCACCCATGTGCGTTGGCGTGAGGCTACAGTGGACAAGTGCCCGATTTGCCGGCGCACCCGCCATTGGCGGTGGTGCGGGTCCCAACCGCTGACCATAGTCCAGTTTGACGGTCCATTGTTAAGGAGGCCTCTTTAATGCAACCCCCCGAAAACCCTGACACCCACGCCGAGGGCGGCATTGCATGCACGACACAGGGCGCTGTCCTGTTGATGGGCATAGACCGCCCGGCAAAACGCAATGGTTTCACGCCCCGGATGTTCGCCCAGCTGGGGCAAGCCTACACCCGGTTGGACGACGATCCCGCGCTGCGCGTGGGTGTATTGCATGCCTATGGCGCCCATTTCACGGCCGGGCTGGACCTTCCAGCCATGGCGCCGCTGATGCGCCAGGGCGAAAAGGCCGTGCCCTGGGGGCTGGTCGATCCGCTGGACCTGGGCCAGCCGGGCTATCGCCGGCGCCGAAAACCGGTCGTGGTGGCGGTAAAAGGCATTACCTTCACGCTGGGCATCGAGCTGATGCTCGCCGCCGACATCGTCGTGGCCGCCGATGATTGCCGCTTTTCGCAGCTCGAGGTCAAGCGCGGCATCATGGCCACCGGCGGCGCCACTTTGCGCATGGCCGAGCGTGCCGGTGCCGGCAACGCCCTGCTGCACTTGCTCACGGGCGACGAATTTGGCAGCGCCGAGGCCTTGCGGCTGAATTTCGTGCAGCGCGTCGTGCCCGCCGGGCAGGAGCTGGACCTGGCGTTGGAGATCGCGCAGGCGATCGCACAGCAGGCCCCGCTGGCCGTGGCCGCGACGCGCCGCAGTGTGCGCACGGCGATCGAGCACGGGCCGCTGGTGGCGATGGACGCGTTCATATCGGTGCAGCAGCAACTGGCCAACAGCGCGGACGCGCTCGAGGGTGTGGCCTCGTTCGTGGAAAAGCGCGCGGCGCGGTTTACCGGACGCTGACCCACACCGCGCTCCCTGGCCTGAGCCGGTGGCGGGTGCCCGGTCCGGATTGGAGTCGAGGGGTTGGCAATTAGATTGCGCACAATTTAATTGTGTAATACAATTGCACCATGCCCAATCGCCATCGCCTTTCTACCCCGACCGCCAGCCGCACAGCGTTGGCCCCGGCGGACGCTTTGCGGCTGGATAACCAATTGTGTTTTGCGCTGTACTCCGCCTCGCTGGCCATGACCAAGGCCTACAAGCCCCTGCTCGATGCGCTGGGGCTGACCTATCCGCAGTACCTGGTGCTGCTGGTGCTGTGGGAACACGGCGAACGCACGGTGTCGGAGCTGGGTGAGCGCCTGTACCTGGATTCGGGCACGCTGACGCCGCTACTCAAGCGCATGGAGGTGGCGGGGCTGCTGCAGCGCCAACGCGCGCCCGACGATGAGCGCCGGGTGCTGGTGTCGCTGACGCCCGCTGGACGCAAGCTGCGCAACAGCGCCGCCAAGGTTCCGCAGTGCATGTTGCAGGCCACCGGCTGCTCGCTTGACGAACTGGCGCAGCTGGCGGGTCAGGTCCGGCAATTGCGCACGCGCCTGACACCCGGTTGAAAGCGCACCGATCGAAATTCTTCAACCCGCCCCGACAAAACGGGGCATTTTCCAAAGGAAACACCATGGTCACCAAAGTCGAGAAAGTCGTCTACAAGGCCCACGCCACATCCACTGGCGGCCGTGACGGCAGCACCCGTTCTTCTGACGGCCTGCTGGACGTAAAACTGTCGGTGCCCAAGGAAATGGGAGGGGCCGGTGGCGGCGTCAATCCGGAGCAACTGTTCGCCGCGGGCTACAGCGCCTGTTTCATCGGCGCAATGAAGTTCGTCGCCGGCATGCAGAAAGTGGCATTGCCAGCCGACACCTCGATCGACGCAACCGTTGGGATCGGCCAGATTCCGGCCGGCTTCGGCATCGAGGTGCAGATGAGCGTCACCATTCCCGGCATGGACCGCGCCGCAGCCCAAGCCCTGGTAGACAAGGCGCACCAGGTTTGCCCATACTCCAACGCCACGCGTGGCAATATTGACGTGACGATCACCCTGGCCTGATTCCAATTGCCGTCACAGCTTGCGCCAGTCCCTGTTGTCGGGGCTGGCTTTTTCATTTACGCTGCCCCCATGACACATACCCGATTGCTGGTCAACAAGACCGATCTATCCCAGTCCCGTTTGCAGACCACGGACGATTTGCCACTGGTCGAGGGCCAGATTCGCGTCGCCGTGCAGCGCTTTTCGTTCACATCCAACAACATCACCTATGCCGCGTTCGGCGACGCCATGCATTACTGGGACTTTTTTCCATCCGGGCAGGATGGCTGGGGCATCATCCCGGTGTGGGGTTTTGCGAATGTGGTGCAGTCCAGTCATCCGGGTGTGGCGGTTGGGGAACGGCTCTACGGCTATTACCCGATGGGCGAGCAGCTGGTGCTACAGCCCGACCGGCTGTCGCCATTGGGATTTGCGGATGCTTCGGCGCATCGCGCCACGCTGCATGCGGTCTACAACCAATACATGCGCTGCGCCAGCGACCCGTTCTACAGCGCCGACAGCGAAGACGCGCAGGCGCTGCTGCGCCCCTTGTTCACCACCTCCTGGCTGATCGACGATTTTCTGGCCGACAACCACTTCTTTGGTACCGCGGCCGACCCTGCGCGCCCGGCCGTGATGCTGCTCTCCAGCGCCTCGAGCAAGACCGCCTATGGCACGGCCTTCATGCTGGCACAGCGCAAGGGTGTCGAGGTGGTTGGCCTGACCTCGCCCGCGAATGTCGCGTTTTGTGAAAGCCTGGGTTGCTACCACCAGGTCCTGACCTACGCGCAACTGCACCAAGTGCCGGTTGATGCACCGTGCGTCTATGTCGACTTTGCCGGCAATGCCGCAGTGCGCAATGCGGTGCACCACCGATTTTCACAACTGGCTTACAGCTGCTCCATCGGCGGAACCCATGTCAGCAACCTGGGCGGTGCGAGGGACCTGCCAGGTCCAAAACCAACCCTGTTTTTCGCGCCGGCGCAGATCAAGAAGCGCCATGACGAATGGGGCGCTGGCGAGTTGGGCGATCGGCTGGCGCGGGGCTGGAACGCATTCCTGACACGGGTGTCGGATGGCGCCAATCCGTGGCTGGTGGTGCAGCAGCACCGCGGTCAGGCGGCGTTGCAGCCGGTATATCGCGAGGTGCTGGCCGGGCGCAGCGATCCGCGCAATGGCCAGATCATCGTGTTGCGCGACTAGCCAACCATTGTCGGGTCAGCGCCGCCATTCGGACGTCGCAGGTACCGATCAAGGATCAGTTGGAACGGCTCCCGCGGTCGCTTGTTGAGTTTCTTTTGCGTTGCTGCTGGTTGCCGAGGCCACTTCGACCCGTAGCTGGCGCACTTCCGCGCGCAGCGCACCGATCTCGCGCATCAGGTCTAGCTCGATCTGGCGCTCCTCGGTTTCGACGAACATCGCCGCCAGTGACGCGGTCACCAGCGACAACACGGCAAGGCCCAGCAATACCACCACGACGGCAAAGGCGCGTGACACCAGCGTCGTGGGCACCAGATCACCGTAGCCGACGGTGGCCGCGGTAGTGAAGGCCAGCCAAATGGCTTCGTGCAAGGTCGGTGTCAGCGGCTCGAGGAGCCAGAATCCGATGCCGCCCAGCAACAGGATCAGCAGGCACAGTGCGAGCGAATACCACAAGCCATGGCGGGGCAGGTGGCGAGAACGGGTGATGCGGCGGGACATGCCGCAACTTTAACCCCAGCCTGCGGCAGTCAAGGCGGCGGGAGTCAGCGACCCGACGCGCCAAGGTGTGCGGTCGATCACGCTGGCGCCGGCTCACAGGTCAAGGCGTCGCCGACGCGGATGGAGCCCCCCTTTAGCACCCGCGCCGTGACGCCGCCATGCCCGCGCATCGCGTTGTAGCCACCCGCGCCGAGCAATTCCTCCATGCGCGAGCAGGGCGCGCAGGGGCCGCTGATCTCCAGCACCACGTCGGCTCCGATGCGCAATACCAGCGGCTGATCCCTGAACAGGGACCGGGCGGCCAGCAGGTCGATGCCCGAGACCACCAGGTTGCGCAAGCGGGCGTCATGGCGCAGCCCGCCGACGCGTGGCACGCCGATGGGTCGCCCGTCGTCGGTTTGCAGCAAGGGCGGGGAAATGCATGGCAGCCCGGCATGGGTCCCGATCGTGCTCATTACCGGGACGCCGGTGCTGGCAAGGTGCATGATTTCTCGTCGGGCAATTCAAATGCGTAACCTCTTCAGGGGGCGTCAGGCCGTGCCGTGCGCCGGCCCCGACCAAACGCCATCAATGCCATCAGGCCCAGGCCCGCGAGCATCAACGCCGACTCGCTTGGCTCCGGCACCGGGGTCACATGCGTACTGAATGCGGCCGAGAAATCCGTGCCGTCAGCGCGCGCGCTGTAGATGCTTGCGTCACGCTGCGAAGCAATGCCGGTGGGATCGATCGCAAGATCGATCACGCTTCCGACTTTCACAAGTATGGCAAGTGTGTTCTGGACGCCCACGCCGTCCGCGTTTGCGATGAATTGGTCCAGCATTTCAACGCCGTCCACGAAGATGTGGCCTGTGATGCCCCCAGCATCCAGATTGGTAGTGTTGCGTTTGCGAAGGTGGTAGCTCAGATCGACCAGCCCCGCCGTGTTGCTGGTGTAGCGCCGAACCGCCCAGATGATGCTGTCCTGGTCGTCCGGCCCGATGCCGGTAGGATGACCGCCGCCGGCGTCAACGGCCAGGTACACATTGTTGTCGGCGCCGACCTGCGCGGCGCTTGCCTGCCAGCTGCTGTCTGCCGCATTGAAGGTGTCGAAGGCGACAAATGACCCGGCCAAATAGTTGGCGCCGGGTGCCTGACCGGCATTGAAGAACCCGTAGCTCCAGCCGTTCAACCCCTGCGTTGCCGAAAAATCGGTGCCCGAATCGGCAATCGGCAATGCGCTGGCGATCGCCGCAATTCCCCAGATTGCAATCCCGCCGACAGTCCGCTTGAAATTGCGCATTGCAGCCTCCGATCATCTGATCCATTGTCCGATTCCGAATCTGAACCATAACACAGCGATGGCCACGCGACCAGAAAAAGAGATCTCGCCAACGGGCAGCTTGAAGGCCGTGAAGCCGGGATGCAAGGGCACCGAACAACGGCGTTCGAGCCGACCAAGGCGCCTCGATGTGAAACTTGCCCTTCCGGACAAACGGTACGACCAGATTGGGGCTTGCGAGATAGCCCTTCGGTGGCATAGGGCAGCTACCTGTTGCGCATTCCGTATGCTGACCACCGCGAGCTGATCATGGACATCCTGAAGCATGGGATGCACTGTGAGGCCGGTAGGGTCCATCAGCCCATTCGCCATCGGATCGCCCGGCAGTGATGCCGGGCGTGGATTGAAACGCCGGCGATGGGATCTGGCGGTGGCGCTGCCCCACGGTTTCCGGGGTCCGGGGCTCGGGGAACCAGGTGGTCAAGGCCTGCAGGCCGGAAGGTGTTGATGCCAAAGCAAGGTGCCATGGGCGCCACGCACATGCATGCGTGGCGGCGCCCGCATAAACCTACTTGACCATCCCGGTCATCGGCGCGACCTGCTGTGTCCAGCGGCCGCCCTTGACCATGTCGATCGATGCGTATTCCGGGGCCACATGATTGCCGACAAAGTTCTGCTTGGAATAGGTCGTGAAATCCTGGTGTGACACACCCTGGGCCGCCTTGGAAAAGCTCTCGGCGCTGAGGCTCTTGCCTGCAGCCTGTACGCTCTTGATGAACCAGTCGGTATACGAATACGCATTGGCGGCGTTCTCGTCCGGGTCGACATTGAACTTTTGCTTGAATGCAGCCTGGAATTTTTTCGCGTCCGCGTCGGCAGTGTCTGCACCGTGCAGCTTCCAGCCGCCAATGCCGTACAGGCCTTCGACCGCATCCTTGCCCAGTGCCGCGACGATGCCGCTGCGACCCGGCAATGTGGTCAGCACCTTGACCTCCTTCCAGCCCAGCTTGCGCACCTCGGCCATAACGGCCACGGTCTCGCGCACGATGGTGCCGGCCAGGATCATGTCGACGTTGGCCGCCTTCATCTTGGCAACCTGGGATGAGAAGTCAATGTCGCCGGCCTTCCAGGAGGCTTCCGCGGCCACTGTCAGATTGGCGTCCTTGAGCGCGGCGTTCATGCCGGCCTTGACCAGGTCGCCAAACGGGCCTTCCTGGTAGATGATGCCGATCTTTTTCGCGCCCCAGGTCTTGATGGCCCACGAAACGCCAGTGGCGGTGGTGCTGTCGTAGTTCTGCACCGTGGTGAACAGCAGCGGGCTGTTGCCCGACACCTTCTGGATGATGCCCGATGCGGCCCAGGGCGCGAACACCACGACCCCGGCGTCGGTCGCCATCTTGACGGTGGCCGCGTTCGGTCCCGAGCCGAACGGATTGAGGATCGCGAATACGTCGTCGCTCTTGGTCAACTTCTGCACCGCGCGCACCGCCAGTTGCGGCTGGCTGCCGTTATCCTCGACGACCAGGCGAAACTTGCGCCCGTTCACGCCACCGGCTGCATTGGCTTCGTCCAGCCGCATCTGCATCGCGTTGCGCAGCATCGGCATGCCGGCGGCCACCGGACCGGACAGGTCCAGGTGGGTGCCGACGACGATCTCGGTATCGGTGACGCCGCCGGCGAATGCCAGCGAGGCACTCAGGGCGGCGGTTGCGCCGATCAGGCGCGACAGGGATGTTTTCATCAGATTGGCTCCTTCAAAAAAATAGGGTCAACGAAAAGAATCGGCTAGCGCGGGAACAGGGGAACTCCAAAAAAACACAGGGAAAACTCGCGCCGTTCACGCTGGGTACATGCCGGCGATCACAGCAGCGTATTTGACCGCAATGACCTTGCGCTTGAGTTTCATCGTCGGCGTCAGTTCTTCGTCTTCGGCACCGAGCAGCTCGGCGATGATGCGGAAATCCTTGATCTGCTCGACCCGCGCCAACTGGGCGTTGGCCTGCTCGATCTGTTCGCGGACCAAGACCACGACCTCGGCGGTGCGGGTCAGGCTGGCGAAGTCGGTATAGGGCACCTGGCGCTCCTGCGCGAATCGTGCCACATGTTCCTGGTCGATCATGATGAGCGCGGTCAGGAAATGGCGGCCGTCACCCACCACCACCGCATCGGTGATGTAGGGGCTGAACTTGAGCAGGCTCTCGATATGGCTGGGTGTGATGTTCTTGCCACCGGAGGTGATCAGGATGTCCTTGATGCGGTCACGGATCGCCAGGTAACCCTGATCGTCGAGTTCGCCGCAGTCACCGGTCAGCAGCCAGCCCTCGGGGTCCAGCGCGTCGGCGGTCTTGCCCGGGTCGCGCCAGTAGCCTGCGAACACATGCGGGCCGCGCACCTGGATCTCGTTCTCGGCTCCGATGCGCAATTGTGTGCCCGCGCCTGCCACGCCGGCCCATCCGAGGCGGATCCCGCCAACCGGCGTCGCGGTGCAAAAGCCGCAAGTCTCGGTCATGCCGAAGGCCTCGCGCAACTCGATGCCAATGGCTAGATACCAGCGGATCAGGTCGGGTGGCACCGGAGCTGCGCCGGTCAAGGCGGTCTTGACGTTCTGCAGCCCCAGGAACCGGCGCAGGTTGCGGAACGCCGCTGCATCGAGCATGCGCCCGAGCAGCGATGCCGGCGCGTCGGCCTGGCCGTCGAGTCGCCGCTGCACCCGTGCACGGTTGCCGGCCAGCGCGCGCTGGTAGGTCCAGCGGGCGGGCGCGATCGCGTCGCGCATGAACAGGTCGACCTGCGCATACAGCTTCTCCCAAAAGCGTGGCGGCGCGAACAGTACCTGGGGCGCCACCTCGCGCAGGTCGTTGAAGACGGTGCCGGCGTTCTCCGGAAAATGCACCACCAGGCCGACCGCCAGCGGGTTGAACACGGTGGACATGCGCTCGGCGATATGGCACAGCGGCAGAAAAGACAGTGACCGGTCGCCGGGCGCTGCATCCAGATAGGCGCTGGCCTGACCAAGCTGGAACACCACATTGCGGTTGGACATCATGGCACCCTTGGGCGCGCCGGTGGTGCCCGAGGTGTAGACCAGGAATGCTGTGTCATCGGGCGCGCCGGCGTCGATCGCCGCATCGAAGTCGGCGGCGCGCGTGCGGGCCCGTTCCAGTCCGTGGGCCAGCAGATCGTCGAAGAACATCACCTGCTCATCCTGCAGTGCGCGCAGGCCTTCACGGTCCATCACCACGATACGCAATAGGTCGGGACAACGGGATCGCACCGCCAGCGCTTTTTCCAGTTGCTCCTGGTTCTCGACCAGCAATACCCGGGCCCGCGAGTGCTGCAGGATGTAGGCCACCTGCTCGTTGGACGAGGTCGGGTAGATGCCGTTGCCGATCAGGCCCATGCATTGGGCGCCCATGTCGGCGTACAGCCACTCGGGGCGGTTCTCGGCCAGCACGCAGATGACCTCGCCACGGCCCAGCCCCATGTCGGTCAATGCCAGGCCGATCGCGCGCGCGTTCTCCAGGTAGCCGCGCCAGGAGATGGACTGCCAGATGCCGCGGCGCTTGTGGCGCAGCGCACTGGCGTCGCCCCAGGCCTGGCAACGGGCACGGAACACCTTGGCCGGTGTGTCGCATGCGAGAAAGGCGATGGATTCGATGGTCATGTGTCAGCGCCAGGTCTTGCGCCGGCTCCAGCGTTGCGCGGTGCCGCTCAGGCCATGGGTCTGGCCCAGGCCGAGGTAGGCCTCGCGCACGTCCGATTTCTGCGCCAGCGCCGCGCAGGTATCGGCCGCAACGACCCGGCCCAGCTCCATGATGTAGCCGTCATCGGCATGCGCCAGCGCGACGGCCGCGTTCTGCTCGACCACCAGCACGGCGGTACCGGTCTCGTCCCGGATGCGGCGCACGATGGAGAAGATTTCCTTGGTCAGCAACGGCGACAGGCCCAGCGACGGCTCATCGAGCATCAGCAGCCTGGGCTGGCTCATCACCGCGCGTCCGATGGCCAGCATCTGCTGCTCGCCACCGGAGAGCAGGCCGGCGTGTTGCAGCGCGCGCTCCTTCAGACGCGGAAACCATTGGCAGACCCGCTCCAGGTCGCGCCGCACGCCATCGGCGTCACGGCGCGTATAGGCGCCCATGGCCAGGTTGTCGCGCACGCTCAGGAACGGGAACACCTGGCGACCCTCGGGTACCAGCACCAGGCCCTTGCGGCAGACTGCGTCGGCGTCGAGCCCCTGCACCTCCTCGCCGCGCAACACCACCTGCCCCTTGAACGGGTCGATGACGCCGGCCACGGTATTGAGCAGCGTGGTCTTGCCGGCGCCGTTTGCGCCCAGCACCGCGACGATGCGGGCCTCGAGCACTTGCAGGTTCACGCCGGAGATGGCCACGATGGGCCCATACCAGGTTTCCAGATTGCGCACCTCGAGCATCGGGGTCATGGTTCAGGTACCCAGATACGCGGCGACCACCAGCGGGTGGTTTTGCACGTCGCGCGCGCTGCCCATGGCCAGCAGCTCACCCTGCGCCATGCAGATCACCCGGTCCGATACCGCGCTCACCAGCGACATGTCGTGCTCGACCATCACCACCGTGATACCCAGGTCGGTTCGGATGTCGTCGATCCAGAACGCCAGGCGGCGGGTTTCTTCCGGGTTCAGGCCGGATGCGGGCTCGTCCAGGAACAGCAAGCGCGGGCCGGTGGCCAGTGCACGACCGAGTTCGACTACCTTGCGCACGCCATAGGGCAGGCCGGCGACCAGGCTGTTGCGCCAGGGCGAGAGGTCCAGGAACTCGATGATCTGCTCGACCGCCGCGCGCGATTGCTCCTCCAGCCGTATCACACCCGGCGTGCGCAGCAGTTGCTGCCACCACGCCCCATGGCCGAAGCGGTGCCGGCCCAGCAACAGGTTGTCCAGCACGGTGGCGGCTTCGAAAAGTTCGATGTTCTGAAAGGTGCGCGCAATACCCAGCGCTGCAACTGCGTGGCGGTCGACCTGGGTCAGCTCATGCCCGTCGAAGCGCACGCTGCCACCGCTGGGGTCGAACACCCGGGTGACGACATTGAGTACCGAGGTCTTGCCGGCTCCATTGGGCCCGATGATGGCCAGTACCTCGCCAACACGCACCTCGAATGCCAGTTGCCGGATCGCATGCACACCGCCGAACGACAGCGACAGGTCGCGTGCTTGCAGAAGAATGGTCCCGGTGGTGGCGGCGCCTGTCATTTGTAGCGCTCCGACTTCATGTAGCGCTTGCTGCGTTTGAAGGTATCGCGCCGGTACAGCGGAAAGCTCTGCACCAGCGCGCGCAACTTGATCCAGCGGCCGTTGATGCCGCCCGGTTCGAACAAGACGAACAACGCCAGGATCAAGCCGAATATGAAGGTCTCCAGGCCGAACTGCTTGGCGATATGGTCCGGCAGCAGCGGCTTGATGCGCGAAATCAGCGTCGGCAACAGGCTGATCAGGATCGCGCCCAGGATCGCGCCGCGCAGGCTGCCCAGGCCGCCGATCACCACCATCAGCACCAGTTCCATCGACAGGATCAGCGTGAATGCGTCCGGGGTCAGGTACTTTGTATGGTGCGCCAGCAAGGCACCAGCCAGTCCGGTGACGCCGGCCGACAACGCAAACGCCGTCACCTTGACCCGGCCCACGGCGATGCCGAGCGAATAGGCCGCCGCCTCCGAGTCGCGCACACCGACGAAGGCACGCCCCAACGCCGAGCGCAGCAGGTTGAGCAGCGCCAGCAGCACCAGCACCAGCACCAGCAGGCAGAAGAAATAGAACCCCTTGCCGCCGCCCAGCGCGAGTCCGGCCACCACCGGGTCGGGCACCGCAAGGCCGGTGAAGCCGCCCGTGACCGAACCCCAATGCCCGATCACGTGGGTGGCGATGACGGAAAACGCCAGTGTTACCATGGCCAGGTACAGGCCCGAGACCCGGATCGCCGGGAAACCCAGCGCCAGACCACAGGCGGCGCACAGCAGTCCGGCCAGCGGCAGCGAAAGCAACAGCGGCACACCCTGGTTCAGCATCCAGGCATGTGCATAGGCACCGACCGCCAGAAACGCGGCGTGCCCGAGCGACACCTGACCGGTGTAGCCGGTCAACACCATCAGCCCCAGCGCGGCAATGCACAGGATGAAAACATAGGCCAGTTCGCTGACCAGGTAGTTCGACGCCAGCCAGGGCAGGGCCAGCAGCAGGACGCCGAGCAGGCCATAGGCGACGCGCTCGTCGGCATGGCGCAACAGCGTGAAGCTGTCCCGGTAGCGGGTGTTGTAGTCAAAGCGCATGGGGACTACACCCGTTTGCCGTGTGCTTCACCGAGCAGGCCGTGCGGACGCACCACCAGCACGCCGATCAGCACCACATAGGCGACGACGTCCTTGGAGCCATCGGGCAGGTAGACGCCGGCGTACTGCTCGATCAGCCCGATCAGCAGGCCGCCGACGATGGCGCCGGCAATGCTGCCAAAACCGCCCAGCACCAGCGCCGCCAGCGCCTTGAGCACCACGTACCACAAGCTCACGTCGACCAGCGTGATCGGCGCCAGCAACACGCCGGCCACCGCCGCGGTGGCCCCGGCCAGCGCCCAGACCATGGAATTGACGCGCTTGACGCGAACCCCGGTCAGGTACGCGGCGAGCTGGTTCTGCGACGCTGCCTGCATCGCAACGCCGAGCCGCGTACTGCGGAAAAACAGCAGCAGCGCCGCCGTCACTGCCAGCGCCACGCCGACGATGACCAACTGCAGGTCGGCGATGGCGATACCTGCCACGGTGCTGGTCTGCCCTGTCCAGGGCGTGGCGTAGGTGCGCGACTCGGGCCCGAAACCCATACTGACCAGACCGCGTAGCATGAATGCCAGCGCGATGGTCAGCATGACACCCGCAAATTGGGGTTGACCGGCGATGCGCCGGATGATGAAGGCATCCAGTCCATAGGACAGCAGCGCGGCGATCAGCACGGTCGCGCCCAGCGCGGCCCAGAACGACAGGCCGACGATCGTGATCAGTCCCCAGGCGGTGAACGCCGACACCACCAGCAGGTCGCCATGTGCGAAGTTCAGGACTTCGGTGGCCTTGTAGGTCAGTACCAGTCCGAGTGCGACCAAGGCGTAGATCGCACCCACGGCGATGCCGTTGACGGTGAGCTGCGCGAAAACCTGCAGTCCCGCGTCGGTCATGCAGCCGCCTTCATGCGTCGCACCGTTCAATGACCATCGCCACCGCCACACCGGCGGCGCCGCAGATGGCGATCACGGCGCGGCGCGCGTCGCGGCGTTCGAGTTCGTCCAGCGCGGTGCCGATCAGCGCACTGCCGGTCGAACCCATGGCATGGCCAAGCGCAATCGCACCGCCATTCACGTTGAGCTTGTCCAGCGGCACAGCAAGATGCAACATGTAATGCAGCATCAAGGCGGCAAAGGACTCGTTGACCTCGAACAGGTCGACGTCGCCCACCGACAGGCCGGCGCGCGCAAGCGCACGCTGCGAGGCGGCAACCGCGCCGGTCAGCGCCAGCGTGCGGTCTGCGGACACATCGGCGCTGGCCAGGATGCGGGCACGCGGTCGCAGTCCGTGCCTGCGCAGTGCACCGGCGCTGGCGACCAGCACCGCCGATGCGCCGTCAGCCATGGCCGGCGAGTTGCCGGCGTGTTGCACATGGTCGATCGCCCGTAATCCGTACTTGTCGCACAGCAGGCGGTCGATGCCGGTCTTTTCGCCCAGTCTGGCAAAGGCCGGTGGCAGTTGCCCCAGGCCCACTGCGGTGGTGCTTTCGCGCGGTGTCTCGTCCTGCGCCAGCAGGGTTGTGCCATCAAGACCGGTGACCGGCACCAGTGATCGGAAAAATCGGTTCGCCCGCGCTGCGCAGGCACGTTGTTGCGACAGTGCGGCGTAGTCGTCGCACTGGGCGCGGCTGAATCCCTCGATCGATGCCACCGCGTCCGCCGCCAGGCCGATCGGCACGATGGCGGTGGCTGTTTGCAGTTCCAGGTCATGGGTCAAGGGCCCCTGGTCGGATGCCATCGGCACACGGGACATCATCTCCACGCCGCCACCGATGGCCAGACTGTCATTGGCCAGCGCCTGGCTGGCGGCGAACTGCACCGCCGACAGACCCGAGGCGCAGTAACGGTTCAGCGTGAACGCGCTGACCCCATCGCTCCAGCCGGCCAGCATCACGCCCATCTTGCCGATGTTGCCGCCCTGCTCGCCAATCTGGGTCACGCATCCGATCGCCGCGTCGCAGACATCGGCCGTGGCGAAGGCAACGCGCGCCTGCAGTCCGCGCAGGGTCTGCGCAAGCAACTCGGCTGGCTTGACGGATCTCAAAGCGCCCTTGTCGTTGCCACGCCCACGCGGCGTGCGCACCGCATCCACGATGAAGACATCGGTCATTGCGGTTGGCCTGCGCTGAGAAAACCGTCGCGCAGGTCCGCACCATTGGCCCAGCAGGAATGGGTGCCGCTGCACAGCTTGTGCGGTAGTTCGATCCGGCATACCGGACCGTCTGCGAAACGCTTGCAGTCGATCAGCAGCGCTTCCGAGCGCTGGGTGTTCTCGTTGGTGATGAAGGTCACCAGGTAGCCATCGTCTTCGTCCCTGGCGTCGATGCGCGGCGCGAACGGCGCCTCGCTGGCGTACTGACCCTCGGGCAGGCGAAGCTCCCAGGACTGGCCGGTCTGCAGGTCGTGCTTGACGTAGCCATGGAACAGGAACCAGCCCGGCACCTGCACCGCGCTGTAGGCATAGCGGTAGGGACGGCCGGCATGGCGCTGGTTGAACATGCCGAACTCCAGCGTGCGATCGTCCAGGCGCTGCTCGGTAGTCTTGCCGGTCGCCAGGTTGAAGCGCCAACGGTGCAGCCGGGTCTTCATCTTGTACTGGTCCAGGTAGGACATCATCCGCTCATAGCCCTTGGGCGCGCCCTCGAAGTTCTTCGGCTCGGGCTCCTCTTCGAAATAGCCGTCCAGGATGATCTCGTCGCCTTGCTCGTACGCGTTGAGAAAGTGCAGCACGAAGGTCAGCGCGGCCTCGAACCAGCGAATGTCCTTTGGCTGGCCACGGCGCGGGATGATCGCGAAAAGCGAGGGCTGCTCCGGGTGGAACTTCACGACATGTTTGTCTTGCTTGAGCAGTTCCGGATCCCAGTACAGCGGGAAGTCGTTGAGGATCGCGAAATGCTCGGTGAAACACATGTCGTGCGGCAGCCGCGGGCCTGGCAGCGGGATCGGCACGTAATGCACCAGCTTGTCGTGCCGGTCGACCACGCCGTAGTGCATGTAGGGTGCATGCTTGGAGTAGTTGAAGAACAGCATCTCGCCGTTGGCCTCGTCGACCTTCATGTGGGCCGAAATGCCGTCCAGCGGAGACCAGGGCGGGATGCCCTGCTGCTCCAGTGTCAGCGGGTCCATCCGATAGCCCTCGCCGCACTGGTAATACGCGGTCAGCGCGCGGCCGGCATGCACAACCACATCGGTGCTCGACGCATCCTTGATCGCGCCGTGCGCGCCCCAGCCCGGTCGGGTCGACAGCCTCGGGTCTTCCATCAACCCTGCCCACAGCCGGCGGTTGGCCTCGATCTCGGCCGACAGGCCCTTGGTCTGCACGAAGCGGTTGCGGTACTGCGCCGTGCCGTCCTTGAATGCAATCATGTGGATCATGCCGTCGCCGTCGAACGGGTGGTAACGACCGATGGAACGGTAGACCGGGTTCTGGGTGTTGCGCAGGTAGACGCCGTCGATGTCATGCGGGATGACGCCAGCCAATACCGTGAGGTCGGTGGCGTTGACTTCTTCCAGCAGCGGCGTCCATGCGCCCTGCAGGTAGGGGTGGTCACCGGGTTCAATGTCGCTGTGCAGGGTGCGGATCAGGTCGGTCGTCATGCTGGCTCCGGAATGCGTGGGGAAGAGAGGGCCCTATGAAAAGCCACTTCGTGCGGCGTCACCATTTCGGCGCATGCGCTGCACACCACCTGAGGGACAAATGGTTTGCCGCAGGCCTTGTGCACCGGGCGGATCGAACTGGGCTGGTGCAGGTAGTTTCCGGCTGCCCAGGTTGAAAAGCACACCAGGTAGCCGAACAGGTCGCGGCTCGCCGGCGTGAGCCGGTAGACGGTGCGCCGCGCATCGTTCAGGTCGGGCTGGCCGAGCAGCAGGCCAGCCTCGACCATGCTGGCGAGACGGCGCGCCAGTACGCTGCTGGCAATGCCCAATACGTGGACCAGCTGGTCGAAATGGTGGCAACCGAGCACGACCGCGGTGACGATCATCAGCGACCAGCGGTCGACCCGCAGCCCGAATCCCAGCCCTGTCGCGTCGGTCGCAGCCAGCCGCGCTGCACGGGCGGTGGGCGCCAGTTCCAGCAGCTTGGAGTTGACTTTGAGAGAGAGCTGCAGATCGTTCATGCCGGTCTTGTCGCCACAGGCCGCGCAGGTCAGCACCGGCACGAAATGTTTGCCGCAGCGCGCGTGCAGCAGCTTGTCCGGCAGCTGGGCGCGGCGCGAACCCCAGCGTTTTTCCCAGGCCCACACCATCAGCACATGGTCGTAGAGCTTGAGGCCGGCCTGGGTCAGGTGGTAGGCCAGCCTGGTTGGGCGCTCCTGGTATGCGCGCTGGCGCAACAGTCCCATGCCGACCAGGGTCTTCAGCCGGTTGGCCAGTGTCGGCCGTGGGATCCCCAGGCTGGTCTGCCATGCGTCGAAACGGTTGATGCCGGTAAAGGCGCCCATCAATATGGCCACGATCCAGCGGTCGCCCAGCACCATCAACCCATGGTTCAGCGTACTGCTGGCCAGCGCATCGCGGGTCAGATCCAGGTCTGGCGCGAAGGACAGGGTGACGGAAGGAGCCATGGTGGTGACACGGAACAATCAGGCGTCGCAGGCCACGACGAAACTGACGACGGTGGCGCAGGAGCCGCCGATGTTGAGTGTCTGGATGCGCCGCGCTCCGTCGATCTGGCAGTCGCCCGCCTGGCCGCTGACCTGGCGCGCCGCATCCAGCAGCATCCGGGCACCGGTCGCTCCGACCGGATGGCCGCACCCAATGAGTCCGCCACTCATGTTGACCGGGCAGCTGCCGCCGCGTTCGATGCGGCCGTCTTCCACTGCCTGCCAGCTCTGGCCGGGTGCGGTCAGTCCCAGGTGGTCGATCGCCATGTATTCGGTGGTGGTGAAGCAGTCGTGGGTTTCAACGCCATCCATGGCGGCGATGTCCTGCACGCCGGCGCGGCGCCAGGCGTCCTCGATGGTCTGGCGCACATGCGGGAACACATAGGGCTCGCCCGCGCTGCGTTCGAACTTGTCCTTGAGTCGCAGGCCGGCGTTGCGATGGCCCCAGCCGGCGATGCGCGGCAGCTTGTCCAGCGTGGTGCCGCTGCGCCGCGCATGTTCCTGCGCAAAATCAGCGCTGGCCAGCACCACGGCGCAAGCGCCATCGGTGATCTGGCCGCAGTCCTGGCGCCGCGAGCCCGGTTCGATCACCGGGTTGGCCACATCGTCGTCGGTGAAGCTGTTGGCTTCAAACTGCCATTTGCGGGTCTGCGCCAGCGGATTGCGCCTGGCATTGCCGTAGTTGAGCTCGGCGATACGGTTGAGGTAGCGGCGGTCCAGTCCATAGCGGCGCTCGTATTCCTGCGCCATCAGACCGAATGCGGCCGGCCACATGAAAGTGCAATCGATGTCCTCATGGCCCTGCCAGGCCGCGGCGTTCTGGTTGCGGGAGGCGACATCGCCCGGCAGATTCTTGAACTCCTCGACGCCGAGCACCAGAACGCAGTCGTAGCGCCCGGCCTCGATCTCGGCCATCGCGGTGAGCACCGCCAGCGACGACGATGCGCAGGCGCCTTCATGGCGCATGGCCGGCACCCCCCAGAGCTCGGGCACCACCTGCGCTACCATCGCGCCCAGGTGCGCCTGCTGGCGCTGCAGCTCGCCGAACGCGTTGCCGACGTGGATGCTGTGAATGGCAGTGGCCTCCAGTCCGGCGGCGGTGAGCGCGCCGAGCGTCGCCTCGCGCGTCATGTCGGAGATGTCCTGCCCATTGCGCGACCAGACTTTGGCGAAGTCGGTCTGGTAGCCGCCCAGGATGTGGGTGGAGATGGTCATGGCTGCGACTCCATGGGTTGCGTTGATTGAGGGACCGACGGTTGGTGGTCACGCGCCGCGTCATCACACCGAACGGGGAGGGACTGTGCATGAGACGGACGCGGATCGGTGCGGTTGGAACAGGGATAGGGCAGATGCCGCATGCGAGTCAGTGCCTGCATGTATTCCTGCTCCAGCCGCTTTACAACCTCGGCCACTGGCTCGATCGCCTTGACCGCACCCACGCCCTGGCCGGCGGCCCAGACCTCGGTCCATTTCTTGGATGTGAAGGATTGGTTGCTGTCGTACATGCGCCCGGGTGCCGACGGCATGTTGTCCGGATCGAGCCCGTTGGCGCGCAGCGACGGCTTGAGCCAACTTGCCGCAGTGCCCGACACACCGGCGCTCACGACCAGGTCGTCGACCGAACAATCCACCAGCATCTGCTTGTAGGCATCGGGCGCCATGCTCTCTCGCGTGGGAATGAAACGGGTACCCATGTAGACATAATCGGCCCCGCTGGCCAGCGCGCCGGCGACGCCCCAGCCGTCGCTGATGCCACCACCGACGATCACATGGCCGTCGAAGAACTCGCGCAGGGCGCTGACAAACGCGAACGGAGACAGGAATCCGGTGTGCCCGCCTGCCCCGGCCGACACGCAGGCCAGGCCGTCCGCGCCGGCGGCGACCGCCTTCCTGGCCAGGGCGATGGTGGTCACGTCGGCGAACACCAGGCCGCCATAGGCGTGCACGATCTCGATGGCTGGTTTGGGGCTGCCGAGTGCGGTTACGACGATCGGGGGTTTGTATCTGGCCACCAGCGCCAGGTCTTCCGGCAGCCGGGTGTTGGATGAGTGCGTCACCAGATTCGCGCACCAGGGGCCCACCGGATGTGCGCCCTGTTCGTCCCGCGCACGTGCCAGGTCTTCGGTGATCTGGTGCATCCAGGCGTCGAGTTGCGCGATCGGCCGCGCGTTGGGTGTCGGGAACGCGCCAATGATGCCCGCCTTGCAAGCGGCCAGCACCAGATCCGGTCCGGATATGAGAAACATCGGCGCCGCAAAAACCGGCAGACGCAGCGCGAACGGGGCGCGCAAGATATTCTGCTCCATGTCTTACTGCGTGGCCTTGAAGCCGGAAATCTTGACGGCTTCGGCCCAGCGTCTGGACTCGGCCTGGTAGAAGGTCTGGAACTCCTGCGGTGTCGTCGCCAGTGGCTCGAAACCCACGGGCGTCCACTTGTCCTTGATCTCGGCGCTGCGCAGCGCCTTGCCGAACTCGGCGTTGAGCCGAGCGATCACCGCGTCCGGTGTACCGCTGGGTGCGGCCAGGCCGGCCCAGATGTAGATGTCCAGGTCGGGGTAACCCTGCTCGCGGAAGGTGGCCAGGTTGGGCATCAGCGCCGAGCGGGTGGGCGTCGTAATCGCCAGCACCTTGACCTTGCCCGATTCCACATGCTGCTTGACCGCCAGCAACGGCAGGAAGGCCGCGTTGACCGTGCCGGAAAGCAGGGCGGTGACCGCCGGCGGCGTGCCGTTGAACGGCACGTGCAACATGTCGATGCCGGCGCGCTGGTTCAGGATCACGCCGGCGAAATGCGAGGAGTTGCCGGCGGTGAACGAGGCGAACGACACCTTGCCCGGATTCGCCTTGGTCCAGGCCACGAACTCGGCCACGTTGTTGGCCGGCACGCTGGCGTTGACCGCCATCACCATCGCCGCACCCAGGAAGTTGGACACCGGCTTGAAGTGCTTGTCCGGGTCGTAGGGCAGGCTGGCAAAGGTGTGCGGGTTGATCGTGAACATGCTGGTGTTGCACAGCAGCAGCGTGTAGCCGTCGGGTGCCGCCTGCATCACGGTCTGCGCCGCGATGATGCCCGAGCCACCGGGCTTGGCATCGACCAGGATCGGCTGCCCGGTGTTGGCCTTGAATACCTCGGCGACCTGGCGCAATGCAGTATCGAGCGTATTGCCGGCGGCAAACGGCACTACCACCCGCACCGGCTTGTCGGGGAATGCCTGGGCGCGCACCAGTGGCAGTGCGAAGCTGGTGCTGGCTGCGGCCAGGCCGGTCAGTAGGGTTCTGCGTTTCATGGTGTCTCCTGAGGGTGGTGTGAGCGGGAAATTCGCCCAATGAAATCTGCCAGCGCACGAGCCAGCGCCGCGGGTTGTTCGAGCGGTGTCTGGTGGCCGGCCTGCTCGATCCAGGCAAGGCGTGCCCCCGGCACCAGCGCCGCAATGTCTTCGGACATCGCAGGCGGCGTGACCTTGTCTTCGCGGCCACACACCACCAGCGTGGGCAGCGCCAGTTGCGCCAGCATTGCGCGGTGGTCGGCGCGGCCCATGATGGCGCGGGTCTGGCGGATCGCGGTCTGCGCGCCGACGGCGTGCATCATGCTGCGCATGGCCTCGATCAGATCGCTTGGGCCATGGTGGTCCGGGTGCAGGCTGAACGGGATGACGGCCGACACCGCGCGCTCGAAGTTACGCTCCAGCGCGGCGATGGTCTTCTCGCGGTTCTGCATGGATTCGGCGGTCTCGACCTGGGCCGACGAATCGACGAAGGCCACGCCGCGCACCTGCGATGCATGACGCGACAGCAGGTCGATGGCGACATAGCCGCCCATCGAGAAGCCGGCCACGATCAGCGGCGTTTGCTGCGCCAGCGCGTCCACCAGGCGCCAGGCGTCGTCGGCCATCGCGGTGATCGACTCCTGCGTCAACACGTCCGCGACCAGCACCTGGACGCCGTCGCCAAGATGCACGCGCACCGGGTCCCAGATCGCGCCGGTATTGAACATGCCTGGTATCAGCAGCAAGACCGGCCTGTCTGGCGTCACTTCGCTCATCAGACAACCCTGCGTGCTGCGCACTGCGGGATTCGTCTTGGGGCGGCCCTGCGACTCATGCCACCTCCGGCGCCAGCGCCCTGGCCTGTTCGCGCAGTTCGCGCTTGAGGATCTTGCCGACCGGGTTGCGTGGCAACATCTCCAGCACCATCAGGTATTCGGGCAGCTTGTAGGCGGCCACATGCCGATCCTCGCGCAGATAGCGCACCAGGGTCTGCAGCGTCACTGGCGCGTCCGGCGCACTGACGATGCAGGCGCAGAGCTTTTCACCCAGCAACGGGTCGGGTACGCCGACCACGGCCACCTCGCGCACGCCGGGGCACGCCGCCAACAGGCCCTCGATCTCCTCGCTGGAGATGTTCATGCCGCCCCGGATCACCAGATCCTTGGAGCGGCCCACATAGCGGTAGAACTGCAGCCGGTCGCCGCCGATCTCGAACAGGTCGCCGGTGCGGTAATAGCCCTGATCGTCGAAAGCGCGTGCGGTCATCTCCGGCGCGCGGAAATAGCCGGAGAAAATCGTCGCTCCCTTGAAGCGCAGTTCACCGGCTTGCCCCGCCTCGGTGATGTCCTGGCCGGTCCCCAGGTCGACCAGCCGGGTACGGATCTTGCGGGTGGTCGACACGCTCCAATCGAATCCGTCCACGCCGGCGCGCGGAAAATACTGGGCCCGCAATCCCGGATCCGGAATGTCATGGTCACTGCCCGACAACGCTGCACCTTCGTTGGAGCCAAAGTAGTTCACGATCTGGACGCAGTGCCTTTCCGCAAAGCCGCGCACCATCCATTCGCTCAGCGGTGCGGCGCCCGAGCCGATGCGCGACAGGCGCCGGAAGTCGATGCCGTCGAGCAGTTCCTCGTTGTGCAGCAGCATGTTGAGCACCGCTGGCGGCGCCACGGTGTAGTCGATGCGCTCGTCGCGCAGTTGCTGCAGGAATACCGTCAGGTCAAACGGGTGGTGCTGCACGACGGTACCGCCCAGCACCAGCCAGCCTGCCAACGCGGTCGACAGGCCCGCCATGTTGACGAACGGGAACGGATTGAGCAGCCGCGCATGTGCTTGCAACCGGGCTGCCTCGATGATGCTGGGCGCGACCACCAGCCATTCGTTGTGGGAGCGCGGAACGCCCTTGGGTACGGCTTCGGTGCCGGAGGTCCAGCAGATGCTGAACACGTCGTTGGCGCTGACCGCCGCGCGCGTCTGTGCCGCGTGCAGCCCGGCGCGTTGTGCGTCATTCAGCGGTATCGTCGTGGCGTCGGCCAGGAGGATGGCGCCTGTCGCGGCACGATCGCCCCATGCGAACACCCTGGTCAGCGCCGTGTGGGATGCACCCAGGCGTAAAAACATGTCCGCGGCAGCATGCACATGGCCGGGCTTGCCAATGCCGGTGAAGGTAATCGCCGCCACCGCCCCGGTCAGGTCCAGGATATGGTCGAGTTCATGTTCTCGGTACTGGACCGGAACGGGGGTGACGACAATGCCGAGCCGCGCGCAGGCCAGATAGACGACAAACTGCTCCACGCAATTGGGCAGCTGCACGACGACGATGTCGTCGCGATGCAGGCCGTGTTCGATCAGCTGCAGGCATAGCTGGTCGATGTCGCGCGCCAATTGCTGCCACGTCAGTCGTCGCGGCGACCCGTGTGCAAATTCGGCGCGATTGGGCGCATCGACCACCGCCTCGGCATCGCCACGCGCGGCAAGCTGCTGCTCGAACAGTTGCCATAGCGTCTGGGCACCCCACCAGCCGCGGCTGGTGAATGCGGCGATCGTGTCTTGGCTGGCCAGGATCATGGGTTGGGTCGGCGTTCAGTAACCGCGCGCGAGCCGCTCGCCACTGACCCAGGTCGCATGAAAACCGTTGGGAACGCGCTGCGGCATCCTGATCTTGCATACCGGGCCGCGCGAAATATCATGGGCATCGAAGATCGTCAGCAAGGATGCCTTGCGTTCGTCGTCCCACATGAAGCCGACCAGGTAGCCGTCGTCCTCGTTCTTCCAGTTGTCCTTGGGCGCAAACGGCGCCTCGCTGAACCATTTGTGCACACCAGCGTGGTAGGTGGTGCAGGTGTCCTGCTGCAGGTCGTAGCGCACGATGCCGCAAAAGCGTGGGTCTTCGGCGCGGTTAAGCCGGGCCATCAGCACGTTCCACGAATAGCGCGTCTTGTGGCCCTGCATCCAGGAGTTGATGACCGGGAACTCCTGGTTGACGATATCGTCGATCACGCGCTCCTTGGTCTGCCCGGTGCGCAGGTTGAAGCGCCACTCCTTGAAGATGAAGTCATGCTCCAGGTTGGCCAGCATTTTTGGAAAGCGGTCCAGGTCGAGCTGCCCGCGCACGTCGGTGGGCAGTCGGAACGGCGTACCAGTCATGACGATTTCCACACCGCCTTGACCATCGTCTTCCTCCCAGGCGTTGGAGACGTGGTACATATAGGTCGCACTGGCCTCGAACCAGCGGATCTGCTCCGGTGTGCCGTGACGCGGCACGACCGCGAAGCGCGATGGCAGTGTGTGGTGAAACTTGAGCTTGTGGCGGCCGGCGGCAAACGCGTCCATGTCGTAGAACAGCGGCAGGTCGTGCAGGATGCTGTAGTTCGGCGTGATCGCCATGTCGTGCGGCAATCGCGGACCGGGCAACGGCACCGGAATGAACGTCTTGAGGGCGCCGTGCCGGTCCATCACGCCGTAGTGCATGTACGGTGCCTGCTTGCCGTAGGCAAAGAACAGGAACTCGCCGGTACGCTCGTCGACCTTGGAGTGGGCCGAGATCGGCAGGCCGTCCAGGCGTGGGTCGACCGCCAGTTTGCCGATGGTCGACAGGTCACCAGGGCGGCACTGGTAGACCGCGCCGCCGAGGTACCACATCGACACCAGCGTGCCGGCGTAGAACTTGACGTCGGTGTTGGAGGTGTTCTTGATCGGCATGTCGGGCCGGTCCTTGCGCGGCGGGTCCTTGATGCCCTGCCACAACGCGCTTCCGGCGGCCAGCTCCTCTTGCAGGCTGTCGGTCATGACCCAGCGATTCTGGTACTGCGCCTTGCCCCCTTCGAAGCGCACGGCATGCAGCATGCCGTCGCCGTCAAACCAGTGGTAGCGCCCGGGCGCTTCGAAGCGCCGGTTCGGGCCGTTGCGCACATACATGCCGGTGAGATCCTTGGGAATCTCGCCCTCGATGTCGGTCAGGTCGATCGTCGACTCATGCTCGATCGGTGCAAAGCCGCCGGATAGCACGGGGATTTCGTTGAAAGCACTGGTATCGGTGGCGCCCATGGTGTTCTCCTTCAGGATGCGGTGGTAGCTGGGGATGCAGGGATAGCGGTGGATTCGCGCACCGGGCGGCGCGATTGGGAAATGCAGAAGCGGCTGGCCACGAAGGCCAGGTTGGTCAGCGACGCGTTGCCGGCCGGGTTCAGCCCGGTCACGTGGTAGTCGCTGTAGGCAGCGGCAAAATTGAGCGGCATGGCGCCGGTCAGGTTGATCGTGAGTTGCGCGCCGGCGCGTGCATAGGCGATTTCGGCCTGCGCGACGTACTGCTCATCGGTGGAATACAGGAACGCCGTCAGCCCGCCGAACTCGGCCACGTCGCGACTCGCCTGATCCAGTGCGTCGGCGCCATCCGCGCAGCGAATCACGAAGCTGATCGGGCCGAAGCGCTCCGCGCCGTACAGATC
Organism: Rhodoferax sp.; assembly: GCA_031396205.1. Taxonomy (GTDB): domain Bacteria; phylum Pseudomonadota; class Gammaproteobacteria; order Burkholderiales; family Burkholderiaceae_C; genus CAISIP01. Next base: position 45,218 of record JANNKH010000106.1, read on the forward strand.
GCGCTCGGCGGTGCCAACCTGCAGCATCAGCGGCGTGCAGGTGCGGGCAGCGGGGAACTCCGGGTGCCGATAGACACCGGGCTCGAGCAGCACCTTGCCACGCGCCGCGCCGTCCGCGCGCATCTGCCTGACCAGTGCCAGCGTCTGGTCCGACTGGATCGCGGCCAGGATCATTGCGGCCTTCTTTGGGTCGGCCGTCAGTCGGGCCACCGCGTCGGCGAGTCGGCGCGCAACCTCCTCCAACGCCACCAGGCCGGCGGGCGTGCGCACGCCGTCGGCCGGGACATAGATGTTTTGCGGGCTGGTGCACATTTGCGCACTGAACATGCACATCGTGGTTGCCAGGCTGCGCAGCACCGCATCCAGATCGGCTGCGGATTCCAGCACCACGGTATTGCAGCCAGCGGTCTCGGTGAACGCCAGCGCCGGATGGGCATTGCGCTCGACCCATTGGCCGAATGCCACGCTGCCGGTGAAATCGACGATGGCGGTCTTCGGATGCTGCACCAGCCGCTTGCCGATGGGTTGCTCGACCGTGTCCAGTGCCATCGTGACCAGGTTCGGATCGAAGCCTGCAGCCGCGATCACCTGGCGGAACACCCGGATCGAAATGGCCATCGGCAGGATCGTCGCCGGATGCGGCTTCACGATCACCGCATTGCCGGTGGCCAGGCTGGCCATCATCGAGGGCCAGGCGTTCCAGGTCGGGAAACTGGCGCAGGCGAAACAGACGGCCACGCCGCGCGGTACCAGCCGGTAGGTTTTTTCCAAGGCGATGGTCGAGGGGCCGAACTGGCGTTCCCAGCGCGCATGCGGGGTCACATAGCGTTGTGCCTGGTGGGCAAATACCAGCGCCTCGATGGCCCGGTCCAGTGCGTTCACACCGGATCCCGCATAGGCCATGTTGAAGCTCTGGCCGGCGGTGTGCATGACGGCATGGGTCAGTTCGAACAGATGCTGGCGGTACAGCACATCGACCACCTCCATCAGCACACCGACGCGCTGCTGGACCGTCGTGATGGACCAGCCGGCGATGGCCGCTTGCGCCGCGTCGAACAGCGTATCGACATCGGATTGCGGATAGACGATGCCCAGTGGCTTTCGGGTGTAGGGCGAGACTTCTGCGCCCAACGAACCGATGATGCCGGGCTGCTCCAGTGCAAAGGGTGTGGGGTGGGCCGCGCCCAGATGGGACCGGAATGCGGCCAGGCCCGCTGCTTGCGCTGCCGTTGCATCAGGAACCTTGCCCGGCAACTCCGGAAACGGGCTCCAGCAGTCGCGCTCGACGCAGGCCACCTGCGCGCGCTGGAAACGCTCCCGGTGGCGCTCGAACAGGACTTGGGCGCTGGTGGTCATGCCATGGCTTTGCAAACGAGAACTAACGACGCCAGATCAGTCGGTGGTGGCGCGCGATGTCAGTGCCGGGCACGGTATCCGACGCGCTGAGCGTCAGGTTTCCATCGTCCCCGAAAGCCATATCACGCACCTGTTCGGTACCGACGAAATTGGGATTGAGCGCATGCGTCACGCGATGCACCACCTGTTGCCTGCCTGGCTCGCCGCGGATGGCGTAGGGCCCCGCGTACTGGAAAAAGCTCTCGAACGCAGCCAGTCGCTCGGACTCGGGCGCACTGCGCACGCTGTCGCTGGATAGCCGCGGACGCTGGCCGCGCGCGATGCAGGCGTTCATCGTGCCGTCCTGGGTGTAGACGATCAGTCCGGTGGCATCGGGCCCGAATGGCAATGTCGCCGGGCGACCATCTTCATAGGCGATTTCCCAGCGCACCAGCTGCCAGGTTCCGAGCAAGGGATTGTCCGCGCTGTCGGTCGCTGCCATCGCCACTGTCTCCTTTAACTTTCTTAGTTGAACTTATCTTAAGTCAAAGCCTTCGGCCCTACAAGTGCCGCCCGCTTGGCCGTGCCGCGACAATGTCGCCATGGCGTCACCCCCTGATCGACAAACCACCGCGCCGTCCGGCGCACATCCCTTTGCATTCCTCACACCGGATCTGGTGCTCGACGCGCTGCAGGGCGTCGGCTTGCGCGGCGACGGCCGGTTGACCGCGCTGTCCAGCTACGAGAACCGGGTCTACCAGGTGCAGCTGGAAGACGGCAGCGCCGTCGTGACCAAGTTTTACCGACCCGGACGCTGGAGCCAGCAACAGATTCAGGAGGAGCATGATTTCTCGCTCGAACTGGAACAGGCCGAAGTGCCGGCGGTCGGGCCGCTCACGCTCGAAGGCGCGACGCTGCACCAGTTCGGCGGCTTCATGTTCAGCGTCAGCCCGCGCCGTGGTGGCAGGGCGCCTGAGCTCGATGATGGCGAGGTGCTGGAGTGGATCGGACGCTTCCTGGCCCGTTTCCATGGGGTGGGCGCATCGAGCGCCTTCGTGCACCGGCCGGCGTTGAACCTGCAGACCTTCGGCGCAGCCTCGCGCAGCTGGTTGCTGGAGCATGACAAGGTTCCGCTGGATGTGCAGCGCCTGTGGGCGGACGTGTCGGCGCGCGCCCTGGAATTGGTCGGCCGGCACGACTGCCTGGCGGGGCGGGCCCCTGGCAAGGGCGACGAGCAGATTCGCCTGCTGCGCCTGCACGGCGACTGCCATCCCGGCAACATCCTGTGGACGCCGACCGATGTACCTGCCACGGCCGGCCCGGGCCCGCATTTTGTCGATCTGGACGACGCACGCACGGGTCCCGCGGTGCAGGACTTTTGGATGCTGCTCTCGGGTGATCGCCGGCAACGCCAGCGTCAGCTCGGCGCCCTGGTCGACGGTTATGAGCAGTTCCGGGAGTTCGACCGGCGCGAGCTGGCGCTGATCGAGCCGCTGCGCACGCTGCGCCTGATCCATTACAGCGCCTGGCTGGCCCGGCGCTGGGCGGACCCGATCTTCCCGATCAACTTCCCCTGGTTCGGCTCCAGCGACTACTGGCAAGGGCAGGCGCAGATGCTGGAGGAGCAGTGCGAGGCGATGCAGGAGGACCCGCTGGTGGTGTGAGGGGATTGGCCTGGCAAGCACGGGCACGGTTGAATATATTGTGCTGTGATGTGCGATCTGCCTGGCTGCTACCATGCGCCCGCCCAGAAACCTTTACCCCGGAGACACGATGAAACGCCTGACCCTGCCCATTTTCCTGTGTGCCGCGCTTGGCCTGACCGCTTTTGGTGCCCATGCCCAGGGCTATCCCAACAAGCCGATCCGTTTGGTGGTCACGTTTCCGCCGGGCGGCGCGCCCGACACCTTGGCGCGCATCTTCAGCGAGAAATCGCAGCTTGGTCAGGCCGTGGTTGTCGACAACAAGCCTGGCGCGGGCGGCAACATCGGCGCTGATTTCGTCGCCAAGGCGCCGGCGGACGGCTATACCATCGTGATGGGTACCGTCGGCACGCACTCGATCAACGGGGCGCTGTACGCCAAGATGCCGTATGACATGGTCAAGGACTTCGTTCCCGTGGGCCATGTGGCCTCGGCGCCGAATCTGCTGGTGGTCACCAACGACCTGCCGGTCAAGAGCGTGCCCGAGCTGATCGCCTACATGAAGGCCAACCCGAACAAGCTGTCGTTCGGCTCGCCGGGTATCGGCACGTCGGTGCATGTTTCGGGCGAGCTGTTCAAGACGCTTACCGGCACCTCGATGACCCATGTGCCCTACAAGGGCCGGCAATTCGCCATCCCCGACCTGATTGGCGGTCAGATCCAGGTCATGTTCGACAACATGCCTTCAGCGCTGCCCATGGCCAAGGAAGGAAAGATCCGCGCGCTGGCGCAGACCACCGCCAAACGCAGCGCGGCGGCGCCCGACGTGCCTACCGTGGCCGAGACCGTACCCGGTTTCGAGGCCACCACCTGGTTTGCGGTGTTCGCGCCGGCCGGCACGCCACGCGATATCGTGGCCAAGGTCAATGCCGAGATGCAGCGCGTCTTCAAGCTGCCCGACGTGCTGGACAAACTCCGGATCCTGGGCCTGGAGCCGTGGATCTCGAGCCCGGATGAGCTGACCCGATTTCAGGCCACCGAGATCATCAAATGGGCCAAGGTGGTGAAAGACTCGGGCGCCAAGGCCGATTAAGCGCGCAAGTCTTTCGCCAGACCGCCCCAAGGACGAATGCACCCCCTCGGGCGGCCAGGCAGCGCCTGGGTTGGGGGCTTTAACCGCGCGTTGGCGCCGCGGCCGGCGTCACGCCGGCTGCGTCAGCGTCGCCAGCCGCACCCGCGGCCAGGTGTTCTGGATATGCTCGCGCATCGCGCGCGCCAGTGCCGGGCCGTCGCGCCGCTCCAGGGCAGCCATCATCGTTTCATGTTCCGCCATCGCGGCTGCCCAGTTCTCGGGTGAGGAATTGCCGCTGTAGCGCAGGCTGCGCATGCGCTTGCCCAGCGTGGCATGGGTCAGGCTCAGCGTCTCGTTATCGGCCAGCGCGATCAGTGCTTCATGGATCTGCTGGTTCAGCACGAAATACTCCAACCGCTGGCGCTGCACGTAGAGCGTGGCCATGCGCCGGTGCATGGCCAATATGCCCTCGATGCGCGCCGGCTCGGCCAGGCAGGCGCGTTCGCCGGCAAAGGCTTCAAGCAGGGCGATGACGTCCAGCATGTCCCTGGCGTCCTTGTCGGTGAAAACCTTCACGATGGCGCCGCGCAACGGCAACAGTTCCACCAGACCTTCGGAGGTGAGCACCTTGAGTGCCTCGCGGATCGGCGTGCGCGAGACACCGAGTTGCTGCGCCAATTGCAGTTCCTGGATGCGCTCGCCCGGCACCATCTTGGACTCCACGATCATGTCGCGCAGCCGGTTCGTCACCTCCTCATGCAGGGGCGTGCGCGCAATCTGTTCCATCGGCTCCGGGCGGTTCATGGGTGTGAGTATGGGTGAAAAATTGACTTGACAGCAGCAGGCTGTAGCATCTATATTATTTGTAATTACGGATTACACATTACAAATGCCAACGTTGATGCGATTTGCGACGACGGGTTCCATGCCATGATCGGATCCCATGTTCCGACAATTGCACTCTTCACCGGTGATCCGGCCGGCATCGGGTCCGAACTGGTTGCCAAGTTGCTGCTAGATCCGGCCGTGACCGAGGCAGCGCAGGTGGTGCTTATCAGCCAGACCAGCGCGACCAATGCACCGGGGACGGTAAAGCTGCACGAATGGCCGGGTCGCCATGCTGGCCCATTTGCACCCGGCTTTGCCGGCGCAGGGAACGGGCGCTTCATGCTCGACGCGCTGGCGCAGGGCGTGGATCTGGTTACCCGCGGCGAGGCCGACGCTTTCTGCTTTGCGCCGCTGAACAAGGGTGCTTTGCGCCTGGGTGGCATGCACCAGGAGGACGAGTTGCGCTGGTTCTCCGACCATCTTGGATACCAGGGCGAATGCGGCGAACTCAACGTGCTCAAGAACCTGTGGACCGCCCGCGTCACCTCGCATGTCGCACTGGGCGCGGTCAGCGGATTGCTCACGCCGGGCAAGGTTGCCGACGCGATTCGCATGATCACCGAGGCCCTGCGCGCCGGCGGCGTGGCGCAGCCGCGGGTCGCCGTGTGCGGGCTCAATCCGCACAACGGCGATGGTGGCAATTATGGCGACGAGGAAGGCCGCATCATCGAACCCGGCGTGCGCCTGGCGATGGAGCAGGGCTACCCGGCGCAGGGTCCGTTTCCGGCCGACACCGCGTTTGTGCGGGCGCTGCGCCCGCAGGGCGGTTTTGATGGCGTCGTCACGATGTACCACGACCAGGGCCAGATCGCGATGAAACTGCTCGGCTTCGAGCAAGGCGTCACGGTACACGGCGGCTTGCCGATCCCGATCACCACGCCAGCGCATGGAACAGCCTACGACATCGTGGGCCAGGGCATCGCCAATCCGCAAGCGATGCGCAACGCGTTCGACCTGGCGGTGCGCATGGGCCAGGCATTTCGCCGCAAAAGGGCAGACTTACCAACGAAGGAGAGCGTGACATGCAATTGAAGAAGATCCTGTGCGCCGGCATCTTGCTGGCCCCGTTGATGGCGATGGCTCAGGCCTACCCGAGCAAGCCGGTGCGCATCATGGTTGGCGCCAACGCTGGCGGCGGCACCGACATCATTGCCCGCATGTTGGCCGAGAAAATGGCCGACGCGTTCAAAGGCAGTTTCGTGGTCGAGAACAAGCCGGGTGCATCCAACACCATCGCGGCAGATCTGACAGCCAAGGCCCAGCCCGACGGCCATACGCTGTTGGTGGCGACCAATACCGGTCAGGCGATCGCACCGCACCTGTTGAAGCTGTCGTTCGATCCGATCAAGGACCTGACACCGGTGGCGCTGATCGTCACCGTGCCCAACGTGCTGGTGGCCAGTCCGGTGGTGACGGCCACCAATGTCAAGGAACTGGTCGCCTACATGAAGGCCAAGCCGGACGACATCAAGTACGGCTCCTCAGGCGTGGGCAGCACCCAGCACATCGCCGGCGAGGGCTTCAACCTGGCCGCCGGAGTGAAGAGCATCCATGTGCCGTACAAGGGCAGCAGCCAGGCCCACCTGGACCTGATCGCCGGCAACATCCAGATCATGTTCGACACCACGTCGTCGGCCATGGGCCAGATCAAGGCCGGCAAGCTCAAGCCGCTGGCCGTGACCACCGCGACCCGCAGCGCCGAGCTGCCGCAGGTGCCGACACTGGCCGAGGCCGGCGTGCAGGGATTTGAGATGAGCACCTGGTACGGCATGTTCGTCACCGGTGGCACTCCGCCGGAGGTGACCGCCCGTTTGCAGGCTGAGTTGGCCAGGATTCTCAAGCTGCCCGACGTGCAGGCCAAGCTCAGGGGTCTGGGTGGCGAGCCCGGCAACCTGACGCCCGAGCAGTTCGCACAGATGAACCGGCAGGATTACGAAAAATTCGGCAAGTTGATCAAGCAGGCGAATATCCAGTTGGAGTAATCCAACGCGTTTGCGCAGTGGGCAAGGGAGCCCGCGCCTTCACCCTGCGCGTTTCCCCGGATCAAAATGGTACGCGCGGCCTTCCATGCCCAGATAGGCCGGTACCGCGCCGTAGTTGTACCGGCAGGGTAGCGGCGACACGCAATGGGTACGACCCGTCAGCCCGCGCTTGAGGAAACTGCCATGCGGCACCTCGATGGCCACATCAGGTCAGGTCGAATCGGGTCGGGGATTGCCCCATTACCGCGCGGCGGCCATCGCAAGCCGCGCACAGCGTTGTGCATCGAGCGGTTGCCCGGCTTGGGCAAAGCGAGCCGCTGCTTTGGCAAACAGCATTGCCGCCATGTCGGCACGCGGCGTGCGCGCAGCGGCGATATGGCCGCGCACCTCGTCGTGCGCCGCGTGCCACGCGGGCAGGCGCATCACGACCTTGGCCAGGTAGGCGCATTGTTCTTCGTGCTTGTCGGCCAGTTCCAGTTCGCCGGCGCGCGCCGCCGCAATCGCAGCGGGCACGGCAAAGGTGATACGGCATCCGGGGCAGGTTTCCAGCGGGCCGCGCACCGATTCGCTGGCGTCTTCCATCACATGCAGCGCGGCGGCCGGGTCGTGCATATGCAGGTTGATGCGGGTGCCGTAAATGCGATCGAACAGATGAAAGCCGATGTCGGTCTGGCGCGCCACGTCGAGCGCTTCGTCGATGAAGGAGCGTGCTTCGTCGCGCCGGCCTTCATGCAGAGCGACCTCGGCCAGCCGCTGCAGCGACAACGCTTCGCCCACCGATCCTCCAATGGCGCGGTGCAGCCGGGCGCCGTCGCGCAGGTGCTCGCGTGCGGCGCCCAGGTCACCGGCCAGCCACTCTGCCTCGCCACGCAGCGTGACGCCAAATGCATGGCCGCGCGCGGCGCCCAGGCGCTGGGCTTCGGTGGCCAGCGCGCCGGCGAATGCGATCACCTCGGCATAGGGCCGCGCGCCGTACAGAAAGCGCTGCGTGATGCACAGGTGGCCGTCGAACACGCGCAGGGCCAGGTGCGGCACGTGGCTGGTTTCCTGCAGGTCGGCCCACACACTGCGGTGCAGTTCGCCGCGCGCGTGCGCGGCGGCGGCCTGCGCCCAGGAGGCGATCACCAATGACGTGGTGTCGCCGGTTTCGAGCGCCAGCTTGCGCGCCTCGGCAGCCTTGGCCGTGCCCATGGCGGGGTCGGCCACACCCAGAGCCGCCGCGCCCGCGTAGGCCAGGGCCTCGCTCAGGCGGCCGTCGACCGAGGTTGGCTGCAACCCGTCCAGCGCAACCAGCGCACCCCTGGGATCACCCTGCTTGACCTGTGCCAGTGCAGCCTTGGCGAGCAGGTTGTCGCTGTCGGGCGCGCCGGCGGCGTCGGCGGCCAACCGGTACGCGGCCATGGCGCCGGGGTCCCCCATCGCATCCAGCGCCTCTGCGCGCAGCCGAAGCGCCTCGGCATGGTCGCCCTGGACCTCCAGCAGCGGCGCCAGATGGCGCAGCGCATCGCCGAATGCGGCCAGGCGCATGGCATCACGCGCGGCGGCCAACAACCAGGGCAGGGCATTGCGCGGCTGACCACCCTCCAGCCAGTGGCGGGCAATATGGGCCGGCGCGGCGTCCGTGTCGGCCAGCCGGGCGGCAATGTCCCGCTGCATCTTCTGGCGGCGATGGGGCGGCAGCTCGCCGATCAATGCCTGGCGCACCAGTTCGTGCCGGAAGCGGTAGCGCGCGCCCGCCAAGACCAGCACACCGGCTTCCAGCGCGCGGTCGAGTGCGGCAAAGGTGGGCACCTGCGCCAGCGTGGCCAGCACTTCCACGGTGCGCATGTCCAGTTCGTCGCCGCTCAGTGCCAGCCAGCGCAACAGAGCCTGCGCGTCGTCGGGTACGTCGCACAGGCGCTCGGTGATCGCCTCGGCGGCGCTGCCGGGCAGGCGCTTGCTGTCGCCGCCGGCGCAGCGCGCCAGTTCGATGGCGGCGAACGGGTTGCCTTCGGCGGCCAGCACGATGCGCTCCACCACGGCGTCGGGCTGGGGCGCAGCCATTGCGCGGATCACCAGGCGGCGGCTTTCATCGCCGTCCAGCGGCTCCAGGTCAAGTGCCTGCAATGTGCCGGCGCGCTGCAGGCGCATGACGCCCCGTGCCAGCGCTGCTGCGGGCGTCGTGGGTCGCGCGGCGATAAGCAGCGACAGCGCCGCGCCGGCCACGGCCAGCTGCACCAGTACCTCGACATCGGCATCGCCGATCAGATGGGCATCGTCAATCAGCAGCAGGATGTCGGTTGACGTCGCCGATGCCAGCAGCAGGCGCCGGATGGCGCCGACGACCTGATGGCGTCCCAGCGGACCGAGCGGTACGTTGGCCGGCGATGCCAGCGGGCTGAGCAATGCCAATACGGTACGCGCCGGCGCGCCGATGCGGTCGAGCACGCTGCGGTCCTCGAGGATGACGCGCTCGGCAATGGACGCGATGGCGCCGTAGGTCCGACCGGTTTCGGCGGCGTCCAGACGCAGTACGACCCAGCCGCGCCGACGCGCCTGGGCGCCGACCTCGCGACACAGGGCGCTCTTGCCGATGCCCGCCGGACCGCGCAACACGATGGCGCCGGGCCGTTCGTCCGGCGCCATGCCAAGCCAGGCCGTGATCTGGCCGAGGATCTGTGAACGTCCCACGAAAGCCGGCCCCAATGCCTGCAGGCCGGCCACGCAACGTTCGTACAGGGCCTCGGTGCGCGCGTCGGGCGCGACGCCCAGTGATTGCTGCAGGGATTCGCGCAGGTGGCCGTACCAGCGCAGCGCAGCGGCGCGATTGCCGGCTTCCAGGTCGCGCTGCATCAACGCCCGGTGCGCGGGTTCGTCGGTAGGCTCCTGCCGGGCCAGGTGTTCCCATTGGCCGCTGACCCGCAGCAGGTCCAGGTAGCGTGCGTGCAGGCGTTCGCGCGGGGGCTCGGTCCAGGCCTCGTAGCGGGTGCCCGGCAGCAGGTCGCCGCCGTATTGGCGCGCAACTTCAGCGCATTCGGCGGGGTCGCGCTGCCGCAGCGCCGCCAGCGCGCGGCTCTCGAAGGTGTCGGCGTCCACGACCACCGGCCGTTCGGGCCACAGCACCAGCTCGCCGGCCTGCAGCGTGATGCCGTCGTGGCGGCCCAGTGCCTGGCGGCCATGGTGCATGGCCTTGCGCAGGTTCGCGGCGCCGGCCTCCGGGTCCAGTTGTGGCCACAGGGCATCGATGGCCAAGTCGCGCGACATGCGGCGTTGCGGCTGCAGGCTCAGCATTTGCACCAGATGCGCGGCGCGCAGGCTGGCCCATTCCTCGGCGGCGATCGCCTTGCCGTCGACCGCTAGCTCGAAGCGGCCCAGCAAGCCGACATCGAGCCGCGACGGCGGATCGCCAGACCCGGGCAGAGGCAGGAAGTGGTCCATGCCAGGCAGTGTGATGCACCCGACCCCGGTACGCAAGCGACTTTGCCGCCAGGAACACTTCAGGAACAGCGCGTCGCCATGATGCGGTCCAGCGGGTCGATTCCGGCCTGCCACTCACCCTAGGAGATCACCATGAACGAATCCACCGCCACTTTGTACGACCGTCTGGGCCGGCGCGATGGCATCTCGCGCATCGCCCGCGAGCTGATCAAGAACCACCTGGCCAACCCGCTGGTGAGCATGCGCTTTCGCCAGATCGAGGACATGGACAAGACCGAGCGCCACGTGATCGACTTCTTCTGCGCCGGTACGGGTGGCCCCGAAACCTACGCCGGCAAGGACATGTTGAACACGCACCGTGGCATGAACATCAGCGAGCAGGAGTTTGTTTCGGTGATCGACGACGCGATGGCTGCGCTGCAGACCTGTGCTGTGGAAGCCCCTGTTCGCAGCGAGGTGCTTTCGGTCCTGTGGTCGATGAAGGGCGATGTGGTACGGGTCTGAGCGCGCAACGCCGAACGCCGCAGGCGCGACGTCTGGTCCTGATTCGGCGCCGCGTCAGTGCCCTGTCTGAAACCCGCGCTTGACCAGTTGGAATGGCAGCAGCATTGCCACGCCCAGGCCGAAGGCGGCCAGCCATTGGCCGATCGACAGCGGTGTGAAACGAAACGCTGCGGCCAAAGCCGGCAGCATCGTCACCAGCGCCAGCGCCAGCAATGTGCCACCCATCACCCATGCCGCAACCGCCGGCAGACCCGAGAACATGCCGCTCCAGCTGCTGCGGCCCGAGCGGCTGGGCAGGATCAGCACCGCGTTGGCCGTGACCAGCAGCACGAACACCGCGCTGCGCGCCGACTCGGCTGGCATGGCCTGCGCCAGCAGCGCCGCGTACACACCCATCAGCACCAGCGTTAGCAGACCGCCCTGCAGCATGCCCTGAAACACCTGGGTTCCCGAGACCAGCGCCTGGCTGGTCGGGCGCGGTGCCTGCTCCATCAGTGCCGGATGATCCGGCTGCGCCTCGAACACAATCGAGCAGGCCGGGTCGATCACCAGTTCCAGGAACGCGATATGCAGTGGCACCAGCACCAGCGGCAGGCCGAACAGCACCGGCATCAACGACAGGCCGACGATGGGTACATGCACGGCCAGTGTGTAGACCATGGCCTGGCGCAAATTGGCATAGATGCGCCGGCCCAGGCGGATGGCGTGCACGATGGCCGAGAAGTCGTCCTCCAGCAGCACCAGAGCCGCCGCTTCGCGCGCCACGTCGGTGCCGCGCCGGCCCATGGCAATGCCGATATGCGCCGCCTTGAGCGCCGGCGCGTCGTTGACGCCGTCGCCGGTCATCGCCACCACCTCGCCGCGCGCCTTGAGCGCTTCGATCAGCGCCAGCTTCTGCTGCGGCTTGACACGCGCGAACACATTGACACTGGCCACGCGCTGTGCCAGCGTCGTCGCGTCCAGGCGGGCCAGTTCGTCGCCGGTGATGACCTGCACGCCGACGATGCCGGCCTGGGCGGCGATCGCGCTGGCAGTGCGCGGATGGTCGCCGGTGATCATCACCACCCGGATACCGGCGCCCAGGCACTCGGCCACTGCCTGCGGCACCTGCGGCCTGAGCGGATCGGCCAGGCCGACCAGACCGACAAAGGCGAAGTCGAAATCATGCTGGTTGTCCGGATGCGCCTGCTGCTCGTGGTGGCGCGCCTTGGCCACGCCGAGCACGCGCAGCCCGCGGTCGGCCATGGCGTCGGCCTGCAGGGCCAGCCGGGTGCGCGCGTCCGGTTCCAGGTGGCACAGGTCGAAGATCGCTTCTGGCGCGCCCTTGGTCGCAACCACATCGGACGTGTCCTTGGCGCCATGCCACAGGTGCGACATCGCCAGCATCTGGGGCGACAATTCGTACTCCTGCGCCAGCGCCCATTGCGGGTGCAGGTGCTCGGTGTCGGCCAATTGCGTAGCGGCGAAGCGGTGGAACGCCTGCTCCATCGGGTCGTGCGGGTCGATCTCGCTGGCCAGCACCGCATACTCCATCAATTCGTGAAACGGCTCCGGGAGGGCCGCTTCGCCCAGTGCCCCGATCTGCAACGCCTGGTCACCGACCTGCAACGCCGCCACCTCCATGCGGTTCTGCGTCAGCGTGCCGGTCTTGTCGACGCACAACACCGTGGTCTGGCCCAGCGTCTCGATCGCCCCGAGTCGGCGCGTGAGCACCTGGCGCGCTGCCATGCGCCGTGCACCCAGCGCCATGAACACGATCATGATGACGGCAAACTCCTGCGGCAACACACTCATGGCCAGCGTGATGCCGGCCAGCATGGCTTCGAGCCAGCCGCCGCGCAGGACCCAGAACAGCAGCGCCAGCAGGCCGCTGAGCGACACGCCGATCAGCACCAGACGGTGCGTCAGGCGGGCGACTTCGCCGCGCAGCGGCGAATTCTCGAACGGGATTAACTCCAGAGACTTGCCGATCCGGCCCAGCTCGGTCCGGTGCCCGGTCGCCGTCACCCGCGCCAGGCCCTGACCGCCGACTACCAACGTTCCGGCGTAGACACTGTGTCCAGCCTGTTTGGCCAGCGCCTCGGACTCGCCGGTCAGCATCGACTCGTCGCTGGCCAGATCGTGCGTCTCCAGCAACGCACCGTCGGCCGGCACGCGATCACCCTCGGACAGCATCAGCAGGTCGCCAGCCACCACCTCGGACCCCGCGATGCGTTGCACCACGCCGTCGCGGATGACCTGCGCACGCGGACTCGACAGGTCGCGCAGCGCCTCCAGCGTGTTGTCGGTGCGCCGCTCCTGCACGATGGTGATGCCCATGATGATGCACACAAAGCCCAGCAGCATCAGCGCCTCGCGCGCGTCGCCCATCACCAGGTACACCGTCCCGGCACCTAGCAGCAACAGAAACATCGGCTCGCGCACGACCTCCCAGGCAATGTCCGCCAACGTGCGACGCTGGCTCAGGCCCAGCTCGTTGGGCCCGTCGGCACGCAGGCGCCGGTCGGCTTCGGTCTGTTCCAGACCGAGGTGTGCGTCAGCGACCATGGGACATGGGTGTGGTGATTTGTGCGGGCAAGGACCCAGGATCATCGCACTGCCGGCACCCAGGGCCGGTTGCGGCACCGAAGGTCACAAGAACCGTTCGGGCCTGTCGAAGCCTGCGGGCGCGCCTTGCCCAGGTTCAAGACCGGCCGACCCCCCAGTGAAGGGCCTGCTTCATCGCGCGCAAAGCCGGATCAATCGTCGCGGTCGTCGCGAGCGTGACCTTGCGACACCACCGGACCATTGCCGGGCAACAGGCCGTTGGGGCTTTGTTGCCACTGCCAGGCCCAGAACGCCAACACCGCCGCCAGCAACAGCAACGCCAGCCAGCCGTGGTTGCGCTGCGCCAGGTCCGGGCCCGCGCCCTCGACGCGACCGGTCAACATCGGCAGGGCCTGGTTCTTGCGCCGTAGCACGCTCAGGCCCAGGATCATCGCCAGGTGGGCCAGAACCAGCCACAGGAAGGTGTTGCCGGCAGTTTCATGCAGTTCTTCCAGCCAGTCGCCGCCCCAGTCATTGAAGGTGGCGTAGCCGCTCAGGGTGACCGGCAATACCACTGCAAGCAGGGCCACGAGCGCCAGCGCCGTCAGGAGGTTCTGACCCTGGCGCCAGTTCACATGGCCGGGCGCGCCGGACCTGAGCGAGGACAACCATGCGGGCAGGCCCGCGAGCTTGCGCAACATCGACGACAAGCGCGCCTGGCGCGGGCCGACCAGGCCGTAGATGATGCGAAACGCCAGCAAGCCTGCCAGCGTATAACCCAGCGTGACATGCAGCATGCGCCAGCTCTCGCCGTCGGCGCTGGCATAGGCGCCGACAAAACACAGCGCGAATAGCCAGTGGAACATGCGCATCGGCGCGTCGGTGACCCGGCGCGTTGGTACGGGCCGGGTCGGGGCGTGGCTCGACAGGGTGGCGGTGGGGTTGGAGGTGTGCATTGGGAACTCCTGTGGTGTTCGGGGAGCGCTATCCGTTGTCCTGGAAGGCGCGCCGTTGACGTGCGTCGAGTCCGGGCGCAATGCGCAGGCGCTCGTCGTCGAAATCGCCCCTGGCTGCGCCGGTATGGCAGGCTGCGCAGTTGGCCGGGCTCTTGACGCTGGCGTGTTGCCACACGGTGGGATCGATCTTGCGGTGCTCGCCTTCGAACCAGGCCGAGCGGGTGATGCGGTCCTGCGCGGGCTCCGCGGACATCCGCCCGCGGCCGGCTACCTGCGCCTGCAGCCAGTCGCCGATCTGCCGCAGGGTCGGCGAGTCCAGCGACGCGTCGGTGCCGAAATGCCGGTCCAGGCCGTCCATGAGGCGTCGCCACGAACGGGCCGGCAACAAGCCGGCCGGATAGGCGAGATGGCAGGAGCCGCACTCCTGCTGGTAGGCCAGCGGTATCCGTGTCGGCTGCAACCGGGCGCCATCGGCCAGGGCTGGCGGCGGCACGAGCGCGAGAAACGACAACGCACCGGCCAGCGCAAGATATGGTAAGGGGCGAACGGCAGAAAAACGGGACATCATGGTCAAACTCCTGGGTAGTGGATGGACATGGCTCATCGCATCAGCGCCGCAGCCCGATCAAGTAGGCGAGCACGTCGGCCTTCTCGGCGGCGCTGCATTCGCGCGCGAGCACGTCCTTGCAATTGCGGCGGAACCATTTGTCGACCCGGGCGCTGTCGGTGAACGCGCGCGGGTTGAATGCCGGCGCCAGCGGCGCGATGTCCTTGCCGGTGCTGGCGTGTTGCCCGGTCTGCGTCGGCGGATTGCCGTGGCAGGAACTGCACGACCAGGCACCGCCATGGCGGCTGGTGAAGAACGCGCCGCCCCGTTCAGCGTTGCCGGGCGCGCCGGCCTGTGCGCTCCAGGTGGTCAGTTGTTCAGCCGCGCTGGTATCCGCCGCTGCGGCCGGCAGGCACGCCAACATGGCAAGTACGATCATCAGAGTTTCGCGTGCCGCGCCGGGTGTGCGGCCGATGCCGGGCAAAATGGGTTTGGACATGCGTGTACCGATGTAGTTGGATGGCTGTCATGCTGCGCCACCGCGTCTGTACGCAGGCTGAAGGGCGCGTTCATCTGGTGTTCAGACAACGCGCGCCACAATGCAGTGTTGTCGTGTTTCCCGGTTCAGCCCATGTCCAGATTCCTGTCCGTCCTGATCGCCTTGCCGCTGTTGCTGGCATTGCCGCCGGTTGCTGTGGCGGATGGCGAACGCGACCATGACCGGGCGCGCGCGGCGCTGCGCGCCGGAGAGGTGTTGCCGTTGGCGACGATCCTGGAGCGGGTCGCGCGCCAGCATCCGGGTCAGGTGCTGGAGGTCGAACTCGAACGCGAGCACGGGCGCTGGGTGTACGAACTCAAGCTGTTGCGCAACAGCGGGGCGCTGGTCAAGCTCGAGGTGGACGCGCGCGATGGCAGCGTGCTGCGGCGCAAGGGCGAGCCCCAGGATCGTTGATGCGCATCCTGCTGGTCGAGGACGAAACCCTTCTGGCGGCGCAGTTGCGCCAGACCCTGCAGGATGCCGGTTACGTGGTCGACCTGGCCGACAACGGCCGCGACGCCTGGCAGATGGGTGGCGTGCAGCCCTACGATGCCGTAGTGCTCGACCTGGGGCTGCCGGTGCTCGACGGTCTGAGCGTGCTCAAGCGCTGGCGCAGCGAAGGCGTTGCAACCCCGGTGCTGATCCTGACCGCGCGCGATCAATGGCATGAAAAGGTGGCTGGCATCGACGCCGGCGCCGACGATTACCTGACCAAGCCCTTTCATACCGAGGAATTGCTGGCCCGGGTGCGTGCACTCATCCGGCGCGCCCAGGGCCTGGCCTGGCCGGTGCTGCAGTGCGGCACGGTCAGCCTGGACACCCGCACCAACCGGGTTACCCGCGATGGCCACCCGGTGGCCATGACCAGCCATGAGTACAAGGTGCTTGCCTATCTGATGCATCGCCCGAACTCCGTGGTGTCGCGCGGTGAGCTGACCGAACACATCTACGCGCAGGATTTCGACCGCGATTCGAACACGATCGAGGTGTTCGTCGCACGGTTGCGCAAGAAGTTGCCGCCGGCCATGATCGAGACCGTGCGCGGCATGGGTTACCGGCTGGTGGTGCCGTGAGGACCTGGCCGGTGACCTCGCTGCGCCTGCGCCTGCTGGGCTTGACCGCGGCGGGCCTGGCGCTGGCGTTGCTGCTGGCCTGGTTCGTGCTCGGTGGCTTGTTCCGCGACGAGGTGATGCGCCAGTTCCGGCAGGCACTGGAACAACAGTTGGACCAACTGACGGCACGGGTGGAGTTCGACGCGCTGGGTGGACCCATCGTCAACGAGGCCGGCTTGTCCGATCCGCGCTGGCAAAAACCCTATTCCGGACTGTATTGGCAGATCAGCAGTAACGACCAGAGTGCATTGTTGCGCTCGCGCTCATTGTGGGACACCCGCCTGGCCAACGCCGCAGACGATCTGGGGGACGCCACCGTGCATGCCCATGTCGCCACTGGGCCACAGGGCGTACCCCTGCTGGTGCTCGAACGGGTCGTACGATCGGTGGACAGGCGCGAGGCGCAATGGCGCCTGCTGGTGGCTGCGGATACCCGTGCGGTACAGGATGCCGTCGGCCGGTTTAGTGGCGTGCTCGGGTTGTCACTGCTGGCGCTACTGGCGCTGCTGCTGGCGGCCGCCTGGGCGCAGGTGGCGCTGGGGCTGGCGCCGCTGCGTGCCTTGCAACAGGCGCTGGCCGCGCTGCAGGCAGGTCGCACCCAGCGCCTGCAGGGTCTGGCTCCGCTGGAGGTGCAGCCGCTGGTGGATGGCTTCAACGCGGTACTCGAACGCCATGCGCAGCTCCTGCAGCGAGCGCGACAACAGGCCGGCGACCTGGCACATGCGGTCAAGACACCGCTGGCGGTACTCGGTCTGGCCGCCGAAGCGGTCATTGCGAAGCCTTCCGGCGCGACCGCACCGTCGGTCGACGCGCAACTGGTGCTGGAGCAGGTCGAGCAGGTCCGTCGCCAGGTGGACTGGCACCTGGCCCGTGCCCGGGCGACGGGCGGGCATGGGCTGCCGGGCCATCGTGTCGAGATGGCTCCCGTCGTGCGCGACTTGCTGCGTGTGATGGACAAGGTGCACGCGGCGCGTGCGCTCACGCTGCGTTGTGCACACATCAACGCCGACCTGGCATTTGCCGGCGAGGAGCAGGATCTGCAGGAAATACTGGGCAACCTCTTCGACAACGCCTGCAAATGGGCGCACAAGGTCGTGTCGGTCGACGTGCAGCGGGCGCGCGAGATGGCGACGTCGATGCTGGTGGTCACGGTGCAGGACGATGGCCCCGGTATCGCAACGCAGCAGCGTGATTCCATGCTGGCGCGCGGCGCACGCATCGACGAATCGGTGTCGGGTTCCGGCCTGGGTCTTGCGATCGTGGCCGACCGGATTGGCGCGTATGGCGGCACGATGATGCTGGAAACTGCGCCGCTGGGCGGGCTGCAAGTGGTGATTCAGCTGCCCGCAGCGCCGTGAGCGGGTTGCGCGGCGGCACTCATGGACACTGCATCACGCCACCCACGTTCTGGCACGTCCGCCCATCGGGCCGCACCAGTGCGCCGCCGACCGCGTTGTAGCGGATTGCGTCGGAGCCCCAGCATCCGGTGCTGTCGCAGGTCCCGGAGAAGGTCCGGGGCGGCACCGGGGTGACGGTGATCGCCGGCGCTGGCAGCGTCGGCGACCGGATCTGCCCGGCGGCCGAGGGCACCTGGATCGGTGCCTGATAGGCGCGGCGTGCGGCGGTGCGCGCTGGTGCCGATGCGGGGGTGGGCGCCGATGCAGCCGGGGCGATTGCGCTTGCCCGCTCGTCGGCGAGAGACGCGGTGCATGGCACCAGCATGGTCAAGGTGACCATGGTTACCCACGAGTTGCTTGCTCCCATGTATAACTGATCGCATGATGGCAAAAAAGTTGCACCGACGTGAATGGATCGGCTTTGCCGCAGGCATGGTGGGCGCGGCTGGTGGCGTCGCGGCGCCAGCACAGCCGGCGTCGGACGTGCTGCGCAAGCCGGTCGGCTCCAGCGGCGGCTCGCTGCCGGTGATCGGCCTGGGCAGCTGGATCACCTTCAACGTCGGCGACGACCCGCAGGCGCGCAAGTCCTGCGCCGAGGTCATGCGCCAATTCTTCCTGGCCGGCGGCCGTCTGATTGACTCGTCGCCGATGTATGGTTCGTCGCAGCCGGTCATTGGCGAGGCGCTGCAGGTGCTGGACGCGCGCGGGCAGGTTTTCTCGGCCGACAAGGTCTGGACCTCTGGAGACGGGCGCGCGCAGATCGAGGCCTCGCGCCGGCATTGGGGTGTGCCGGGTTTCGATCTGCTGCAGGTGCACAACCTGCTGGACTGGCGCACGCAGCTGCCGCTGCTGTTCGAACTCAAACGTGCGGGGCAGTTGCGTCACGTCGGCATCACCACCTCGCATGGCCGGCGCCATGCCGAGGTCGAACAGCTGATGCGCGAGCATCCGCTGGATTTCGTGCAGATTAGCTACAACATCGTCGAGCGGGCGGCGGAACAGCGTATCCTGCCGCTGGCACGCGAGCGTGGCATGGCCGTCATTGCCAACCGGCCTTTTCGCGAGGGCGCGCTGATTCGCGCGGTGCAGCGCGAGCGGCTGCCGGCATGGGCGGCTGAGGTCGGTTGCGCCAACTGGGCCGAGCTTCTGCTCAAGTTCATCGTCTCGCATCCCGCGGTGACCTGCGCGATACCGGCGACCAGCCGGGTCGACCATCTGCAGCAGAACATGGGCGCAGCGCGCGGCCACCTGCCCGATGCGGCGCAGCGCGCGCGCATGGCGGCGGTCGTGGCTGCGATGTAGCCGGAGCGCGCGATGGGTGAGTGGTGGACCTACCGCCCGGACGATTTCCTGATGTTTTCGTTGCGCGCCTGGTACCGCCTGCTCGAACTGCACAACCGCGCCTGGTGGCCCATGCAAGCCGTCGCGGCCATGCTGGGCACCGGGCTGATGTGGGCTGTCCACCGGCGAGTACGCGCGGCCTTGCGTCTGGGGCTGGTGCTGGCCGGCGCGGGCCTGTTGTTCGTGGCCTGGGCCTTTCACTGGGGACCCCATGCCGGCATCAACCTGGCGGCGCCGTATTTCGGGTTCGCCTTCGGCATCGAAGGACTGCTGTTGATTGGTGTGGCCTTGTTGCGCAGCGAGCTGGCGCTGTCGTACGGCCAGGGCACCACGCCTGCGGGCGTGGCTCTGCTGGGCGCTGCCGTATTGCTGTACCCCATCTCGGCGCTGCTGTGGATGCGGCCGTTGGCGCAGGCCGAGTGGTTTGCGTTGGCGCCCGACCCCACGATGCTCGCCACATTGGCGGTGTTGTTGCTGCTGTGCGGTGGCCAGGGCCTGCAGCGCCCGCGCCAGACCTGCACCTTGCTGCTGGTGCTGCCCCTGGTGTGGTGCGCCGTGACGGGCACACTGTCATGGGCGCTCGACGCGCCCGGCTGGTGGATCATGCCGGCGGCCGCGGTGTTGGTCGGAGCCCAGGCGGTATCATCCGCCCGCCTGCCCTGACGCCCGTCGCCACCAACGCGGCGCAAGCGATTCGACTCATCACCCGCCGTGCCATCGACTCCGCCATGCAAGCCCTCATCGTTTCCACCGGCGTGGTCGCGCTCGCCGAAATCGGCGACAAGACCCAGTTGCTGGCATTCATCCTCGCGGCGCGATTCAGAAAGCCGCTGCCGATCATCGCAGGCATCCTGTGTGCCACCATCATCAACCACGGACTGGCCGGCGCGCTGGGTGCATGGATCACCAGTGCCGTCAGCCCGAGCCTGCTGCGCTGGGTGCTGGGCGGCTCGTTCATCGCGATGGCGATCTGGACGCTGATCCCGGATCGAATCGAAGACGGGGAGACGCGCATTGCCAGCCGGTTCGGCGTGTTCGGCGCGACCTTTGTCAGCTTCTTCCTGGCTGAGATGGGCGACAAGACCCAGGTCGCGACGATCGCGATGGCGGCGCACTATGCGCAACCCCTGCTGGTGGTCGTCGGCACGACGCTGGGCATGCTGATCGCCGACGTGCCGGCGGTATTCCTGGGTGACCGGTTTGCCGGACGGATTCCGATGCGGCTGGTCCACGGTATCGCGGCTGCGGTGTTTGCGGTTCTGGGACTCGCCACCTTGCTCGGGGTAGGTGCCGGACTGGGTCTGTGATCGCTCCTGGGGTCGGACGCAGCGGTTTGCCGCCGTCCCGCCGCCGGTGGGAGCCGGGTCGGCCATGGCGCAAACCGACACCGCGCGCGGTGAGGGAGAATCAAGACCCATGACCGACGCCGAAAACTCCCCCCGCCCTGACTTGCCCGATCGCCTGTCGGTCGACCCGCGCAGCCCGCACCATCGGGCTGCCGTGTTCGAACACGATGTCGGTATCCGCTTCAATGGCAAGGAGCGCTCCGATGTCAGCGAATATTGTGTCAGCGAAGGCTGGATCAGGATTCCTGCCGGCAAGACGCTGGATCGCAAGGGCAACCCGCTGCTGATCAAGCTCAAGGGTATGGTCGAGGCATTCTACAAGTAGGGTGGGGCCAACGGTGCCACCAGCCACGAGCAGGGCGGCTTGCCTGCCATGTCAACACCGATCCGCGTCGGCAATGTGAGCCCATTCCGTCAATTCCGGGGTGACCTGCGGACGCGCTGACGCACCGCGAGTGTTGTCAGCGCAAGCCCGGCCAGCAGCAGGGCATAGGTTTGTGGCTCCGGTACCGCCGGTATCGGCACACCGAAGGTGCCCGAGGCCGAACCGGTGAGGCTGACGCCTGCGGGAAGCAACAGGTTCAGCAAGGCCGTGTTGTTGAGTTGGCCCGACACCGTTTCGCCCGCCAACACGCCAAAAATGTTGAAACTCAGAAATGCGTCGAAGCCCATATCGACGCTCGAACCGGCCGCGAACTGGACCGGCCGTGTCACCGACAAGGTGTCGGCGATCAGACTCGCCGTGTAAAGGCTGCTGTCGGAACCTGTCGGCTGGTTGACAACGCCGAATTTCAGCAGGCTGTTGGCACTGACAAAGTTAAAACCGACATGGGCCGAAGGCGTGATCGTGCCGGAGACCAGCAATTCCATCGTGACCGGGAAAGTGCCCGCGACGCTGGACGTCAGCGTGATCACGTCGAGCGCCTGCGCCGTGCTCTGCAGGATCGGCACACCTTGGCCAAAATACTCTGCAGCGGTCGTGTTGGTCAGACTTCCGGCAACCCGCAGTGCGAGCGTGCCTATGTCGGCCGACGCCGAATAGGAAAACAGGCCGGCCTGATCGTCCAGCACGCTGACCACTGATCGGGTGAATGGAAGGGCAAGTTCGGTGTCGTCGATCGGTCCCGAAAACGGTGGTTGTGCACCGAATCCATCGAGATCGACCCTGCCGGTGGCTTGCAGCCCCACCGTTTCGTTGAGCAGCACCGCCGCTGCCGGTACGCAAAAGCCCGCCATCGCGGACAGCACGGCGCCCATGAGCAGAAGTTTCTTGCCAGACATGATGGATCTCCCTGGTTGGTTGGCCACGCGGTACAGGCGGCGGCAAACCCTTGGGCGCAGGCGTCAATGTGCGCGCATCAGCCCGACAAAACTCTAGCACCACTGTTCGTCGTTGTCGCGCAAGATTGTCTCTGATGGCGTGGCCCAAACGGGCTATTCCTGAGGAGATCAGCCGACAGCGCGGCCGACGTTGGCTTCTTGCACAATCGCGGTAAACAACCCGAGGAGTGTCGGCATATGGTGCAGGTGGATGTTGGTCCCGATGGCAGTTTTCTGGCACTCGATGCGGGCGGTGGCCGCGCTGTCATGCGCTTTCACGCCATCTGGCTGCGTGACAACGCCTGGGACGCGGCGACCCGCGCACCCGGAAACGGGCAACGCCTGATTGCGCTGCGCGACATTCCCGCCGACACCCGCATTAGCGCCGCCGTGGTTGACGGCGACCTCCTGTCGGTGACGTTCGCACCCGAAGACAAGACGGTCGATTACGAGGTCGCGTGGTTGCAGGCGCATGCCTACGACCGCGACGACGACAAGGCGGCGGGCTGGACCGGCGACGCCATTGCCACCTGGGACCGCGGCCTGATGCAGGCGGTGCCCGTTGCCGATCTGGCTGTCGTCCAAAACGATCGCAACGCGCTGCGCGCCTGGTTGTTCCAGGTCCGCCAATACGGTTTTGGCAAACTCACCGGTGGCCCGACCGAGCCCGGCGCGCTGCTGCAGGTTGCCAGGCTGTTCGGCTATGTGCGCGAGACCAACTATGGCGTGTATTTCGAGGTCCGCACCGAGGTCAACCCGACCAACCTGGCCTATACCGGCCTGGGCCTGCAGGCGCATTCCGACAATCCCTACCGCGACCCGGTGCCGACAATGCAGATCCTGTACTGCCTGGAGAACTCCGCCCAGGGTGGTGAGAACATGGTGGTCGACGGCTTCCGTGCTGCCCAGCGCCTGCGTGCGGAGAGCCCGGCCTGGTTCGGGCTCTTGACCAGCTATTGCGCGCGCTTCGAATACGCCGGCGAGGCGGGAGTCTGCCTGCGCGCACGGCGCCCGATGATCGAACTGGCGCCCGACGGTGAACTGATCTCGGTGCGCTTCAACAACCGCTCCACCGCCGCCATCACCGATGTGCCGTTCACCGCCATGGCCGACTACTACGCGGCTTATCGGCGCTTCGGCGCGATCATCGACGACCCGGCGATGGCGGTGACATTCAAGTTGTCACCGGGCGAGTGCTTCATCGTCGACAACACCCGGGTCCTGCATGCGCGCACGGGCTATTCGGGCACCGGCAAGCGCTGGCTGCAGGGGTGTTATCCGGACAAGGATGGGTTGTTGTCCACGCTCGCGGCCCTTGAGCAGGACCAGCACCGGCGCCAGACAGCCTAGACTTAGCGCACGGCCATGGTTGGCCGGCATCCCGATGGAGTCCGCCATGCCCAGCAAAACCTTCACCAGCGGCCGCATTCGCCGCGCCGACTACGACAACACGTCGCGCCAACTCGACCTGCACTGGGACAACAAGAGCATGCTGGCCTACAAGCAGGTGCCCGAAGAGGTGTACCGCAGGCTGTGCGCAGCTCCGAATCCGGCGGCCTATTGGGAGGACCGGATCGCGGACGAATACCCGAAGGGCTTGCCGAAGAAGTCCGCCGACGGCCCCGACGCGGCGCCGGGGTTGAACGATCTGTTTGGCAACCAGGGCGATTGACGCGGCGTGGTCCCAGGGGTTGCCTGCAGCGTGCGCCTGTCACGCTACGACGACTGCTCCGCCGCGCGCAGCCGCCTGGCCAGTGCCTGCAACAGCTTCCAGGCGATGCTGCCGTTGCGCTCGACCAGCGGGCGAAATTCCCAGAAGGTCAGTCCGTAACAGACGAGGTCGGTGGCGGCAGTCACCGTGGCCGAGCGCGGGCCGCCGTCGATCAGTGCGATCTCGCCGAAGTGGTCGCCCGGGCCTAGCGCGGTGACCGCTGTGCCGCTGTGCGAGACCATCGCCTGGCCGGACACGATCAGGTAGACGGCGGCGCCGCCCGAGCCTTCGACGATGACGGTCTGTCCCTTGGCAAAGCGACGCTCTTTAAGCAGGCGCGCAATCTGTTCGGCCTGTCGGCGGTCCATGTCGGCGAACAGGCCGACGCGCTGCAGTGCCGTTGTCGGGTCGCGCGCAAGGGGGCCTGGCGGCAGGGCCGCGCCATGCGACTTGCTGCCAGTGGTCACTGCGCGGCACTGCAGCAGGTACAGCGTGCCTTCCTGGAACGCCCATTCGATGTCCCGGCGCGGGCCGTACACCTTCTCGCACTGCAGCGCCAGCGCGCACAGCGCTTCGAGCTGGGGCTCATCCAGGCAGAACTGGCTGACGCGGGCAGGCGGTATCTTCTCTTCGAAGGTACCCCCATTGGGCAACGCGCGGACCGCAATGTGCTTGCGTCCGGTTTTGCGCTCGAGCAGCTTGCCGGACCGGTCGAGTCGCACATGGTCCGGAATGACGAGGCCGGCGACCACGGCCTCGCCCAGGCCCCAGCTGGCTTCGATGACCCGCTCGTCTGCGCCTGTCACCGGGTTCTCGGTGAACATGACGCCGGCCGCCTCGGGATCGAGCAGGCTCTGCACGATGACGCCGACGCTCGGACGCGTGAACAGGCCGACACGCCGGCGGTAGGTGATGGCCGTGTCTGAATTGGCTGACCACCAGACCTCGCGCACCGCGTCTGGCACATCGCTGGCGGCATGCACGTTGAGCACGGTCAGATGCTGGCCGGCAAAACTGGCCTGCGCGCCGTCCTCGTCGACGGCCGAGGACCTTACCGCAAATGGCGGCACCAGCGGTGCGATGGCCTTGGCCAGCGTGGCAATGGCGCGTGGCTCGCCGGCGGCGATGGCCTCGACCAGGTCGCCCGACAACGCCACGCCAGGAGGAACCGCCAGGCCTATGCGCGCCGCATCGCCCAGGCCCACGGCCTTGGCGCCGTACAAGGCCGCATCGCGCGCCCTGGTGAATACGACGGCGGACTTTCTCTTCATGGCACCGTGACTTCGCCGTTATCGCCATCCACGCGGATGCGGTCGCCGTCGTGGATGCGCTCGGTCGCCTCGCGCGTGCCGACGACACCGGGAATGCCGTACTCGCGCGCGACGATGGCCGCGTGCGACAGCAGGCCGCCGTTGTCGGTGACGATGCCGCCCAGCAGCGGCAGCAGGATATTGAATGCCTCGCTGGTCGACTCGGTGACGAGGATGTCGCCCTTGTTGATGCGGTCGAACTCGGACGGGCCGGACACGCGGCGCGCCGGCCCTTCGTACAAGCCTTTGCTTGCAGCCAGACCGTACAGGATCATGCCTGGCGGCCGCGCCTGCGCGCTGCCGAACACATGATCCAGTGTGATGAACAGGGCCCGCATCACACGTGCGGCCGGCGCAGGCAGGCTGGCCAGGTCGGGCGGTGCCGGTGCTGGTGGACCCAGGGTGGGCGGGGCATCCCTGGCCGTGAAACGGGCCCGGTATGCGGCGCGATCGGCCAGATCGTCCGCGCCCGGGCCGCCTTCACCGGCGACCAGTGCCGTCATTTCGTCCAGACTGGCGTCGAGCATCCATGCGGCATCGGCGATGCGGTCCCGGCCGGCGACACGCCGTCCGGCAGCCAGCGCTGCGCGACGCATCAGGCCGGCGGCCCAGATGTCGCTGTAGACGCCACGTTCGTCGCGCAGGCGGTAGGTCAGGCGTGCCTCGGTCAACAGATCGTCGAAAGCGGCTTGGTGCTGCGCTGGCACCTGGTCGCGTACCTCGGCGATACGTGCCTGCATGTCCGGGGCGGACGGGGCCTGGTTGAACACGGCGACATTGATCGCGCGCAACAACGCGTCCGGCAGTTCCAGCGCCGTTGGTTCGGCGATATCGAAACCGTCGACGAGGCGGTAGCCGACCAGATCGAGATAGCCGTTGACGGCTTGTCCCGCCTCGCCCGTCAACGCGCGCAGGCGCGCCAGCACTTGGACCGGATTGCCACTGGCCGCCAGCAAGTCGGCCGGGTCGCCATCGGATGCCAGCACCTCGCGTGCGGCGGAGTCCTCGGCAAACGCCCTTTTGAGCACGTCCATCTCGGCCGAGCCGCCTGCCGATACCTGGGCGGAGCCACTCAGCAGGCCCAGCAGATCGGCATGCGGCAGGCCCGTCCATTCGCCCACGTGGGCCAGGAAGTCGCCAGTGGGCAGCAGCGCACCGGCGGTATGGCGCATGTGCTGGGCGACCATTGCCGCGTGGTGGTCACGGCAACGTACCAGGTAGGCTACCAGCGCACCGTCGGACAGGGCGTCCGGATCGACGGCCTGCAGTTCCCGGTGCTGGCGGATCGATGCCGGTTTGTGTACCGTGTCCCACTCGTGCAGTTGTTCGCGCCAGAGTTTGTGCGCAAACACCTGTTCGGCTCGCGCAACGCGCGCAGGGAACTCGGCGTGCGGCGTGGGCAGCACCTGGTTGTAGCCAAATCCGTTGGCATAACCCATTTGCAGGCCGTCGATCAACAGGCCGTAGTACAGCGCAAAATCATGGGTGCCACTCTTGAACGAATGCGAATGCGTCTCTTGAAAATAGCGGGTCATGGGCCGCGGAAAATGCACGGCATCCTGCGTCCAGGATCCGGGCCCGGGCGGCTCGAACGGGCCAGGTTTCAAGGGGTCTGACACATTCATTTTTTCTCCTTCGCGGCTATTGCTATGCGCCGGTTTGCATGATGCCGGTCGGCCTGCCTGCGGGCCGAGGGCGGGCGGGCGACCATGTGGTGGGCAAGGCAATAGTCGCAGAAAAGGTCGTCACCCGCCAGTCGTGGTGCTGGCCGAACCCGTTGCGTGCAACAAACCGGGCTCTCGGGTTTGGGCACAACCGCTTCGCGGCGGCAATGCGGTTCGGGTCAGAACACGGAAAGGCCGGTTCGGCCGACAAACAGTTCCAACGCCCGTCGCGCTGCGACGGAGTTGCCAGTCTCGTCCAGCCCGGGTGACCAGGCGCACAGCACCAGTTGTCCCGGTACGATGGCGATGATGGCGCCGCCAACGCCGCTCTTGCACGGAATGCCGACCTTGAACGCGAACTCGCCGGCCGCATCGTAGGTGCCGCAGGTCAGCATCAGCGAATTGATCCGGCGCGCCTGCTCGCGATCGACAATGCGCCGGCCGTTGCCGGGCTGCTCGCCCCCGTTGGCAAGGTAGCCGAACGCCTGCGCCAGTTGCGTGCAGTTGGACACGATCGAACACTGCTGGCAGTACAGGGCCAGAACCGCCTCGACATCGTTGTCGATCTGACCAAAACTCTTGATGAAATTGACGACTGCCGCATTGCGAAAGCCGGTTTCGCGTTCGGAATGCGCCACCTCGTCGTCGAAAACAAATGATTCGCCGTGCAGGTCGCGGCCGAGCTCCGAGAACACGCGCGCGGTATCGGCATGCGCAGACAACAGCCGGTCGGCTACGCACAAAGCACCTGCGTTGATGAATGGGTTGCGTGGTTTGCCGCGCTCGCTCTCCAGTTGAACCAGGGAGTTGAAAGGACTTCCCGACGGTTCGCGGCCGATGCGGTCCCACAGCGAAGAACCCAGCGCCTGCAAGCCGAGCGTGAGGCCCAGCACTTTGGATACGCTCTGGATCGAAAACGGCGTCGTCGCGTCGCCGGCCGACGCCCGCTGGCCATCGATCGCATGCAGGGCGATGCCGAATTGCTGCATCGGGACACGGGCCAGCGCCGGGATGTAATTGGCCACCTTGCCGCCGCCGACCAGGGGCGCCACCTCGGCGGCGATGGATTGCAGTATCGACTGGTATTTCATGGGTGGAAACCGGGTTTGCCGCGGATGCGCCGCGGGTCGTGGCCGATCATCCCACGTTGCGCCGGCGTCCGGCCCGTGGCCGGCCCGCACAAACAGGCAACCGCGCGATAGCGCGATGGCGCGATGCGGCGCTTCCCGCCTGCAGTAGCTACGCCGTGTGCTTGCCGGGATGGGCCGCGCGCCGTAGGGCGGCGTGGGTACGCATCCCGCGCTGGTTATGCCATTCAAGCCAGCCCAGCATCGGCAAATTGGGCTGGCGTTGTACGCCCTCGAGCACGAACGGACCCGGCAGACGGAGCAGCCCGATCGCGATGCGCTGCTTGTAAAGCCGGGGCCGGAACGGACCCTCCGGGCCCAGGGTGAAACCTTCGTCCAGGCGGGCGGCACATCGTGCGCAATGGCTGAGCCAATACGCGCCACTGCCCTTGGCGCTCTGATCGCTCCGCCAGCGGCCCTTGCTGAACAGGCGTGCCGCCTTGTCGACATCGGGCGGTAGCGTCACGATCTGGCGCAACAGTGTCGTGGGTGCATTCTGGACCTCGAACTCGGGCAGGCCCATCATCGCGAACACCGGCGTGCGCTGGCCACAATGCGGGCAGTCGACGCCAGCGCGCAACAGCAGCAGTTCCTGGCATAGCACCGGCGAGCCTCTGGCGCCGCCGCGCTTGGCGGGCTGCACATCGTCGAGCATCGTGTCGGCGTCGACGGCGAGCGGGTCGTGTTTGACATCGCCCGGTCGGCGCGGCCGGCGGGCACTGCTGCGGGGGGTGCTGTTGGAGCTCATGGGCATCAGTGTGGCCCAAATATGCCTGGAGGCCAAGTTTTGCGTTTTGGGTTTGCGTTTTGGGACGTCAAGCGGCCGCGTTCAGCGCCATGGCTTTGAGCCTTGCATCGCAATCGCGATACGCCTTGTTCCAAGAAGCGCTTGGCACGAAGAAACCGGGCAGTTCACCTTGCCCGCTCTGGTCGACCGGCGCCGCGCTCAAGCCTGGAGCAACTGCGCTCCAGCCTCCTCATACCCGCGCTGGCGCAAGGACGCCGCCAGCCAGCGATTGCCGAACCGTCCGCGCACCAGTGCCAGTATGAGTGCAGCGATCACGGCAGCGGTTGCCGGGTTGGTATCGTGTTGTCCGCTCGCAATGCCGGCACCCAGCCACAGTGCGAGCTCGAGCGTCAGCAGCGCCAGCACATGTGGAAACCACATCCGATGGGCGGCGGCCCACAACGAACCAAACAGGAAGGCGGGCCATGAGAAACCGCGTTTGACCGACACCACGCCCCGCCTTGGGTTGAAAAACAAGTGCTTCATGGCAGTCTCCTTTTGCGAACCCAACTCCAGCCTGCATCGGGACTCAAGGTCTGGCCACACGCGCCGATTGACCGGATTGTCGAATCGACCCTGCGGGGACAGTATTTGCATCAGCCATTCACGCTCTTGCTGCAGTCGGTCCGCATATCATGCAAACGAAAGAAGACTGTGGCCAGCCCCTTTTTTGGGGATGCGCCGCTCGGCCATGCGGCTCGCCAAAGCCGGTTGCTGCGCGAGCAGGTTCGACGCCTCTGCGCTTTCGCACAGAGGCGGACCTCCTCATGCGCGGCGGGATGGCTTCTTGTCGCGGTGGTAGTTCAGCGCCGCACGGATGCAAAGCGCCAATGCGTCTGAGTCGGGCGCTTCATGCGGCGCGAACACGATGGCGCGATTGCCCTCGAATCGAAAGCCGCGCGGGAACAGGGTTCTGAAGGTATCGACCAGATGGGTATTGCAATTGAAATACAAGGCACAAGCGCCCGCCTGCGCGGGTGGCAGGGCCTTTTTCCAGCCCAGCCGAATCGTGCTGCCACTGCGCGAATGCGTCGTGAGATAGGCCGGCTCGCCCCATTTCAGCGTTTCCTCGAGCGGACCTGCGCCGTCGGTTCGCTCGGCCACCTCGAAGATCAGCGCGCGCACGGCCATCAATGAGCTGCGCGCGGCTGGGGGGAAGGCCGCAAACGCCTGCGCCACCGCAGGGTCGGCGAACGGCCGTTCTGCAGCCGGCGTGTGATCGCGCGTCACGGCCACACACCCAGGCCAGGCAAACGCAGCCGGCCGTCGTTGACGTCGATCCCGAAGGCCAGGCCGAGCAGGTTGATCTCCAAGCCTTCCTCTTCAGCCACCGCTATTCCCACCACGCCTGCCAGTGAGACCTGCCAGCCGCTGCCACTGGGGGCACGGGCGATAAAGGTGGTGGGGCCCAGGTAGTCTTTGCCGATGGCGGTCGGCGGCAGGTCGAGCCCCAGTTCGGGTACCTGGCGGGCGACAAAGGCGACGAAGGTATTGCTGTTGGGGCCGGGCCAAAGCCGGTATTGGGTGCCCCAGGGATACGCTGCCACTGCCGCCTCGATACGGTCGATCAGTGCATCCACGCCCGGGCCGCGATGCTCGACCAGCAACTGCGGCGCGGCGCCGAACCAGTGCGCGTCGGGAGCGCGGCTATCAGAGGCCACCACGGCGTCCCCTCCCTGATAGGCGCGCCAGCCAATCTTCTGGTAGGTGGTGTAGCTGTCAGCGTCGGAGCGCTTGACGGCGATCCACGGATGGATGCCGAATGCGCCGCGCCAGCGTACCGTGCGGGCGCCATACACCTGGACCACTGCTTCGCGTACCAGCGCCGGATCGGGCGCCTGGCCAGTGCTTTCGCGACGCGTCTGGTGCCAGGGTGTGCGCAGATCGATGTCGCCAAACGCCAGCACTCCAATCGGCCCCATCAGCAGCAGCATGACCATCCCCACCAGCCCGGCGGGCCAGCGCAGCCAGCGAGGGCTTAGAGGTGTTGTTGTCATACGGACAGGGGTTGAACGACGGTTGCCGTCGGGTGCGGGCGCTTGCGGCCCCTGGAGGAAGGGGTGTGGCGGCCTGCCGAACGCGGAGCAGCTTTGGCGCTTTGACGGGCGAACGCTTGCATGCACGCATTCTGGCATGTGCAGCGCGCTTCGCGCATCCCCTGCCGACGAGGCCTCGGCCGCGCCAGGGTCACCAGCGCCGCTTGCCGCGCTGACCGACGGCGGCCACGGGAGAACAGGTTTGACGGTAGTTGCCGGCACCCATCGCGCAGGGGATGGCGTGGTGTCGATGGTCAGTCCGCCGGTGGCGGCAATATCTCAAGTCGGCGGACCGCCGATGCCCAAATTATCCAGGCCTGCAGCAGGAAGCCGCCGAACGCCAGCAGCAGGCAAGCGGCTTCGCCCCACCGTGCGCCGACCAGGCCGCCCAACGCCGCGCCCAGTGGCCGTGCGCCCTGGCCGCCGGTCAGGAATATCGCAGAAACCCGCGCCAGCATCGCGTTGGGTGTCACGGTCTGGCGCAAGGTAGTGGAGGTGATGGTCCAGATGATCGGTCCGGCGCCGAACAGGAAAAAAGCGATACCCGCCAGCAGGCCGGACGGCAGCAGCAGCGTGGTCACCATGGTCAGCTGCGCCAGCACCGACACCGCCGGTCCGAGCATGATGGCCTGGCCGAAGGGCATGGCACCCATTACGCGCCGCGCCACCAGCGCGCCTGCGATCATTCCCCCGCCGTAGGCCGCCAGCGTTAACCCGACGCCGCCAGCGCTCAAGCCCAGCACGCGAATCGCATAGGGCACATAGGCGGCCTGCAGCACGAACCACGACAGGTTCCACGCCACACTGGTGGCAAAGATGGGCCGCAGCAGCGGATGGTGCCGCACGAGGGAGGCGCCATCGCGCAACTCCAGCAGCACATGGCGCGGTGCGGGCCGCGCGCGTTCGGGCTCGTGCAGGCGCCACAGCAGCACCAGCGCCGACAATGACAAGGCGGTCGCCAGTGCGAAAGCGGCCGACGCACCGAGCCAGGAAACCAGCGAACCGGCCAGTGCCGGACCGGCTGCGAAGGCGATACTGCGCGCCAGTTCAAGCCGGCCATTGGCCTGCGCCAGTTGCTCGCGCGGCACCAGCGCCGGAGTCAATGCCGGCGCAGCCACGCTGAAGCCGACCGTGCCCACCGCGCCCAAAAAGCCCAGCAGCGCCAGCAGGCTGATCGATACCTGGCCGGCCAGTACCAGCGCCAGCATGCCGACAAAGGCCAGCAGCCGCAACGTCTCGGCCCATACCAGCAGCCGGCGCCGGGAACTGCGGTCAGCCCATAACCCGAGCGGAATCGAAAGCAACAGGAACGGCAAGGTTTGTGCCGTGCCCAGCAGGCCTACCTCTCCCGGCCCCGCGCCCAGCAGCAGCACGGCGACGATGGGGGTCGCGGCCAGACTCAGCTGTTCGGCCGATTGTGCCGCCAGGTTGGACCAGGCCAGGTGGTTGAACGCGCGTGGCAAAGGGATTGGCATGGATTGGTGGGGTGATGCATGTCTGGTATGCCGATCATGCCTACGCGAGCCGATCGAGTTGGCCATTTTCGGCCGCGCGAATGCGATGGACGGCGCTGATGCACCGCCGAGGGGCGACAGCCGCGCCGCGCGTTGGCGTACTACCAACACTTTGTCCGACGCCAAGCGCCGGAGTGCGCGAACCGGACACTTCGCCAGTACACTGCCTGGGGGGCATGCTGGCAGCGATTCAGCGGCTCAACGGCAGTTTCAGGGAGCAATACGCTGGCGTCGGCAGTCCAGTGGTAATGAACGCCACGGGATGGCGGAACTGACGCTTGAACACCATGATGCGTGGGATAACCAGGAGAAGTTTCTCCCTGGCGTTGCTGTCGAGCAGTCTGCCGGCCATGCGTGCAATGGCGCAAGTGCAGCCGCCGCTTGCGCTGGAAATCGGGCTGTTGCCCAACATCAGTGTCCGTACCTTGATGGCGCAGTACAAGCCATTGCGCGAGTACCTCGAACGTGAACTGCATGGTCCGGTGCAGTTGTCGACCGCCAACAGCTGGGCCGAATTTCTCAGGCGGGTCCTGGCGTACGAGTACGACGTGATCGTCACCGCGATCCATGTCGGCCGGCTGGCACAGGTGGATCGCGGTTACCGTCCACTGGCCCAACTGATGCCCGACATCGAGTGCCTGCTCGTCTGCGCTGCTGCCCGGCCCCTGGTGTCGGTCGCCGCGCTGCGGGGCAAAACCCTGGTGTTGTCGAATCCGCAGTCGCTTGTTGCAGTGCACGGCTTGAACTGGCTTGCCGGCAATGGACTGCGCCAGCAGCAGGATTTCGCCGTGCTCCACACACCGACCGATGACAGCGTCGGCAACCTGCTGGTGCGGGGCGATGCCGTTGCCGCCATTATCAGCAGTGGCGAGTTCCGGGCCATTCCCGAAGCGGTCCGCACCCAGTTGCAGGTGGTCAACCGGTTTGCCCGCGTACCTGGTTTTGTCATCTTGGCCAATCCCCGGTTGGCGGCCGATGCCACGGCTACAGTCCAGGCGGCGCTGCTGGCGTTCGATGACCGATCCGCCCAAGGGCGGGACTTTGCGGCGTTGACCGGTCTGCAGGGCATACGCCCCATGATCCCCGGCTTGATGGAGTCGATGGATCCCCTTGTCGGAGCGACGCGCAAGCTGCTGTCGGTGCCGGCATGAGTTTTTTTGTGATGCGCCGCTGGTCCTTGCGCCGCAAGCTGATCATTGCCTGCGTGCTGGTCGAATTGGCCGCCATGCTGCTGGTGCTGATGGGCGGCACCCGCCTGATGCGCCAGGCGCTGGTAGAGCAGGCCAACTTGCAGGCGCAAGAGCTCACTGCGCTGCTGGATCAGGCGCTGGTGGCGCCGCTGGTGCAGCGCGACTATGCAACCGTGCAACAGATAGTGAACCAGATTCGGAACCCGCAGGCGGTCTCCTACATGGTACTGTTCGATCATCGCCGGCGGCTGGTTGCGAGTACGGGCTGGGATGCGGGCAAGCCATTGGCGCCGCGTGACGAGGGTCCGATCGACCTGGATCGGCCCGATGCAACGCTGCACCTGTCGGCGCCGATCAGCCTGGCGGGGCAGCGCGTCGCCACGCTGGAATTCGGCCTTTCGACGGCGCGGCTGCGCCAGGTGCGTGACGAGTTCCAGGTTACGGGCGCCCTGATCGCGGGAGTGGCGTTGGCGTTATCGGTCGCTTTGCTGGCCGCCATCGCCTATGCGATGACGCGTAACCTGGCAACCTTGTCCGATGCCAGCCGCAAGGTGGCCGCCGGGAAGTTCGATATCCGGGTTCCGGTCCATACCCGCGACGAGGTCGGTCGATTGGCGAGCAGCTTCAACAGCATGGCGGTCACCATCCAGCAACGCATGGCGGCGCTGCACGAGAGCCAGCAGCAGCAGCAACTGCATCTGTCCGCCGCGCGCGACGAGCGTGCCCGATTGACCACCTTGCTGGGTGCTTTGCGCAGTGGCATCCTGTTCGTGGATGCGCAGCAGCGGGTGGTTTATGCGAATGCGCTTTTTTCGCAGATTTGGTCGCTCAACGGTCTGGCGCCGGGTGACGACCTGGCTCAGATCGTGCCTGCATTGCGCCGGCAGGTCGCACCGGCCAGCATGGCGCTGGTGGATGTGCTGGTGGAGAGCGGCCATGAACAACCATTGGCCGATTGCGAGATCGCGCTGGCCGATGGCAGGCTGATCTCCCAACGCATGCAACTGGTGAGCGAGGGCGCGCAGGGTGGTAGCGCCAGCATCTGGTTGCACCAGGACATCACGCTGGACCGCCAGACCCAGCAGCGCGCACGGCTGGCCTTGCACGATCCGCTGACCGACCTGCGCAACCGACGCGGCCTGTTTGAGTCCCTGCATGCCGCAATCGATCGCGCGCTGAGGGTGGACGCGGGCGTGACCCTGATGTTTATCGACCTGGACGACTTCAAGCACGCCAATGACGTGGCAGGCCACCGCGCCGGCGACCAGATTCTGGTGATGGTGGCTCGCGCGCTGGCCCACCAGCTGCAGCCGCAGGAGGTCGTCGCGCGCCTGGGTGGCGACGAGTTCGCCATCATCATCCCGGGCGATGGGCTCGAACAGGCGGGAGAGACCGCTGCACGGCTGGTGCAGTGCATCTCGGCGCTGCGGTTCGAGCTGCAGCCGCATCGTATTCGTGTTGGTTGCAGCATTGGCGTGGCCCGTTTCCCCGCGGATGCTACCAGTGCCGACGACTTGGTCGCTTGTGCCGACCGGGCGATGTACCAGGCCAAGATGGGCGGCAAGAACGGCTATTGCCTGTACCGCGACGACGTCTCGCACGCACAGGCCGAGTCCGAGCGGGTGAGCTGGAACGGTCGCATCAACGGCGCGTTGCGCGACGATCGCTTGCGCCTGCACTTCCAGCCGGTGCACCGGATGTCGGACATGGGCATCGTGTATTACGAGGCGCTCGTGCGCATGGTCGACGAAGATGATGCGTCACTGCTGATTCCACCCACCGCCTTCGTGCCGCACGCCGAGCGCAGCGGCAAGATCCGGCAGATCGATCGCTGGGTGTTCCAGGCCTGCATCGACAAGCTGGCCCATAGCCCGGCGGCGGTATGCATAGCCGCCAATCTGTCGCCGCGTTCGCTCGATGATCCGACCTTTGTGCACTTCCTGCGTGAGGCATTGCAGCGCAGCGACGTCGATCCCCGGCGTCTGCATATCGAGTTGACCGAGACCGCCGCCATGGGCGACCTGATCGCGGCACGCCCCATGATCGCCGCGCTGCGCAGCGTCGGTTGTGCGGTGCACCTGGACGATTTCGGTAGCGGTTTCAGCTCGTTTGCGCACCTCAAGCTGCTGGAGGTCGATGGCATCAAGATCGACGGCAGTTTTATCCGCGACCTGACCTCTGATCCCAGCAACCAGCTGGTGGTCGCCTCGCTGATCCAGATCGCGCGCAGCCTGAACAAGACAACCGTGGCCGAGTGTGTCGAGGACGCTGCAACGCTCGATGCACTGCGTGCAATGGGTGTCGACCATGTGCAGGGTTTCCACCTGGGCCGCCCGGCCCGCAGGCTGGTGGAGCGTCGACCACTGGACCGGACTGCGGTGGTGACACCGTTGCATCGTCACGCCAAAGGCGCCGAAACCTGACCCGCGCGGGTGTCGACACTCGCCCGTCCGCTTAGTTTTCCTGGCGTGTCGGGTCGATCGAGGCCAGCGCCGCCGCCAGATCGGGGTACAAGTCCTCAGCATGGATCAACGGCAGCCAGCCGCTGCGGTTGGCCATCTCCATGGGCTGGTGCGCCAGTCCGCACACCACCAGGCGCACCCGGGCATCGGCGCAGCGGCGCGACAGGTCCACCAGCGCTTCGGCACCGGTCGAGTCGACATAGATCAGGTTCTTGAGGTCCAGCACGAGCGCCTGCGCGGGCAGGCGCCGTGCGATCTCTTCGACCAGTTTTACCGCTCCGAAGAACAGCGCACCGTACAGCCTGAAAGCCTGCACGCCCACGCCGGCGCGCGCCAGTTCACCGTGTTGGCCACTGCTGAGCTGCTCGCAACGCGACAGGCTGGAGATGCGGTAGATGAAGGTAATGCAGGTGACGACGAGTCCGACCTCGACCGCCACCGTGAGGTCCAGTACCACGGTCAGCGTGAATACCGCCAGCAGCGTGACGCGGTAGGGCAGGCGGAAATTGCGCAGTTGAGCGAATTCCTTCCACTGGCCCATGTTCCATGCCACATACAGCAGGATCGCGGCCAGACAGGCCAGCGGTATCGTGCCAGCGAGTGGCGCGGCGACAAGGACGATCAGTAGCAGCGTGGCCGCATGCACGATGCCCGAGATGGGCGAGATCGCGCCGCTCTTGATGTTGGTGACGGTGCGCGCGATGGTGCCGGTGGCCGGCATGCCACCGAAAAATGGCGTCACGAAATTGGCCACGCCCTGCGCCATCAGTTCCTGGTTCGGATCATGGCGGTCGCGGGTGAGGTTGTCTGCCACCCGGGCGCACAACAATGATTCGATCGCGCCCAGCAGTGCCAGCGTGGACGCCGGAATCAGCAGAAAGCGCACGGTGGACCATTCGAACGCGGGCAGCGAAAACGCCGGCAGGCTGGCCGGAATGCCGCCGAACCGACTCTCGATTGTTTCCACAGGCAGGTGCAGCAGGAACACCGCCACCGCCGCCAGCACCAGTGCAACGATGGTGCCGGGCAATACCGCAATACGGGCCAGCCAGCCGGAACCGCCGGCCCAGCGCACGCGGGCCTGTTCCCACAGGATGATCACGGTCAGCGACAGGCTGGCGACCAGCACCGCGATCGGGTTGACGGTGGATGTTGCAGCGCCGAGAACCTTGACCATGCCGAACAGGTCGGCCGGAACCTGGCCGACTTGCAGGCCGAAGAAGTCCTTGACCTGCGATAGCGCGATCAGCACCGCAATGCCATTGGTGAATCCGATCACGACAGCCACCGGGATGAAACGCACCAAGACGCCGAGCCGGAACAACCCGAGCAGGAACAGCATCACGCCCGACATGGCGGTGGCGATGATCAGGTTGGCCACGCCATAGCGCTCGACGATGCCGTAGACGATGACGATGAATGCGCCGGCCGGTCCACCGATCTGCACCCGGCTGCCGCCCAGCAACGAGATCAGGAAGCCGGCGATGATGGCCGTGAACAGGCCCGATTCGGGTTTGAGCCCACTGGCAATGGCGAATGCCATGGCCAGCGGCAGTGCCACCACGCCGACCGTCAGGCCGGCCGCAATGTCCCGGGTCAGGTCGTTGCGCCGGTAGCCCGCGAGGGTATCGAATAACCTAGGCCGGAATGCAAACGACAACCTCATGACGGGAAGTTGCGCGTATCCATGGATCGGTGCATGGCGGGTGGGGCCTGTAATGGTGGACTCTGCCATGCATCATAAGCGGCCGGTGGTACTGGGGCGTGGCATGGCCCCTGTACAGACCCGGGTGTTGCCGACAGACACAAGCCACTGCTGGCGCGGACCGGCCCGCCATCCCCCTCGGCGCCGCAAGCCTATTTCCGGTCGCAATTTGCATATGGTTTGGCCTAACGCCGACATAGACTAGCGCACAGACTGCGCGGCACCCCGTTTCCCGGGTGCAACAACCTCCCGAACGGACCCTTTTTCATGCGACAGATTCTTACGCTCTCCTGCCCCGATCGTCCCGGCATCGTGCATGCGGTCAGTGGCTTCTTGCTGGCGCAGGGCGGCAACATCGTCGAAGCGGCGCAGTTTGACGACGCCGTGACCGGCGTGTTTTTCATGCGCGTATGTTTCGAGCTGCCAGCCTCCGATGCCAAGTCGACCACCGATATGCAGGAGCGATTCGCGCCGCTGGCGGCGGAGTTCAGCATGAGCGCCCGGTTCCACGAGGCGGGGCGGCCGGTTCCCACGGTCATCATGGTGTCGCAGCACGGGCATTGCCTGCATGACCTGCTGTTCCGGGTGCGCTCGGGACTGCTGCCGATCGATGTGCGGGCCATCGTGTCGAACCACCGCGATTTCTACCAGCTGGCCGCCAGCTACAACATCCCGTTTCACCACATCCCGGTCAAGGCCGACAGCAAGCCGGCCGCCGAAGCCAAGGTGCTGGACTTGTTCGAGGCCGAGGGCGGCGAGTTGCTGGTGCTGGCGCGCTACATGCAGGTCTTGTCCGACGACCTGTGCCGCAAGCTGTCGGGCCGCGCGATCAACATCCACCACTCGTTCCTGCCCAGCTTCAAGGGCGCGCGCCCTTATCAGCAGGCGCATGACCGCGGCGTCAAGCTGATCGGCGCTACCGCGCACTACGTGACCGGCGACCTCGATGAAGGCCCGATCATCGAGCAGGACGTGGCACGCGCCAACCATGGCATGGATGTGGCCACGCTGACCAATCTGGGACGTGACACCGAAAGTGCGGTGCTGGCGCGGGCAGTCAAGTGGCATGCCGAGCGCCGGATCCTGCTCGACGGCCACAAAACCGTCGTCTTTCGCTGAGAAGACCCGGGCCCGCCGGCGCGCTGCTTGGGCGACAATGCGCCAGGGCCTGAGTCGGCCTGCATCCGATGCAACTGTCAGCCTGCACCCCAACGGAACGCAGCGCGCTGGAACAACTGGGCCTGCGCATTGGCACGACCCTGGTGCACCAGCGGCTGGAGCGCGAGGGCGAACGCATGCGGCCCCCGCGCCTGTTGCACCGTCTGATCCGTGCCGGACTGAACCTCAGCGGCCTGCGCGGTCGCGGCCGGCGCAATGTGCTCAATATCCAGCTGCGCCATAACGACGTCCGCCTGGCGGGCCTGCCGGCGGCGCTCGATGGTTTCACGTTGCTGCATGTCAGCGACCCGCACCTGGACATGGACCACCAGTTCCTGGGCCATCTGATCGAGCGGGTGCAGGAGCTGTCGTTCGACGCCTGCGTGCTGACCGGCGATTTCCGCTTTCATGGATTCGGACCGTACCGACCCGCGCTGGACGCATTGGCGGCCTTGCACCCGCACCTGGGTGTGCAGGTTTTTGCGGTGCTGGGCAACCACGACACGATTCGCATGGTGCCGGGCATGGAGGCGCGGGGGTACCGCGTGCTGATGAACGAGTCGCTGCCGCTGGGCCGGGGCGGCGACACGCTTACGCTGGCCGGTATCGACGACGCGCACTACTTCCGCACCCACGACTTGCGCAAGGCGCTCAGCGGCGTGGCGCCGGGCGCCTGCGTGGTGCTGCTCTCGCATACTCCCGAGCCCTACCGCCAGGCGGCGCATGCCGGCGTGCACCTGATGCTCAGCGGTCATACCCATGGGGGGCAGATCTGCTTGCCTGGGGGCATTCCGGTACTGACCGAAACGCCGACACCGAGGGCCTATGTGCGCGGCGCCTGGCACTACCGTGGCATGGCCGGCTACACCTCGGTGGGCTGCGGTTCGTCGTTGATCGACGTGCGACTGAACTGCCTGCCCGAACTCACGCTGCACCGGCTGCGTCGGGCCTGAATGACCCGGTTGGCGGCAGCGCCGGGCCCGTCGCACCATCCTGGGCGCTGCGGCAGCCGCCGTGGGCGACGGCCTGGCGGTTCAAGCCGTTTGCGCCAGCAGTTCGCCCAGCAATGCGCCCAGCGCCATGTCATCGATCTGCCCGAGCTGGTTCAGCTGCAGTTGTCCCTGCCGGTCGAACACCAGCAGCGTCGGGGTGCCGCCCATCTGGTAGGCCTGCATGGTGCGCGGCATCGGACCGGGCTCGCCCGGCATGTCGATACCAACCGGGAATCCGATGCGGTATTCATGCAGGAACACGCGCAGCGCAGCCGGCGTCATCACCGCATGGTGCTCGAACACGGTGTGCAGTCCGATCACCGCCAGCTCGCGGCCGGCAAATACCTGCGTCAGCCGCTTGGCCTGCGGCAGGCCGTGGGCCACGCAGCCGGGACACAGCATCTGGAACGCATGGATCACCACCACCTGCCCGCGCAATGCGGCCAGGCTCAGCGGCGCAGGGGTGTTGAGCCACTCACTGACCTGCAGTTCGGGCGCGAAAGCGCGGGTGTCGGGCATCAAGACTCCTGGCAGCAGCTTGCGTGGCGCCAGAGCGCAGTGTGACCGTCTATGCGGCCAATTGTCAACGCGCGACCCAACCTCCGCAGACCGGAAACACCTGGCCGACGAAGCAGTTGGCCGCTTCGCTGCACAGGTAGGCGGCGAAGGCCGCGTCTTCGCGTGCGCCGACCAGGCGGCCGAGCGGCACCTCGCGCGCAAGGCGTTGCTGGAACTTCGGATGGGCCTGTACCTCGGGCGGAAAGTAGGTCGGGTTTTCGACGAAGTTCTGCCATCGATCGCGCCGGCCTGGGCCAGCGCCGCAGCTGGGGCCTGCGGGCTGTGCAGGGCCTGGGTGTCGGCGATCACCGTCGCGCCGTGTTCGGCCAGCACCGCGCACAGGTCCGGGCCCATGAAGACATCGGCCTGGGTGACGAGAATGCGTTTGCCGGCGAGTGGGTTCTGGGACAGGGTGGCGGGCTCCTGCGAATGCTGCCAACCGTACCACGCCCTGGCGGGCTCAGTGTGCCGCAGGCGGGCCGCGCATACCGGCAACGCGCCGCATCAGGCGCCAGCCGCGAATGGGTTGTGCCGCCGCAACGCCGCGCCAAACAGCAGGCCGAGCGCGATCATCACCACGCCGCCCAGTGCGACGACCGAGCGCGAACCGATCGAGGCGATCAGGTTGGCCGCCAGCAAAGCGCCGACCGACTGGCCGAGGAACAGGGCTGCGGCAAAAAGCGAGACGGCGGTGCCGCGCGCATGGGGCGCCATTTGCGCGGCATTGGCCTGCATGGTGTTGTGAAACATGAAGAAGCCGAATCCGGCCAGCAGGCTGGCAGGCACGGCCAGCGGCCACGCCGGTGCGAACGCCACAACCATCGCGCACGTGCCCATCAGGCAGCCACCGCCCATCGCCAAACCCAGTTGGCCGAGCCGCGCGATCAGGCGCCGCGCGGTGGCCATGTAGGCCATGCCACCCAGGCCGAACAACGCAACGACTGCGCCGGAGGCCGACACCGACATGTCCAGGCTGCGTTGCAGATGCGCAGCCCACATTGCCAGCACGCCAAAACCCGCCGCACCTTCGGCAAAGGCGGTCAGCAGCACCACGCGCGACCACGAGCCGGCGATGATGGTCCCGGTCTGGGCGAAGAACGATGGGCGCGGACCCGCAGGCAGCAGCGCCGGCTCCGCCACCGCGGCTTGCCGGCGCAGGTCCGCCAGCAGCAATGTGCCGACGACACCGAACAGCAGCGCCAGGAAGACAAACGCCCAGCGCCAGCCCAGCGTCTGGGTCAACAGACCACCCACCAGTTGCCCGCCGCCGATGCCCAGTGTGGTGCCCAGTCCGACGCGGGCGATGGTTTCCTGCAACTGGTCCAGCCGCACGTTGTCGCCGATCCAGGCCAGCGACAACGGGATGATGGCCGCTGCGGCCAGCCCCGTTGCCATGCGTGCCAGCACCAGCAGATTCAGGCTGGTGGCAAGCACCGCCAGCAAGCTGCCGATACCGCAGGCCAGCGTAGCCCAGGCCACGATACGGAACTTGCCCAGCCGGTCGCCCAGCGGCCCATAGACCAGTTGCGCCACGCCGTACACCACCGCGAACATCGACACGACCTGTGCCGCCTGCGCCAATCCGACCTCGAACACGCGTGCGAGTTCGGGCAGCATCGCGTCGCAAATGCGTTGCGCCACCATGCTGGAGAAGGTGGCGAACGAGAGCAACAGGATGGTGCGTTGTATCTGCGGGGAAATGGGAACGGCGTTCGGCGTCAAGGGTCGGAAGTTGTGGAAATATCGCTAGCGCGGGGATCGGCGCCGGCGCGGGTGCTGGCGCGGGTGCTGGCGCTGGCGCTGGCGCTGGCGCTGGCGC
Organism: Rhodoferax sp.; assembly: GCA_031396205.1. GTDB lineage: Bacteria > Pseudomonadota > Gammaproteobacteria > Burkholderiales > Burkholderiaceae_C > CAISIP01. The sequence continues at coordinate 87,175 of JANNKH010000106.1, forward strand.
TGGCGCTGGCGCTGGCGTATTTTAGGCAGGGTCCGGCGAGTCGTGGCCCTGGTCCTGCTTGCCGGTTACCATCCAAAGGGGCGCGGCTGTGATCAGCGCTTGCCTTGCCTGAGCACCATGAGCCCGCTGCTGCTTCGTGTCTACTGTCGTCATTTTTCTGGAGTTATCCCCATGCTTCATCGCCTTTTCATCGCTGCCGCTGCGGCCGTCCTTGCCGGCGCGGTCGCGGCGCAGCCCTATCCCAACAAGCTGGTCAAACTACAGGTGCCGTTCGCACCGGGCGGCACGACCGATATCGTGGCGCGGGTGATGTCCGAGCCGTTGGCGCGCGCGCTCGGGCAAAGCGTGATCGTCGAGAACAAGGCCGGCGGCGGCGGCATCATCGGCGCCAATGAAACGGCAAAAGCCGTACCCGACGGGTACTCCCTGGGCATGGCGACGGTGTCGACGACAGCGGCCAATCCGGCCATCAACCCTAAGATGCCTTACAACGCAGAGACCGACTTCACGCCCATCATCAATATTGCGGCGACGCCCAATGTGATTGCGGTCCACCCCAATTTCCCGGCCAAGAACTACAAGGAGTTCGTCGCGGTGCTGAAGAAGTCTCCCGGCAAGTATTCCTACGCGTCCTCGGGCACCGGCGGTATCGGTCACTTGCAGACCGAATTGTGGAAAACATTGCAGGGCGTGTTTGTCACCCACATTCCCTATACCGGTGCCGGTCCGGCATTGCGGGACACGGTCGGCGGCCAGGTCGAGATCATCTTCGACAACGTGCCATCGGCCCTGCCGCACATCAAGGGCGGCCGGCTCGTCGCCCTGGCGGTCGCGGCGCCGCAGCGCCTGGCGGCGCTACCGGATGTTCCGACCTTCAAGGAGCTGGGGCTGGAGCCGGTCAATCGCATGGCCTATTACGGCATCATCGGTCCCAAGGGCTTGCCCCGGGAGGTTGTCGACAAGGTCAATGCGGCGGCGCGCAAGGCGCTGGAGGATCCTGCCGTGCGCAAGCGCATCGAGGACACGGGCTCGGTGGTCGTGGGCAATACCCCGGAGCAGTTTGCGCAGCAGATGAAGGACGAACTGGCGGTGTACCGCAAGGTCGTCGAGACGGCCAAACTCAAGCTCGAGTAATCCGGTCCTGGCCCGCGGTTGTGCGCATCCGCCAGGCGCGGGCAGACGACAGCGGACAATACGGGCCATGAAAGCTCCCCCGCGCCTGCAGTCCCTGATCGAAGAAGGCCTGATCGATACCGTTGTGCGCCAGCTCATGAGCGGCAAGGAGGCGATGGTTTATGTGGTGCGCAGCGGCGGCGAGACCCTGTGCGCCAAGATCTACAAGGAAGCCACACAGCGCAGCTTTCGCCAGGCGGTGGACTACACCGAGAACCGCAAGGTGAAGAACTCGCGGCAGGCGCGGGCGATGGCCAAGGGCACGCGATTCGGCCGCCAGGCCCAGGAGGCGGCCTGGCAAAGTGCCGAGGTCGATGCCTTGTACCGACTCGCCGCGGCCGGTGTGCGGGTCCCCAAGCCGCACAACTTCCATGATGGCGTTTTGCTGATGGAACTGGTCAGCGACGCTCAAGGGGACGCCGCACCGCGGCTCAATGATGTGGAATTCACGCCGGAGCAGGCGCGCGTGCACCATGCGACGCTGCTGCTGGAGGTGGTGCGCATGTTGTGCGCCGGCGTCGTGCATGGCGACCTGTCGGAGTTCAACATCCTGCTTGCCTACGACGGCCCGGTGATCATCGACCTGCCGCAGGCCGTCGACGCGGCCGGCAACAACCACGCGCAGCGCATGCTGCTGCGCGATGTCGACAACCTGCGCGCCTTTTTCGGGCGCTTCGCCCCGGAGTTGCTGCAGACTAGTTTCGGGCCCGAGATCTGGGACCTGTTCCAGCGCGGCCTGCTGGATCCAGCCGTTGCCTTGACCGGTCGTTTCGCGCGCAAGGCCGGTGCGGTGGACGTCGCCCATGTATTGCGCGAAATCGACGACGCGCGGGAGCAGGAAGCGGCACGGCAACTGCGCATGCAGTCCGCTCGATGATGCTGCAACACGGCCGGTCGTGTCGAAGCATTGAGCCGCCGGGAAGTTCCCAAGGTTTCCAAGGCGAATCCCGCAGTGCGCAGCACGGCAGCTAGTCCAGCGACCAGCCGGCTTCTGATGGTCCGGGCCGACAGGCAAACTGTTCCATGACGCAACGGTTGACGCCCGGGACCGCGCTGCTGCTGACCGTGCCGCCGTTGATGTGGGCCGGCAATGCGGTGGTGGGCCGGCTGCTGCGCGACGACATTCCGCCGATCACGCTGAATTTTTTCCGCTGGATCCTGGCGTTCGTGATCCTGCTGCCACTCGCGTCCTGGGTGCTGCGCCGCTCCAGCGGCCTGTGGTCGCACTGGCGCCGGTTCGCGTTGCTGGGTCTGCTCGGTGTGGGCATGTACAACACGCTGCAATACATGGCCCTGAAGACTTCGACGCCGCTCAACGCGACCCTGGTCGCCTCCAGCATGCCCTTGTGGATGCTGGCGCTCGGTGCCCTGTTCTTCCAGACCCGGGCCACGCGCCAGCAGTTGCTCGGCGCCGTGTTTTCGATCGCCGGCGTGATGGTGGTGCTGGCGCGCGGGCAATGGTCCGAGCTGATGGAACTGCGGCTGGTGCTGGGCGACCTGCTCATGTTGGCAGCAACCGCCTGCTGGGCCAGCTACAGCTGGTTGCTGACGCGCCGCGCCGAGCCCGAGGCGATTCGCAACGATTGGGCGGCCTTCCTGTTGGCGCAGGTGACGCTGGGTCTGATCTGGTCCGGCCTGCTGTCCGGCGCCGAATGGGCGCTGACCGAGGCGCACATCGTCTGGAGTTGGCCCATGCTGGCCGCGCTGCTGTTTGTCGCGGTTGGCCCGGCCGTTCTGGCCTATCGCTGCTGGGGCCTGGGCGTACAACGGGCGGGGCCCTCGGTCGCGGGGTTTTTTGCCAACCTGACCCCGCTGTTTGCCGCCGTCCTTTCAGGTGCGTTTCTGGGCGAGATACCGCAGGCCTATCACCTGCTCGCGTTCGCACTGATCGTGGGCGGCATCGTGGTGTCGTCGCGGCGCTGACTCCGCAATGGCGCCAGGTTGCGCCCCAGCCAGCCGCGTTTGCGACACGGCATCGTGGCCGATCGAGCCACAATGTCTGCGCCGTCCAATCTGCGTTCGAGCCGGACGGAAAATTGCCAATGGCATGAGGAGCGTGGGAAATGCAAAAGAAGGAGTTTGACATCGTGGTCCACGGTGCGACCGGTTTCACCGGCCGCCTGGTCATTGAATACCTGTTGCAGCGCTACCCGGCAGGCAGCGGCCTGCGCTGGGCGATGGGCGGGCGCAACGCCGACAAGCTGGCGCAGGTGCGCGACGAGGTCAAGGCCCCCGCCGACACGCCATTGGTTGTGACCGACAGCGCGGACGCCGCCAGCCTGCAGGCGCTGATGGCGCGCACCCGATTGGTGCTGACCACGGTCGGGCCCTACCAACTGTATGGCAATGAACTGGTCGCCGCCTGTGCCCAGGCCGGTGTCGACTACGTCGACCTGTGCGGCGAGCCGGCCTGGATGCGCCAGATGATCGACGCGCATGAAGCGCAAGCCAGGGCCAGTGGCGGGCGCATCGTGTTTTCCTGTGGCTTCGATTCGATCCCGTTTGACCTCGGCGTGGCCATGCTGCAAGACGAGATGCGTGCGCGTTTCGGCATGCCGGCCAACCGGGTGCGGGGTCGGGTGCGCAAGATGAAGGGAACTTTCTCCGGCGGCACAGCCGCCAGCCTGAAGGCCACCATGGCCGCGGCGCAAAAGGATCCGCGGGTGCTCGAGCTGCTGCGCAGCCCGTTCGCGCTGACCCCCGGCTTCGAAGGACCGCGTCAGCCCTCGGGCAGCAAGCCGATGCACGACGACCTACTCGGACTTTGGGTTGCGCCGTTCATCATGGCAGCGATCAATACCCGCAATGTGCACCGCTCCAACTTTCTGCTGGGCCATGCCTGGGGCCAGGACTTTGTCTATGACGAGATGCTGGTCACCGGAGCCGGCGAAAAAGGCGAGGCGATCGCCAACGCGGTGGCGGCCGACAAGTCGATGGGTGGGGAGGGCGGTCCGAAGCCGGGCGAAGGACCGTCGCGGGCGGAACGCGAGGCCGGCTTTTACGATGTGCTGTTCATCGGCAGCAACGCCAAGGGCGACACGCTGCGCGTTGGCGTCCAGGGTGACCGAGACCCCGGATATGGCTCCACGTCCAAGATGATTGCCGAAGCGGCGGTGTGCCTGCTGCAGGACGCAGGCGATGCCGCGGGTGGCATCTGGACACCAGCCTCGGCGATGGGACGGCGCCTGGTCGAGCGGCTGCAGAAGAATGCTGGCTTGAGTTTTTCCGTCGAAGCGCCAGCGACCTGACAAACGCAGGTCACCAGGCGCGGGTCATGGTGATGCATTGCCGCCCGGCCGTTCCGAAGGTACTGACGGCCCCTTTCGGGGGGCAGCGAACGCATGCGCGTGGGGGCTGGTATGCAGATTTGGCGGTCCGTTTGCATCAGCCCCTGCGCGCCACCATCCCGACCAGTGCCGAACGTCCCAGATGGTGCTGGCCCTCGGCGAGATGGTCCTCGTACATCCGCAACTCGATGATGGTCATGCCCGCGAAGGCCGTGCGCAGTAGTTCCTCGGTGTACAGGTTCGCGAGCAGCGGCGGGCCGCCGGTCTTGTATTCGAGCTGCTTGGGGGTGTAGCCCTGCAGGACCAGCAGCCCACCAGGCTTGAGGGTCGTGATCATGTTCGCGAATAGCCGATGGCGCATGTCCGGGTCGGCGAACTGGATGAAGATCGCCGCCACCACGTCATACCGGGCAACGGGCCAGGTCAAGGTGTCGCAATCGGCGACGGCATAGTCCACCGGTACCCCGGCATCTGCGGCCAGTTTGCGCGCCTTGGCCACGCCGACTGCCGCGATGTCGAAGGCGTCGACCTGCAGTCCCCGGCGCGCCAGCCAGACACTGTTGCGGCCTTCGCCGTCGGCCACGCACAGGGCGCGTCCGCTGGCGGGTAGCAGGCCGGTCTGCGCCAGCAGATAAGCGTTGGGCTCGATGCCAAACAGATAATCGGGGTTTGCAAACCGCTGGTTCCAGGTCGCGGCTGCGTCGGTGTAGCGGGTCAGGGTCATGGTGTTGATGAGGGGGCGGAAAGCCCGATTTTCGCGGCAAGTAGTCGCGTTGGGTGACACGCACGGGGCTCGTGCGACTGCAGGCCCCGCGCGCATGCACAATGGCCGGATAAGGAGACCTGCGCATGCACCCTCTCACCATCCTGACCGGCGCCTCACGCGGCATGGGCCTAGCCATGGCCCGCCAACTGTGTGGCGCATCGGCCTTGCTGCTCTGCATCTCGCGCAACCAGGCGGACGAACTGCAGGCCTGGGCTGACAGCCGGGCCACGCGATTGACCCAGTGGCAGGCGGATCTGGCCGATGCGGCGCCGATCGGGGCACGATTGCGGCAATGGTTGGCGCAGCAGGATCCATCCCGGATCGCCAGCGCGACGCTGATCAACAACGCCGGCGTGATCGGGCATCTGGGCCCGCTGGAAACAGCCGATGCGAAGGACCTGACGCAGGCGATGCGGATCGACCTGGAGGCGCCGATGTTGCTCAGCGCCGCTTTTCTGGCCGCGACTGGCGACTGGACGATGCCGCGCAGGATCCTGAATATCTCGTCCGGACTGGCGCGCCGCGCCATGGCTGGAACCGCCCTGTACTGCGCGGCCAAGGCCGGCATGGACCATTACAGCCGCTGCGTTGCACTGGACGAGGCGCGCAAGCCGAACAGCGCGCGGATTGTCTCGCTGGCCCCCGGCGTGATCGACACCGGCATGCAATCGCAGCTGCGGGCTGGCGATCCGCAGCTGTTCCCCGGTCGCGACCAATTTGCGCGGCTCAAGGAAACAGCCGCATTGAGCTCGCCCGAACAGGCTGCCAGCCAGGTGCTGGCCTACCTGGCGCGGCCAGACTTCGGCGATCCTGTCCTTGCCGATGTGCGGGGCACGTGACGATTTTGTCGCGTGGCTTCGGTGTGACGTAAACTTGCATTTGTACAAATTCATGAAGCCGCCATGCAAGTGGCAGCCTGACGCGACCTGCCTATCGGCGTCACGGCGCCCAATTGCAAGCCCGATGCTGGCTGCGCGCCGATGCCATGCACAACTATTCACGCTGGTTGATCAGCGCCGTCCTGGTCCTGGGACTGGGCGGCATCGGATATCTCTGGTGGCAAAAGCAGCAGGGCCCGGCTCTGGTGCCGATCGCTGCAACTGCGCCGACCACGACAACGGACGCAGCGGCAACAGTGAGCCGGGCACCCGACCCAGTACCATCGGCACCCGTCAACTATCCGGTCGAGGCGATTGCGCCGGCCCAGGGTGCGCCCGAGCCGCTGCCACCACTGGCCAACGATGACAAGGCCGTCAGTGAGGCAGTGACGGAACTGCTGGGTCGCGCGCAGGTTTTGTCGTTTCTCGATCTGGGCGACTTCGCGCGCCGGGTCGTGGCGACGGTGGACAACCTCGCCCGCGGTGATGCGGCTTCGCGACTGTGGCCGGTCGCTCCGGCGCCAGCGCGGTTTCTGGTTGTCGAGCAGAACGGAGTTACCACTATCGCCGGTGGCAACGCGGACCGTCGGCTGATCGCTGATCGCTGATCGCTAATCGGTTGCAGGTCGCAGGTTGCGCCGCGGAAGTCAACACGCATCGGTGGATGCGATGCCCGCCCACGCGCGCGCCGGATGGACCAGGCCCTTTGCAGCGTCCGGGTTTCAGTTGCGCCGGTCGGCGCCAGCCTCTTGCGCGCGGCGCAGCAAGAACGCGCGTTCTTGCGTATTGCGCGTCATCGCCGCCGCGCGCGTGAATTCGGCGCGGGCCTGCTCCGTCTGGCCCAATTTTTCCAGCAGGTCGCCGCGCACGCTTGGCAACCAGTGGTAACGGGCCAGTGCGCAGTCTGGCAGCACAGCGTCGATGATGTCCAACGCCGCCTGCGGACCGAAAACCATGCCGACCGCCACTGCACGGTTGAGTTCCACGATAGGCGACGGCGCCATCTGCGCCAGTGCGTCGTACAGCGCCACGATCTGTGTCCAGTCGGTGGCATCGGCACTGCGGGCACGGGCATGGCAGGCGGCCAACGCGGCCTGTAGCGCATAGGGGCCGCGCGTTCCCGCCAGGGTTTCGCTGCGCGCCAGTGCCGCCAGCCCGCGCCGGATCAGCAGTCGGTCCCAGCGCGAGCGGTCCTGTTGTAGCAGCAGCACGGGCTGGCCTTGCGCGTCGACCCGCGCCGCCGTTCGCGAGGCTTGAATCTCCATCAGCGCCACCAGGCCATGCACCTCGGCTTGGGCGGGCATCAACTGTGCCAGCACACGGCCCAGGCGCAGCGCGTCGTCGCACAACGCAGGGCGCATCCAGTCATCGCCCGACGTCGCGGCATATCCTTCATTGAAGATCAGGTAGATCACCTCGAGCACCGAGCCCAGGCGCTTGGCCCGCTCGGGGGCATTCGGCGTCTCGAACGGCACCCGGGCCGCAGTGAGGCTGCGTTTGGCGCGCACGATGCGTTGGGCGATGGTTGGCTCGGGAGTCAGGAAGGCACGCGCGATTTCTGCCGTGCTGAGGCCGCCCAGCAGGCGCAAGGTCAGCGCGACACGGGCCTCGATCGACAACACGCTGTGGCAGGCGGTGAACATCAGGCGCAGCAAGTCGTCGCCGATGTCGTCTTCGCGCGCAGCGTCCAGCGTGTCGACGAAATCGGGCACCACATGGGATTGCAGCGACTCCATGTCCTGTCCGATGGCCTCGTGCTTGCGGGCCTGCATGGCCTCCTGGCGCAATCGGTCAAGGGCACGGTTCTTGGCGGTGGTCATCAGCCAGGCTCCGGGCTTATCCGGCATGCCGTCGAGCGGCCAACGCTCCAGCGCCGTGACCAGCGCGTCCTGTGCGATCTCCTCGGCCAGCCCGACGTCGCGCAACATGCGCACAAGCTTGGCGATCACCTTGCCCGATTCGATGCGCCATACCGCAGCGATGCTGGTGTGCAGGCCGGACTCTGCCATGGGCGAGGGCCGCCGGCTACCAGGAGGTCAGGGTCAACAGGCCGCGGTGCATGACCGCCTCACAGTTCCACGATGGTCTTGAAGCCACCCCAGATCATCCGTTTGCCGTCGAACGGGAAGTTCTTGGGATCCATCGGCAGCCGTGGGTCCAGCATGACCTTGGCGTTGACGCTGTCGCGGTGTTTTCGGGATTTGAAGGTGATCCAGGAAAACACCACCACCTCGTCGTCCTTTTGCCTGACGCTCTGCGGGAAAGAGGTGAGCTTGCCGGGCTTGACATCGTCGGCCAGACACTCGACGACGCTCAGCGCACCATGCTCCTTCCACAGTTTGCCGGCCAAGAGCGCCATCTTCTTGTAGTCGGCGATTTTCGCCTTGGGTACGGGTACGACGAATCCATCGACATAAAAGGCCATTGGAGATTCCTTCGGTTTCGCGTTGGTTCGATACCCGCCGGTTGCGGGCATCCGTACGATACGACGAACGGCGCAGGTCGGGATCGACAACCCGACGCCAACCAGGGACTGCAGCGTGCCTGCGGGCATAACCCGCAGGCCGGCCGGTCCCGGGCCTACTCGAAGCAGGGTCCGACCTCCCGCACCTCGACCGTGGCCCAGCGTGCGGCGGGGCATTGCGCCGCGATGGCCAGCGCCTCTTCGCGATGGCTGCAATTGATGAGGAAAAACCCTCCCACCATCTCCTTCGCTTCGGCAAACGGACCATCCAGCAATCGGTGCTGGCCGTCCCGGACCTGGACCCGGGTGCCCTTGGTGTCGGTGGTCAACGATTCGACGGCCAGCAGGACTCCACGTTCCTTCAGACCGGCGGCAAAAGCGCCCATGTCCGCGAAGGCCTGCCGACCGGCGTCCAGACCACGCTCGGCACGCTGGCCCTGGGGTTCGACGATCAACAACAGATACGACATTGGTGACTCCCGTTTCGTGATGGCGTTGAGTTTACGGTCTGCAACCGGACTCGCTTGCCGGATGTTGATCCGGGTCAATGCAGGCGTCCGGCATCGCAGGACAATGGCCTAAATACCCTGCAGGGTATATACTCTATAGGGTATAGGAATCAACACCATGACTGTCTTGCGCTTCGTCTTCGCCGCCCTGGCACTGCTGTCCACGCAGGGCGGAGCCGCCATGGCCGAACCGGCCGGCATTCGCGTGCCCACCGTGCTGGTCGGCCAGTCTGGCGCCGGGTCCGTGCTCAATTTCGACGCCGTGCTACAGCCGCAGCGCCAGGCCACGGTCACCGCGCAGGTCGGCGGCACGGTGCTGGCGTTGCGTGTCAAGGCCGGCGATGCGGTGCGCCGTGGCCAGCCGCTAGTTCGGCTGGACGACCGGGAAATGCGGGCCCAGACAGCGCGCAGCGATGCCGCCGTGGTACAGGCCCAGGCCGAGTTACGCAATGCGCAACAGGTTCAGGATCGCAACCGGGAACTGCGCAAGAGCGGATTCATCAGCGCGGCTGCGCTGGACGGCGCGGAGAACCAGGTCAAGTCAGCCCAGGCCGCGGTCGGTCAGGCGCAGGCCGCGCGGTTGCAGGCATCGGTGGCGCAGGGGTTTGCAGAACTGGCGGCACCCTTCGATGCCGTGGTTCTAACGACCCATGTCGAGACCGGCGACCTGGCCTTGCCGGGCCGGGCCCTGGTGACGTTGTACCAGCCAGGCCTGTTGCGCGCAGTGGCCTATGTTTCCGCCTCGCGCGTACAGGAACTGGCGGCGCTGGCCGACGTACAGGTGCTATTGCCCGACGGCACGGCCCTGGTGCCAACCGCGCGCGACATGCAGCCCACTGCCGACCCGGTGTCCCAGACGGTTGAATGGCGCCTGCCACTGCCTGCTGCCGCAGTCGGTTTGCGCCCGGGCCAGTTGGTGCAGGTACGCGCCACCGGCGCCGCGAAGGCCACCGGCGCACCGACGCATGACCGGTTGGTGGTACCGGCCGGCGCCATCCTGCGCCGAGGCGAGCTGACCGCGGTGTATGTGGTCTCGCCCCAGGGATTCATGCTGCGCGCAGTGCGCGTCGGCCCGGCGGGCGGCGACACCATCGAGGTGCTGGCCGGGTTACGTGCGGGCGAGCGCATCGCGCGTGATCCGGTGCGTGCCGGCATGGCGGGCGCCAGCGCGCAATAGGGCGAACCATGACATCCCGCGACAGGCTCCAGCCAACGCCGTCCGCCGAGCAGACACTCGGTGTCGCGGGCCGCCTGGCGCGCGCGTTCCAGGACAACGCGCTGACACCACTGCTGGCGCTGGTGGCCTTGTTGCTGGGCCTGTTTGCGGTGCTGGTGACCCCGCGCGAAGAAGAGCCGCAGATCAACGTGACCATGGCCAACGTGCTGATCGCGTTTCCGGGCGCCAGCAGCGCCGATGTGCAAAACATGGTGGCCAGGCCGGCCGAGCAGGTGCTGGGCCAGATAGCCGGCATCGAGCATACCTACTCGGTATCGCGTCCCGGCATGGCGGTGCTGACGGTGCAATTCCAGGTGGGTGTGCCGCGCACCGAAGCGCTGGTACGCCTGTACGACGTGCTCAACGCCAATCAGGACTGGTTGCCACGCAATCTGGGCGCGCTGGCGCCGGTGGTGCGGCCCATGGGCATCGACGATGTGCCGGTGCTGGCCGTCACGCTGTGGGGCCGCGACAGGGCGCCGGCGGTCGAACTCGAACGGGTGGCCCACGCGCTGGAGGCCGAACTCAAGCGGGTGCCGGGCGCACGCGAAGTGCAGACCATCGGCGGTCCGGGCCGCGCGGTCCATGTATGGCTGGATCCGGGCCGGATGCGCGAGCGTGGCATCGACCTGCTGCGCCTGCAGCAGACGCTGGGCGCGGCCAACATGGGCATGCCTGCAGGTAGCGTGATCGACCAGGGCAATGGCGCGACGCGCATGCTCAGCGTGGAGACCGGTGCGCTGATCGCATCGGCCGATGAGGTTGCGGAACTGGTGGTAGGCGTGAGCAACGGTCGGCCGGTCTATCTGCGCGAAGTCGCAAACATTGAATACGGTGCGCAGACGCCGCACCAGTATGTGTGGTTCACGCCAGGCGCTGCATCCGGCACTCCGAGCGCCGCGAGCGAGACGACCGCGCCCATGGCCGGCCAGTCCTACCCGGCGTTGACGCTGACCGTGACGAAGAAGCCGGGCCAGAATGCGGTCGCAGTAGCCCGTGCGGTACGGGCGCGGCTGGACGAACTGCGCAACACCGTGATTCCGCAGGAGATCCAGACCACCATCACGCGCGACTACGGCCAGACCGCCGCCGAAAAAGCCAACAAGCTGATCCAGAAACTGGCCTTCGCCACCGGCTCGGTGATCCTGCTGGTCGGCTTGGCGCTGGGCCGGCGCGAGGCGGTGATCGTCGGTGTGGCGGTCATCCTGACCCTGACCGCCACGCTGTTCGCGTCCTGGGCCTGGGGCTTCACGCTGAACCGGGTGTCGTTGTTTGCGCTGATTTTTTCCATCGGCATCCTGGTGGACGACGCCATCGTGGTGGTCGAGAACATCCATCGCCACCAGCAACTGGAGCCGGACAAGCCGCTGCGCGCGATCATCCCGGCGGCGGTGGACGAGGTCGGTGGCCCGACGATCCTGGCCACGCTGACCGTGATCGCAGCCTTGCTGCCGATGGCTTTCGTGTCGGGACTGATGGGGCCCTACATGAGCCCGATTCCGATCAACTCCAGCCTGGGCATGGCGCTGTCACTGGCGATCGCGTTCACGGTGACGCCCTGGCTGGCGCTGCGGCTGATGAAATCGGGCACGCACGGCGCTGCGACTGGTGTTGCCGACGGTGCTGCCGTACCCGAACGTGCGCGTGCCGACGATGGGCGTGCCGACAGCGAAGGCCAAATCGCCACGCCGCCATCGGCACCCGTTGGCCGGCTGCAGCGCCTGTTCAACGCGATCCTGATGCCGTTGCTGCAAAGCGCGCGCAAGCGCTGGTTGCTGGCAATGGGCATCGTCGCTGCGCTGATGCTATCAGTTGGCCTTGCCGCCGTGCAATGGGTGGTACTCAAGATGCTGCCGTTCGACAATAAAAGCGAGTTCCAGGTGGTGCTGGAGATGCCCGCCGGCACGCCACTGGAAGACACGGCGGCAGTACTGCAGGAGATGGGCATGCAGCTGGCCGGGCAGCCCGAAGTGCGCGACCTGCAGGCCTATGCCGGCACAGCCTCGCCGATCACCTTCAACGGTCTGGTGCGCCAGTACTACCTGCGCGCCGATGCCGAGCAGGGTGACCTGCAGGTGAATCTGGTGGACAAGGCCCATCGCAGTGAACAAAGCCATGCGATCGCACAGCGCTTGCGACCGGCGCTCGATGCCATCGCGCTGCGCCACGGCGCGCGGGTGAAGGTAGTTGAGGTGCCGCCCGGTCCGCCGGTAGTGGCACCTCTGGTGGCCGAGGTGTACGGTCCGGACGAAGCCGGCCGCCAGGCGCTGGCCGCGCGCGTGGTCCGGGCGTTTGGCGAGACAGCGCATGTGGTCGGTATCGATAGCACGCTGCAGGACGACGCGCCGCGCAGCTTCCTGCGCGTGCAGCGCCAACGCGCCGAGACGCTGGGCATTCCGGTGGCCGCCATCGCGCAGACGGTCCAGGCGGCGCTGATGGGGTTTGACACCACCTATTTGCACGACGGGCAGTCCAAATACCCGGTCCCGGTGCGCATCGGCCTGCCGCAGGACCGGCAAGTGGGACTGGAGGCAGTGCTGGCGCTGCCGATGCGAGCGGCCAATGGCGTGCTGGTGCCCCTGTCCGAACTCGTGCGCATCGAGCGCGGCGTGATCGATAAGACGCTGTACACCAAGGACCTGCTGCCGCTGACCTATGTACTGGGTGATGTCGGTGCGCGGCCGCTGGAAGCCGGAAAGCAGGCCGCCGGATTCGTCGATTCACCGCTTTACGGCCTGTTCGGCATCCGCAGCCGGCTGCCGCAAGCGGCCCTCCCCAATGCCGGGGAACTGGGCGAATACTGGATCCGTCAGCCAAGCGATCCCTACCGGGCCTATGCGATCAAGTGGGACGGCGAGTGGCAGATAACCTACGAGACTTTCCGCGACATGGGTGCCGCCTACGGCGTCGGGCTGATCCTGATCTACCTGCTGGTGGTGGCGCAGTTCCGCAGCTACCTGACGCCGCTGGTCATCATGGCACCGATCCCGCTCACCATCATCGGCGTGATGCCCGGTCATGCGCTGATGAACGCGCAATACACCGCCACCTCGATGATCGGCATGATCGCGCTGGCCGGCATCATCGTGCGCAACTCGATCCTGCTGGTGGACTTCATCGAACTGGAAGTGGCGCGTGGTGTGCCGTTCCAGCAGGCGGTGGTGCAGTCGGCAGCGGTGCGCGCGCAGCCCATCGTGCTGACCGGTGTGGCCGCGATGATCGGCGCCTTCTTCATCCTGGACGATCCCATCTTCAACGGGCTGGCGGTGTCGCTGATCTTCGGAATCTTCGTGTCGACGCTGCTGACGCTGGTCGTGATCCCGGTCTTGTACTTCGCCGTGTTCCGGCGTCGCATGGCAGCGCGCGCAGACGCTGCATCCATTGCTTGATCAACCCCAAGGAGACTACCGCCATGGCCCATATCGTCATCATCGGAGCAGGTATCGGGGGCATGCCCGCCGCGTATGAGCTGCGGGCCATGCTGCCCAGGGAACACCGGATCACCGTGGTCAACCCGGTTGACTACTTCCAGTTCACGCCGTCCAATCCCTGGGTTGCAGTGGGCTGGCGCGAGCGTGCGGTGACGACCATGCCGATCGCGCCGGCGCTGGAGAAAAAAGACATCGCGTTCATTGCGAAGGCGGTCAGCGCGATCGATGCCAGCGCCAACACACTCACGCTCGACGGCGGCCAGAACCTGGAGTACGACTACCTGGTCATCACGACCGGCCCCAAGCTGGCGTTCGACGAGGTGCCGGGCGCCGGTCCGCGCGGCGGCCACACGCTCTCGGTGTGCACGGTACCGCACGCCGAGCAGTTCTGGGCCGAGTACCAGGAGTTTCTCAAGAACCCCGGGCCGCTGGCGATCGGCGCGATGCCGGGCGCGAGCTGCTTTGGTCCTGCTTACGAGTTCGCGTTCATCGTCGACGCCGACCTGCGCAAGCGCAAATTGCGCCATAAGGTTCCAATCACCTTCGTCACCAGCGAGCCGTATATCGGCCACCTGGGACTGGGCGGTGTGGGCGACAGCAAGTCGATGCTGGAGTCCGAACTGCGCGGCCATGACATCAAGTGGATCACCAATGCCAGGACCACCAAGGTCGAGCCGGGAAAGCTGTTCGTGTCCGAACTCGACGACAAGGGCCAACTGCACAAGGAGCACGAGGTACCGTTCAAACTGTCGATGATGCTGCCAGCCTTCAAGGGAGTCGATCCCGTGGCCGCGGTGCCTGGTTTGTGCAACCCGCGCGGCTTTGTGCTGATCGACGAACACCAGCGCAGCAAGGCGCACGCCAACATTTTCTCGGCCGGGGTCTGCGTGGCGATCCCCCCGGTTGAGGTGACACCGGTTCCCACCGGCGCGCCCAAGACCGGCTACATGATCGAGACCATGGTCTCGGCGATTGCGCACAACATCGCCGACGAACTGGCGGGCAAGAGCGCCAGCGCCAAGGCGACCTGGAACGCCATCTGCCTGGCCGACATGGGTGACACCGGCGCGGCCTTCGTTGCGCTGCCGCAGATGCCACCGCGCAATGTGAACTGGTTCAAGAAGGGCAAGTGGGTGCACCTGGCCAAGATCGGCTTCGAGAAATATTTCATGCGCAAGATGAAGACCGGCAACGTGGAGCCGGTGTACGAGAAATATGTGCTCAAGGCCCTGGGCATCGTGCGGCTGGTCGATTAAAGCGCGCACCGCATTGGATTTACCATTTTTTTATCAACCTCAATAGGAGTTTTCCATGACCGTAGAACGTTACATCCGCATACTTGCCGGCCTGTTCATCCTGGTGTCGCTGGCGCTTGGCGTCGAAGCCAGCCCGCTGTTCGTCAGCCCGTGGTGGCTGGCTTTCACCGCGTTTGTTGGCGCCAATCTGTTCCAGTTCGGTTTCAGCAACGTCTGTCCGCTCGGCTTCATGCTGAAGAAGCTCGGCGTGCCGGAAAAAGCACCCGGTCGGGCCTGAGCCATGGCCGACAACAGCCACGAGTCGGTGCGCCTGGTCCAGCAACAGGACTACCAATTCACGATGCAGTTCGGTGGCGCAGCTCCGGACTTGCTGGCCGACGAACCGCCGCCGCTGGGCAAGGGTGCCGGGCCTTCGCCAGTGCAGTTGCTTGCGGCCGCGGTGGGCAACTGCCTGAGCGACTCGCTGCTGTTTGCGCTGCGCAAGTTCAAGCAGACACCCGAGCCGATCCGCTGTGATGTACAGGCCGAGGTGGGTCGCAATGCGGAGAACCGGCTGCGTGTACTCGGCATGACGGTGCGACTGCATCTTGGTGTCACCGCCGACACGCTGCAGCATCTGGACCGGGTGCTGGACCAGTTCGAGGCTTATTGCACCGTGACCCAGAGCGTCGGTGCGGGCATCCCGATCACGGTGCGGGTGCTGGACGCGAACGGCGTGGTTCTGAAGTGACCGGATAATGGCGCGTTCGACCTTTCCCGGCCGCCTGGCGGCCAACTGCGCCATGACAACCCTCACCGACCAGAAGACGCGCACCGACCTGTTGCACCGCCTCAAGCGCGCGGAAGGCCAGTTGCGCGGGGTGCAGCGCATGATCGAGGTGGGCGACGACTGTCTGGCGATCGCAGGGCAGATGTCGGCGGTACGCAAGGCGCTGGACAGCGCCTACGTGCGCATGACCGTGTGCTTCATCGAGCAGGAACTGGGCGAGCGCCTGGGCGACAAGGCCGGCGCCGCAAGCGACTTGGCCCATATGCTGGAGCACATGGAGGCGATGCTGGGCAAGATCCGCTGACTGCTTGCGCCGAGCGTGGCGCGGGCGCGTCGGAGTCCGGACTGCCCCGCGTCCTCTCGTGGCGTTTCTCGGCGTGACTTGTGCCCCATTGCACATACGTTTGCGAATTTGATAGTTTGATATATATCAAACTATCGATTTATAAACTATCATCGCAATATTGCAATCCTGGAGAGCCGTTCGCCATGCCCCGTGATGCCGTCGCGTTCGACTTGGCCCACCTGCGTCAAGGTGCGGGCAATGCCTGTAGGCTGATGAAAGTCCTGTCCAACCCCGATCGCCTGTTGTTGCTGTGCCAGTTGGTGCAGGGCGAGCAGCGGGTCGGAGAGCTGGAGCAGCGCGTCGGTGTAGCGCAGCCGACCCTGTCGCAACAACTGGCTGTGCTGCGCGAGGAGGGACTGGTCAGCACCCGGCGCGACGGCAAGGCCATCTACTACCGCATCGACAGCCCGCAGGCGCAGGCGGTGATGCACACCTTGCACCAACAATTCTGCCAATCAAGCCCCGTGGACAACCCTGCGCTTGGGCCTGCCTACGACCTTAACAGGCAGGAGGGTAATCCAGTGAGCGCTGCCGGGCCGTTCCCAAGGGCGAATTGTGCAATGCGCAGCATGGAGGATGCATGATGAGCATCGACTGGCCACACTTCACGCCCTGGGCCTCTTTGTCAGGCGGCATTCTCATCGGCCTGGCATCGGCCATGTTCATCCTGCTGGGAGGGCGCATCCTGGGCGTCAGCGGCATCGTCGGCGGCTTGCTGGCGCGGCGCCCGGGTGATGTCGGCTGGCGCGTGGCGTTCCTGCTAGGCCTGTTGGCCGCGCCGATCGTGGTTGCGCTGTTCGCGCAGCCGGTGGTACCGCGGATCGACGCGGGCTGGGCGACGCTGGTCGTTGCCGGTCTGCTGGTCGGCGCCGGCACCCGCTATGGCTCCGGTTGTACCAGCGGCCATGGCGTGTGCGGCTTGTCGCAGTTGTCGCCGCGCTCCCTGGTGGCGACACTGGCGTTCATGGGGGCCGGATTTGTCACGGTCTACCTGGTCCGCCATGCATTGACCTGACGCGCTGATGCCCCTTGTTTGGAGATGCATAGCATGAACCGTATTGTTGAACTAGTGGTTGGCCTTTTGTTTGGGCTCGGCCTGATCCTGTCGGGCATGACCGATCCGGGCAAGGTGATCGGCTTTCTGGACTTGTTCGGCACCTGGGACCCCTCACTGGGCCTGGTGATGGGTGGTGCCATCGGCGTGGGCGTATTGGCGTTCGTGCTGGCTCGCCAGCGCACGACCACATTCCTGGGCGGTGCGCTGCACCTGCCCAAACCCGGCCAGATCGACCGGCCCCTGGTGCTCGGCTCGCTGGCATTCGGTGTCGGCTGGGGTCTGGCAGGCTTTTGTCCCGGCCCGGCGCTGGTGTCGTTGGGTGCCGGTCAACCCAAGGCGGCCGTGTTCGTGGTCGCGATGCTGGCCGGCATGCTGGCTTTCGATTGGGCCACCCGGGCCGCGCCGGAACTGCAGACCGAGGGTGTGCGCTAACGTGCTTCTGCCGGCCTGGTTGCGCGATTACCAGGCCACTTGGCTGGCGGGCGATCTGACGGCCGGCTTGATCGTCACGGTCATGCTGATCCCGCAAAGCCTGGCCTACGCCATGCTCGCGGGGCTACCGCCGCAAGTCGGCCTGTATGCCTGCATCCTGCCGCTGGTGGCGTATGCGTTGCTGGGCTCGAGCATGACGCTGGCGGTGGGGCCGGTGGCCGTGGCCTCGCTGATGACGGCCAGTGCGCTGCAGCCGCTGGCGCTGGCGGGCAGCCCTGAATATGCCGCGCTGGCGGTACAACTGGCGCTGATCTCGGGTGCCATGCTGCTGGCGTTTGGCGCCCTGCGTCTGGGCTTTCTGGCGTATTTCCTGAGCCATCCGGTAATCAGTGGCTTTATCACCGGCTCGGCTGTGCTGATCGCGGTCGGTCAGCTGCAATACATCCTGGGCGTGCGGATCGCCGGCGCCGGCGTGGTGGAAAAACTGTTCGGCTTGGTGACGTCGTTGCAGCACAGCAACCTGCCGACCGTGCTCACCGGAGTCGCGACCCTTGCCTTTTTGTTGTTCGCACGCCGTGCGATGGCTCCTGCGCTGATGCGTTGGGGACTCTCCGCCCCGATGGCCGATGTACTGGCCAAGCTGGCACCAATGGTCGCCGTGCTGCTGTCCACGGCAGCCGTTGCACTATGGCGGCTCGACCAATCGGCGGCAATCGCGATCGTGGGCGCGGTGCCGCTTGGTTTGCCGACACTGGCATGGGTACTGCCCGACGTGCATACGCTGGGACTGCTATGGCTGCCGGCGCTATTGATCGCGCTGGTCGGATTTGTCGAAAGCGTGTCGGTGGCGCAGTCACTGGCGCTCAAGCGCCAGCAACGCATCGTGCCGAATCGTGAATTGCTGGGCCTGGGCGCGGCCAATGTGGCCAGCGCCTTGTCAGGCGGATACCCGGTTACCGGCGGCTTTGCGCGCTCGGTTGTCAATTTCGCGGCCGGCGCGCACACGCCGCTGGCCGGAGTCGTCTCGGCCGCACTGATGGCGCTGGTCATCGCGGCGCTCACCGGCCTGTTCTTTTACCTGCCACATGCCGTGCTGGCCGCGACGATCATCGTGGCGGTGACCGGGCTGGTGGATCTGGGCACGCTGCGGCGCGCCTGGCGCTACGACCGCGCCGACGCGCTGTCGCTGGTCGGCACCGCGCTGGGCGTCGTCCTGCTGGGCGTCGAGGGCGGCATTCTGGCCGGTGTGGCGCTGTCGCTGGGCGCACTGGTGTGGCGCAGCAGTCGACCGCACATGGCGGTGGTGGGGCGCGTGCCAGGCACCGAGCATTTCCGCAACACGCTGCGCCACAAGGTCGAGACGGTGCCCGGCTTGCTGGCCTTGCGCGTTGACGAGAGCCTGTTTTTTGCCAATGCCATTGTGGTGGAGGACCGCATCGGGCAACAGTTAGCGCTCGATCCCGATGTGCGCCAGGTGCTGCTGATCTGCTCGGCAGTGAACCAGATCGACGCCACCGCGCTGGACATGTTGACCGAGCTTGAGCGAAGCCTTGCCGCGCGGGGCGTCGCTTTCCTGCTGGCCGAGGTCAAGGGCCCGGTGATGGACCGACTGCGCAATACGGATCTGGGGCGCAGGCTCGACGGCAAGGTGTTCCTGAGCGTGCACGAGGCCTTCGCGTTCGCGAGCGCTGCGCCAGCGGCGAACGTTTTGCCCGACGCGGCTTGACACGGCAGCCGAATGGTTTATTTGCGCGGTGCTGCCCCGACAAGCAACCTTTTGGCGCTGCGCTACGAAGATGGCGCTGGGCCATGGGCGCTGGCCGAAGCAAATGGCGTGATGCGCAGGGCCGGATTGCGGGCCGCGACAACGCCAACGGCGGGATGGGAATAGCGCAGCAATGGGAGCTGTTGTGTCCGTCCGGCGGAAAACGGGCGCCCAAGGCGAAATCCCCCGCCGCGGCTGGCGCCTCCGCCGTGCTGCCGGCCGGGCAACCCAAGGCCCCATACGCGGCGGGCCAGGTCGTGATGGCGAAATACGGCAGCCAGTGGATCCGTGCCAAGGTCAACCGCGTGCGCCAGGTCAATGGGCGCAACGGTCCCGAGCGGGTTTATGACGTGAGCCTGGACAAAGGCCAGCGCGGGCTGTTGCCGGCAAACATGCTGCGGATGCCCTGACCAGCGGTTTGCGCAACGACACCTTGACGCGGGCAGTCCCCATTTTGCGACCCCCGAGCCTGCTGGCGCCCACAACGCTTGGCGCATACGGGTGCGGCATGGACGGTCATGCAATTCGGTCAGCGAGGTCGCCCCTGCGGGAGCGGCCATCGGATACCATTCCCGCGATGCCATTCGCCCGCGAGCGGGCTCTGACGGAGAAATTCATGTTCAGCCATGTGATGCTCGGTGTCAATGACCTCGAGGTTTCGAAGAAGTTCTACGATGCCCTGCTTGGCACGCTCGGCATAGGTCCGGGTGTGGCCAACAAGAAGCGGTATTTTTATCGGAGTCCTACGGGGACGTTTGCCATCACCACGCCCATCGATGGCCACAGCGCGACGCACGGCAACGGCAGCACGATTGGGTTTACGGTGCAGTCCCGCGAGCAAGGCGATGCATTCCATGCCGCGGGCATCGCCTTTGGCGGCACGACCTGCGAGGATCCTCCGGGCTTTCGCGAAGGCGCGGCGGGCCCGATCTACCTGGCGTATCTGCGCGATCCCGACGGCAACAAGCTCTGCGCGCTGCATCGACCCGCGAAATAAGGCGTTACAACGGTTGCTGGGCCCGTCGACCCCCCGCCCCGCGGCGAGCCGCGACCTGGGTGGGCAGCCGAAAGGCCTGATCCATGGCGCAGCGCACTTTTGAATTCCGGCGTACGGCTGCTGCCGTCGCCCGTCAAACTTACACTAGCAGCGCGTTGACCCGCTTCACATACGCCGCCGGATCGTCCGGCATGCCGCCTTCGGCCAGCAACGCCTGGTCGAACAGGATGTGGGCCAGGTCATTGAAGTGCACCGAGCCCTCGAGCTTCTTGACCAGCGCATGCTCGGCGTTGACTTCGAGCACCGGCTTGACCTCGGGCGCACTCTGGCCGGCCTGCTTGAGCATGCGGGCGAGCTGGGTGCTCATGCCATGGTCTTGCACCACCAGGCAGGCCGGGCTGTCGACCAGGCGCGTAGTGACGCGCACGTCTTCGGCCTTGTCCTTGAGCGCTTCCTTGAGCTTGGCCAACAGCGGCTTGAAGGCTTCGGCGGCTTCCTCGGCGGCCTTTTTCTCGGTCTCGTCCTGCAGCTTGCCCAGGTCGACCGCTCCTTTGGCGACGCTTTGCAGCGGTGTGCCATCGAATTCGGTGACGTAATTCAGCGCCCACTCGTCGACCCGGTCGGTCATCAGCAGCACTTCGATGCCTTTTTTCTTGAACACCTCGAGCTGCGGGCTGTTCCTGGCGGCAGCTGGTGAGTCGGCCGTGATGTAGTAGATCGCCTCCTGGCCGTCCTTCATGCGCGCCTTGTAGTCGGCAAAACCCACACTGACACTGTCGGTGGTCGAGGAGGCAAAGCGCAGCAGCTTGGCCAGCCGGTCCTTGTTGGCGAAGTCCTCTCCGAGGCCTTCCTTGAGCACGGCGCCGAAGGCGTCATAGAACGTCGTATATTTGCCGCTGATAGCAGCGGCGGCGGCCTTGTCCTGCTCGCTGACCACGTCGGTCACGTCGTCCGCACCCTCGGCGGGCTTGGCCTCGAGCGGCTTGTCGTTGCGGGCCAGATCCTCCAGCATGCTGAGCACGCGCTTGGTGCAACCCTCGCGGATCGCCTTGACGTCGCGGCTTTCCTGCAGCAGTTCACGGCTGACGTTGAGTGGCAGGTCCGACGAGTCGACCACACCCTTGACGAAGCGCAGGTAAGTGGGCAGCAGCGCCTCGGCGTCGTCCATGATGAACACCCGTTTGACGTACAGCTTGAGTCCGCCCTTCTTGTCGCGGTTCCACAGATCGAACGGCGCCTTGGACGGTATGTACAGCAACTGCGTGTATTCGGTGCTGCCCTCGACCCGGTTGTGGGTATGGGCCAGAGGGGCCTCGAAGTCGTGGCTGATCTGCTTGTAGAAGTCGTTGTACTGTTCGGGCGTGATGTCCTTCTTGGGGCGCGACCAGATCGCGTTGGCCTTGTTGACGGTTTCCCATTCGTCGGTGACGACCATCTCGCCGCCCTTGGTGGCGCCGGACGCGTCGCCCTCGATCCTCTCTCCTTCCTTCCACTCCTCCTTCTGCATCAGGATCGGCAGGCTGATGTGGTCGGAATACTTATTGATGATGCCCTTGACCTTCCAGCTGCCGGTGAAGTCCTCGGCATCTTCGCGCAGATGCAGCGTGACGCTGGTTCCGCGCTGGGCGCGTTCGATGGTCTCGACCTGGAAGTCGCCGGCACCGCCGCTGACCCAGCGCACGCCCTGCTTGGCGTCCAACCCGGCACTGCGGGTCTCGACGGTGATCATGTCGGCCACGATGAAGCCGGAATAAAAGCCGACGCCAAACTGGCCGATCAGCTGCGAGTCGGCCTTCTGGTCGCCAGTGAGTTTGGCGACGAAATCCTTGGTGCCGCTCTTGGCAATGGTGCCCAGGTTGTCGATGGCTTCGTGCTCGCTCATGCCGATGCCGTTGTCGGTGATCGTCAGCGTGCGGGCCTTCTTGTCGAGCGTCACCCGCACTTCCAGGGTGGGTGTGTCTTCAAACAGGGCCGGGTCGTTGATAGCCTCGAATCGCAGTTTGTCACAGGCGTCCGACGCATTGGAGATCAGCTCGCGCAGGAAGATTTCCTTGTTGGAGTACAGCGAATGGGTGACCAGATGCAGCAGTTGCGCGACTTCGGCCTGGAAGGAAAGGGTTTGTTTGTTCATGGAAATCGGTCGTCAGTGTCAAAAACGGTCAAGAACGGGCGCCGTCACCCCATCGGGGTTGGCCGACGCGCTGAGGGCAACCCGCAATTATGGGCGATTGCCCAGGGTTCAAGACCCTGGCGGCGCTGTCTCGATCAGCCACGCCGTGATGCGTTCGGCCAGGGCCGGATCGCTAAGCAGTTGCATGTGGTTGGTCCGAAAGGCGACCGCCTGGGATCGATTGTCGAACGCCAGGCTTCGCGCCGGGTCGTCGTGTTGCCCCAGGGCGCTGCGCAATGGCACCAGCCCGTCACCTAGCAGTCGCTCGGCCAATGCGCTGCGCCGGCCCGATACCGCTGCCGCGACGGCCAGGCATGCGACACCGGCAGGTAGCGGCACATGCTGGTGCACCAATCCTCGGCGCCGCAGACGGTCATGGCCCGCCCAGTCGCCTTCGGTCAGGTAGGCATGGCGCAGATCGGTAATGCCGCTGCTGCGCAGGCCGGTCAGCCGGGCAAAGGGCGCCGAGTAGGGTGTGGCGCCCAGCAATTGGTCGATCCAGCTGCCAGCCCGTTCCAGCGGGGCGCCATGGTGGGGCGTACCCAAAAACACGATGCGCTTGAGCCGGTCGGTCCAGCGCTGTCCCGCGCTTTGGGCCTGGTGGACGGCGCTGCGGGTCACCAGCCCGCCCATGCTGTGTGCGACGACCACCAATTCCTGGACCGGTTCCGGCCACGCGGCGATCAACCGTTCCAGCAGAGTCGACAGTTCCTGGCCGTTTTCCGACACATGCAGCCCGGTGTTGTAGCGCAAGTAGACCGGCGTAAAGCCCTGGGCCTGCGCTATTGCCTCGCCATAGTCCAGGCCCTTGTGCAGGGAACCGTCGGCCGCTGTGCGCCAGTTCTGCCATTGCAGGTCGTTCATGCACAGGCCGTGCACCAGAAGCAGGATTTTTCCGGTGACCGGCGACGCAGGTGCCGGAGCGTCCGGATCGAGCGGCAGGCGGTTGTGGCGCAGCGTCATCGGCAGCGCCAGCGGGTTGCTGTCGGCCCGTAGCCGGTCGCCCATCACGCCATTGAGCGCCGCCACCACGGCCATGCGCTGGTCTGACTCCGTCGGTGCCGCGTCCATGGCGCCCAGGAGCGGTTCGAGCCGCCGCAGAGCCATGTCGATGCCACCGCCAACCGCCCGGGTGACGCCCGCCACGCACCGGTAGACGAGTGCGGTCAGTCCGCGCGTCTGGTCCGGTTGTGTGCCTTTGGGAGCGCCCATCGTGCGCCACACCGCCTGGTGCACGCCCTCGGCGATTCGCGTCGTTCCCAGGGTTGCCTGGGTTGCCAGCCGTGCGACGGCGCGTACGTCGGACGGGCTTATGTGACGTGGATTTTTCGTGGGCAGGTTTCGGGGCATGGTGTGGGGCGTGTCTAGGCAAGGCGGCTGCAGGCCGGATTGCCGCCGGACGACGCCGGACGATTGAGCGCCCGTAGGCGCGCTGCTCCGGCAACGCGATTTACCGGCAAATGGGCCGGGCTGGAAGAGTCATCAGCGCCACCAGCCCGCAGGACCCGGCATGCCTTACCGAGAAATGGCCCGCACCAAAGGTACTCTACGCAGGCGTTGGGTCGCCAAGCCCAGCAGACCAAGACCCAGCAGGGCCAGGGAACCTGGCTCGGGAACGCCATTGGGGCCTGGCTGGAAGTCGGCACGAAGGCCCATGACGCCATTGATTTCATTGTCACCGTCAGAGATCAGGGCTCCGGGCCCGCCCCAGGTGATCGAGGCAAACCGGAAGGTAGCGCTGGTGCCAGTGCCGACCGCATAGACAAAACCATCCCATAGAACCGTCGTATCACTGTAAATGCCCTCCAGCCAGACGCGTTCGGTCACTGCCTGGGTCCAGTTGATCATGTCATTGGAGAGGTATATGGAGGACTCGATCGCTTCCTGCGGCAGTGGGCCGTGATCGACGGTGTTGAATATGGCTGCCTTGGTGGCCTGGAAGCCAAGGTCCCACACGGAATTTCCGACTGTGTTGTCGGTCTGGATCCAATGCGCGTCGATACCATTACCACCGAAGGCCGCGCCTGCGAAGCCGAAATTGTAGGAGTACGTGCCATCATTGCCATCGCTGGCATTGGGCTGGTCGAAGGACGTTCCGTAAGAACCAGCGCCTGGGTTGGCAACGACGTCAACGCCGTTGAACCTTCTCATCTGGGCTGCGGAAAAGCCCGCGGAGCTGAAATTGCCGTCGTCCAGCAATTGGTTGTCGACCACCAACTGGCGATTGGCCAGCGTATTGCTGCCGTAGTAAAGAGTCGCGAAGGTGCCGACGTTTGCGCCTTGCCAGGATCGTGCGTCATTAGGGTCCGTCACCAGACCGGCGTGAGCGGCTTGGGAGGTCAATAGAGCGACGCCGAGGAAAACCGTGGCTGTTTGCTTGATCATGGGAGCCCCTTGTGTCAACAACCGGTCGGATGGACGGATGCGCACCGGAAACCGAAGCATTTCGCGTGCCAAGGGGCATTCTTCAATATATTCAATGGGGTGTGCATTGGCCTGCGGTTCAGCTGTCAAGAACGTCGACACGCGCGGAGCCTATTGCATGGGTTTTTGCTGGATCCAACCTGGAAATTGACGGACACAGACCAGGGATGACGCAATCTTGATGCAACCCGACACGCCATTGTGAACCGGTTTGTTCGTCCGACCCCGTCGCTCCAGCGTTCCAGGTTTGTCGTATGCCAAACGCGGCTGCGCATCGGCCAATGTCCACGGACGCCCGGCCGTCCATGGCTGGGCGTCCGGGTTCGATGATTAAAACCGTTCGTGCGGCGCCAGGTACCGCCACTGCCCCAGCGGCAGGTTGCCCAGCATCACCTTGCCGATGCGCACGCGCTTGAGGCCGACCACCTTCAGACCCACCAGCTCGCACATGCGCCGGATCTGGCGCTTTTTGCCTTCGGTCAGGACCACGCGCAGTTGCTCCGGGTTCTGCCAGCTGATGCGCGCCGGTTTGAGCGCCTGGCCATCGAGTTCCAGGCCATGGCGCAGGCGTGCCAGTTGCTCGGGCGGAAAAACTGCCTGCACATCGCTGCTGACCGGGTCATGTGCATGAATCTCGCCAAGCTCCCTGGCGGCGTGGGTCGCGCCGGGCGCACCGAAGTTGTAGGTAACCCGCACCAGGTATTCCTTCTCCATCATCGCATCTTCGCCGATCAACTGGCGCGCGACGCGGCCGTCCTGGGTCAGTACCAGCAGACCGATCGAATCGATGTCGAGCCGGCCTGCCGGCACCAGGCTTTGCAGCTGTCTGGGATGGAAAAAGAAGCGGGCGTTGTCGTCAACCCAGCGGTTTTGCGGTTGAATCAAGGTGATGGCCGGCAGGTGGCCGTCTTCCGCCTGCCCACTGACGATGCCCATGGGTTTGTTGAGCAGGATCGTCACCTGGTTGGCCTGCTGACCCTGTGCCTGCTTGCTGATCTCGATCCGGTCGGAGGGCATAACCTGCATGCCCATCGCCGCCGGCGCGCCGTTGACCTTGACCCAACCGCGCGCGATCAAGTCGTCGGCCTCGCGTCGCGAGGCCATGCCCAGTTCGGCCATGCGTTTGTTGAGCCGGCTGGTCCCGATGCCAGTAGCCTGCGCGCTGCCCGATGGGCCGGACGCGGCGGTTCGACCCGCAGTGGCCGCCGGCCTGGGTGCGCGTTGTACTGGTTTGCGGGATTCGGAATCGTTCATGTCGTCTCGTGTTTGGCAAATACCCGCGATCGCAGCGCGTCCAGGCTCAGCACGCGCAGGCCGCCGTACTCGACCCGGATCACGCCTTGTTCCTGCAGCGCCCGCAGCGCTTCGTTGACGCGCTGGCGCGACAATCCGACCAGATAGGCAAGTTCCTGTTGTGTGATGCGCAGCACCTCGCCGACAGCCGGATACAACACCGGGTTGAACAACGCGGCCAGGCTGCGCGCAACCCGGGCATCCGGGTTGTTCATGCGGTCGATCTCCCGTGCGGCAATGAACTGGCCCAGGCGTTCATTGATCTGGTTCATGACAAACCGGTTGAACCCGATGGACTGGTCGAGCAGCCAATGAAACGTATCGACCGGCAGGCCCGCCACCGTGCTCTTGCGCAGCGCCTGGATGTTGTATTTGTAGGGTTCGCGCTTGAGTGCAGTGCCTTCCCCAAACCAGCCGCCCGGCGCAACGCCGGTGAAGGTCATGGTGTTGCCTTCGATCGTGTCGCTGCTCATTTTGAGCAGGCCGTCCACGACGCCAAACCAGTAGGTCACGGGGCGCCCGGTGCGACAGACATAGTCGCCCGGCAGCGCGTCTCCTATCTTGAGCTCGGACAACACTCGCTCGCTCTGGGCATCGTTCAGGACCGCCATCCAGGGAATGGCCTGAACTTCGACTGCGGTAGGCGAGCGCCGGCGATGGTGCAAGGACAATTCGGTTGACATGAATCAATAACAGCGCAGTGTTGGGTCTATGCGGAGTCGGACTAAGGGAAATCCCTAGCCTCCATTACCCTCGATTGTCGTCCAACTGACAAGATAGCGTCAAATTAAATCCTATATTCCATTGCTTGTGAGTAGCTGCCGCATTCACCGGCCCGCAAGGGCGGCGGACGACGGCGCGCCTATGGCCCGTAAGGAGACACCGTGCAGACAACGTTCCCCCGATTGTTGCTAAAACACGCAGCCGAAAGGCCAACGGCGCCAGCCATGCGTGAAAAGGAGTTCGGGATCTGGCAGGCGCTGACCTGGGGTGACCTGCTGGAATTGGTCGCAGACATTGCGGGCGGCCTGCATCAGGCCGGACTGCGGCGCGACCAGCACATGGTCGTGGTCGGTGCCAACCGGCCGCGGCTGTACGCGACGATGCTGGCAGCGCAGTCGCTGGGCGCGATCCCGATTCCGCTGTACCAGGACGCCGCCGCAGCCGAATGCGTGTTCCCGATCAACAACGCCGATGTCTGTTTCGCGTTTGCAGAGGACCAGGAGCAGGTCGACAAGCTGCTGGAGGTCCGCGAGCAGTGCCCGCAACTGGCCCATATCTATTTCGACGACCCGCGTGGCCTGCGCAAATACGACGAGCCGGGCCTGATGGCGATCGAGGAACTGGTGGCCGCGGGCAGGGTCTACGCGAAACAGCATCAGGATTTCCTGAAGGTGCAGATCGAACAGGCCGGTCCGCACGACGTGGCGGCGATGTTCTTCACCTCGGGCACGACTGGCAACCCCAAGGGCGTAGTGCATACGCACAACAGTCTGCTCGACCGCGCCCGCGCGGGCGCCGCCTTCGACAAGCTCACCAGTGCGGAGGAGGTGCTGGCCTACCTGCCGCCGGCCTGGATCGGACAGAACATCTTCAGCTATGCGCAGTGGCTGGCTTGCGGCTACGTGGTGAACTGCCCGGAATCGGCCGCGACGGTGACGATCGACCTCAAGGAGGTCGGCCCCACCTACTACTTCGCGCCGCCGCGGGTGTTCGAAGGCCTTTTGACCAGCGTGATGATCCGCATGGAGGACGCCGGCAGCATCAAGCGCACGATGTTCCAGGGCTTCATGGACCTGGCCAAGCGGGTCGGTCCCGACCTGATGGACGGCAAGCCGGTGGGTCTGACGGACAAGCTGTTGTACACGCTGGGTGACTGGATGGTCTACGGTCCACTGCGCAACAACCTGGGAATGAGCCGGGTGCGGGTGGCCTACACGGCGGGCGAGGCGATCGGACCGGATCTGTTCCAGTTCTATCGCTCGATCGGCATCAACATCAAGCAGTTGTATGGCTCCACGGAGACGGCCGTATTCGTCTGCCTGCAGCCCGACAACGCCGCGCGCGCCGACACGGTGGGACTGCCGATCGCCGGTGTCGAGATCAAGGTGGCCGAGAACGGCGAGATCCTGGTCAAGTCGCCGGGGCTGCTCAAGGAGTATTTCAAGAACCCCGCCGCCACCGCCGAGGTGTTGACGGCCGATGGCTGGTACCACACCAGCGACGCCGGCTTCCTCGATGCGCACGGTCACCTGAAGATCATCGATCGGGTCAAGGACGTCGGCCGCATCAGGGGCGGCGTCAATGACGGCGCGATGTTCGCGCCCAAGTATGTCGAGAACAAGCTCAAGTTCTTCCCCTACATCAAAGAGGTCGTGGCCTACGGCGACGGCCGCGAAAAGGTCTGCGTGATGATCAACATCGACATGGAGGCGGTCGGCAACTGGGCCGAGCGGCGCAACCTGGCCTATGCCGGTTACACCGATCTGGCGCAGAAACCCGAGGTCTACCAGCTGATCAAGGAATGCATCGAGAAGGTCAATGCCGACCTGGCGGCCGACGAATTGCTGGCCGGCAGCCAGGTCAGCCGCTTCCTGGTGCTGCACAAGGAACTCGACGCCGATGACGGCGAGCTGACCCGCACCAACAAGGTCCGGCGGGGTTTTATCGCCGACAAGTACCAGCCGCTGGTCGATGGGTTGTACGGCGGCAAGACCGAGCAATACATCGAGACCGTGGTGAAGTTCGAGGACGGGCGCAGCGGCAGCATCAGCGCGACCTTGAGAATCGAAGACACCCGGACCTTTGCGCCGGTCAAGGCAGCAGCCTGAAAGTACGTTCATGAGCGACCTAGCGCCCCAGAAAAAAATCGGCGACGTCATCCTGGACGTCAAGAACATCAGCCTGTCGTTTGGTGGTGTCAACGCGCTGACCGACATCTCGTTCGACGTGCGCGAACACGAGGTGCGCGCCATCATCGGCCCCAATGGCGCCGGCAAGAGTTCGATGCTCAACTGCATCAACGGCGTCTACACGCCGCAAAAAGGCGAGATCAGTTTTCGCGGCCAGACCTTCAAGCACATGAACAGCCGACAGGTGGCCGAGATGGGCATCGCGCGCACGTTCCAGAACCTGGCGCTGTTCAAGGGCATGAGTGTGATCGACAACATCATGACCGGGCGCAACCTGCGCATCAAGAGCAACCTCTTCCTGCAGGCGCTGCGCATCGGCCCGGCCCAGCGCGAGGAGGAGAGGCACCGCGAATTTGTCGAACACATCGTCGACTTCCTGGAGATCCAGGCCTACCGCAAGACGCCGGTCGGCCAGCTGCCGTATGGCCTGCAAAAGCGCGTCGACCTGGGCCGGGCGCTGGCGATGGAGCCGCAGGTGTTGCTGCTCGACGAGCCCATGGCCGGCATGAATCTGGAGGAGAAGCAGGACATGAGCCGCTTCATCCTGGATGTGAATGACGAGTATGGCACCACCATCGTGTTGATCGAGCACGACATGGGCGTGGTCATGGACATCTCCGACCGGGTCGTCGTGCTCGACTACGGCAAGAAAATCGGCGACGGCACGCCACGGGAAGTGCGCGACAACGAAGAAGTCATCAGTGCCTATCTGGGCACCAGCCACTGAAAGCGGAGACAGTACATGGCTTTTTTCATTGAAACCCTGATCGGCGGCCTGATGGCCGGCATGCTGTATTCGCTGGTGGCGCTTGGCTTTGTGCTGATCTTCAAGGCGTCCGGCGTATTCAACTTCGCGCAGGGCGCGATGGTGTTGTTCGCCGCGCTGGCGATGGCCCGGTTCGCCGAATGGGTTCCTGGCTGGCTCGGGCTGGAGAGCAAGTTCGTCGGCAACCTGATCGCGTTCATGCTGGCCGCCGCGGTGATGTTCGTGCTGGCCTGGCTGATCGAACGGCTGGTGCTGCGCCATCTGGTCAACCAGGAGGGCGTGACACTGCTGATGGCCACGTTGGGCATCACCTACTTCCTCGACGGCCTTGGGCAGACGATTTTCGGCAGCAATATCTACCAGATCGACGTCGGCATGCCCAAGGAGCCGCTGTTCCTGTTCCAGGACATGTTCCAGGGCGGCATCCTGGTCAGCCTGGAGGACGTGTACGCGGCCTGTGTAGCGGCGCTGCTGGTAGGTGCGTTGTCGCTGTTTTTCCAGAAGACCAGCACCGGACGGGCGTTGCGTGCGGTGGCCGACGACCACCAGGCGGCGCAGTCGATCGGCATCAAGCTCAGCCGGATCTGGGTCATCGTCTGGTTCGTCGCCGGTATTACGGCGCTGGTGGCCGGTGTGATCTGGGGCTCCAAGCTGGGCGTGCAGTTTTCGCTCACCACCGTGGCGCTGCGCGCCTTGCCGGTAATCATCCTGGGCGGCCTGACCTCGGTTCCGGGCGCCATCATCGGCGGCCTGATCATCGGCGTCGGCGAGAAATTGTCGGAAGTGTATCTGGGGCCGTACGTCGGTGGCGGCATCGAGATCTGGTTTGCCTACATGCTGGCTTTGGTGTTCCTGCTGTTCCGGCCGCAGGGACTGTTTGGCGAGAAGATCATTGATCGCGTTTGATGGCTGCGACTAGTTCCCCGCGCATGCCAGCGCCCTTCTGAACCCAAAGAGACAACGATATGTTCTACCGAGAAAATGGCCAGTTCAAGACTTCCTACCGGGCGGATCAGCAGATCTTCCCGATCGCGCAGGACCGCTGGATGATCCTGGCGCTGATCGCGTTTGCGTTTGTCGGCGTGCCACTGCTGGTGGACGAATACATGTTCCGCGCCATCCTGATCCCGTTCCTGATCCTCGCGCTGGCCGCGATCGGCGTCAATGTGCTGGTCGGATATTGCGGCCAGATCTCGCTGGGATCGGGCGCCTTCATGGCGGTGGGCGCCTATGCAGCCTACAACACGCAGATCCGCATCGAGGGCATGCCGCTCATCGTGTCGCTGTTGTCGGGCGGGTTCTTCGCCACGCTGGTGGGGATCGTATTCGGCATTCCCAGCCTGCGCGTCAAGGGTCTGTACCTGGCCGTGGCCACGCTGGCGGCGCAGTTCTTCTGCGACTGGGCGTTCCTGCGCGTGGGCTGGTTCACCAACAATACCGCATCGGGTTCAGTCTCCGTATCCAACTTGCAGGTGCTGGGCTGGACCATCAACTCGCCGGTCGACAAGTACCTTTTCTGTCTGGGGTTCCTGGTGGTGTTCGCGTTGCTGGCGAAGAACCTGGTGCGCTCGGCGATCGGCCGTGAGTGGATGGCGATCCGCGACATGGATGTTGCGGCGGCGGTGATCGGCATCCGTCCGATGTATGCCAAGCTCAGCGCATTTGCCGTGAGCTCGTTCATCATCGGCGTGGCCGGTGGCCTTTGGGGCTTCGTGCACCTGGGTTCGTGGGAGCCGGCGGCGTTCTCGATCGATCGCTCGTTCCAGTTGCTGTTCATGGTGATCATCGGCGGCATGGGTTCGATCATGGGCAGCTTCTTTGGCGCCGCGTTCATTGTCGTGCTGCCGATTTTCCTGAACCAGTTCCTGCCATGGGCCGGCGCGCTGGTTGGCGTCGAGATTTCGACCGCCGCGGTATCGCATACCGAGTTCATGATTTTTGGTGCGCTGATCGTCTGGTTCCTGATCGTGGAGCCCCATGGACTGGCGCGGCTGTGGAGCATCGGCAAACAGAAATTGCGGCTTTGGCCCTTTCCGCATTAGTCACCAGCCCCCGCTGGCATGGCGCAACGGAGGTGTCCCCGTGGGACCGGTTTCGATGCAGCGATGCCAATTGGGATTGGATCCAAGGGTCCCGGGTTTGTTATGTGTGTGCTTGATATTTTATTGAAGGAGACGAAGTCATGAAAATGCGAAACCTAGTAATGTCGATGTCGGTGGTTTGCGCCGGCCTGTCATCCGCGCTGGTGACGACTGCTGCCCAGGCGCAGGAGCAGTTCTTTCCGTCGCTGGTGTACCGCACCGGAGCCTACGCCCCCAATGGCGTGCCGTTTGCCAATGGGTATGCTGACTACCTCAAGCTGACCAACGCGCGCGGCGGCATCAATGGCTTGAAGGTGTCGTTCGAAGAATGCGAGACCGGCTATGCCACCGACCGCGGCGTCGAGTGTTATGAGCGCCTCAAGGGCAAGAATGGCGGCGCGACCCTGTTCCAGCCGCTGTCGACCGGCATCACGTTCGCGCTGACCGAAAAGGCGCCCGTGGACAAGATTCCGTTGATCACGGCCGGTTATGGTCGCAGCGAATCGGCCGACGGCGGCGTCTTCAAGTGGAACTTCCCGATTGCCGGCACCTACTGGGTGGCTGCGGACATCCTGATCCAGCATATCGCCAAGAAGGAAGGCGGCATGGACAAGCTCAAGGGCAAGAAGATCACGCTGATCTACCACGATAGCCCGTATGGCAAGGAGCCGATCCCGTTGCTGGAAGAGCGCGCGGCGCAGCTCGGTTTCCAGCTCAGCCTGTTGCCGGTGACCCACCCGGGTGTCGAGCAAAAGGCGACCTGGCTGCAAGTGCGCCAGAGCCGTCCCGACTATGTGCTGCTGTGGGGCTGGGGCGTGATGAACTCCACAGCGCTCAAGGAGGCACAGGCCACCGGCTATCCACGCGAGAAGATGTATGGCGTGTGGTGGGCCGGTGCCGAACCGGACGTCAAGGACGTCGGCGCGGGGGCCAAGGGCTACAACGCGATCACGATGCAGCATGGCACCGAGACCAATTCGGCGGTGGTCAAGGAAGTCATGACCAAGGTGCATGGCAAGGGGGAAGGTACGGGACCCAAGGACGAGGTAGGACAGGTGCTGTACATGCGCGGCCTGATGAGCGCGATGTTCGGCGTCGAAGGTGTGCGTGCCGCGCAGGAGCGTTTCGGCAAGGGCAAGATCATGAATGGCGAACAGGTCCGCTGGGGCCTGGAGAACCTGAACCTGACGCAGGCCAAGCTGGACGCGCTGGGCTTCAAGGGTGTGATGCGCCCGATCTCCACCAGTTGCCAGGACCACATGGGTGCGGCCTGGGGCCGTGTTCACACCTGGGACGGCGGCAAATGGGTGTTCACCAGTGACTGGTACCAGGCCGATGACCAGATCATCAAGCCGATGGTCAAGTCGGCGGCCGACAAGTATGCGGCCGAGAAAAAGCTGATCCGTCGTACCGGCCAGGACTGCCAGTCCTGATGTGCCAAGGGCCGACCGGCCTGCCCATGGCAATCCGGTTGGCCCGGCGGCTCGGTAACGAGCCGCCAACTGAAAGGGCAGCATCCCTGACCTTTCAGTTGGCCACGCAACCTTCTACACGGAATCGTTCATGAGTACTTCTGACATCGTCCTCAATGTCAATGGCATCGAGGTCATCTACAACCATGTCATCCTGGTCCTCAAGGGCGTCTCGCTCCAGGTTCCCGATGGCAAGATCGTCGCGATCCTGGGCGGCAATGGCGCAGGCAAGACGACCACGCTGCGCGCCATCTCGAACCTGCTCAAGGGCGAGCGCGGCGAGGTCACCTAGGTCTCGATCGAACTGCGTGGAGACCGCATCGAGAATCTCTCGCCGTCGGACCTGGTCGAGCGTGGCGTGGTGCAGGTCATGGAAGGGCGGCATTGTTTTGCCCACCTGACGATCGAGGAGAACCTGATGACCGGCTCCTACACGCGCAAGGACAAGGCCGAGATCGCGCGCAACCTGGACAAGGTCTACACCTACTTTCCCCGCCTCAAGACCCGGCGCACCAGCCAGGCGGCCTATACCTCGGGTGGCGAGCAGCAGATGTGCGCGATCGGGCGCGCCCTGATGGCCAGCCCGACGATGGTGCTGCTGGACGAACCTTCGATGGGTCTGGCGCCGCAGTTGGTGGAGGAAGTGTTCAACATCGTGCGCGACCTCAATACCAAGGAGAAGGTCACCTTCCTGTTGGCCGAACAGAACACCAATATGGCGCTGAAATACGCTGACTACGGCTACATCATGGAGAGTGGCCGCGTCGTGATGGATGGCGTTGCGAAGGACTTGCGCGACAACGAGGACGTCAAGGAGTTCTACCTGGGCATGGGTGGCGGCGAGCGCAAGTCGTTCAAGGACGTCAAGAGCTACAAGCGGCGCAAGCGCTGGCTGGCCTGAACCCATACCATTTTCTGTGAGGGACTACGATCCAATGCAAGCCTATTACGATCAGCTCGAAACCCGTGAACCGGCGCGGCGTGAAGCCGCGTTGCTCCATGCCCTGCCGGGCCAGGTCGGCCATGCGCAACGCAACAGCCCGGCGTTCGCGCAGATCCTGCAGGGTGTGGACGGCGCATCCATCACCAGCCGCGCGGCATTGGCCGCGCTGCCGGTGACGCGCAAGCACGAGTTGCTCGAGCGCCAGCAGGCCCAGCGTGCGCAGACACCGTTCGGTGGTTTTGCCGCGATCGGCTTTGGCGCCGAGATGCCGCGTGTCTTTGCCAGTCCGGGCCCGATCTACGAACCCGAAGGCCGCGCGAGCGACTACTGGCGTATGGCGCGTGCGATGTTTGCTGCAGGCTTTCGGCCTGGCGAGCTGATCCACAACTCTTTCAGCTACCACTTCGTGCCAGCTGGATCGATGATGGAAACCGGCGCGCACGCGCTGGGGTGCACCGTGTTTGCCGCCGGGACCGGGCAAACCGAACAGCAGGTGCAGTCGATGGCCGATTTGCGTCCGGCCGGCTACATCGGCACACCGAGTTTCCTGAAGATCATTGTCGAAAAGGCGGCCACAATGGGCGTTGCGCTGCCCAGCGTGACGAAGGCGCTTTTTGGTGGCGAGGCCTATCCGCCGAGCCTGCGCGACTGGTTCCTGGCGCACGGCATCCAGGGCTACCAGTGTTTCGCCACCGCGGACCTAGGCCTGATCGCCTACGAGACACAGGCCCGCGAAGGCCTGGTGCTGGACGAGTCGGTGCTGGTCGAGATCGTGCGCCCGGGCACCGGTGACCCGGTGCCCGAGGGCGAGGTTGGTGAACTGGTGGTGACCAGCCTGAACCCGGCGTATCCGCTGATCCGCTTCGGCACCGGCGACCTGAGCGCTGTATTGCCCGGCCCGTGCCCGAGCGGACGCACCAATGCCCGCATCAAGGGCTGGTTGGGTCGCGCCGACCAGACCACCAAGATCCGTGGCATGTTCGTACATCCGGGCCAGGTCCAGGCGATTGCGAAGCGATTTCCGGAAGTGGCCAAGGCGCGGTTGGTGGTGCGCGGTGAAATGGCCAACGACACCATGACCCTGCAAGTGGAGACCGCCTGCAGCGGGCCGGATGGACTGATCGAGAAGATCGGCGCGGCGATCCGTGAAGTGACCAAGCTGCGAGGCGATGTCGAACTGGTTTTGCCGGGCAGCCTGCCCAACGATGGCAAGGTGATCGAGGACGCGCGCAGTTACAAATAAGTGTGGCATTGCGGGCAGTTTGATACCCGGGCAATAGGCTTATTGGTAGATACCTTGATGCGGCGAGGGACGGCGGTCCGTACACTTGCGGTTTCCTCAACTTTCTCTCCATCGAGTCCCATGAAACGTCTACTTGTCATCGTGGCAGCCGCAACAGCGCTGCTGGCCAACGCGCAAACCTACCCGGGTTCGCGTCCGATCTCCATCGTGGTGCCTTTCGCCGCCGGTGGTCCGACCGACCTGGTGGCGCGCCAGCTCGGTGAAGCCATGCGCAAGGCGATGGGCGGTGGCGCCAATTTCGTCGTGGAGAACGCGGCAGGTGCTGGCGGCACGATCGGGGCCACCAAGGTGGCCCGAGCCGCGCCGGATGGCCATACGCTGCTGCTGTTCCATATCGGCATGGCGGCGACCCCGGCGCTGTACAAGAAGATCGGCTACAAACCGCTGGAGGACTTCGAGTTCCTGGGCATGGTCAACGAGGTGCCGATGACGCTGATCGGCAAGCCGCAGCTTGCCGCCAACACCTACCGTGACTTCGAGAACTACATCAAGGCCAATGCCGGTAAACTGAACATGGCGCACGCCGGCCTGGGCTCGGCGTCGCACCTGTGCAGCCTGATGTGGCAGTCGGCGATCAAGGCCAACGAGGCCATGACGACGATTCCGTATGGCGGCACCGGCCCGGCGATGAACGCGCTGCTCGGCGGTCAGGTCGACCTGATGTGCGACCAGACCACCAACACCACCAGTCAGATCGAGGCCGGTCGCGTCAAGGCGTTTGCAGTCACGACCGCCAAGCCGCTGTCCAAGCACAAGTTGCTCAAGGATTACCCGACGCTGCAGGAGATGGGCCTCAAGGGGTTTGACCTGACGATCTGGCACGGGCTGTACGCGCCCAAGGGCACCCCGCCGGCAGTTCTCAAGCAGATCAACGACGGCCTGAAGCTGGCGCTCAAGGATCCGGATTTCATCAAGAAGCAGGAAGCATTGGGTGCGCTGGTCGTTACCGACGGGCGTCTGGAGCCCGCCGCGCACAAGGCCTTTGTGGCGGCAGAGATGGCCAAGCTCAAGCCGGTGATCGAGGCGGCCAAGCAATTTGCCGACTGATGGTTCCATAGGTCCGCCACTGCGCGTGGTGGGAAGCGGCCCGGCGGCTCGATGGACGACCCTGCGTGCTGCGCACTGCGGAATTCGCCTTGGGAGCGGCCCGGCGGCTCGCTGGACGACCCTGCGTGCTGCGCACTGCGGAATTCGCCTTGGGAGCGGCCCGGCGGCTCATACCCCCCAGACGATTTCCGTGTCGGCCTTGTGGCAGCGTTTGAGCATGTCGATGAAGGGCGCGGCGCGCTGGCGCAGGGATACGCGGTCGGCGGCAGGCGCGTCGTCCGGCTTGTCGGATTTGTCGCTCTGAACTGCCTGGGCGCTTTGCCCCTGGGCAATGGCTTGTTCCAGTGCGGCGATCGCGGCGGGCATCTGCTGCGGCAGCACGATGCCCTTGGGCCCCGGGTCCTTGCCGATGATCTGCAGGATATGCTCGCCATTGGGCTGCAGCATGATCACATCGCCTGCGGCCTTGGATTTGAAGATATACAACATGGGTGGTACCGACTCCCTGAAGCCATTTGGGCCTGCGCGAATGGCGAGCCATCGGCTTAAGGGTACATGTATTTGCGGGTGAACGGGTAATGCGACTGCGCGCCTGGCGGATTGTCGAATGGGCCCCCCTCGTCCGGACGTGCAGCCAGTATCTGGTGCAGCGACAACCAGCCGCGCTCGAAACTCAGGGCGCTGCCGGCCAGGTACAGCCGGTAGGCGCGCAACATCCGCTCGGTCTGTGCCTGGGAACTGCCGTTGGAACGCAGCGCGACCAGGGCCGGCTCCAGCCGGGATTCCAACCCATCGGACCAGGCCCACAAGGTGCGCGCGTAATGCGGGCGCAGGTTCTCGGTGTCGAGCATCTCCAGTCCGGCACCTGCGCCCTCGTGCAGCAACTGGCTCACATGCTGCAGTTCGCCACCGGGGAAGATGTATTTCTCGATGAAGTCGCCAATGCCGGCACCCAATTGCCCAGCCTGCGGGGCGGCTGCGGTGATGCCATGGTTGAGCACCAGACCACCTGGCGTCAACAACTGGAATATCTTCTGGAAATAGGCACCCAGATTGGCCTGACCGACATGCTCGATCATGCCAACTGAGGCGATCTTGTCGAATGGCGACGCTGTCTGCAGGTCGCGGTAGTCGCACAGCAGCATCCGCACCCGGCCCTCCAGACCCCTGTCGCGGATCAATTGCGCGACATACGCGTGCTGGTTTTTCGACAGCGTGATGCCGGTTGCATCGACGCCGTAGTGCTCGGCGGCCCACAGCAGCAAGCCGCCCCAGCCAGCACCGATGTCCAGGAATCGCTCACCCTGGTGCAGCATCAGTTTGCGACAGATGAGGTCAAGTTTGGCCTCCTGCGCTTGCGCCAGCGTCATGGTCGGCTGGGCAAAATAAGCGCAGGAATAGACCCGCTTAGGGTCCAACCACAGCGCATAGAAGTCATCACTCACATCGTAGTGGAACCTCACCTGCGCGGAGTCGCGCTCGATCGAGTGTGCGGCGGCCGAGCGAACCCGGCGCGCAGCGCGCATCCACCAGGCGGTGCGTTCGGGCACCGGGGAGGCGGGCAGCAGCTCTGCGGCCACGTCCATGACGTCGCGCATCGCGCCCTTGATGCGGATGTGGTCTTCGACAAAACCCTCCGCGATCTTGCCGATTTTGCCGGCTGCCAGCAGAGCCACTGCAGGCCAGCGCGAAAATTCCAGTGTCACGCCGGCACGGCTCGGACCAACCAGGCGACCGCCTGGCAGGCGCAGACTCAGGGGGACAGTCAATCGCGCCAGCTGTGATTCGGCGGAACGGATCAAGTGCTCCATAGGCGCAATTCTTGCGCCATGGGTTGGATTCGTCAATCGCAGCGCGCAAACGCGGTCTCCTGCTTGACAGTTTTTAGTTTATGCGTAAACTATTTTGTTATGAATATCCTATGCATTGGTGGTGGACCAGCCGGTCTGTATTTCGGCTTGCTGATGAAGTTGCAGGACCCGTCCCACCGGGTCGTGGTGGTGGAGCGCAACAAGCCGTTCGATACCTTTGGCTGGGGCGTCGTGTTGTCGGACCAGACACTGGAGAATCTCGCGCAAGCGGATCCGCCCAGTGCGCAGCTGATCGGCGACGCGCTGAACCACTGGGACGACATCGAGGTATTTTTCAAGGGCCGCAGCGTGCGCTCGGGTGGACACGGTTTTTGCGGCATCGGCCGCAAGCACCTGCTCAACATCCTGCAGCAACGCTGTATGGCCGTGGGGGTGGAACTGGAGTTCGAGAAGGACATCGCGGACGACCAGGCGCTGGCCACCGAATACCAGGCCGATCTGGTGATCGCCTGCGATGGCCTGAACAGCCGCATCCGCACGCGGTATGCGCAGGTCTACCAGCCTGACATCGATACGCGCCTGTGTCGCTTCGTCTGGCTGGGCACCCACAAGACCTTCGACGCATTCACCTTTGCCTTCGAGCAGACCGAACACGGCTGGTTTCAGGCCCATGCCTACAAGTTCGACGATACGACTGCCACGTTCATCGTCGAGACGCCGCAGGAAGTCTGGCAGGCGCATGGCCTGCAGGACATGGAGCCGGCGCAGGCCGTGGCTTTTTGCGAAAGACTGTTCGCCAAATATCTCGACGGCCATGCGCTGATCAACAATGCCACCCATCTGCGTGGTTCGGCCAATTGGATCCGTTTTCCGCGCGTCATGTGCAAGACCTGGGTGCACCATGTCGACTTGCCGCACGGGCGGGTCCCGGTCGTGCTGATGGGCGATGCCGCGCATACCGCGCATTTCTCCATTGGCAGTGGCACCAAGCTGGCGCTGGAAGACGCGATCGATCTGGCCAACACCTTTGCCCAGCCCGGCGCCACCGCCAACATGGATGCGCTGCTGCAGCGATACGAGGACCGGCGCAGCGTCGAGGTGTTCAAGATCCAGAATGCCGCGCGCAATTCGACCGAATGGTTCGAAAACGTGACGCGCTACACCGGCATGCAGATTGAACAGTTCGCGTATTCACTGCTGACCCGGTCGCAACGCATCAGCCACGAGAACCTGCGCCTGCGCGACGCGCGTTGGCTCGGCGGCTTCGAGCAATGGATGGCACGCCACCAGCCGGCACCGGACGGGCAGGACACACAGGACGCGCCCGTTGCAGCGGCGCCGGCGCTGCCCCCCATGCTGCTGCCGTTACAGATACGCGGAGCCCGGTTGAAGAACCGCATCGTGGTCTCGCCAATGGCCACCTACTGCGCGGTCGATGGCGTGGTGCAGGATTTCCATCTGGTGCACCTGGGGGCAAGGGCACTTGGTGGCGCGGCAATGGTCATGGTCGAGATGACCAGCCCCACACCCGAAGGCCGCATCACGCCCGGCTGCACCGGCCTGTGGAACGATGTGCAGCAGCACGCTCTGCAACGCATCGTTGACTTCGTGCACGCGCAGAGCTCCGCGCTGATCGGCCTACAGCTCGGGCATAGCGGACCCAAGGGTTCGACCCAGGTCGGATGGGAGCAGGCTGACGAGCCGTTGCCCGCCGACGGCCCGGATGCGAATTGGCCCTTGCTGGCGGCCAGCAGCGTGGCCTATGGCGCGCAGAACCAGACGCCGGCTTCGATGACCGAACAGGACATGCAGCGCATGTGCCATGCGTTCGTCGCGTCGACCCGGCGTGCGGCTGCAGCCCGATTTGATTGGCTCGAGCTGCATTGCGCGCACGGCTACCTGCTGGCCAGTTTCATCAGCCCGCTGACCAACCGGCGTACCGACGCGTATGGCGGACAGGGTAGCGAGGGTCTGGAAAACCGCTGCCGCTTTCCGCTCGAGGTGTTCCGTGCGATGCGCGCTGTCTGGCCGCAGGACAAGCCCATGAGCGTGCGCATATCGGCGCACGACTGGGCGGCGGGCGGCACCGACGCGGACGACGCGGTGCAGATCGCCCGCCTGTTCAAGGCCGCCGGCTGCGACATGATCGACGTATCGTCCGGCCAGACCACGCGTGATGCGCAGCCGGTGTATGGCCGGATGTACCAGACGCCGTTTGCCGACCGCATCCGCAACGAGGCCGGGATTCGCACCATCGCCGTGGGCGCCATCACCCAGGCCGATCAGGTCAACAGCATCATTGCTGCGGGCCGGGCCGACCTGTGCGCCATCGCGCGACCGCACCTGGCCGATCCGGCATGGACGCTGCACGAGACGGCTGCGTTGCAGTCGCCGAAGGTGCAATGGCCGCGCCCATACTGGAGCGGGCGTGACCAGCTCTACCGCGAGACGGCCAAGACGCAACAGGCTGCCGGCGCCGGCAGCGCACTGGCCGCGGCCGACGCCGAGGCAAAGGCGCAGGGATTCTGACCATGGACAAGGAAGCCCGGCTCATCGGAACCTCGGCAGCCGAGCATCCCCAGGAGTTGCGATTGTGGCTGCGCCTGTTGACCTGCACCCAGCTGATCGAGACCCGGATCCGCGGCGCACTGCGTGACCAGTTCGACATGACGTTGCCGCGCTTTGACCTGATGGCGCAACTCGAACGCGCGCCCGAGGGCCTGAAGATGAA